>JBDKTL010000049.1:0-43928 GCA_039698055.1 Methanoregula sp. | reverse complement strand
AATTTATCGGTGTATTCACAAACCTGATATTTGTCGGCATACTGGCTTACATCGTCTATAAGGTAATATCCCTCATTGTTCCGATGCGGGTCAGCCCGGAAACAGAACTTGCTGGCCTTGATGTTCCCGAGATGGGATGCCCTGCTTACGTTGGGGATCAGCCCGAGACAACCTCGCAGAGGATGCAGTAGAGAAGGTGTTTGAGATGATAAAAGTTGAAGCGATTATCAGGTCGCAAAAAATCGATGCGGTAAAGACGGCCCTCGATGCAATCGGAGCAGGGTCGATGACGGTTTCCGAAGTGAGAGGCCGTGGCCAGCAGAAAGGAATCACCCAGCAATGGCGTGGATCCGAATATGTGGTGGATTTCATCCCAAAAGCAAAGATCGAAGTCGTTGTTCCGGATGAGAGAGCCGAAAAAGTCGTAGATATCATCTGCGATGTGGCAAACACCGGAACAATCGGGGATGGAAAAATATTTCTCATACCAATCAAGGACGCCATCAGGGTACGGACAAAGGAGCGTGGCGACCGGGTTTTATAAAAAACAGGGAAATCATTTCCCCGTTTTTAAAAACGGACATCATGGTCTTGTGCCCTTGTTACCAATCAATGGGACTTCCGGTATCCTCAACAAACATCGCAGGGGATACTTGTCAGGAGGGATCATCATGAAACTTATAAAAACAATCATCAAACCGGAACGGTTTGAATACATCAAAAAAGCGCTGGAAAACAAAGGCTTCATCAGTATGACCATCTCCGAGGTCCGGGGACGGGGCGAGCAGAAAGGCATCTCCCTGGAATACCGGGGAGGCCTGATGACCGTCGACATGCTGCCCAAGATCCAGATAGAGATCATAATCCATGAAAAAGACGTTGATGCAGTGATCGGCATCATCACCGAATCGGCCCGGACCGGGAAGATTGGGGACGGAAAGATCTTTGTTATTCCCGTTGAACGCGCAATCCGCATCCGTACCGGGGAAACGGAGGTGTAAAGCAGAGAACCACACACAAAACCAATATCCAGGCACACCTCTTCTGTTGCAGACCGGGGAGTATCCCACTCCCCGGTCTGCATTCAGAGATCGCAAGTATACCAGTGCAGGAACCACCAGAATAAAGCACGATAATTCTGTTCCGGATTCTTTTATGAAGAAATGGAAACATTGCAAAACGATTTTTTATCCCATGATGTCGTGGGAAGCCTGTGTTCCCCAAAGAAAAAGACAGGACAAGGGTGAGCACATACCATGAAGATGATTTGGGCAATAATCCGTCCTGAATCGGCGGAACGAGTGATAAAGGCCCTTGATACTATTGGCATCGGAGGCATGACCCGCCTCCATGTAACAGGTCACGGCAAGGAGATGGGAATTACCTTTGAAGCAGTACATTACACGGAAATTCCAAAAGAGATGCTGATGATCGTGGTACCGGATAACGAAGTGGCAAAAGTGGTTATGATCATTCGGACTGAAGCAAAGACTGTATCAAAGAACGTACCCGGTGAAGGGACTATCGGTGATGGAAAGATCTTCGTCACCTACGTAGAGGATACGTTTGCCATCCGGACTGCCGGCGCAGCAAAAGTGACGTGACAAACCCATGAAACAGATCATTGCCATCATCCGTGACGAAAAGATTGAAGATACCAAGGAGGCATTAAAAGCCGTCGGTATCAGTGGCGTCACGTTCCTGTACGTAACCGGGCGCGGCCAACAGAAAGGAAGGGTCAGCGCAGGGGAAACAGGCAGATACCTGAACCTGAACCTGCGGAAGCCGTTTACAAGCTCCCGCAATGACAGGAAGGAATCGGATGACGGAAATGAGGCTGCCGGACTCCCCAACGGGCCGGACACCGATCTCATATTTGGATTCCTGCCAAAACGGATGCTTATTATCGTTGCCGATAACGAAGAAGTAAGCCGTATTGTCCAGGCAATTGTAAATGTCAACCAGACCGGCCGGCATGGCGACGGGAGGATCTTTATCTGCCCGATGATCGGTGCCATCCGGATAAGAACCGGAGAACAGGGCGACATGGCCCTTTCCTGACCCGGATGAGGTTTCCCCCGGTTAAAGGAAACGCACCGGAATATTTGGCCCGTGCAGAGCGTCGTAACATTATCCGACAGATGCTGTTCTCTTTAAAAAAAACGTGATCCATCCTTTTTTGTCCCGAACCTGTATTTCCTTAAGCACACGGTCACATTTTTCACATATACCCATCAATATACTGTGCAGAATATCAGGGATTCCCGTTCATGCAATAATTTTTAAAATCTTCTCATAAACCACGACAAGAATATTGAAGATCAAAACAGAATAAAAAGTCATTTCCTGCAAGGCGAGACGTACACGCTGATCGCGATTCTTTCGTTTCAAACCCGGTATTTATCGGAATTTAACGGCTGTATCCTATATCCGGACGTCCTGAATCAAGAGAATTAAATGATAACGAGAAGAACTGAGTTACAGACTATGCGGAGGATCACATGGATTTTTTATATCTGGATGAAGTGTACAAAAAGCCCTACCTTATCCCCGCTCTTATCATCGCCAGTGCGGCATTTACCACCCTGATTAATTTCTATGGTCTTGAGAACGGGATTACGAACGTTCTCCCGCATCTGTTCTATCTGCCCATAATCCTTGCAGCATATTATTATCCCCGCCATGGCGTTCCCGTTGCGGTAATATTATCCGCAATCTATTGCGGCATGGTGGTGTTGGCAGGTTCTCCCTCACCCGACGTTTTCCCTTCGGCAGTGGCCCGGGCGGTCGTTTTTATCATCGTTGCCGGGGTCGTTTCTTACCTGAGCGGAAGAATACACCACGACACCCAGATGTGCCGCCGGCTTTTTTCAATTGTAACCTCATCAAACGATGCAATCATCGGTCTGGCACTCGATGGCACGATCACCGAATGGAACAATGCTGCCACGCGCCTCTATGGATTTACCGAAGGAGAAATAGTTGGAAAACCGATCTCGCAATTATCCCCGCCTTCCCGGTCACAGGAAATTCCCCAGTTTCTTGGAATGGTACGTAACGATGAAATTATCGAGCGTCACGAGACCGAGCAGATAACAAAAGAGGGAAAAACAACCCATGTTTCCCTATCCATCTCACCGATAAAAAACCGCCAGAATGAGATCATAGGTGCATCGGCAATCGGCCATGACATAACTGAGCGCAAACGGTTCGAAAATGAGATACTCAACGCAAAGAATGAATGGGAACGGACATTTGATGCGGTCCCTGACTTAATAGCAATTATTGACCGCAATTACCGCATCCTGCGGGTAAACAAAGCAATGGCAGATCGTCTCGGGCTGCCACCGGAAAAAATAGTCAAAAGGATCTGTTTTGAGGTCATCGACCATACAAATACCCCTGTCAATATCTGTCCGCTTACCCACCACACGAATGAAAACATCACAGAAACACAGGAAGTTCACCTTGATTCATTAAACGGCGATTTCCTCATATCGGTTTCTTCACTGCATGATGTTACCGGGAACATCACCGGCAGTGTTCATCTCATGCGGGACATTACCGAAAGAAAACGTGCAGAACGTGCGCTGCAGGAAAGTGAGGCCAAGTACCGGGCGATTGTTGAGACTTCCCCAAACATTATCTGGGAAATTGACCCCGACGGAAAATTTGTCTATATCAGTCCTCAAAGCGAGCTGCTTCTTGGTTACACAAGAAAGGAACTTGAACATGCATCAATTATGGATTTATATCCCCCGGGAAAACGGGACTGGATACGAAATTATCTTACTGCACAAAACACCTCGGTACAATCTTTCGAGGTGGTGGCAGTGCATCACCAGACAAAAGAAAAAATCATTCTTGAGATTTATTCAAAACCGGTTTTTGGGGAGACCGGGATACTTCTGGGTTTCAGGGGTATGGCTGTAGATATTACCCAGCGCAAAAAAGCACAAAAAGAACTTGCCGAAAGTGAACGGTTCCTCCATCGATTGATCGAGACCATCTCAAACCCGATCTTTTACAAGGACAAGAACGGGAACTATACCGGATGCAACACCGCCTTCCTCGAATATATCGGGCTTCCAAGAGAGAAGGTGATCGGCAAATCCGTCTACGATACTGCCCCAAAAGATCTTGCAGATATCTATTCTGCAAAAGACCGGGAACTTTTCACTTCTCCCGGTACCGAGAGTTATGAGGCTAAAGCCCGGCATGCAGATGGAACGATGCATGATGTGATCTTTAATAAAACAACCCTCACCGACAGCGAGGGGCATGTCGAGGGACTGGTGGGGGTTATCATCGATATCACCGACCGTAAAAAGATGGAAGGGGCAATCCGTGCAGCAAATGAAAAACTCAACATGCTCTCATCAATCACCCGGCATGATATCTTAAACAAACTCACTGGCCTGAGAGCATACCTGGAACTTACCAGGGAGTTGTCAACAGACCCACAACTGCTTGCATTCATCGCCAGGGAAGAAGAAGCTGCAGAAGCAATCGAACGACAGATTGAGTTTACCCGGTTCTACCAGGATATCGGGGTCAAAGACCCGGCATGGGTCGACGTGGAAAAATCCATCCGGTCATCGACATCCCAACTGCCGCTGGATGGTATCGGGATCGATATCACATTTTCCGGATTTGAACTCTATGCAGACCCGTTGATCGAAAAAGTGTTTTACAACCTTATCGAGAATTCCCTGCGACACGGGGGTCATGTTACGCAGATCGGTTTTTTAATCAATGAATCCGGCCAGGAAATGAAACTGGTATATTACGACAACGGCGTGGGTATTGCAGATGAGGACAAGAAAAAACTGTTCAGTAAAGGATTTGGCAAACATACGGGACTGGGGTTGTTTTTAACACGGGAAATACTTGCCATTACCGGCCTTTCCATTACCGAGAACGGTACACCGGGCACGGGGGCCCGGTTCGAGATCCTTGTTCCTTTTGACAGGTACCGTTTCCATCACACTGCCTGGTACTATCATGCCGGGAACGGTCCGCGCCAAGCCCCCGAAATGTTACTGCCAAACGAACCTATAAACAAACCTGCGTAAAAACTTCATCCACCCGATATCGCATCATACAAACTCTTCAACTTGTCCAGAGGAGCCGGTAGCAGATGACCACAAGCACCATACACGAGCAAAATATTCTCGCCCGCCAGAAAAGTGAGATTACCGAATACCATATTTATACCGCGATTGCGGCTTCAACCAGCGATGAACACAACCGGGATGTATTATCGCGTATCGCAAAGGAAGAGCACAGCCATTACATGATATGGAAGAGTTATACGCTCCGGGATGTTGAACCCGACCGGCTCAGGATCGCCTATTATTGTGTCATCGCCCGTCTCCTTGGGATGACGTTTGCGATAAAACTTATGGAAGGCGTCGAAAACCGGGCCCAGAGAAAAGACCCGGAACTCATCGCGGCAATCCCGGAAATGCCGGCAATGCTTGCCGATGAAGAGACGCACGAAAAAGAACTCATCGGCATGATCGATGAGGAGCGGTTGCGGTATGTCGGCTCGGTTGTTCTCGGGCTCAACGATGCACTGGTAGAATTCACCGGAACACTTGCCGGGCTGACCTTTGCGATCCAGAACACGCAGATTATCGCCGTTGCCGGGCTCATTATGGGGGTCGCGGCATCGCTCTCGATGGCTGCTTCCGAATACCTGTCCCAGCGATCGGAGACAACGCTTGGGACAAATCCGGTCAAAGCATCCATCTATACCGGTATCACGTATATC
This sequence comes from Methanoregula sp., assembly GCA_039698055.1. Classification (GTDB taxonomy): domain Archaea; phylum Halobacteriota; class Methanomicrobia; order Methanomicrobiales; family Methanospirillaceae; genus Methanoregula. The sequence continues at coordinate 38,152 of JBDKTL010000049.1, read as the reverse complement.
GCCACCGTTGCCCTGCTTATCCTCCCGTTTCTGCTGCTCACGAGTCCCTATACAGCGCTTGTGTTCACGCTTGCGGGGGCAGTTGTCGTGATCTTTGTGTTCACGTTCTATATATCGGTGGCAAAGGACCTGCCGTTTTACCGGCGTTTTGCGGAGATGGCAGCGATCAGTTTCGGGATTGCCGCCATCTCATTTGTCATCGGGCTGTTCATCCGGGCGGCGCTCAATATCAATATCTGAAAATTTTTTTGACCGTGGAGAAGGCACGTCATCCCCGTCCTGGATTTCGTAGCGCCAGTACCATTTTTAATTAAATGATTTCTCTGGATTTTTTGTGCATGAAAAAAGTATCAGGAAAAATAATCGCAGAAAAAAGAACTACAGGGGTTTTCCCGCCCCATGTGCATGATCGCCCGGCACCCACCGTCCGCCATCTCTTGTCAGCTCTTTTTTCCAGATGGGGACGCCGGCTTTGATGGCTTCGATAATGAACCGGGACCCGGCATATGCTTCTTTCCGGTGCCCGGCGCTCACAACGATGATCAGGATGTTTTCTCCCACGGATAAGCGCCCGATCCGGTGGATAATATCCACAGACAGGAGATTGTGGTTGGCCGTTGCCTCCCCGGCAATCTTCTCCAGTTCTTTTATAGCAACTTCTTCGTAGGCTTCCAGTTCCATCTCCGTGATATCGTCGTCACGGACGATACCGTCGAACACAACAATCGCTCCTGTGCCGCGCTTCTTTGCCGCGTCGATCAACTGGCCGATGTCTGCATCCTCGGTCTGGATAGCAATCATGATCCCCGCATCCCCGTCATTTCAGCCACCCGCAACAGGAGGAAACACGGCAATCTCATCGCCATCGGCAACGGGAGTTGCTGCCGCATCCGCACAATCGATGCGCATGCCGTTCTTCATCAGGATCACAAACTCCCGAAAAGACCCATTCTCGTCAAAAATTGCAGCATAACCATCAGTGTTCTTTTCAGCAATGCGCCTGACGAGATCGATAAAACTGCTGCCGTCTGGGACATCAGTAACAATATCTGTTCCAAACAATTCCCGGAACCGTGCAAAAAACCGAACCTTCACCGTCATTTCTTCTTCCCCGTTGTTTCTTAGTCTGTTCCTGCCGGATTTGTTGTGTTCTTCCTGCCGCACGATACACACGCAGGATTTCTCACAACCGCAATCTCTTCTGCATGTGCCTGCATCCCATCCCAGATCAGGAGCCGGTTTGCAAGGAGTTCGCCGTTCCCCAGCACGTACTTCAGTACCTCGGTAGCCTGGATCGTCCCGATGACTCCCGGGGTAACCCCCACCACGGGAAATACCTCCTGTGGCGGGGGATTTGGGAAGATACAGCGGAGGCACGCGGTTTTCCCGGGAATGATCGTCGTCGCCTGACCGTAAAACCCCCGGATTGCGCCGTGGAAGAGGGGGATATTTTTTGCAAGCGCTATATCGTTGAGCAGGTACCGGGTGGGATAATTATCCATTGCATCGACAATCCCGTCTGCGGTGCCGACAAGTTTTGCTGCGTTTGAAGATTCTATCGTGGTATCGATCGCGTTGACCTTGATGTCCGGGTTGATAGCCCGCAGTTTTTCCTCTGCCGATACCGTCTTTTTCCTGCCGATATCCCGGTCATTGTGCAGGATCTGCCGGTTGAGGTTTGACTGGTCCACGGTATCCTTGTCAACAAGGGTAATTGTCCCGGTCCCTGCTACAGCAAGATAGATCGAGATGGGCGAGCCAAGACCCCCGGCCCCGGCAATAAAGATATGTGCCTTTTTAAGACGTTCCTGCCCTTCGTCGCCAAAGAGCATCATCTGCCGTTTGTACCGTTCCCGTTCACGTTCCAAAAACATTCACTCACCTGTGCGTTAGAGCCGGATCAGATCATTATAAGATACCGGCTAGTGCTGGCATTCACTATCTTCACCGTCATCGTGTGCATGTGAAGTTGTTTCCTGCCACGGCTCCATTCCGTGCTTTACGCGATAATCGTTGATTGCCTTGTGGATGCCCTCTTCTGCCAGAATAGAGCAATGCATTTTAATCGGCGGCAGGCCATCAAGCGCCTCGGCAACCGCCTTGTTGGAGAGCTGCCACGCATCTTCAAGGGTCTTTCCCCGCACCAGTTCTGTTGCCATGCTACTCGAAGCAATTGCCGCCCCGCACCCGAACGTCTTGAACTTTGCATCGGTGACGATATTATTCTCGATTTTTAAAAAGATCTTCATGATATCGCCGCAGACCGGGTTTCCGACCTCGCCGACACCATCCGGGTTCTCTATCTCGCCCACATTGCGCGGGTTTTTGAAATGGTCCATCACGGTTTCGCTATACATTGCATCATCAGTCCTTTGTGGCTTTCTTGTACAGGGGGGACATGTCCCGGAGCCGGAATACAACCTTTGGGAGAGTCTCAAGCACAAAATCGACATCCTTGTCGGTATTTGCATCGCCAAGCGTCAGCCGGAGGGAACCATGCGACACTTCCACGGGAAGACCGGTGGCAAGCAGTACGTGCGACGGTTCAAGCGAACCTGATGTGCAGGCGCTGCCGGTAGATGCACAGATCCCTTCATCGTCAAGCCAGAGAAGCATGGACTCTCCTTCAATGAATTCAAAACTGATATTGAAGTTCCCCGGCAGTCGCAGTGTCGGGTGACCGTTGAGCCGGGTATGGGGGATTTTTTCAAGCACATTTTTGATGAGCCGGTCCCGCATCGCTTCAATCCGTGCGTTATGCGCCGGGATATCGGCAGTAGCAAGCTCGATCGCTTTTCCGAGGCCCACAATACCCGCAATATTTTCCGTTCCCGCACGCCGTTTTCGTTCCTGCCCGCCCCCGTGGATCAGGTTCACGATCCGCACGCCTTTTCTGATATAGAGCGCCCCAACGCCTTTTGGGCCATAAAACTTGTGGGCGGAGAGCGAGAGCAGGTCGATGTTCTGCTCGTTCACCTTGATTTGCACATTCCCGATTGCCTGCACCGCGTCTGTGTGGAAGTATATGTTATGTTTGCGGGCAATCGCACCGAGCTGTGCGATCGGTTCGATGGTCCCTATCTCGTTGTTTGCATACATGATCGAGATGAGAATGGTCTTGTCCGTAATCGCGTTCTCAAGAACTGCAGGATCGACAAGGCCGTACTTGTCAACCGGGAGATAGGTCACCTCGAATCCTTCCTTTTCAAGGAACTGGCAGGTATGAAGCACGGCATGGTGTTCGATGCTGGTGGTGATGATATGGTTCCCCCGTTTCCGGTTGGCAAACGCGACACCCTTGATCGCCCAGTTGTCAGATTCGCTGCCCCCCGAGGTGAAATAAATTTCATCCGGATCGGCGCCAAGAGATTGTGCCACCTGCGCCCGTGCCGTGTCTATGGCGGTTTTTGATTCGCGTGCGATGCCGTATATCGAGGAGGGATTGCCAAAGTGCGTTGTAAAATATGGGATCATCACATCCACGACCTCCTTTTTTACCGGGGTCGTTGCGGAGTGATCCATGTAGATGATATGCCTGTCTCCCATGCGTATCTCCTGTTGCAGATTATGTCTACGGGTCTTTTGATTATTCTTTTGTTGCCGGTGCAAAAACAGCGGACACGTCCGCACGATTCACATGATATCCTTCCTGACTGCCGCATCGCAGGTTACCCTGTGCGTGCAGGCCCCGGGAAGGCAAGGTCTTTTATGATCTTTCACCAAATTCACAATTGTGAATGCACAGTATTATGTCACAATTGTGATAACTTAAAGGTTGTGATGAGATGGAGTCCCCGTGTCAGAAGATTGTATGGGATGTCCTGCCGGCAATCCGGGCAGCGATTGCGGTGGAACTCGTGAAGTGCGGAGTATCCCAGGTTGAGGCGGCGCGGATGCTGGAGATCGCACCCTCGGCAGTATCGCAGTACCTCTCCGGGAAACGCGGATACCGTATCGAATTTGAACAGGATGTAAAAAATTCCATAAGCCAGCTTGCCCGGGATTTACAGGACCAAAAAAAGATCGATCTTGTCAAACGCATCTGCGACATCTGCCGTCAGCTGCGCGGAGATGAGGGGGGGTGCGGGGTGGCGGCACCGGACCGGTGCGGCAGCTAAATACCTGACAGGATTTTTTTAATTGCCAAAAAGAGAATATCCGGGGTCGTGCAGGGATGGACATTTCAGAAAAACGTGAACGGCTAATCGCAGCTATCACCAAAAAAGGATCGATACTCATCTCGTTTTCCGGGGGTGTCGACAGCAGTCTTCTTGCGGTACTGGCTAAAGAGGCCCTCAAGGACAAGTGCCGGTGCGTCCTGCTCGACAGCCCGGTTGTCCCGCGTGCGGCAGTTGCAGAAGCACAGGAATTAGCCCGGGACTACGGGCTTTTGCTTGATATTATTCCGGTCCCCATCATGGACGACGAGAAGTTCCGGGCGAACCCGGCCGAGCGCTGCTCCTTGTGCAAAGAAAAATCGGCAGCAGTGCTCAAAAAGCGGGCACAAGAACTGGGATTTGCGTGCATTGCCGATGGCGTCAACGTATCGGACATGGGAGAACACCGGCCCGGACTTGCCGCAAGCTCAAAAGCCGGCATTGTCCATCCCTTCATTGACGCAGGACTGACCAAAGATGATATCCGGTCAATCGCACATGATTTGGACTTGAAATTCTGGGATAAACCATCCGCTGCCTGCCTCTCGTCCCGGTTCCCGTATGGCGATGAGATCACCACCGGAAAACTGCACATGATCGAAGCGGCGGAGGCGTTCCTGCGCATAAAGGGGTTCTGCCAGGTCAGGGTCAGGATTCATGGGACCATGGCACGGATAGAATTACCTAAAGAGGATATGAGTACACTACTGAACATGCAGGGCGATGTGACCGGGAAGTTTAAATCGATCGGGTTTTCGTATGTGACGCTCGATCTTGAAGGCTATCGCAGCGGCAGCATGGATGAAGTGCTTGCAAAAGATCCAAAAATACAATCCTGAAAAAAAATTCCATAAGGATACTACCTATGACAGAGATGTTCCGACACGTACCCAGCATCAAGATTGACGGCGATACCTGCTCCATTGGCACCCATGAGGTTATTGAAGAGATCCCGATCGCCATTTTTGTCAACGGACGCCATGCAGTGACAGCGATGATGAGCCCGGTCCAGCTTGAAGACTTTGTCACCGGCTACCTCTTTACCGAACAGATCATCAAAGGGATCGATGAGATTGAATCGATCAGGATCGAGAAGAACCGGGTCAGCGTGATTACAAAAAACCTCTTCAAAGTGCTTGGCTCAAAAAAGACTATCCTGTCCGGATGCGGCGGTTCCACGTCGTTTATCGATACGGAAAAACTCCCGAAAATAAAATCCGACTTCACCATTGCCCCTTCCAGCATTATTGCGGCAGTCAGACAGGTACTTGAATCCGAGCTGCACAACAAGACCGGCGGCATCCATATCGTCGGGCTCGCATCGACAGACGGCATCATCGCCCGTTCAGAAGATATCGGACGTCACAACGCACTTGACCGGGTGATCGGCTACGGTCTGAAAAACAAGATCGACTTTTCAACAACGTTTGCCATCTGCTCCGGGCGTATCTCCTCAGAGATGGTGCGCAAGTGCCTGATCGCAAACATTCCCATCATGGTCTCGCGGGGGGCAACTACCACGCTTGCCATCGGGATCGCAGAAAAGACCGGCGTATGCGTGATCGGTTTTGTCCGGAGCACAAAGATGAATGTCTATACCCACCCTGAACATGTGCAGGGCGCCCCGTCATTTTAAAAGTGAGTGCCGAAGCCGGCAGACCTGGCAGATCTCCCCGCTGCAGGGATCGCCGCATTCACGGCAGCGGCGCAATGCGTCCATGACCGGTGCCCCGGCACAGTACCGCTCGATCTTTTTTTTGCTCTCGATAAGATGCTGCATCGTACCGGGATAACGGTACTCAAGCGTCGAGAGCATTGACCGCACTTCCGCCCGCAGGGCATACCGGGTGTAGGGGCATTCGGGAAGGGCAATAAAAAGGTCCTGCACGAACAGGTATGATGCAATCTCTTTTTCATTAACAGCTGACAGCGGTTTGATCCGGGGGAGAAAACAACCGCCCGAATCTTTCCCGGGATCGCGGACAAGACGGGGCAGGTCGCCCCGGAGCGTGTTCATCAGCACCGACTGCGCTTCATCGTCAAGGTTGTGGCCGGTCGCGATCTTTGTAGCCCCGGTCTCTTTTGCCGCATCCATGAGCGCTTTTTTACGAAGAATGCCACAGACCGTACATGCCTGCGTCTCGCGCCCGACAAGGATGGTGTCGAGATCGTCGCCGATAAGATCGACAAATGAAACGATCCGGTGCTCCACGCCAAACTTTTTTGTCAGGGTTTCTGCTGCACGGATCGTATCGTGCCGGTATCCTGCAATACCTTCATCGACCGTGATCGCAACAAGACTGACACCGGGCCATGCAGGAATGAGCCGGGAGAGGATACAAAGGAGTGCGGTGCTGTCTTTTCCCCCGCTGAGCGCAACGGCAATCCGGTCGCCTGCACGGATCTGCCGGTTTTGTTCAATGGTCGCTGCAACCCGGGTTTCAATATCGCTGATGAAATGAGATTTGCAGAGATGCCGGTCAGGTGCCCGCTGGAAAACGACCGCCGGCTCCGCGCAGCATGCACAGGTCGGCACACCGGCGGGTGAGGGGTCAGGCACCGGCATTTATCCCCCGTGCGCGATACGGATGATACGGATCTCGTCAGTTTCCAAAATGACCGTATGTTCAGGCACAAGGGTACCGTTCCGGGATACAATGACTTCAAGGGGGTTGATGCCGAGCGCAAGCAGGAGTGCTTCAACAGTTCCGGGACACTGAGGCATGACGCGGGTGCTCTGGTCCGGCAGGATGATTTTCATAACCGTATATACGATAGGAAAGCGGCGGACATAAATATCCCGGTAAATGCGTACCGGGAGCAATTCAAAGGTTTCAGGCAAAAAGTGCCCAATCACAGCCACCCGCACGACCAGCGGCTATTTTGATGCCGGCATGCATACCAATACGATACAGGGAGTGTGCCCCGTGCAGGCAGCATCACCGATACAGCAGGAAATACTCCGTCTCAAGAAAGAGAAAAACGCGATCATCCTCGCGCACAATTACCAGCGGCCCGAGGTGCAGGACATCGCCGATATCACCGGCGATTCGCTTGAACTGTCCCGTGCTGCGGCACAGATGGACGGCGACGTTATCGTCTTTTGCGGGGTTAATTTCATGGCAGAAACCGCTGCGGTCCTTTCACCGGAAAAGTGTGTCCTGCTGCCGGCGGGAGATGCCGGCTGCCCGATGGCAGATATGATCACCGCAGGCGAACTGGTATTTGCAAAATCCCGGTACCCCGGTGCGGCGGTCGTCTGTTATGTCAACACCACCGCCGAGGTCAAAGCGGAGAGCGACATCTGCTGCACCTCGGCAAATGCGGTAAAGGTGGTAAACTCGGTCAAGGCAGATACGGTCCTCTTTGTGCCCGACCGCAATCTCGGGCAGTACGCAGCACGGTTCACGAAAAAAACAATCATCCCATGGGACGGCTACTGCCATGTGCACGATGGTTATACGGCGAACGATGTTACAACTGCACAACGCGCCCACCCGGACGCGGTGCTCCTTGTCCACCCCGAGTGCCGGCCGGAAGTCATTGACCGGGCAGACCTTGTCGCAAGTACATCCGGGATCATCCGGCACGTCTGCACGGCGCTGGAACAGGAATTTATCATCGGCACAGAGAACGGGATCCTCCACCGGCTGGAAAAGGAATGCCCCAAAAAGAAATTCTATCCCCTGTCAGAACACGCGATCTGCCCGAACATGAAAAAGACGGACCTTGTAAAAGTCCGCGACGCTCTCATCAACCTGTACCCGCGTATTACCGTGCCGGAAGAGATCGCGAGCCGGGCACGCGGCGCGATCGAACGCATGCTTGCCCTCTGATTATTGTTATGGACACCAGGTGTATACATGGACAACGAACGAATTGAAATGCTGGGAAAGATCCATTGCGCCCTTGAACAGATCGAACAATGCCGTGAATTCGCATCGCTGATCCCTGAAGTCAGGTCAAATCTTGTGTATGCAAAAAAAGATGCCAGGACCCGTGAAGATGTACTTGCTATCGACGGGAGAATCACGGTTGTAAACGGCATGCCCCATGCATCCGGGAAACCCCGGTTTGGGGCATCCAGCCACATGGCACGGCTGCTTATCGAGATCCGTAAAGTTGACCCGTCTATCCGGGCCGGTATTGATTTTGCAAATACTCCCGGGCTCACTGCATGGCTCGAACAGTACTGCCGGGAAAAAGGCTGGATTTTCAGCGTGATCGACCGGAGAAACGAACCTGAGGAGATCAAAGCAACAGAGGGTGCCTCGATGCCGTGGAAAGTTCATGAGGCCATCCGGGCTGCGGGGGGAAAAGCCCCGAAGATATTTTATGAGACCGGCGCGATCGGAAAAGAGCCCGTTTCGGTCATTGTCGGAAAAGATCCGCTTGAAATTGCCAACCAGATATGCGCACTTGCGAGGGATTACCATACCGGCACCTGAACCAAAGATTGGTAAAATCGATACCGGCCTCTTCACGCAGTTCCTGCTGCACCGGCTGGGAAAAGAAGACCCCTCGGTTATCATCCCGCCCGCAACCGGTATCGATGCCGGGGTGATTGATCTCGGGAACGGGAGAGTGCTCGTGGTTGCCGAGGACCCGATATTTGCCATACTCGGACAACCTCTTGAGATGTTCGGCTGGTACACCGTGCATATCGGGGCAAGCGATGTTGCCGTGATGGGAGTCCGGCCGCAGTACATGACCTATTCCCTTCTTCTCCCTCCAGTGACTCCCGATGATGATGTCAAAATTATCGTTGATGCAATCCACCGGGCTGCCTGTGAACTCGGCATTGCCATTGTCGGCGGGCATACCGGTTATTACCCGGGATTTGCTGCTCCCACGATTGGAGGGGTGACGGTCTTTGCCATTGCAGACAAGGCATCTGTTGTCACGCCGGCAGGTGCCCGCCCGGGAAATGATGTGATCCTGACAAAAGGGCCGGCGATCGAGACTGCGGGAATACTCGCGATCGTCCGTGAAGCGGAACTGGAAGGTAAATACCCGGCACCGCTCATCCGGAAAGCACAAGCGCTCTGCCACCAGATAAGCGTGGTCAGCGATGCCATGATCGCAAAAAAGGCCGGCGGCGTGACTGCAATGCATGACGCGACCGAAGGCGGCGTAATCGGGGGGCTTTTTGAGATTGCCCATGCAAGCGGGGTCGGAATGCACATCGATGAATCCCGGTTTGTTTACCCCCCCGAAGTCCGGATGGTCTGCGAGGAGTTTGGTATCGATCCGGTTGCCGCAATTGCCGAGGGATCGCTGCTTATCACCGCAGATCCGGCATTCTCCCCTGCAATCATGGACGCACTCATCGATGCGGGCATTGAGTCTTCGGTCATCGGCACCGTTACGGATAACCCCGGCCAGAGACTGATGACCCGGCAGGATGGAACAACTATACCGCTTGCCGTGCCGGCACAGGACCCGTTCTGGCCGGAATTTTTTAAAGGGGGCAGCTGAGGGGAACGGCCCTCATGCTTTCTTTTCCGTGAGTTTCCGGTACATCTCGTCCCCGACACATTCCTTTGCATGTTTGCACCACTGCACGCATGTGGCGATGTCATTATCGACAACAAACCCGCACTGGTCGCATTTCACGAACAGGTCATTTGAGAACACTTCCACGTCAGCACCGCACTACGGGCATTTTTTTACCGCAAGCGTGGGGGTGCGGATATTTGCCGCACCGGGACACTGGTCGAGCATCGGTTCACACCTTACCGGGTACGTCGCTGCCCAGCACCGTAAGGGGTTGGATTACCCGCTCATCGTCAATGGCAGGAGTATTGGCAAGGTGCGAGACAGGATACATTGCCATCTGTTCTGCCGGACAGGGTGCCAGGATTTCTTTGAGCTGATCGGGTCCGGGCACGTCACCGGCAAGCCATACCTCTTCGTGCTCCGGCGACAGGATAGCCGGCTGCCGGTTGTGGATTGTTGCCATCAGTGCATTGGGTTCTGTGGTGACGATCGTATAGGTGGACAGTGTCGTCCCTGACGGGTCATGCCACTCGTCATAGAGCCCGGCAAAAGAAAAACAGGGATTTTCCGGAAGATGGACGTAAAACGGGATCTTCCGCGTGCCCTCTTTTTTCCATTCAAAAAATCCCGATGCCGGGACAAGACAGCGCCGGTTTTTCAGCAGGGATTCAAACGAAGGTTTTTTTGCAAGGGTCTCCGCCCGTGCGTTGATGAGCGGGCGGGCGGCATGGATATCGTGTGTCCCGTGCGGGACAAGTCCCCAGCGCATCAGGGCAAGTTCATTCCGGTGTGCACGGACGATCACCGGCATCTCGTTTCCCGGCGCGACGTTGAACCGGGAGCGGGCACCTATCATCGGGTTAAATACCCGGAACCGGTTGCCGAGATCATCGATACAGACCAGCGAATACCTGCCGCACATGCATCTTTGCTCCTTGTTTGATCTCCGCTGAACCGCTATATGAGCGTGACGCCCAAACCGTACCGTATGGGGGGGCTGCCATCCAAAGATGTATGAACGGCAGGCACCAAAGTACCGGCACGAACGTGACCGAAAAACAGATCCTGTCCACGATAAAATATGTGGCCGGCACAAAACCGGTTTTTTTGCTCTCGGAGATAGCGGTGTACCTCGATGCCCCGCAGCCCGTGAGCCAGTTATACACGGTACTCCGCCCGCACCTCAAAGAGTTCGGGCTGGCGGCAAAAAAGACCGGCATGGATTATGAGATCTCCCGGGTCGTTGTGCCCCATCCCTATAAGCTCAGCGGGAACGAAGAGATGCGGATCGAAAGGTTGCCCGGTGAGAACACGTTTCCTCCCGCTCTTGAGCAGGCAATTGAGCAGTATATCACCAGAAAAGTGGGAAAGGAATGGACCGATCCGGTCATCCTCGAACGGCTCCGGCGGGCAATCGTCGCACAGAAAGACGATTACTGGAAACCCGCCAATAAACGGTCATTGAATTATACGAAAGGGTATGCAGTGCTCGGGTATCTCGCCTACCATTTCCCCGTCTATTTCATGCAGACCCGGCTGCTGATGGGAATGCTTGCCCGCGAGGGTCTGCTAAAAAGCCATATGACGATCCTCGATGTGGGGACCGGGCCGGGCGTTGTCCCGCTCGCGATTGCGGACTTCTATTCCCGGCTGGAGACCGCAACGGCAACCATCCATGCAGTCGAGCGTTCGGAAGAGCACATCGAGGCATACATGTACCTCACACAGCAGCAAAACGCCCCTGCGACCCGCGTCACCATCGAGCCGCCCATAAAGGCAGATATTACCGGGGATATTCACAACCAGCTGCCCGAAGAGATCGACCTGATGGTGTTTTCCAATGTGCTCAACGAGCTCACGGGTTCGATACAGGAGAGAGCGGAGATTGTCGTGGGTCTTGCAGGACGGCTGGCGCCGGACGGATCGATCCTGATTGTCGAGCCGGCCGAAGAGGTCACCTCCTCCGGCCTGCGGTCCCTGTCCCTCGCGCTCAAAAAGCAGGGGCTCTCGATATACAGCCCGTGCTCCTTTATCTGGAAGACAAACTGCACACCGGACCGGTGCTGGAGTTTTGTCACCGCCCCCTCTATCCGGCCAACTCCCCTGATGAATACACTTGCGGCATGCGGCGAATCATTCCGGTACGTGAACACCGACATCAAGTACAGTTATGTCATCCTCCGCCGGGATGGGAAAATACGCGAACCCTATTGTGTCCCTCACGGGTCACGGGTGCTGCGGTTGTCCCGTATCCACCTCCACGTTGAAAAACGGATCAATATCATCGCGTCAAAAATGTCCGGGGATCTTGGGGATAAGGAAAACCATATGTTTAAACTCTGCGATGGTTCCGCAGAAAAACCGGTGTATGCGGTGCTGCCCGTGTTCCATATTACGCCCGAAAACGAGGCGATACTGTCAGCACCGTACGGGTCAGTCCTTGACCTTGAAGGCGTGCTGGTCCGGTACAATAAGGAGCATGACGCGTATAACGTGCTCATAAGCAGGAGCACGAGAATTTCCGATGTTCACGACCAGACATAAACCATATTCATCGCCGACAAAATTGCTGTGGTTCATGGGAGGATTTGTCCCTGACTATCCAGATTTTTATAGTTTAGAAAGAGAGGTGATGTAAGCGCTATGGACAACCTGAACCTGAACAGCGATGAATCCATTCTTCATACAACACATACCATCGTTATTGCCGGTGTCCGGTATGAAGCGGTACTCACCAGCAGGCGGCTTATTATTGTGGAGAGCGAGACGGGGACAATCCGTGAAGATCTCCTGTTTTCAGCGATCGGGCTCGCAGTTGCCGGTTCAAGCCAGATACGGGAACCGGAACTGACGCTTGAGATCAACTCCCCTGACAAAGAGATACGCACCCTCGAACTCAGGTTTATCCGCAGTTTGGGTATCCAGAATTTCCCTGATCGCGACAAATGCATCGCCATCTTAAAAGAGCATAATGTTCCCGTGCGGGTGAATAGTCGCACCGTTGACAGTGTTCCTTTGAGCCCCGGTAAGGGCCTGATCCCTGGAGAGACGGACGGTGAAAAACCTGCCACCCGGCCGGCAGTACCGGAATTTACCCTTTTAAAATACCAGAGCCAGGCACAGCAGCCTGACCTGCTGGAGCCTAAGGAACATTCACCCTTAATCACCGTTGCTGCAATAATCATCGTGATTGCCGCAATTATCGGGGGAGCGCTCATTATGGGACACGGAAATAATGCTGCCACATCCACCGTTTTGCCTGCCGTCACCACTGCCGTACTACCTGCAGCAGTCACCACAAACCCAACCCCGATCCTGACCCCGGAGAATCAGGTGACCTCTGCACCGCAACCGTCTGGTCCTCCGGTCTTTCTGGTTCCCCCGACAGGAGTCTGGGTGCGGGTGCAATATCCCGGGAATTATGTGGGGGGGATCAGTGTATTTGGCAGGAATATCGCGGTAAATGATACCGGGACCCGGTATTACCAGGTGCCGATAAACTACGGTCCGGTAGATGCCTTTATCGAGAAGCAGGATGGGTCGGCAGACAACCTGGAAATTGCCGTCTTTCAAGACGGGACACTGGTTTCGTCCAGTAACACTTCAAAACCACTGGGGACTGTCGACTTCCATACCCGGGTATAATTATCGGATTTTCCCGTCCAGAGTTGGGAGGGGAACTTTTTTTTGTTATTTTTAAGATGGCTATGACAGGGCAGTCACTTGTCTTGTCGACCGGTGAAAGATCAAACCGCCGTGTTTCAATCTCACGCCAGACGGGAACCGGAGTGCGGGAAGATTACCGGATGCACGTTGGCACCATGGTAAAAAAAATCAGGTTATCGTGTAACCTGACACCGTCCCGACATAATACGTCGTCGCACGATTGTCAAGGTTCATCGTGGGAGACGTATCTCCTAAACTGTAAAGCCTGATCAGTGCAGAGCTGTCGCCATTGATAATCGTAATTCCATCCGCAATGAGCTGAGTCCATGCGGATTGTGACGGTACGTTCAGGGTGAGCGTGGAACTGAACGTGTCAAGATTATTAATATAAATCTCACTGATCGTATTCCGGCCCTTATCCACGCCGTTAATCATCAGGCCGACATCATCGAAACCAAATGAAGTAATCGAGCTGCCACTTGAATAGATTAAACCCTGGGGGTCTGAATTGATCGTTAACCGTACGATATCGTTATTATTAAAATCGTAGCGAGTCCCACCATGAATTACATGGGCATTTCCCCCACGTACAGTAAACTGGATATATCCCCCACTTAAAAGATAGCCCGGTTTTGCTGCATTCAGCGTAACGCTGGATGCCGGAATGATAGCCGTGATATAGCCGGTCTTTGTTATCGTATTGCTCCCGCCGGCATTTGTGGCGGTCAGGGCAACCGTGTATGTTCCCCCGCTGGCATAGGTTTTTGAAGGGTTCTGGGATACGGATGTCGTCCCGTCTCCAAAGTCCCATGCCCATGAAGTCGGGTTGTTTGACGAGGCGTCAGCGAACTGTACCGTGAGGGGACGGTTCCCGGAAGTTGGGGTCCCGGTGAAATCCGCAACCGGGGCTGGCGGGTTCACGACAATATAATTCGTACGGGTCAGCGTGTTTGTGCCGGTGCCGTTGCTGACGGTCAGATTTACCGTATACGTCCCTGCATTGATGTACTGGTGTGATGGATTTGTTGCGGTGGACGTTCCCGTATCACCGAAATTCCATGACCGGGAGATTGGTGAACCTGTGGATGCATCGGTGAACTGGACAGTCAACGGTCGTGTTCCCGTCACGGGTGTCCCGGTGAAGTTGGCGACGACCGGCGGGGCTGATACAGTGACAGCAATATAGTTTGTCCTCGTCAGCGTGTTGCTGCCGGTACCGTTATAGACAACCAAGCTGACCGTGTAGTTGCCTGCATTTACATACGTGTGAGGTGCCGGGTTCTGGACGTTTGCCGTCCCGCCATCGCCAAAGTTCCATGCCCACGAGGTAACCGGCCCTGTCGATGCATCGGTGAACTGCACTAAAAGGGGTGCGGCGCCCGTTGTCGGTGCACCGGTGAAGCCGGCAACAACCGGCGCCACAGGAGTGCTCGCCGAGATATAATTAGTGCGTGTACGGGTATCCGTCGCGGTGCCGTTGCTGACCGTTAAAGAGACCGTATAGTTTCCGGCAGTACCATACTGGTGCGAGGGGTTTTGCAGTGCGGATATACCCCCATCACCAAACGTCCATGACCATGAGATTACCGGTCCTGACGATGCATCTGCAAACGTAACGGTGAGTGGTACCGGTCCCAGTGTCGGAGTACCGGTGAAGTTTGCGACAACAGGTGCAGTCGGGACAGGAGTGGTTGCCGTTGGTGAAGGTGTCAGTGTCGGGCTGCCCCCCTGGCCGATGCCGGGTGCAAAATTCGCAGAGACAAGAACCGTTGACCCCCCGCCGCCCGTATAGACTATCTGGACGGTTGGAGGCGTACTTCCGGTATACGGGGCATCAAGCGATTCTCCCGCAGACCATGTGGTCCATCCGGATGAACCCGATTTGGTAAACTGCGTGGGAATCCCGTCAACCAGGATCTGGATATTCTCCGCGGTCATGAGATCCCCGCCATCATGGTAGATATGGATCATGTTATGACCCGTATCCGCAGAGATCACCGCATCAAGTGACGGAAGGTTCGTGGGTGTCGGCTGTGACAGCAACACGACACCGATGACAGACACGGCTATTACAACAACCGAGATCAGCATGATCGAACCGACGATCTCGGAAACCGCCCTGTCTCCAGAGGAGCCGTGCCGGCAATGGGATGAGTATTTCATCAGGGTAATCTCAAATCAGGCATTTTGTTCACGGTTCATCGTATCTTCCTCATCCGTGAAGCGATATATACACTCTTTCATGGGACTATTAAAAATAATCTGCACATTTGCAGGACTCATGGTGAAAAAATGTGCATATGGCTACGCATGCCAGACATCAGTCACGAACTGCCGGGCACCCACTGAAGGTGACGAGTATTCAAGATGCGCGACTGCGCTTCCACCGTTCTCAAACATTCTTACCTGGATATGGTGATAGCCGGGCGTAAGATGGGCAGTCCCGCTCACCATGAGGGGGCCGTGGAGCCCGCTGTTGTCAATGACACTGGCATCGTCCACCCAGAGCCATGAACCGTCGTCAGAGGTGAGATAAAACGTATAGGTGTCATCAGCAGAGACATGGAGATACCCGTCCCAGTTGACGGAGAAGTCATCCTGCCGCCCGACAATGCTTAACGGCCAGCCGGATTCATCTGAAGCGTAACCTGCGGACACACCAGCCGGATCGGCAAACCGGATCCGGGGATCGGTCCTTGTTCCTGCAAGAGTTGTCCAGGTCTGGCCGGTGTAATACGAGGCAGTAAAACCGCCGGTGAGAGCGCCAACGGCAATATAATTGTTCTTTATCGCCGTATTGGTGCCAACGGCGTTTGTTGCCACCAAAGAAACCGTGTAGGAACCGGCAGTGGTATACGTGTGTGCCGGGCTCTGGGCATGCGAGACGGGCATGGCATCGCCAAAGTCCCAGGTCCATCCTGTTGCATCGGAAGAAATGTCGGTGAACTGGACGGTGAGCGGTACGGTGCCTACCCGGGGTGTAGCAGTGAAATCCACGCTGGGGGGGATGCTTGGCGTATGGTAGAACTGATCGATAAATTTGCGGGGCATCGAAGGCATCGAGTATTCAAGCCACGCAACGGCTCCCCCTGCATTCTCGTACATCTTCATGGAGATTGCATGGAAACCGGGAAGAAGGTGAACCGTCGCTGTGCGTTCCTGGGTGGCATGATCTCCGCCATTGTCGATTACCTGCACGCCATCGAGCGATAGGTACGATCCATCGTCTGAAGTCAGGTAGAACGTGTAATCTGCTTCGGTATCGACCTTGAGCAACCCGTCGAATTTCACCGAGAAATGATCGTCCTTTCCAATGTACGCCACCGGCCAGTTGGTAACATCGGACGCTGCGCCGCTCGATGCATCGGCAAACCGGATCCGGTTGGCAACATTTGTTGCCGCAGGCACCGACCATCCCTGGTCACTGTAATAATTCGCGATAATACCCGGCGAGTACAGGTTGACCGTAATATAGCCGGGTCTTGTCATCGTGTCGGAACCGGTTCCATTGCTGACGGTCTGGCTGACCGTGTAGGTTCCCGGGGCTGCATATTGGTGCACCGGGTTCTGGTCTTGCGAAGTGTTGCCCTCCCCAAATGTCCATGACCAGTTCGTCACCGGCCCTATGGACGCATCGGTGAACTGCACCGTGAGCGGCGCCGTACCAAATACCGGTGATGCAGAGAAACCTGCATTTACCGGGAGAGCGGGGACAGGCGTTGGCGAAGCGGTGGGTGTCGGGGTGCCACTTGCTGTTGGCGTTGCTCCACCGCCGACTGGTGCAGGAACACCCAGCGATGCGACAATCTGGGCCGATGCCCCGCCCGTGTAGACCAGTTGTATGCTGGAGGGGACCGGGTTGCCGGCAGGGATATTGTATACCAGGACATCGCCCACGGAAAATGACGACCAGTCAGAACCGATCCGGGAAAATGCGCTGGTTGAATCGATCCCGTCCACCTGGATTATCATCTCTGCCCGCTGCATGGTATCCCCGCCCTCGTGCCGGATATAGATCGTCTGGTTGTTGATCCGGGTGATATCGGCACTGATGGCGGGAATCTTCTGGGGGGTGGGATTTGAGAGTATCACGACGCTGATAAGAGAAATGCCCATGACGATGACTATTACCAGTACTACTGCACCCAGGATATCGGATACTCCGTCATCAAACCTGTTCCTGCTCACAGGTACGTCCCGCCGATGCCGTGAATGGTCGTCGTATAGGTTGCGTTCGATGCAATCACGTCGATATCGTACGTTGTGTTGGTGGTATCATAACCGTTGATGATAATGTAACTCTCGTTTGGCACGGTGACCGGGTTGACCTGGTAATTGGGTATACCGGCAACGGCCGCAGTATAATTGAAGTAGCTCGTCCACATCTCCCGGGCTTTTGAATCGGTCGAATTGATGCCAATCCGGATCGCTTTGGTATTCCCGTATCCCGGTGCAGCAGGCACAAACGGCAGGGCAGTGATCCCATCGAGCGTGGTTTTTACCTGCACCGGGCTGTTGCCTCCCACGAGGCCCCGGGTGGTCGGGTTAAATGCGAGCGCATTGATTTCCACGGTGACAAGATGTTTATCCGGGTCGTAGGGATAGAACGTAATCTCCGGGGGAAGTTTGTAGGTGGTGTTGCCGTCCACCTGGTTGAGGAAGATGCCTCCCAGCTGGTAATAATAATCCTGCGAGATCCAGTAGTTGTTCTGTCCCCGGTATTCAAGGGAGCCCAGCGGAGGAGTCGTGTAGGAATAACTGGTTTCGTTGAACCCATACGATACGTTCCCGGTTATTACAGGGGAAAGAGAATTGGGATTATAAATGGACGGTTTCAGGAACACCGGGTAGGTAATAAAATTATTCAGCCCATATGCAGGGTCCAGCAAATCGACAGTATAGGGAATCCCGGTCGTAACATTTGACCGGAGAATCAGTTCCTGGAGGGTGATTTGGTTATTTTTTATCACCGTGAGTGTCAGGTCCGAACGGTTATAATTATACATATCTGACGGGATGAGTACCCCACTGCTATAGGTGAAATTTCTGAAGTACGTTGTTCTGGGGGTGAGATTTACAAGGGCGATCCAGTTCGTCCCATTCAGCTGTACTCCCATGTATCCTGAAGTGTTGAGGTCAGTTGACTGGAATTTTGAAAAATTGATGTAGATATGGCTGGGGCTGGTGTTCACGAGTGCCGGCAGATCATCCACTTTGACTGCATTTGTGGATGCGATCATTGACCGCGACGAGATCGTGAGCATCTCCGGTTCAGTCGTCCTCTGGTTGATCGCAATCGTTCCCGCGGATCGCACCGGGCTTAGCAGGGGAATGATACTGATCGACCCTTGTGTGGAACTGCCGCCCGTGCCAAGCGTAAACGAATTGCTGATGGTCGTATCGATTTTTTTGTTGGTGAACAGCGAATCCAGTCCGATCTTATAGACAATGAACTGGTCTTTGACTTCGTTCATGTGCGTAATCTCGGCGTCCCGCCCCTGTGCCGGGATTCCGTAGGTAAGGTAAATCGAGAAGACGACAACGATAACGCCAAGGATCAACACAAATCCAATCACTTCGGACAGCCCGTTATCCCTGCCCCGCCCCGAACCACCGTCTCTCATAATCTATTAACTCGTGTATTGCTTGATTAATAAAGATGTTAGTGCAGGAGTTTTTTGGTGCTTTCCATTACACCGCCTTTGGTGAAATTTTTCCGAACATGGTAAACGTTCTTAGATAAAAGGAGATCCCTAAAACGGGATATATCCACAGACAAAACCTCCATTGGCAGGAATTTCAGGAAGTTAAGCCCGGTCTCTTTGATCCTGGTTCTGGATGGGCCTGCCCAGATTAAGAAGGGTTTTGAATCCATGGCGCCAAACATTAGGATTACTTTTCATGACAGATCCATGCCGGTTCCGGGTACGAGGGGGAAAATGACCCTCGCAAAAGGCTGTGTTCTCTGCTACCAGGGTGCAAAGATGGTGCTCTTTGTTACCGGGCGGTGCGACCGTTCCTGCTGGTACTGCCCGCTCTCCAGCGAACGGAAAGGAAAAGACGTGGTATTTGCAAACGAGAGGGAGATCCATTCACCTGATGAGATCATCGAAATGGCAGAGAGCATGAGTGCGCTTGGGACCGGCATCACCGGCGGCGAACCGCTCCTGCGTCTCGATCGGGTGATCGAATACTGCCACCTGCTCAAAGGACATTTCGGCCCGGAGCACCAGATCCACCTCTATACCGCAAAAGCACCGACCGATGCAGAACTCTCAAAAATGAAAGGGTTTGTCGATGAGATCCGGCTCCACCCGCCCCGTGAATGCTGGGACACGATCCTTGATTCCGACTATATCCGTTCTGCACAGCATGCAAAAGAGCAGGGATTTGATATCGGCATCGAAGTGCCTTCCCTGCCCGGGCTTGAGCTCCTTATCCCGGCCCTGCCGTACCTTGATTTCCTCAACATCAACGAGCTCGAATGGGGCGAATACAATGCCGACGAAATGCGGGAGCGGGGCTACGAGCTTGCTGACGGCGTGCACAACGCGGTGGAGGGCGCACAGGAATGGGCAGAAGAACTGGTGAAAAACGAGAAAGTTCACTGGTGCGCTTCGTCATTCAAGGACTCGGTGCAGCTCCGCGAAAGGCTGAAACGCATCGCGGAGAACACTGCCCGCCCGTTTGACGAGATCACGCCGGACGGGACGATCGTCTATGGCGTGCTGGACATGCACCCGGGCACCCGGGACGCTGTCAGTGCCCGCTGCAGCTCGCTTCTGGAACCGGACAGTTTCCTGGACTGCGGCGACCGGATCGAGATGGCATGGTGGCTGCTCTCGGAGCATGCGGATAAACTCCCCGGAAAGAAGTATGTTGTTGAGCGATACCCCAACGGCGGTATGGTCGTCGAGGTGACGCCCCTGTGAACCTGCGCCAGCTGATAAATCCGCTCTACGAGCGGTACATCGAGATGCAGTGCACCCATATCCCCCGCCACGTCGCGATCATCATGGACGGCAACCGGCGGTTTGCAAAGGAGATGGGGATCGATACCGGGAAAGGACACCGTGCCGGGGCAGAGAAAACCGAGGAGATGCTGGACTGGGCACACGAACTGGGCATCCGGCATATCACCATCTACTCGTTCTCGACCGAAAATTTCAACCGGAAAAAGGAAGAAGTTGACAACCTGTTCGCGCTCTTTAAGGAGAAATTCATCCGGACGATCTCGGATGAGCGGGTGCACCGGTACCGGATCCGGGTCCAGATTGTTGGCGATCGCTCCCTGCTCCCGCAGGATTTGCTTGCGGCAGTTGAGGCAGCAGAAGAAGCAACAAAGGACTACGAGGGGTTTACCTTAAACGTGGCACTTGCCTATGGCGGGAGAAACGAGATTGTCCTTGCCGCACGGGAAATTGTCAGTGCAGTCCGCAGCGAAACGATCAACCCCGACACCATCGATGTCCGCATGGTCGAAGAGCACCTTCACGGCGGAAAAAGCATCCCCCCGGTTGACCTGATCATCAGGACCGGCAACGAGTCACGGACATCGAATTTTCTGCCATGGCTTGCAAACGGCCATGAGTGTGCCGTCTATTTCTGTGCCCCCTACTGGCCGCTTTTCAGGAAAATCGACCTGCTGCGGGCCATCCGCACCTATGACCAGCGGATAGCGGCACAAGTTCACGCATAACATCGCTCCTGTGTATCCACAGGATCGCAAATAGCGTACTATATTTTTTCCAACAACAAAATGCACTGGTGTGAGAAGATGAGCACCCAAAAAGGTTCCGGGATGACATGGCACCAGGTAGAGGTCTCCATCAGGTCGGACATTTTTGACAAGGTAACCGACCTGCGTCTTGATATCGGGGACGAATGCAACCGGGCGCTTGCAAAAATTGCCGGGATTGATTATTCTGCCACGATACCGGCAAGCGTTACTCCGGCAAAACCGGCACAGCATACTTCTGACCCGGAGGCAGGAGCAACGAGCCAGAAATCCGCTCCCCTGCGCCCGGTCATGAACGCCGAAGACCCGCGTTCCCCCGCACAAATCCTTCGCGATAAAAAAGAGGCTGCTCACCAAAAACCACAGGCCCGCGAGAAGCCCGGGCCGGTAACAGCTCCCGCACCGGCCCCGGCGACGCCCTGGGAATCCCTGCCGCTTTCTGGCCCTGCACGCACATCCCCCATGGAAAAACGGACAAAAGGAGACACCATAAAAAAATATGTCAAAACGCGTATTGCCCGTGCCGACGATGAAAGCCCCGATACGATCATCCCCAAAGATGAACTCTATACCCTGTTTGAACGCTGGTGCCGGGAGCAGGGCGTTTCAAAAATCCCGGAGCGCCGGGCTTTTTTTGTCGCGCTCAAAAACCAGTATGCGTTCACGGACCGTACGATCGGCCAGAAATCGTGTTTTGTAAATATCCGCATGCGATAAGTGAGGTTACGCACCAAACCGGCGTATCCGTGACTGGTAGTCCCGCAGGATCCGCAAAAAATCAACTTTCCGGAAATATTTCCAGTTGACGTCCGTGAAAAACAGTTCTGAGTACACGGATTGCCAGATCAGGAAATCCGTGAGATAATCGCCGCCGCTCTTGATGACAATATCCGGGTCATACTTGAACGTGAGGTAGTTCTCAAACGTGTTTTCATCGATCTGTTCAGCGGGGATACCGTTTTTTGCCATACGCCGGATGCATTCGGTGATCTCTTCCCTGCCGCTCTTGCCAATCGCTACTGTCACTTCAAGACCTGTACCGGACACTTCCTCGGTATCGCCGTAATGGAGGACCAGCCGGGCATGGGCAGCGACTTTTTTTATTGCCGGCAAATCGCGGGCGAGTTCCTCCGGGGTGAGCTCGTGGATGTGAAACGTGAGACCGGTAATGTTGGATGGTTCCTGTGCCGGGTTTTTCGCGCTTGCCACATCCATATCAGCGCGAAGCTCCGCACACCACCCGGTTACTGCTGCAATCTTTTCCGGAGCAACTGCCATATCCTCACCACTGATCATGAAACAGACATGCCGGGGCAGAACCTGGATCTGTCGACGGAGCATCTTTTCATAGAGCCAGTAGATCATGGTACCGTAGTATTTGCAGGACAACATTAAGAGGGTTAGGACAGGCTGGGGATTTCCGGATTGGATCAAAATTTTTCCCGAAACGAATAAACTGGTTCCCCACAGAGATAAAAGAGAACATTATCATGCTGCCATCATTACGGGAAGATTTCCTTGAAGCGGTCATTGTCTTTACCGAACGGCAGAAATCCCCCCCCTCCGCACAGGAAATCGCCGGCATGCTTCACCTGCCAAAATCCGATGCGGATATGCATGTACAGGAACTTCTCAATCTTGGGGATATCACACTCCGGCCGGATGGCGGCATCGAACTCACACCGGCAGGGCAGATGATCGGGCAGCAGACCATAAAAAAACATGAAACCCTCCAGTGTTTCCTCACGGAGATTCTGGGTATGGACTCATCAATGGCATCGGATGAAGCCTGCCGGATCGAGCATACCGTCTCTGATGAAACGATCGACCGGCTGGGAGACTACCTCAGGACACCGGCATCGCAGCCGTGCGGCGGCCCGGGGGGACATCCTGCCCGGTTCTGCATCCGGGGAAGCCCGCGAAACAGTTCGTGCGGGTCCGGGATGTCGCTCGTGGATTTTATGGAGGGGGACCACCTCATTGTCCGGGATATCCTTGGCCGGGGGTGCCAGAAGCGGCTGCTCGATCTCGGGGTTGTTCCCGGCCAACAGATCGTCATCAGGCGCAAACTCAATAATAAGGCAGTTGTCGTCCATGTCAAAGACTGCGATGTGGCGCTCAGCCCTGAGGTTGCATCGGCAATCTGCGTGGAGAAGGTGCCATGAAGATCGCCCTGATTGGCAACCCGGGCGCAGGAAAATCCCTGATATTTAACCAGCTCACCGGTCTTGGCGTGGAAGTCAACAAGTACCCGGGTTCGGCAATCGGGATCGAATGCGGCAATGTCTGTTATAAAAACGAGAAGATCGAGCTTATCGATTTACCCGGGATCTATTCTCTTGACGGGGATTCCGAAGAAGAAGTGCTGGTCCGGCGCTTTCTTGAAAAGAGCGGCGCTGACAGTCTCATTGCGGTGATCGACGCAACAAAACTGGAGCGGAACCTCTACCTGTTAACCCAGATCGCAGAATATACCCTGCCGATGATTGTCGTCGTGAACATGATTGACGACGCACAACGGCAGGGAAGAGTCATCGATACAGACCGGCTCGGGAGTATTTTTGGCATTGAGGCGCTTCCTGCTGCTGCCGTGCAGGGAAAAAACATCGACCGCATCCTCCCGCTCGCCCTCCGGTCATCACGGCCTGCATCGCTCCACATTCCCTACGATCACCATATCGAAGCGGCATTGCGCAGCCTTGAAAAAAACATGGGGACACCGCTCCGGAACAACCTGCTCGCCCTGCAGGGAGCCGGCGACGATATGGCACTGCGCGATGCGGCATCGTCCATTTCTGCCGAGATTGAACAGCGCCACCAGATGTCGGTCGGGCAGATCATTGCAACAAACCGGCACAATTTTGCCCGGGGCGTTGCTGAAGAAGTCGTGAAAAAAAGTCCGGAAAAGAAGAAATTTGATATTGACAGCATCCTGACCCGGGCATTCCCGGGTATCCCGATCCTGTGCCTCATCCTCTTTTCCCTGTTGTTATCGGTCTTTGTTATCGGTTCGTGGATGGAGGGCCTGATTGTCGGGGTATTTACCGAGTTTATCATCACCCCGTTTTCGGCACTCGGGCTGCACCCGCTCGCCGAACGGGTGGGGTACTCGGTGCTGGTCGCCATTGAAGCGGGCCTTGGCATTGCATTCCCGTTTGTCTTTACATTTTATATCGGACTTTCCTTTCTTGAAGATACCGGCTACATGACCCGTGCCGCGTTCCTTGCGGACCGGGCCATGCACCGGCTCGGCCTGCACGGGGAGGCGATCATTCCCATGGTGATCGGGTTTGGCTGCACGGTGCCGGCAGTGATGAGCCTGCGGATCTTAAAGACAAAACGCGAACAGACGATAGCGGCATTTCTTATCACGCTTGTGCCCTGCTCCGCACGGACGGTCGTGATCGCCGGTATTGTCGCCGCGTTTGTCGGTATTGCATGGGCCTTTTCCATTTACCTGCTGATTTTTATCATTCTCATCCTGACGGCGGTTGTCCTGTCGCGCCTGACACCGGGAGAGCAATTCGGGATGATCGTCGAAATGCCGCCACTGAGAAAACCCAAAGGGTCATTTGTCCTCCAGAAATCGTGGCTCCGGATCAAGGAATTTTTGTTTATTGCCATGCCGCTCTTGATCGCCACCAGCATATTTCTCGGGCTGTTCCAGTATTTTGGCGTTGTCGATGCATTCCAGTCCCTTGTCGCACCGGTTACCGTTACCGTGCTTGGTCTTCCTGCCTATGCGTCCACGGCACTGCTCTTTGGCATCTTCAGGAAAGAACTTGCCTTTGAGACGCTTGCCGTTCTTGGCGGGACTGCGAACCTCGGTTCCATCATGACATCCGTGCAGCTCTACACGTTTGCCATCGTCAGCGTCCTGTTTGTTCCCTGTGTTTCCACCGTCGCCGTGCTCTACAAACAGCTGGGTGCAAAAATTGCCATCCTTACCTCGGCATACTCGCTCTTCCTTGGACTGCTGATAGGAGCTCTTATAAACCTACTGATGAAATGATCATCGGATAGATGTACTGTTACCATTCAGGGATTGCCCAGATCGATAAGACATGCGGGGGATTTGAAGCCGGGACAAATATTCTGGTCCTTGCACCGTCGATGAGCAATGCAGAACAGCTTGCATATGCACTGATCAAACCCATGACCGGGGAATATTCAATTGTTCTTTCAACCAACGAGCGTGCAGCAGAGGTCGTCGATTATTTTAAAGCGGCAGGAGTGGACAAACGCTTTGTCGGCGTCATCGATGCAATCACCAAGAGTTCGACACCGGGCATTACCGATACCCAGCGCCTGATGTTTGTCTCAAGCCCCACCGATCTTACCGGCATCGGGATTAAATTTTCCAATATGATTGAGACCATATTCGACGGCAGCTTTTCTGAAGGGGAGACCGGGCTTTTCCCGCCGCCCATCCGGTTCTGTGTGAATTCCATCTCCACCCTGCTCATGTACCGCAGGCTTGAGGTGCTGTACCAGTTCCTCCATGTGCTGACGGCAAAACTCAAAAAGACCGAAGGGGTAGGCATCTACCTCCTCAACAGCGAATCCTTCGACGATAAAACTCTCTCGCTGATCAAGCAGCTGATGAACGGGGTCATTGAAGTGAAGGTGGATGGACAGGAGAATTATTTCCGGATATCGGGACTGAAAGGAACGACGGGAGAATGGATGAAATATACCATTACAAAGGGCCAGGTGACAATACAACCATGATCAAAACAGGAATGACCGGAATCGATGACATGCTGGGCGGCGGGATACCCAGGGGCAGTAAAGTCCTCTACAGCATGGAGCCGGGCGTGGACGGGCAGCTCTTTATCATATCCACCCTGTTTGAAGCGCTGGACAATAACCGTTCGTGCCTGGTAATAATCCCGCATACAACGGTCGGTGCATTCCTGCACGATGCAGAGAAGATGCGGGGAAGCAGTCTTGAGATTGCCGGCAGAAAATGCGTGTTTCTCGATGCCGTTGACCGGGAACGCATCCAGCGGATTGCACCCACCCGCGAATCGGCAGAGCGTGAATGGCGCCTGCGGATCAGCAAACTCTGCGAAGAGAACAAGGTAGACGTGATCTTTGCCTACTTTGACGTGATCTACGAGGATTTCGGCCTTGAAAAAGGATTCGGGCTGGTCGAATCAGGCAAGGGAGCCAGAAAACCGACAATCATCCTCGAACATCTCAATTTCGAAGGAGACGAACTCCTGAAAAAGTTCGTCGATGTCCTCGCATTCGATATGATAATTTCCATCAAAGCCGCCTTTGGCCTGATCCCCCACTTCAATTTCTTCTCACTGGTGCACACATCATGGGCGCCGTGCACGGTCAGGAGATCTGTTCCGTTCATCATTACCGACGGGCATATCGTTCCCTATATCCCCAAAATTGTCGTTACCGGTCCCCCGCAGGCAGGCAAATCGACGTTTGTTTCTAACGCATCCAAACTGGGATTGTCTGTTGACCGTACGGGAAGTTCCGGCGATTCGACAACGGTTGCCATGGATTTCGGGTGGCTGCACTGGAAAGATTTCAATATCACCCTGTATGGCACTCCCGGTGAACCACGATTTGACCCGATGATGCCGATTCTCCTGAAAAATGCGATGGGAGTCGTTTTGATGATCGATGCGACAAAACCGGCACAGCTCGCAAGGGCACGCCACCTGATCGAAACGATATCGGAGCGCAGGGTGCCAATCGTTGTCGTAGCCAATAAAAAGGACCTGCCCGGGAAAATGTCGGAATCCGATATCAGGACGGCACTCAAGCTCAGGGCGGATGTGCCGGTCTTTTTTGTTTCCTCGACAAATAAAACGGAAGTCCGGTTCGTGCTGGAATCGCTGGTGGATTCGATCACGCAGTTCTCCTATTGATGAAAACGGCGGCAGGGAAATGTCCGGATATCTTCATTTTTTCATAAAAACAGGTTGCCACCAATGCTGACGTTTGTCGGACTCGGGCTCTACGATAAAGACGATGTGTCCGTAAAAGGGCTTGCAGCCATACATAACGCAGACCAGGTATTTCTTGAATGCTATACCTCACGGCTCATGGGGGCACCGGTACAAAATCTTGAAACCGCGTACAAAAAACCCGTCCGCCCGCTCTACCGGGATGATGTGGAAAAGCACCCCGAACATCTGCTGGATTGTGCCGCACGGGAAAATGTCGTGTTCCTCTGCGCCGGCGATCCGATGGTATCGACCACGCACGCGGATCTCCGTATGCGTGCCGCAGAGCGGGGGATACCAACGGCGATCATCCATGCGGCTTCCATCTCAAGTGCCGTATGCGGGCTTTCGGGGCTCCAGAACTACCGGTTTGGCAAATCGGTTTCCCTGCCGTTCCCGCAGAAAAACTGGTTCCCGATGTCGCCAGTCGACGTGATCGCACAGAACCTTGAGCTCAACTGCCACACACTCGTGTATCTCGATATAAAGGACGAGCGGTACATGACCATCGCAGAAGCTGTTGATCTCCTTGAACAGATGCGGGAGAAAAAATCGCTTGCTATCCCGCTGTATGTCGGTATTGCCCGGGCAGGTTCCGATGCGCCGGTTGTCCGGGCGGGCACTGCCGAAAAACTCCGCACGGTAGACTTTGGCCCGCCCCTGCACATCATCGTCGTTCCGGCAGTGCTCCACGACATGGAGCGGGCGTACCTGGAGAGGTTTGCCGGGCTATGAAGATCGCTGCCTGCAGGACACTTCTTTGTGCACAGATCGCTGCTACTGCTGTACCCGCTCCTGAATTCACACCGCTTGGCAAATCGGCCGGTGAGGTGCTCGGCATGGCACAGGCATATGCGAACGACGGAACCATGTTTTACCAGTCTGGCGACCTTGTCAATGCGCTTGCCAGCTACTTTTACGGGTCTGGCTGGCTGCATTTCGGGTATGCTGCCGGGCTGCTTGTCCTTGTTGCCCCGGTCACGCCGTCATGCCCGTTCCAGGACGCCGGTGAACTGCTGCCGGCAGCATCGGGGGCACAACTCGAAGAGAAGACACGGCGGTATGCCCGGCTGCTCGATACTGCCCGGGCATCGGTTGTCACGGCTCCGGAGCCTGCGACGGTAACACACGAGTTTGCCGGGCAGGTGGAGGTGATCGTATCGGCATACGCCGCACAGGGCAGGAGGTTCCTTGACCGGGAGAGCCGGGAGGACGCACTTGCCTGTTTCAGTTACGGATACGGGTGGCTGGATGCCGGGGTACGCACAGGACTGTTCCGGATTACCGGGGACCGGGACATTTTCACGGTCTGAACGGGTGACCGGTGCAGTTTTTTCCCGGTAAAAAGCCCCACATAAAAAGAGTATATACTATGCACCATAACGTGTAAAGGTAAAGCAGGTGCGGGCAAACGACGTGCCCAAGGGAACCACTATGGAAAAATCACAGAAAAAATGGCTGTATATCTCGATCGGGTTCTCCCTTGCGGTTCTCATTGTCATCCTGTACCTTACCATCAATGAAAATACGGTGCAGTACCTCCAGAAGATCAACCCGTGGTTTCTCCTGCTGGCATTCCTTACCCATATCCTGACGATGTGCTTCTGGGCATGGCGCGTCAAGAAGATGTCAGGCTCCCTTGGCTACCGGATCGGGTTTTTTTATTCGCTGAACTTAGTGTTTGCAAACCTGCTTGCCGCTGCAGTCACCCCCGCACAGGCAGGCGGCGAACCGGTGCGTATCCATGAACTCTACAAGGCAAACGTCCCGCTCGGCGATGCAACGGCGATTGTGATCATGGAGCGGGTGCTTGACGGCATTGCCCTTGCAGGACTTGCCGCATTTGCAATGCTTGTACTCACCGACCAGTGGAAGAGCCTTGGCGCAATTTCCGAGGTCATGGTATATATCACCTGGATTTTTGTCGCAGGGTGCCTGTTTTTATTCTATCTTGCAATAAAAAGGCCGGATGTCGTCAAGAGATGGGCAAACCGCATCGCCCGCCGGTTCACCCGCAAATGGGAGCCTCCTGCAGTAGAGGAACTGCTGATCCGGATCGATACGGAGATCGGGAATTTCAACGCGGCGGTCATCAAGTTTGTGAAAACGGCAAAATCCGGGCTTCTCTGGGGCATGTTGTTTACGCTGCTGTACTGGACGTCGGAGATCATCACCGCTTCGCTGATCCTTGTCGGGCTTGGCCAGCCGCCGCTCATTCTGGAATCGTTTGTGATCCAGCTGATCCTCGCCATCCTGATGATGCTCCCGCTGACACCGGGCAGTTCGGGCATCGCAGAAGTCGGGGCTACGTCAATGTATGCCCTGTTCATCCCGGCATCGATTGTCGGCATATTCGTGGTTGTCTGGAGGATTGTGCTCTATTACTTCAACATCGCCCTTGGAATCCTCTCAAGCCTGATCATTGTCCGCAGGGAAGCTTCCCGCCCGTAAAATCCTCCATCCACCTCAACTCTTAAAAAGAAAGCAGGGCAATCACTCATTTAAAAGCATGGCACAGGTCAAGTGTGAAGTCAGGGGAGTGTTCGTCGTCTCAAGCGATACGGCTACTGCGCCGGTAGTCGTGCTGGTTGACGGCAATAACCGCATGCTGCCGATTTTCATCGGCTTATGGGAGGCTGTTTCCATCAACAGCGCAAAGAACCGGGAGGTGCTTCCCCGGCCGTTCACGCACGACCTGTTTTTGGACCTGCTCGCAAAGTTCTCGATCACCTTGTCGTGCCTGAAAATAGACAGCATCGAAAACGGGGTGTATTATGCAGAGCTTGTCCTTAACAATAACAGCCATGAAGAGCATCTCGACTGCCGCCCAAGCGACGGGATCGCTGTGGCACTCCGGGGCCAAGCGCCAATCTTTGCCGAAGAAGCAGTATTTGAGTCGGCAGGCCAGCCTTTCACCGATCTGCCGGACTGTGTCGACCTGAATACGTTTTTACAAAAATAATAAAATTATCTGCGCCGGTGTTTAAGCTCGGCAAGGACATCTTCGAGCCTCACATCTGCCGCCCGCAGCGCGACAAGAATATGGAACAGCAGGTCGGCGGTTTCTTCAACCGTCCGCTCCGGCACGCCGTTTTTTACCGCAAGGATAAACTCCGTGGACTCTTCGCCTACCTTTTCAAGCACCTTGTCAATGCCTTTTTTGTCAAGGAGCAGCCGGCTCGTGTAGGATTCGGGCGTTGGATGTTCTGCCCGCTCGCAGATCACGCTCCAGATCTCTGCAATCACCTGTGGATCGACCTTTTCACCCGTCATGATACCTCCGGTGTGAGCAGCACTTCGCCAATCTCGACGCCATGGAAGCGCCGGCAGAGGATGCGCGCCTTCTCGATGTTGCACCCCGCTTTGCCAATCGCAATTCCGAGATCGCTTTTCCTGTTCACAAAGACATTAATCGGCCCGTTATCGGGAGCCCGTTCAATCTTTGTAACTTCCGCCGGTTTGAAGATGTTGACGATAAACGCATCGGGCTCTTCTGCATATTCCACCATCTCGATGCGCTTTCCAAGAACGTTCTGGAGCCGTTTGATATTGTCGCCTTTCTTCCCTATCGCAAGCCCCATGTCGCCCTGCCGGATGACATAGATAACCCGGTCGAACCGGTCATCGATCACGCAGTCAAGCGCCGTGGACCGGGTCAGGATTCGAAGTTCTTCAATATACCTTCTCTCTTTAAAACCGATATTTCGCTCCATATCAAAATCAATCCTATTGTATACGCTGTTTTTTTAATATTCGATACTTGACCGGGGCGTTATGTGAACGGACCGGATAGATTTTTTTTATTTTTATGTACTGTGATTTAAGAAATAATCACACGCTGCTTATGTAAAAAAGTTGTGAAGAGATCCTGGCACTTTTACCGGATCGAATAGGTAATGGATACCTGCGCCGTCACCGTGACGTCGCCCGGCTGGATGGGGGTCGGAACGGCGGCCGATTTCATTGCCGCGCCAGCATCCAGCTGGTAGTTCTGGAAGAGGACGGGTGAATACCCACCGGTGATGTCAGCATTTTTCACGCCGGTGATATTTGTTCCCATCGCTGCGGCGACCGTTTCGGCATCAGCCCGTGCGCGGGCAACGGCTTTCTGGAGGGCCTGCGTCCGGAGGACCTGTGACTGCTCGTCTGACAGCATGAACTGGATGGAGTCTGCCTGGTTGATGCCGTTTGCCACCGCGATATCGATGACTTCCCCGGTCCTGCTCACATCGTGGAGCGTGACCGTCAGGGTATTTGTTACATGGTAAACCTTAACTTTCTGGTCAAACAGGGTTTTTGCATCATCGTAGATCGGGTAGATGCTGTAACCGGTGGTCTTGAGTGCATCCCGGGGAATACCGGCATTGACAAGAGCATTGATCACGTCGTTCATCTTCTGTGCGTTGTCAGTCTGTGCAGCTTTCACGTCGGCATTCTCGGTCTGTACCGCAAAGGAGATCTGAACCCGGTCGGGAGTGCCGATGATGTTGCCTGTTCCGGCTGCGTGGATCACGTTGTCGTTAGATGTATCGTCTGCCGCGGCAACGCAGCCAACAAAGGCCATCGCGATCACTGCGACAGTGATCATACAAAGAGTGAGTCTTCGTAGCATAGTTATCACATAATCTTGCAGCTGAGACGCGGTTAAAGATTACTTTGACTTCCAAAATACCTGAAGTTATCAAAAAAATCCTGTCCCGTACCTGAAATAAAGGCATTTTTTCATTTTTCTCTTGATTATCCGGGACAGGTTTACCTGTACATAAGGAACCAGCGGCATTTTGGAAGTTCCCCAAACTACAATATGAAATAATGCGTATCTTTTACACGATTGAGCATGAGCGCAACTATCGTAGAAAAGATATTTTCACGGAAATGCGGCAGGGACATCCGGGCGGGCGAAGTTGTGATGACGCCTCTTGACGGTGCCATGATCCACGACATTACCGGCCCGCTTGCCATCCAGAAGTTCTACGAAATGGGCGGGAAACACGTCTTTGACCCGGAACGCATCATCATGCTCTTCGATCACCAGATCCCCGCCGACTCTATCGAGGCGGCAAGCAACCACGTGTACATGCGGAAGTTCGCCGAGGAGCAGGGTATCCATAACTACGATATCAACGAAGGCGTCTGCCACCAGGTGACCATTGAGAAGGGCCGGGCGGCGCCGGGCGAGATCGTGGTCGGGGCGGATTCGCATACCTGCATGTACGGCGCCACCGGGGCGTTTGCCACCGGTATCGGGTCGACCGACATGGGGTTTGCCCTGAAATTCGGGGCCCTTTACTTCAAGGTGCCGGAGACTATTCAGGCCGAAGTGTCGGGAAAGTTCCAGAAACGGGTCGGGCCAAAGGACCTGATCCTCTCAATTGCTGCCGATATCGGGGCCGACGGTGCAACCTACAAGGCAATTGAGTTCACCGGCAAGACCATCGGGAGGATGGACATGGCAGGACGCATGACGCTGTGCAACATGGCCATCGAAATGGGGGGAAAAGCCGGCATTGTTGCGCCGGACAAGGTGACCTGGGAATACATGAAAGGGCGCCGGAAGATGAAGCCGTTCGAGCTGGACAGCGACCCGGACGCGAAGTTTGCCGAGACGCGGTCCTATAATGTCTCCGACCTCGAACCAACGGTTGCCGTCCCCCACAATGTGGATACCGGCGTCCCGGTCAGCAAGGTGGCGGGCACCCATGTGGACCAGGTCTTCATCGGCTCGTGCACAAACGGGCGTTTTGAGGACCTCGCTGAAGCGGCCGAGGTGCTCGGGAAGAAGAAGTTCAACCTGAAGATCCGGGTCATCATCATCCCGGCTTCCCGGGACGAATACCTCAAGACCCTCCGCGCAGGACTCATCGGGAAGTTTGTCAAGGCTGGAGCCCTCGTGGAAGCGCCGTGCTGCGGTCCCTGCATGGGCGGGGCGTTTGGCCTCATTGCCCCAGGCGAGGTCTCGCTCTCGACATCGAACCGGAACTTCAAGGGCCGGCAGGGAAGTACGGATGGCAGGGTCTACCTCTGCTCCCCGGCAACGGCAGCGGCAAGTGCGATTACGGGCGAAATAACCGATCCCCGGGAGGTGTGATGATGACGGCAAAGAAGACGGTTCCGGTAAAGAAGGTAGTTCTCGAAAGGAACCCGGTCGCGGCAAGCGGCCGGGTCTGGAAATTCGGCGATAACATCGATACCGATGCCATCATCCCGGGACGGTTCCTCACCATCAACAACCCGGACGAGCTCGCAAAACACGCCTTTGAGGGCACCCGGGACGAGTTTGCAAAGAAGGTGAAGGAAGGCGACGTTATCGTAGGAGGACGCAACTTCGGCTGCGGTTCTTCCCGCGAGCACGCCCCGCTCGCCCTCACCGGGGCAGGCGTGAGAGTTGTTGTCGCACAATCGTTTGCCCGGATTTTCTTTCGGAACTCGGTAAACGTTGGGGTACTTCCGGTGGTCTGCCCGGATGCCGATAAAATCGCCGACGGGACAAAGATTGCCTTGGAACTCAGGGAGGGATTCCTTGAAGCGGGCGGGGAGAAGTACGCTATCGAGCCGGTGCCGGAGTTCATGCAGGGCATCATCGATGCCGGCGGGCTCGTGGAGTACGCGAAGAACTTAAAGGAGGTGCCGGTATGTACAAAATCGCTGCAATAGGCGGGGACGGGATCGGCCCGGAGATCGTGGCCGAAGGAAAGAAGGTGCTGGACGCTGCCGGCGAGCGGTTCCATTTCGATATCGAGTGGACTGATTTTGATATCGGCGCCGAGCGGTATCTCGCGACAGGTCAGCTCCTCACGGAAGACGACCTGAAGGAACTTGCGAAATTCAAAGCGATCTACTTTGGCTCCATCGGCGACCCAAGGATCAAACCGGGTATCCTTGAAAAAGGCATCCTGCTCAACCTGAGATTCTTCTTTGACGAGTACGTGAACCTCCGGCCCATCAAACTGCTCGAAGGGGTTGAGACGCCGCTTGCAAACAAGACCCCAAAGGACATCGATTTCGTGGTCGTCCGGGAGAATACCGAGGACTTCTACGTCGGAATTGGCTCGCGGTTCAAAAAACACCAGAAGATCGAACTCTCGGTCGTCCGCGAAATGTATAACGTGAAGTTCGGGCTTGATGTCGAGAGCGACGCAGAGGAACTTGCTTACCAGATTGGTGTCGTCACCCGTGAAGGATCGCGCCGGGTCCAGACGTATGCGTTTGAGCTTGCGGAAAAGAGGAGAAAGAAACTGACCTCGGTTGACAAGGCAAATGTGCTCTCCGACGTGTACGGCCTCTGGCGGGACGTGTTCACCGAGACCGCAAAGAAATACCCGGATGTCGCCACCGATTTCAACTTCGTTGACGCGGTCACGATGTGGTTTGTGAAGAACCCCGAATGGTTCGATGTCGTGGTGACGCCCAACATGTTCGGCGACATCATCACCGATCTGGGCGCGATGATCCAGGGCGGGCTCGGGCTTGCTCCGGGCGGCAACATCAACCCGAAGGGCACCTCGATGTTTGAGCCCATCCACGGCTCGGCTCCCAAATACAAGGGCATGGATGTCGCAAACCCGGTTGCAACCATCTGGGCGGGATCGCTCCTGCTCGATCATATCGGGGAGCATAAAGCAGCGGCATCGATTGTTACGGCGATTGAAAAGAGCATCAAAGACGGTGTCGTGACCAAGGATATGGGCGGCTCTGCGGGGACGGCAAAGGTCGGGTCGTATATTGCAGAGTGCGTGAAGAAAGGGAAGTAAGTCTTCCCGGTTCATTTCTTTTTTATGGGTTGATTAATTTTAAAAAAAAAGTTCTGATCCTGTTTGTCACTGGCCTTCAAATCTTACGGCATCCCAAGCCCGATCAGGGCGCCGTACTTCGAATATACTTCCTTGACAAGTTCCCCTGATTTCGGGTTGCCCCAGTCATGCATCCATTCCGACACCAGCGACTCAACCGTCATCGGGATCACACCGGCCTGAAGCATTCGCTGGATGCCATACTCGTGAGCGGCATGCGTGGAATCTCCTGCCGCATCCATCAGCCCGTACACGTCATACCCGTCCTTGAGGGCATGGAGCGCGGTATAGGCAAAACACATGCTCGTCCAGAGCCCCGACACCACCAGTTTTTTCCGGCCGGTTTTTTTGAATGACGCATAGGTCGGCCCGTCCTCAAACGCATCAAAACTTGGCACGGCACGGGAATACACTTCCTGCCTAGGGAAGATGTTCCTGATATCCGCGATGAACTCCCCGTTCCGCTGGGGGCCGATTGCCGATAATACCACCGGAACATCGAGGATCGACGCAGCCTTTGCCGCACAGGTTGCCGCAGTCTTAATGAGCGCCTTGTCCCCGCTTGCGACGCCCGCAAACATCGCCGGCTGGTAGTCCACGAGCACGAGCGTGCTGTTCTTGTCTGTGAGCAGTTCCAGTTTACCGTCTTTTGCATTTACCATAGTACGCCTCCTTTACCTCTCCCTTGAAAAATTCAGACTGTTCTTTTTTTCCCATTGACCGGCTACCCGTGGAGTGCTGGTCGGTCCCGGTCCGGCACGACAACAGTTCCCAAACGGTGATCATTACCCATTTACATATATCTTTTTTGCCACTTTCCTGTCGGCATGACCCCATTCACCGTTCAACATGACTGCCGTCGCAGAACGGCTGGTTCTGTGTTTTTCCGCACCGGCAGAGCGCGACCCGGTTCCGGACCTCGTAGGGCTCGCCATCGGCCGATACGACCGGGATACCGCCCCGTACCCAGAGCGGCCCGTGCTCCCCGCGTGCAGGATACTCGATGACGACGATGGACTTTTCAAGGTCCGGCTCGATTGCTTTCCCGGTCTTATTGTCGTAGACCACCAGACGCCCCGACGGGCAGTTCCCGGCTTCTTCGATCGCGATGTCCCGGGCGTTTGCATTTGAGGATTCCTTGACAAGGTTCCAGATCCCCCCGGCCCGCATGCAGAACCGTGCGTGCACACAGAGATGTTCGTCGTCGGTAAGCGTGAGGGCGGGCCCCCGTATCACGTTCGCATTTTCACGGGAGGGGCCAAAATCCCCGGTTTCAGTCCCGTCAAAATGGACTTTCATATGCGTCCCGTCGCAGAACGGTTTGTTGCCGGAATGGCCGCACCGGCAGAGGGCGTAATGTTCCTGGAGGGGCCAGGTCTTTGTTTTCCGCCAGGTCCGGCAGTAGCCCTCGTCATCGTTACAGATCTCTTCTGTGGTGAGGGGGACGTTGCCGCTCACCAGACAGGGGCCGTTTTTGCTGACGGTGATCTTCATCGGTTCACGGGGGGTATCGGGCTTGTTGGTTTTTTTCTCTGTCATGGGTTGATGCTGTCCGTTCGTAGTATCAAACGATTTTTTGTATAAAAAATGAGTGGTGGCGGGAGAGCATTAAGCTCGTGATTTTACCAATCTTTAACGTTCCCATACCCCACATACCGCACTACTTGGCCCTGCCGCGGGCTCCCAATGGCTCCGTGTGTTCTTACAGCGCGTGTTCATCTATGAGGCCGATCTGTTGCATCATCGCCGTCTTGTCGTAGAAGAGCCTCTCTTCCAGGATTTCGCCGTCCTTCCAGTGGGCGACCGTGCAGAACTCGACCCTGAACTGTTTACCGTTGGGCGGGATTATTTTCCCGTCATGAGTGGTCATGGGGCCCTTGAACGTGCCGGTGAAGTCGGCGACAGAGCACGTGTAGTCGCCCTGCCCAAAGAAGATCTTGTACGGCCGGTTCCCGACTTTGTTATCCGGAAAGATCTTGAAAAATGCGATTGCCTCTTCCTTGTGGGACGGGCGGCTATGGGTCGGCAGTACCTGTCCCGGCCAGTATACATCGACCTCTGCTGCATGGCGTTTCTCAAACGTTGCATAAGTCCTGTGAGTTCCAGGCATCATCCAGCGTCTGCATGAGACGCATATTTTCTTCGACGGTTGACATGGTGTTGTTTCTCCCGGGTATCGCTCGTATGCCTGTGCATACGTGAGTGATACCTGTTGTAGTGTGTCAATAGCCTGAGGTAGTGCATAAAGCAATGGGCTGAGGAGATTTTTAGAGGGGAACGTGATCAATCCGGATTATGAGAGCAATCGGAAGGAGGGGGAGGATATCTGGAAAAAGATGTTGAGCATTCCTTATGTGGAATGGAAGAGACGCGGATTCTCAAAAGGGGCTTTGCATTATATGAAGAAGAATGCTGATAGTGAAACGCCGTTTAGTCTGAATAAGCATGTCAGGGAGCGGTTGGATCAATGGATATGTAGTTGAAGTAGCAATGCGACGCGGAAAGAGGGGGATTGATAGAAAAACGAGATGTAAGATGAAACATCAGAAAAACAAAAAAAAAGATCTTAACCTATACAAGAATTCTATTATAGTTTACATGACTATCCTGACTAGGATGGATCGATTTTTTTTAATTCTGCTTATATTTGTCCTTTTCACTTCTGGTTGTTTGTCGGATACTGATAATAACCATAATTTTAATCATTCTATTTCAGAATGTTCTACAATATCCATGAAATCCCTTGATCCCCCATCGACACTCTTAAAAGGAGAGTCAACAGCTAAACAATTCTCTCTAATAATTGACAATAATAATCGAATCGTTAATGATTACACTCAATCTCATATTTCTGAATCAAACCGAGGAAAATATAGCATTAATCAAGTATTGGATATTTGGGATTACACTGTTGATCAATGGTGCTATGAGGGACATCCTGATGATTATGCATATTATAAAAGTGCAAGTAATTTAATCAAAGGGAAAATTAAAGACAAATTTCAAGGGAATTGCGTAAACTTTGCGACTGTATTTTCAGCATCGATTGAATCACTAGGCGGCCGTTCTAGAGTAGTCAAAGTTGTTGGTCAAAATATGGATTGGCACGTGTATCCTGAAATTTTCATAGGTTCTTCGGAAAACGAAATTCAACCGACTCTTGATTATATCAAGAAACGATATTCAACGCAGAATATATATTATCATAGGACTTACGCACAAGATCTAGAAAAAAATTAGAGCGTGTATTTTGGATGAGCCAGATAGTCCGCGATGGCAGCTTTTACAATCTCCCATTTTGCATTGTAGATCGTGACGTTATTGATGCGG
>JBDKTL010000048.1:0-111187 GCA_039698055.1 Methanoregula sp. | reverse complement strand
GCGATCATCTCCACGATCGGCATCCCGTTCCCCGTCAGCACCCGGATCCACTACTACGAGGACTATATCGCCGGGCTCAACAAGGAGAAGAAGCGGGATATCCGTGACGGGCTCTCGTCAGGATTCTAATCCACGACCCCCTGTGTATCCAGATTAAATACCACCATCGCCCATTCTTTTTTTAAGGAACAAGAGAAGGAAACCATGACATCCCCGCAGATCCCGCTTCATCACATCATCCCCAAGGACCGTGTCGGCACCCTGATCGATTCGATCTATGCCTTCTCCATGACCCTGCTCGTGATTACGGTTGACATCCCCTCGAAATACAACCACGTAAAGGAGGTCGCCCCGGTCCACGAGATCGTCACGTCCATCATCCCGGACCTGCTCCACTATTTTATCGCGTTTGTCCTCCTTGCGACCTTCTGGTATTTCGAACACCAGCGCTTCCGGTACCTCACGCACCTCGACCGCCCGCTCCTCTGCCTCAACATCGCAAGCCTTGCGTTTGTCTGCCTGATACCCTTCTCAACAAACGTTGCCGGCGATTACCCGCTCGACATATTTGGCGCGATCATCTTCGAGCTCAACATCCTTGTCATCGGCATGATTGCCTTTTTCCAGTGGATCTATATCCGCAGGCATGGCGCAGACCTTGTCCCGGAGCTTGGCGCTGCCTGGATCCACCGCGAGATCCTCTGGGCCCTTGTATTTCCCCTCCTCGCTGTTGCCGGGATCGCCATTGCCGCTTTCCAGGTGCCGTGGAGCGTCGTGGTCTTCCTGCTCGCCCCGCTCCTCATGGTTGTGCTCTACTGGAAAGACCCGGTAAAAAAGGCTGCGTGAGGACTGATTTGCAACCACGTATCAGGGCGCAACCAGTTGCTCGGCAAACGCCCGGCATTTTGCGAGATGTATGAGGTCGTCGTCCGACCAGTTCCACGCGACGGCAAATAAGAGGAGCAGCGCATTTTCAAGCGCCGTATCGTATTCTTCGGGCCTGCCATACTTCGGGTCGGGCGTCTTTGCCAGCATGCCGGCATCTTCAGGAGAAAAGACATGGAACGTTTCCGGCCGGGGAAGCGACGTGTCAAGGCGGTCTGCCTGCTCCTGAACGATCGCAAACGCGTCCTGCAGGCAGCGTGGCGCAGTTTCATCGCATAGTTGCGCGATCGCAAACCCGGCCGCCTGTGCCGCAGCGCGAAATTCTCCCTCGGCAAACCGGACAAAAACCACTGCGGCGGAATGCAGGGGCCCGGGGCCGGGGACAACGCACTGCTCCCGGATCTTTTCAGCATAGGAACCAAGGGGTCCTGCAAGTATTTTTTTATCAATGACCGCAGAACGGGGCGCACCAAACCGGAGCTTAAGCCGCACGAGCAGGATCGTCAGGCTTGCGGCATACAGCAGTTCAAGAACGACCGACGAGAAATTGTCCACGGGAAATCCAAGGAAAATGAGCGAATAAATCGGGGTTGAAAGGGCCACGATATCTTTTTTTGGCCGTATCCACGCGAGGTAGGCAAGCACCCACGACGCAAATACGCACCCGATAATCGAGATCCGGATATCGACCGCGACATTGAGCATCCAGACGATAATCCCTGAAAGCGCCCCGCCAAACCCGAGCACGGGCACCGCATATTCTAAGGTCTTATTTATTTCATCGGTTTTTTTTGTAGTATCTGCGGACATGAACACCAGGCTGCCTTAAAAAGAAAAAGATTTTTTTATTTTTTTTGTTACCCAAAAACCGGTTCCCTGACAGGAAATTATTGATCTTTTCCGGATTTTTTAAGTTTTTTGATCGAGACGCAGTTGATGACCGGGTCACCGCTCACCATGTACCGGTGGATGACCATGCCCAGCACTTCAACAACGTCGTTGACCTTGATGTCCTCGGCAGGCGTCGTGAACATCTTGACCGATATCGCGCCGGAACGGTCTGCCACAAGGAACTGGGGACGGTTGAGGAACTGGAAATACACACGCTCCACGACGCCCTCGATCCGTACCGGGTTCCCGATCATGTTCTCGTTGATGAGTTTGACCCGCACGGTCTTTGCCTCGGCCGCGTAGATCGGCTCCATGCCGGCGTACTGGCTGCGGCTCATGTAGTTGAGTGCAATAGGAATGACAAGAAGCATGAACAGGACCGGGATCAGCACGGTGAGCTGCGACCGTATCACCGGGCTGTACACGGATGCAATGAGTAAAAAGATCGTAAAGAACACAAACACCGCTATCGCGACGATGGAAACCTTCACGTCTACCTTTCCGATTTTCATTAAAAAATACTATGTGCCGTTTATCTACTTCAGTCCTGCGATCTCAGTTTTAATAATCCGTGAACCCCCGGTGTGGCACCCTGCCAAATCTCGTGCCTGATGAGAGCGATCAGATAATGTGGCAGGCCCGGGAATAGATTTTCATCATATCGGTCCGGGTCAGGAAACCCAGCATCTGTTCCGGGTGATCGGGGTCGGCAACCGGTATATGGTGGATATCGTGGATCATCATCGTCTTCATCGCCATTTCCATCGTATCAAGAGGGGAAACAACGATGATGTCTCTTGTCATCGCGTCCCGGACTGTGGTCAGCATGGTTTCGTCATTCTGGTGATACGGGATATTGGACACGGTAAGAATTCCCACGAGCCGGTCATTTTCAAGAACCGGAAAACCGGTATGCCCTGTCTGCTCGACGATATCCTTTGCTTTCTGGACAGGATCGTCCGGGGACAGGACGATCACCTTGTTTCTTGGGATCATCGCCTCGCGGACCTGGATCTGTTCGAGCACCCGTTTCCCGTATTCGTGCCGGTGGGCTTCTGACTGTGCCTTGGTCGGCACCTGCTCCCGGTAAATGGTCCTGCCCCCGGTGATCATGTACGCGATGCCGACACCTGCCATCGCCGGCACGAGGAGCGAGAAATTTCCCATCATCTCAACGACCATGATCAGGACGGCAATCGGGGCGTTGGCTATGGCACCGAAAAGTGCAATCATGCCGACAATGCCAAAAACCGGGACGGTCTGGAGCGGGATAAGTTCCGGGTACAGGAGGTGAAAGATCATGCCGACCGCTCCTCCGGTTGCAGCCCCGATGGTCAGGCCCGGTGCAAACACCCCGCCGCTCCCACCGGACCCAAGAGTGAGGGAGGTTGAAAGAATTTTCATGAACGGGAGCAGCAGCAGGACGATGAGGGGAACCATCGTGTACAGCGAGAGCTGGACAAAACCATAGCCGGTGCCAAGGCCGGCAAGGCCCAGCATCTGCATATCCGGGGAAATGAAATAGAGCATGATGACGATGCCGGCAAGGATGAGTGCCCCGCTGACCGGTTTTAAATAAGGCGGCAGGTTGTGATCCTTGAAAAAATGTGCAAACACATCCCGTGTCCCGTAGAAAAACGAGATGTACAGGAGACCGACAAGGGCACAGAAGATCCCAAGGACAAGGAAAAAGGGCAGCTGCCAGATGTTCCACGATACCGGCATCAGGGCAAATATCGGGTCGAACCCTTCGTACAGCCCGAAAATCGAGTACCCGATAATCGATGCAAGAAACGAGGGAATGATCGCTTCGGCCTCGAAATCCCGGATGTATAATATTTCAGCGGCAAGGACAGCGCCACCCAGCGGCGCCTTGAAGATTGTCCCGATCCCGGCCCCGATCCCGGTCGTGAGCGCCAGCCTGCGTTCTTTTGGCGACAGGTGGAAATAATCCGCAACCATCGAGCCAAAACCCGCGGAGATCTGGGCGGCAGGCCCCTCCCTCCCGGCGCTTCCCCCGGTCGATATGGTCAGGATGGCGGTTACTGCCTTGAGAAACGGCACTCTCCGGCGGATCTTTCCATCGGAGTGGAATGCTTTTATTGCCGCATCGGTCCCGTGGCCCTCTGCCTCGGGGGCAAGGTAGGTGATAAGCAGTCCCGAGACCAGCGCCCCGGTGCAGATGATGGGAAGCAGGAGAAAAATATTGCCGGGCGCCGACCACTGGGAAATGAGCGCCGGGCTTTCGCCTTCAAATGGCATCTGGTAATTGAGCAGGTATCCCATGAAAAAACGGGAGCCCCACTTGAGTCCTTCATAAAACAGAAGCGAGCCAAAACCGGAAATAATCCCGACAACTATCGCGATGAAAAGGACACGCTTATAGGGATCGATCAGGCGGCTGTATCGGTACATGTGCAGTTTTTTTCTAAGTCGGGCTTGTTAGGGATAAAGCCCTGCTATTGTTCTGCGGACTATCCAGATTTATTAAGATGATCCTACTATTTAGGTGTGCACGATTTTATCGCGATACCGGCGATGAAAGATCTTCACGCTCCCGATCCCGCTCTTCTTTTGGCCCGGTTTTTTATAAAAAATCTGCGGGGTTTACCGTCTCTTAAACCGGTGCAGATGCCTGTTTACGGCAGGGATGACATTCTGGTTTTTAGGAGAAACGGTCCCGATGGTAAAAATGACGGGATGTTCCCGTGAACAAGGGGCCTCTTTGGATGAGTCGGGAGATGGGTTAAAACCGGACTAAATTAAAAAAAAAAACACGACACTTCCCGGCATTTCGCGACCGGGGAAAACGCGGCAATTGATATTTTTTTATAAAAAAAGATTATGGAAAATTTTTACTTGAGTGCTGCAATCTCTTTGCGGAATGCAACCCAGTAAAGGACGCCGACAAAGAACAATCCACCGACAATGTTACCGATAGTAACGGGGATAATGTTTGCCGTCCACATGGAGACCCAGTTGAGTCCGGCATTGATCTTGGTCGGGTCGGTGATGAATCCCTGTGTGAAGATACCGGCGGGGATGAAATACATGTTC
Source organism: Methanoregula sp. (assembly GCA_039698055.1). Lineage (GTDB taxonomy): Archaea > Halobacteriota > Methanomicrobia > Methanomicrobiales > Methanospirillaceae > Methanoregula. The sequence continues at coordinate 106,354 of JBDKTL010000048.1, read as the reverse complement.
GCGACACAGTGTTCGAATCCGCTGGAAACGAAGGCCATGATCGGGAACCAGATCCCAAAGAATTTGCCGGCTGCATCGTCAGCACAGATACCGAGCAGGATAGCGAGGTTGACGAGCCAGTTACAAGCGATAGCCTTGAGGAATGCAGACCACATGCCCATCATTCCAACATAACTGACTTTTGCACCTGCAATGGCAATCGCACGGGAACCAAACGCCGTGACGGTTGCGGTTCCTGCGGCATCGAACGAGACAAATGGCCCGTATGCCATGATGTAGGCAAAGACAATAGAGCCGATCAGGTTGCCGATGTAGACAAAGATCCACAGGTTGATGACCTGCATCCAGCTGATTTTGTGGATGAATGCTGCCATCGGGGCGAGCATTGCGTCACCGGTGAAGAGTTCCGCACCAGTCAGGACGATGATAATAAGCCCGACCGGGAAGACCGATCCTAAAATCAGCTGGGAGAAACCTGCACTGGCAGTACCATACCGCAGTGCGGCATCGCTCGCCTGGATACCGGTACTGCACATTGTTGCAAGTGCCGCACCCATGGCGATATATGCTCCTGCCATAAACCCGCGAAGGAGCATATTCCATGCGGGCAAACCTACCTTATACTTACCGGCATCTCCTGCCTTTGCAGTAATTGCTACCGGGGGATGAAACACCATTTTTTAACACACCTCTGAAACGTTTCAACCTATACGGGCAAATAAGATTATTCTTCGTTGCCAGTCCTTTTGGGACTCTTTTTTGTGCTCGGTATAGGCCAAACAAATACTCGGATTTGTCGATATTAATACCTTCCTAAATGCTTTCTGGTTGTTTTACGTCGGAGAACTAAATTTGTCCGGTTCATGGATCGCTGGGACAGATTACGGCGGTGAGCTCTGAAAAGAGCTGTTCCATAATATTCATCAGGTAATTAACCCGAGTACCTATGCAGCAGACTGGTGATGTTACCCCGTGAAATGTTCCGCCATCACCGGCCCGGTCTTTGAACAGCATAACCGTGCCGGCCATATCGAGTGCTATGATCGTCTCCGCGCTATTGTCGACCGGCTGCCGGGTTCCCTTGTCATCCATGCGCCCACGGCGGCGACTCGTGAGGATATCGAGCGTGTTCACCACCCGGGGTACCTGGCATGGCTGCACCGGCAGTGCGAACGCCATGCCGGTTACCAGGTCATCGACGAATGCGGGTGCGTGGGCGGGTATTTTGAGCAGAACATGTTTGTCCCGGGGTTTCTTGACGCCAATACATACATCAATCCCTATTCTTACGAGGTTGCGACATATGCGGCCGGGTCCGCGATTGCCGCAATGGAGCGGGCCCTTGATGGCGAGAACTGTTTTGCGCTTGTCCGCCCGCCGGGCCACCATGCGGCAGCCGACTGGGCGATGGGATTTTGCCTGATCAACAACGTGGCGATTGCCGCGGCAAAGGCCCTGACCCTCGTTGACCGGGTTGCAATTGTCGACTGGGACGTGCACCATGGCAACGGGACACAGGATATCTTTTTTGGCAATGACCGGGTGCTGTACTGTTCGGTTCACGAAGAAGGTATCTTCCCAAACTCCGGCACTGCACTGGAAACCGGTACCGGTGGCGCCGCCGGATGGACCGTGAATGCACCGCTTCAGAAAGCATCCACGGTCGGGGATTACTCGCTGGTGTTTACCGACCTGTTCCTGCCGCTCCTCGAACGGGTAAAACCGGATCTGGTACTGGTCTCTTCGGGGCAGGACGCCCTGTCCGATGATCCGGTCGGCGATATGGCGCTTCTCCCCCAGGATTTTGCGTATTTTGCCGGGCTGCTCCACGATTCCCTTGACCTGCCGCTCGCGCTCACGCTTGAGGGAGGGTACGGCCCGTCCCAGCCCGAAGCAGTTGCCGGGATCATCGACGCTTTGCAGGGCGCCCGGACATCGCGCCCGCTTCCCCCGCCGTCAGCGGAAACCCGGTCCCGGGTTGCCCGGCTGCAAAATCTGCACGGGCTGGTATGACCGGGAATTGGTTCTCTGCGGGGTATCGCACGCGTACCTGAAGCGGGCTGACCGTGATATACATGAACGCCATAACCCCCGGGACAGGACGAGATACTGAAGTCTTTTAAAATCAGCGCAGGTATTGCAGGTTGAAGAGATCATGATGCAAAAGAAACATAACCTGATAATCATGGTTGTTCTCCTTGCCCTCGTGGAGGGACTGGCGATCTACCTCAATATGGTGGCGCATCCGGCAAAGCAGCCTGCCCTGACCTTTGTCATTACCATTCTTTTTGCCACCGCAAGCGGATTTGGCGTCTGGTATGCAACCCGGGTTCGTGGCATGACATTTGCCTGACGCATACAGGGCGATCATTTCAGAATCAGGTTATCCTACCATGATGGTGAGTCGTAGAGCAGTGATATCTTAAAAAAAAATTAAAAAACTGTATTAATGAAAAAACAAAATGAGGTAATCATGGCTGAACGAAAAAAGTGCGAATACTGTGAGAAGGATGCGATCGGGTTCCAGTCGCTTGAGGGCGGTTTTGCCTTTGTCTGCGAGGACCATGCAGACGGCCTCCTTCTTGCGCTCAGACCCGGCGAAAAAAAAGTGTACGGGGTTTGTGTTCTCGAACGATACAACTGATCCCTGTTCATCATCGCCAGAATAATCTGTAAAAAAAATCCAGGAGAAACGATCTGTGGTAATTAAACCAAAGTGCGAACACTGCGAGAAGGATGCAATCGGGATCCAGTCACTCGGGTGTTGTGTTGCCTGTGTCTGCGAGGACCATGCAGATGGCCTTCTTCTCGCACTCAGACCCGGTGAAAAGCTGGCGTATGATGAATGTTACCTCGAACGATTCGATACAGCCAATCCCTGATCTTTTTTTTATAAAAGAGATGATGGATGCATATTCCATCGCGCTAAAATTTTTGGTGATTAGGTAAAGTCCACCACTAACCCATGGTTAGTATTGAATCAATTCAGGATTTTTTTTAGATCTGCACTCCGGAGAACACAAAAAATGCAGCCCCCCTCTTGCGCCGCCAGTCCCCCGAGGGGGACGGGGCGCACTGCGATGCCTCGGCATTATCTGTATCGGGGGCACACACAGGTACAGGTAATACGGCACTATCACAACTGGGGGATGCCCGAGCGGCGGGGGCGGAGGCTTGCCGGAGCCCCCAAGAGCGGCAATGAAAATTTTGTTTCAGGTTTATCGAATTTTTGGTGGATGTTACACAATCACCTAATTTTTTTATGGCAGGAATTGTTTTTGTGTTTATGGCGATGTAACAAAAATTCGCCGGGCCGGGATCGTTTGGGCGGGGCGCCGGCTTCACGTGATAAAGGAGCATGGCTTTCATCCTGAAATTTTTATAGTTCGTGCGGCTCCGGTAAAAAAGATGCACGGGCTAAAAAACCTTTACCGGGCGGGAATCGTCATGCGCCCACAAAGAACTGTTAAAAAAAAAAGATGCGTGATGGATGGTATTATTTTTTCACCGGGTTGAACACGTTCTCGTAGATCATGTCGCTGCCGGTGTTACCGAGCCTGGCCCGCTCTTCTTTTTCCTCGACATAGGCCATCAGCGGCAGTTCCATGCTGACACCCGGGACATGGCCGAACATCTTTTCGAGTTCAACCTGCTGGGCATGCATGAAGAGTGCATTGGGGATCTCTGCCGGGCAGAGCTCCTGGCACTGGCCGCAGTTCACGCAGGAATCTGCGATATGGGCAAACCGGATCAGGTGGAACATGAAATTTGGCGGGAGTTCGCCGGGCTTCACATAGGTCGGGTTCTTGGTGGTGCAGTCCACGCAGTAGCAGATCGGGCAGGCCTCGATACAGGAGTAGCACTTGATGCACCGGGAGGTCTCTTCCATGATCTTCTTTAACCGGTCTTTGCCTTCGCCAAGACCTTCGAAATCATGCTTGCGCCACTTTTCGCCAAGCTTCATCATGGCGCCTTCAACCTTGCCCCGGATCTCAAGCCCCTTGGGGTTTGCTGCTTCGGTTGCAAGAACGCCGGCTTTTACTGCGCCTGCTACAAGGTTTGCTCCCTTTTCGGAGCATACTTCAACAAAGGTAGCTTTCCCGGCTTTGTCGCCGATGACTCCCCAGTTACCGCAGGCAAGGTCTGCCTGCCGGGGGATCTTCATCTTGCAGCGCCGGCAGTTGGAACGACGGCCGTAACCTGCCTCTTCAAGTTCATCAATCGAGATGCCCTTGTGTCCGCCTTCGTACTCGATAATGAACTGGCCCTTGTCAATCTCTTCCTTGTGGACTGCATCGGGGTCGACACCGAATTTGTCGGCAATCATTCTCCGGGCGGGAACGGCACTGACCGATCCACCGCAGTTGACCCCGATCATGATGATATTGTCAAGGTTTACCTGCTTGCGCTTGGCCAGTTCGTAGAATGCCATCGCGTCGCAGCCCTTGACGGTCACGCCGATCTTCATCGTTGCGGCGCCGTCAAAGTACTTCTTGATAAGCTTGGGAAGAAGGAGTGTTCCGCAGTGGAGCGAACCGGCGGTCTTTGCGATCTCCTTTGGGTCGGTGATAAGGACCGGTTTTGCATCGTAGAGGTCGGTTCCCTTGGTGATCACAAGGACTGCATCGACGGCTTTTGACTCAAGCGCGTATTTCCAGAGTGCGGTGACTGCACCGCCGAGTTCTGCTTTCTTCTTGATATCTGCGTCATTGGTCCATGCGTAGAGCATATCGCCTTTCTTTGTCATGTTCAGGCCTCCTTGATCTTCTCGATTTTACAGGCACAGGCCTTGAACTCGGGGATCTTTGCGACAGGGTCGAGTGCATTGTGCGTTAAGAGGTTTGCCGCACACTCGACGAAGTGGAACGGTATGAAGACGACACCCTTCTTGATAGTGTCGGTCACCCGGGCGCCAATCGTAATCTCTCCCCTGCGGGAGATCGCCCTGACCATCTCCTTGTCCCTGATGCCCAGTGCGGCAGCATCCGCCGGGTTCATCTCGACCCAGCCGGTTGGCTCCTCGCGTTCGAGATCGACAGAGCGGCGGGTCATCGAACCGGTGTGCCAGTGCCAGATGCAGCGGCCGGTGGTCAGCAGGAGCGGGTACTCGTTGTCCGGAACTTCTGCCGGGGGTTTCCACTCGATCGGGGTAAATATGCCAAGACCGTCCGGGTGGGAGAATTTCTCCTTGTGGAGGATGGGTGTACCCGGGTGCTCCTTTGTCGGGCAGGGCCAGTGGAGTGCTTCGGGTTTCTCGAGGCGTACATAATCCATGCCGGCATACGAGGGAGTAACCTTTGCAATTTCCGTGAAGATCTCTTCGGCGCTCTTGAACGGGAACTGTTTTTCGTATCCCATTGCCGCCCCGAGTTCACAGATGATCTTCCAGTCAGCCTTTGCCTGTCCCGGCGGGTCCTGTGCCTTTCTCCACTTCTGGACACGGCGTTCGGTTGAGGTCTGGGTGCCGTCCTTTTCGGCAAAGCAGGTCGCCGGGAGAACCACATCTGCAAGCTGTGCAGTTTCTGTCAGGAAGATATCCTGGACGACGATGAACTCGGCGTTCTTTAATCCCTTTTCGACGTGGTGGAGGTCAGGGTCGGAGAGCATCGGGTTCTCACCCATGATATAGACGCACTTGACCTTGCCGGGCTCATCGGCAAGGGTATTGATGAGCGTGGTGACCGTCAGGCCGACTTTGCCCTCGGCAATATCGCAGCCCCATGCGTCTTCCATCTTCTTCTTCATCTCGGGGACAAGCACCGACTGGTACCCGGAGTACACATTTGCAAGGGCTCCCATGTCGCAGGCGCCCTGCACATTGTTCTGGCCACGCAGTGCACAGATGCCCGTGCCGGGCCTGCCGAGGTTGCCGGTCAGCATCTGGAGGTTTGCAACCGACTTGACGTTGTCGACGCCGGTCGTGTGCTGGGTGATTCCCATCGAGTAGAGGACCGCAGACTGGCCGGATTTGCCAAACCATTCTGCTGCAGTGATGATGTCCTTTGCAGGAACGCCGGTGATCTTCGCAACGTTCTCGGGGCTGTAGGTATCCTTCATCACGAGCTCTTTGACCTTCTCGAAATCCTTGGTCCGGTTCTTGATGAAGTCCTTGTTCTCCCAGCCGTTCTTGAGGATCAGCTGCATAAAGCAGTTCAGCAATGCCACATCGGTACCTGAGTAGAACTGCAGGTGCAGGTCAGCGATCTTCCCTGTTGGCGTGAGACGCGGGTCGGCGTAGATGATCTTTGCGCCGTTCATCTTTGCCTGCATGATGCGCCGCCCGATCAGCGGGTGCTGCTCGAACGTGTTGGTGCCGATGACAAGGAGGCATTTTGATTCGGCAATGTCTGCAATTGACTGGGTCATTGCACCTGACCCGAATGCTCCGGCAAGCCCGACGACCGTGGATGCATGGCAGAGCCGGGCGCAGTGGTCGATGTTGGGCGTCTTGAGGACTGCCCGGGCAAACTTCTGCATCAGGTAGTTCTCTTCGTTTGAGACCCGTGCCGATGAGAGACATGCCATCTCATCTGGTTTGTAGGACTTGAATTTGGAAACGATCAACTTGTATGCCTCGTCCCAGCTGGCTTCCTCGAATTTGCCATCCTTCCTGATGAGCGGGGTGGTCAGCCGTTCGGGGCTGTTGATGAATTCCCATGCATAATTGCCCTTGGGGCAGAGCTTGCCCTCGTTGACCGGGTTGCGGTGCCACGGCGCAACGCCGACAACCTTCTTGTCTTTGATGACAAGGTTGAATCCGCATCCTGTCCCGCAATAGGGGCAGGTGGTTGGTACGTAACTAAACTCCATGTTCTCTCCTCGAACACAAGGAGGTCTTATCCAACGCTATATAAATGTGCTGAAAATCAGCTGATTTGTGATGAATATCGATGGGTTTAAATTTTTCGGCAGTAAACGGTTGTTGTGAACTATGAAAAAAAGTAAATATTTTTTCCTGCAAAAAGCCGGCAGATTATTCCGGTTTTGGCATTTGCGCGCATATGGGCGCAGGGAAACATGAAACCTCCCCGCATCCACCCGATGCTTTCCACTATCGTGAATGTGGCATTGTCCGCGGCAGATGGCGTCGTGTTCGCGGAGCATTCTGCATGCCCGGCCTGCGGTGGCACGTCACTTGCCGGTTACGATACAAAGAAAAAACAGTTTGCCGTACTGCGGGAGGGAACTGCGACACGGACGCTGTATGTTTACGTAAAACGGTTTTACTGCCGGGACTGCAACACGCTCTGCTATGCGAACGAGCCTTTCTATCCTAAAACCCGCATGGGCTCGCCGGTTGTCGATCTGGCGATCACGCTTTTTGCGGAAATGCCTCCCAACCGCGTGGCATCGTACGCGGCAGCCATGGGCATTATTCTTGACCGGACTACGTGCCGGCTCTACGCAAAAAAAGAATTTCCCCACGTCCCGACCACGGATTTATTTGGTATCCGGATCCCTGTTTCCGTGTTCACCCTCTCTACCCTTGCCACCACTGCGGGTGAGGGGAGCAGCATCATGGGGGCAGAAATTCTCGCTGCCTGTGGTTTCCCATCCGCATACCGGGCACCGCTTCACCTGCCTGCGGGAACCAAAAAAGGGGATGAGGGGGATGAACAGGAATACAAAGAAAAACGGCACGTGGATAAGCCACATGATGCCGGTGACAATGACCGACCCGGCAAAGAGGACAATTCCAAGCCTGTGTGATTCCATCATTCTTCACCACGGGTGATTTTTTTTATGAGCGCCCGGCTCTTTTGAAAATTTCCCGCACCGCGTACGCGGGAAGTGCATCGGCAGCCGCTCCAAGTTCCTGCGTGAGGTCCCTGCCCCTGCAGGCCCGGGCAAAGAGCGGGGCGCCGATGCCGGCAACAATTACGTCCGCCGCCCCGGAGCCTGTGGCCACCTGCTGCACCTGGTCGCAGATGAGTGCCCTCTGGCGCTCCCAGCACTGTTCTGCGATCTGCACTGCTCCCTGCTCGCCAATCTCTTCGAGATCTGCGCAGACGACACGGGCGAGCCTTCGCAGGGAGCTGACTCGTGTTTTTTCTTTTTTATCAGCGGTATCGCACACGTAATCTGTTGGTGTGATATGGTTGAGGACAAGATGCACATCAGCTGTCGATGCGAAGTATTCCGTACTGACCGGAGTCCGGGTCCCGTCAAGGCTGACCGATGAAATGAGCGTGGCGACCGGTGTCCGCAGCATGCCCGTATACACCAGATATCCTTTCTGGAGGCGTTTGAGATCCGTCAGGCCAAGGAGACGGTGAAAACCGGCAAGCGGAATAATATCTGCGGTCGTGCTCCCGATATCGAGCAGGACCGATGACGGGTAACGCTCCCGCAGAAAATCTGCCGATGCAAGCCAGTTTGCCGCGGCAAGTTCCGGCACCGCATCCCGGTGAAACTGGCCGTCCATGCCGTAGAACCATGCATCCGGGAACACGGATTTAACCGCGTTGACGATGAACCGGATCCCCTCTGCCTTCCCGGAAAAACAATCCGCAAGTTCCCCGCTCATCACGACCGTTGCCCGGTCATGTCCCGGTTTTTTATGCGTGCGCAATAATTCGGCGAGCGGGGCGCCTTCCCAGAGCGGGCAGTAGTGCAGGTGGACGCCGTCATCGTCCACAAGTTTTACGTTGGCTCCTCCCACATCGATCCCGATCATTGCGGCATAACCTTTCCGTGCGTGTCAAAACGGACTGACCCGGTGAGATGGATCTCTTCCGGGACCGTCCCTTTGGATGCCTGTACGATGAGGCTCGCAATCTCTTCTTTCATGCATGCCGCAATTCCGGCAAGGCTTGTCGTGATGCGGGGGTTCACGTCCACGACATACATTTTATCGGCAGCGACGATATCCACACCGCAGTAACCCTGGCAGCCAAGAACGGTCGCCGCTTTGACGGCACCATCGATCATCTCCTGTTCGCGGGCCGGGTGGACCGGTGTTTCGCCGCCGCAGTACTGGAATGCACCGTCATTGTCAATTTCAATGAACTGGCGATTCACCGCGAGCACAAGCGCCGGGTCACCGGTATAATACAGGCAGGCTTCGCCGACCACACGGGTCGCGATAAGACTGACGGAATAATTCTCGCCTTCAAGGTATTCCTGCGCAAACTCCCCGTTGCCCGGTGCTGCACTGGTCAGCCGGACCCCCTGTGCCCCGCAGCCGGAGATAGGTTTGACCACGTGCCGCCCGGCAGGCGCCTCACCGGGTACCGCGATCCCGTGGGCCTGTAAGATCTTTGCCGACCGGACCTTGTTTGCGCAGACGGCAGCGTTCATACTGCCGCAGCCGAGATTATGGGTGTACTGTTCGAGGATCGCGGTGTATTTTGACATAAGCTGATCCGGCGCGATCACCAGCCCCATGTCGCAGTCCGGGGCAAGACGGCGGATCTCATCGCCAAAATCCCCCGCGCCGGGCAGGACAACCTCGTCGCCGCACCGGGCAAAACTCTTTTTGAGGACATCAAGCATCGCCGCCCCTTCGGGAGCAAGCGCAGGATCACGGGCAGCGGTATATTCGGCGAGCAGGACTTTCATCCCGGATATATGCGCCGTCAAGTAAAATTACCCTATCCGATCAGTGCATTATTTGATTGGTGACGCGCAAGGGTATATTGACATGAAACCCACCATCCTGCTCACCAATGACGACGGCGTAACCTCTGGGGGGATATGGGCCGCTTACGAAGCACTTGCACCTGTTGCCGATGTGACCATTGTGGCTCCTGCAACCCAGCAGAGTGCGGTTGGCAGGTCGATTTCAATCTTTGAGCCGATACGGGCAAACCAGATCACATTAAACGGCACCCGGGTCTGGTCTGTTGCCGGCAAACCCACCGACGCCGTGATTATCGGGCTGTACGCGCTCAAACTTGCACCCACGCTTGTGGTGAGTGGGATCAATATCGGGGAAAATCTTTCCTATGAATCGATCATGACGTCGGGCACGATGGGTGCCGCGCTCGAAGCATCAAACCAGGGCACAAAAGGAGTAGCGTTCTCGCTCCAGGTGGAAGACCAGGGCGAAAAATTCGATGACCCAAGCAGCCCGCTCCAGAATTTCGATGCCGCAAAAAAAATCGTGCGGGACGTGGTGGAACGGGTGCTTGAACATGGCGTATGCCCGCATGCCGACGTGATCAACGTAAATATTCCGTCGGTGGTAAAAGGCGGGTATGAAGTAACCCGGCTGGCAAGGAAGCTGTTCCACACCGGTGTGGAAAAACGGCTCGATCCCCGTGGCCGGCCCTATTTCTGGATCAACGGCCCGCTCATTGAGGATGCGGAAGAAGGAACCGACGTGCACGCGATCCGGAAAGGAAACGTATCGATCACCCCGATTACGCTGGATTGCACCGCTCATGCAGCAGAAGAAGAAGCAAAACAGATATTCTGCCGGTGAAATTTTTTTTGTGGAGTTTTGTTGCAGCGCATATGTAACCGATAAACAGTTACAAAAACGTGCGGCACTCGTAAATTTTAGTGAAGAAATAATGATATGAGTATTTCTTCATCAAATGACGTCAGAAGTTGACTATTAATTTATTTTGCGATTCTTCCCACCCCTTCGGGGTCGCTTGAGGGGTCTCGTCGACCCCTCGCTGGGCAAAACGTTTTTTTTTTCATTTTTACAAAAATGGATGTTTTTGATCGGATATACCATACACCGATTTAAAACTGCCGCGGGGGCGCCCCTTCAGGGGCGGCGGGGCTTATCGCAATTGGGGGTATGGGGGCATCAGCCCCCATCAATCTGATGCCCCATGTTTCTTTTTCAATCAAATCCCGTCACCAGTTTTAATTATTCCAGCATTGATATCGTACACTTTAATGGTTGACAATTCACAGGCAATCGTCGCAGAAAAGCAGGCGGCAGGCCATTATGCCGCGGAACTGGTTGAGGATGGGATGGTCATTGGCCTTGGCACGGGCTCTACGGTCTTTTATATGATCGACCGGCTCTCAAAAAAAGTCCGGGACGGCATGAAAATCGCCGGCGTCCCAACATCTTACCAGACCGCAATGCGTGCGCGGGAATATGGCATTCCCTTAACGACACTTGACGACAATCCCGTGCTCGATCTGGCAATCGATGGTGCGGATCAGGTTGATTTGAATTTGTTCCTGATCAAAGGACGCGGTGCCGCCCATACCCGGGAAAAATGCGTTGCGGCTGCTGCCTTCCGGTTTATCGTGGTCGTGGATAAGGCAAAGAAGGTCCCGCAGCTGAGCGGGCCGGTGCCCCTCGAGGTTCTCCCGTTCTCCTTAAGGCCCGTGATGGCGCAGCTGCGGGGACTGGGCGGCGTTCCTTTGGTAAGGGAAGCCGTAAAAAAAGACGGGCCGGTAATCTCGGACAATGGAAATATCATCGTTGACTGCCGGTTTGACCGGATCGCCGATCCCCGTGCTCTTGAAGCGTCGATCGCGATGATCCCGGGAATTGTGGAAAGCGGGCTGTTTACCGGTTTTACCGACAAAACCATGGTCATTGTCGGGGATGAAAAAAAGTGCCGGGTGATTACATCACCGGATGTAATCCCGTAATTTCTGTATCATGGCGAGCTGGTTGTTCGCCTCGTTCTTCTTCTCTTTTTCAATGCTGTCCATTATTTCCGTGATGGGCTTTGAAAGTTCATAGATCTTGACCGGGCGGCCTTTGCTCTCGGCCTTGCTCTCGCGGCTCGAGATCCAGCCCTGCTCCATTAAGTAGCGCATCGCTATGCTGACCTCAGGCTGGCGGAGATCCGTGCCCCGCTCGATTGCCCGTGACGTTGCCTCAGGAGTGTTTGCGAGAAATACAAGGACTTTAGCCACATTGCGCTTGGTTCCGATCTCGATAAGAAGATTTGCAAACTCTTCCTCCTTATCGGTGAAATACATTACATTTTCAGTTCTCATACTATCACATCCAAAATATTCCTGATTTCTGTTTATGGTAGCTAATATCTAATCATTGATATATATGCAATGGTATTGGTCGGCAATAGGACAACAAATTATATATTATAATGGATTTTTCCGTCTATCCACGTGTACGGCCATCATAAAAAAGCGATGTATGGTTACAGGTATCATGGGACCCGGCAGAAAATTTACGTCATCAGTCCGAGACCACGGAGATCGGATAGGATCTTGATGACCGCCTTTTTTGCATCTTCGGGTTCTTTTCCACCGGTAATGATCAGCTTGCCGGAACCAAAGAGGAGCACGACCACTTTTGGGGTTTCGAGCCGGTAGACGAGGCCCGGGAATTGTTCCGGTTCGTATTCAATCCGGTCAAGGTTGAAACCGACAGCAATTTTATTCAGGTTGATCGGCGTCGCCAGGTCCGCGGACGTGACAATGTTCTGGATCTTGTAGGTTAATTTTTTCGGGATAGCGATATCGAGCGCCCGCAGTTTGTTCCCGAGGATATTGAGTCCCTTGGACAGGCTGTCGATGCTCTTTGCACCGGTCAATACGACCTTGCCGGAACCAAATACCAGTGCGGCGATTTTTGGGTCCTGCATGCGGAGTACAACGCCGGGGAACCGCTTTTTGTTGTATTCTGCACCGGGGATTTTTTCTGCAATTGCAGGTAGATCCAGATAATCGGTCACCTTGGCAGAAGCGACAATATTTTCAATCTTTAAAGAGTCCTCTGGTCTGACCTTCATATTTATAAATGCCACAAAACAGTATTTAAATAGTTGGGTGGGTGACCGGGGGTATCACTCATCCAGTGTGGAGATATCGCCCGGGTCAAGGCCCATCTCTTTTGCTTTCAGAACACGCCGGACGATTTTGCCGCTCCGGGTTTTTGGCAGCGAATCGACAAACTCGATCTCGGACGGCATCGCAATGGGCCCAAGCGTGATCCTCACGTGATAGAAGAGTTCATTCTTGAGCCGGTCGCTGGGGGTATGCGTGTTCCTGAGTGTCACAAATGCCTTGATGGTATTTCCCTTAAGGGGATCGGGCTTGCCGATGACTGCGGCTTCCGCCACTGCCTTGTGGGATACAAGGGCGCTTTCCACTTCCGCAGTCCCGATGTTATGCCCGGAGACGATGATCAGGTCGTCTGACCTGCCGATGACCATAATATAACCGTCCTCACCTTTTATGGCAAGGTCGCCTACCGTGTAACACCCGGGAATCGTCTCCCAGTACTTGAGGTACCGCTCCTCGTTGTTATAGACCGTCCGCATCATCGCAGGCCAGGGTTCCTTAATGACCAGAAAACCGCTCGTGCCGGGGGGGACGCTCTTACCCTCTTTATCGACAACGTCAGCAACCACGCCGGGGATGGATTTCCCGGCAAAACCCGGGCGCATCGGTTCGCCAAGAACGGTGGTGATCATGTGCATGCCGGTCTCGGTCTGCCACCATGTATCCACAATGGGGCACTTTGCCCTGCCAATCACATGGTAGAACCATTCAAACGCCTCCGGGTTGAGCGGTTCCCCGACCGATCCAAGGATGCGCAGCGATGAGAGGTTGTATTTGTCCGGCCATTCCCGGCCCATCTTCATAAACATCCTTATTGCGGTCGGCGCAGTGTACAGGATGCTGACCCCGTACTCTTCGACCATCTTCCACCAGATGCCGGCGTCCGGGTAATCCGGCGTACCTTCAGCGATCAGGATCGTCGCGCCTACCGACAGCGGCCCGTAGACCACGTAAGAATGCCCGGTGATCCAGCCCGGGTCAGCGGTACACCAGTACACGTCGCTTTCCTTGACGTCAAAGATATACCGGGTTGTGTAATACGCCCCCACCATGTAACCGCCGCAGGTATGGACAATTCCTTTTGGCGCTCCCGTAGTGCCGCTCGTATAGAGTATGAACATCGGGTCTTCTGAATCCATTACTTCAGCCGGGCAGTCCGGTTCCACATCGGTCATGACCTCATAAAAGTCAATCTCCATCTCGCTGTGGATCTCGACCGGTGTCCGGAGCTCCCTTCGCAGGATGATAAGGTGTTCAACGGTGGGTGCACCGATGATCGCTTCCTCGATTACGTGCTTGAGCGGAATTGATTTGCCCCGGCGGATTGCCATATCGGCAGTGATGACAATTTTTGCCCCGGCGCCGACAATCCGCTGGTTGAGTGCTGCGGCACCGTATCCCCCGAACACAACACTGTGTACCGCTCCGATGCGTGCGCACGCGAGCATCGCGATAACCTGTTCGGGAATGACCGGCATATAGATACAGACCCGGTCGCCTTTGACGACGCCGAGTTTTTTTAAACCGTTTGCAAACCGCATGACTTCCCGGTATAACTGCCGGTAGGTGAAGACACGCTCTTCATCGGCGCTCTCGCCTTTCCATATCAGGGCAACCTTGTTGCGGCGCTCCCCGAGCACGTGCCGGTCAAGGCAGTTGTAGGTGATGTTGGTCTTGCCGTTGAGAAACCATTTTGCGTGCGGATAATTCCATTCCTTTACCTTGTCCCACTCGGAAAACCAGTGGAGTTTTTTTGCGATCCGGTCCCAGAACTGTTCAGGATCTTTTAAAAATTCATTATACGTCCAGCTGTAATCCCCCATCCAGCTTTTCTCCCGGTAGGACGGGTTGGGGGTATAGTACTTTGGCTCCGGTTGGGATTGTGCGCTCTCTTCCATAAAGTACCTCAATTCTACATTATCAATAATGATGAATTCTAATTAATTCTTGTGGTTGGATTGCATAAAATCGGTCGTTTTCGCGTTATTTTCACTTACGGCGGGCAATGCATACAATTCAGCAAATTTAAATTGTGTCTCGCCAAACTCTGATCAAATCTGTGAACGGGCAGAATGGTTCCGCATTTTTGCGGCCAGTTTTTTCTGCAGACAAAAAAACGTGGACCTGTATTCAGCATGATACCCGGCCATGTTTTTTTTCAAAAAAAAAAAATGCCGGTGTGCATTTTCTCTTAACAAAAAAATGAATCAGGGAATTGCCTGATACGAAACCGAGGTGAATTCATGACCCAGAATATGCTCTCTGAAGCGGAAGGATATGACATTTTACGGAAGTACGACATCCCTGTCCCGGAATACCGTATCGTGAAGAACGGCGAGGATGCGGCACTTGCAGCGGAGAAAATGGGCTGCCCCGTGGTGATGAAGATCATGTCGCCGCAGATTGTCCACAAGAGCGACGCGGGCGGTGTGATTGTTGGTATCGGCAGCAGGAAAGCCGCACTTGGCGCATTTACAAAAATTATCGACAGCGCAAAAGCGTACAACCCCGAGGCCGATATTGACGGTGTGATCGTCGAGCAGCAGGCAGAGCCGGGCCTCGAACTCATTATCGGGGGCAGGACCGATCCGGCGTTTGGCAAGGTCATCACCTTTGGTATGGGCGGCACGATGGTCGAGCTCATGAAAGATGTGACGCTGCGCATCCTGCCGGTGACTGACGAGGAGATCCGCCAGATGATCCACGAGATCAACGCGTATCCCCTTATAGCCGGTTACCGCGGTTCCAAGCCCCGGGATGAGGAGACCCTTGTCCAGATTATCAAAAATGTCTGCCGGTTCTTTGAAGAGAATGACCAGATCGTGGAGTTCGATATCAATCCCCTCAGGCTGTATGAATCAGGTGCATGCGCTGTAGATGCCCGTGTTATTGTTTCAGATTCAGTGGTAAACGTTGAAAAGAAAGTGCGCATCCCGGTACCGATGGAATATTTCACCCCCCGTTCGATCGCCGTCATCGGAGCATCGCAGGACTCCACGAAGATGGGGTATGCGGTCATGCACAACCTCCTGCATTTCCCCGGCCAGCTCTACCCGGTCAACAACAAGCGCTCGGAAATCCAGGGGCTCAAGGCATACCACACGATTACCGAGATCCAGGCCCCGGTCGATCTTGCGGTAATTACCGTGCCCGCGATCCAGGTCCCGTCCGTGGTTGAAGAGTGCGGTGCCAAGGGTGTCCCGATGGTCATTATCATTACGGCCGGGTTCAAGGAGATGGGCGAACAGGGAAAAGCGCTCGAAGAACGGGTCGTTGCAATCGCAAAGGGCCACGGCACCCGGATTATCGGGCCAAACTGCCTGGGGATCATCGTTCCTCCGCGGGGGATCGATACGACCTATGTTCACCAGTCGCCAAAACCCGGCAACATTGCTTTTATCTCCCAGAGTGGGGCCATTATCAACACCGTCGTGGACTGGAGCCTGGCAAAGAACATTGGTTTCTCCAACGTCATCTCGGTCGGTAACCAGTCGGATCTTGATTTCCTCGATTATCTCCGCTATGTCGAAAAAGATCCCAAGACAAAAGCGATCATCATGTACATCGAGCAGATCACCGATGGCAAAACGTTCATGGAAGTCGTCGCGGACGTGGCAAAGACAAAACCGGTGATCGCGATTAAGTCCGGGTCATCCCGCCGGGGCCAGGCAGCATCCGCTTCGCACACGGGGTCACTCTCCGGTTCGTATGATGTGTACATGGAAGCATTCCGCAAATCCGGGGTCATCGCCGTCCACACTCTTACCGGTGCTTTCCTTGCAGCGCAGATGCTTGCCCACCCGAAACGATACCCGAGAGGGAAACGGGCAGTTGTTATCACCAACGCCGGCGGGTTTGCCGTGCTGTCATCGGATTACGCTGAGCGGTACGGTATCGAGCTGGTTGATTTACCGGCAGAGGTGGTCGACGAGCTTAATGAGTTCCTCCCTGAGTTCTGGAACAAGGGCAACCCGATTGATCTGCTTGGCGATGCAACGGAGAAACGGTTTGAGAAGACCTTTGAGGTCCTCGCAAAACACCCGGATATCTGGGATATGGCGTTTATTATCGGCTTCCCCAACCTCGTGCTCACTTCAGAACAGCTCGCAAAGCGTATCCTCCACTTCTCGGAGCGAACAGAGAACCGGTTGATCGCGACACTCCTTGGCGGCGACTCGATGAATGTCGGCCGCGAGATGTTAAAAGAGCACAGCATCCCCAGTTTCGACGAGCTCGATTTCACCTACCGTGTGATGGGCCGTGTGCTCTGGCAGAAGTTCCGGGTAAAAGCACCGGGTCTGCTGTAATTTTTTTTGCCACCTTTTTTCGATCCGGTTTTTTTGTGAGTAAAAGAACAAATTATGGGGTTATCATTTTTTTCTGATGCAAGGACCCGATGACATGCCGGTAACGATGGGGTAAAACATGCAGTTTCTTATGCCGTGATTTTATGATTTTTTATAGTCACGCAGCGTAGTGATAGTATGGATTTTGCAGTTGTCAAGAAATGGCTGATCTTCTTTGCCGGCATTCTCTGTGCAATCATCATTGCCGATGCACTGGCAAACCTGATTGTCGGCATGGCGGGGATGACCGGAACGGTAAGGTTCCTCGTAAATTTCATCCTGTATGCGGCAATTTTCTTTGCCGTGCTCTATGCGATAGAAAAATTGCTGGGGATCGAATTTTTCGGGTTCGGGCGTAACGAGTAATACCCTGCAAGCCGGGGTGTGCCTTTCTTCTCCCCGATTATTTTTTTTATAATTTTTTTAACCCGGACTCAAAGGCACATGCACTCACTTGCAGAACCGGTAAAATGTTCCCGATGCATGCATCCGGTTTTAAAAAGTGCATTTTTATTGATAAACGAGGTTTTTTTCCGAAAGATAAAAAGATCGTCCCGTGCCGGTGACAGGCATCACCCGTAAACCTCATCAGTACAGCATACGAAACTATTATCCAGAAGGACAAAAGAGGTATTTTTATGGATGCGAAGTTGTCATGCCTCATCAAGGGGTTAATCGGGGTGGTTTTTGGCAGCGTGGCAATACTGGTTCCCGATCTCACGCTCACGACCTTCCTTGCCGTGTTCTGGGTGCTCGTGGCGGCAGGAGTTCTGGTGTGTATTTTCCTTGCCATCACATCGCCCGGGGAGGAGTCACTGTTCTGGTTTATTTTTGCCACAGGATTTCTTGTCATGGGCGTGGTGTCATTTATCTTCACCTGGGTTGTCGCGATTCTCTTTCTCCTGGCGGTCGCGGCGCTTGCGTTTTATTCCGGTTATTCCGGGATCTCGCTTGCGCTTGCTAAGCCAAAAACAAAATATTTCCTGATCGGCGGGACGTTTGTTGTCGGTATCCTGTTCCTGATTTTCATGTTCCGGTACGTGCCTGCAATGACCGGCAACCCGATTCTCCTGGTCATCGGCATCTTTGCATTAGTCTTTGGTGTTTTATCCATCCTGATGGGCTGGTCAATCAGCGACCCCGATCAAAAAGCCCCGGAACTGCCGATCATCAAAGTAAATACCTGCAAGTTGTTCAACAGAAAAGAACCATAACCTAAAAAAAATCTTTTTTACCCCCATGGAGCGCACACGGCAATGACCTATGATGTGATCGTTGTCGGCGCCGGACCTGCCGGAAGCGCAGCGGCACACGCGTGCGCACGCAAGGGTTTATCCACGCTCTGTATCGAAGAGCACGGCACCATCGGCTACCCGGTGCAGTGCGCCGGGCTCCTCTCCAATGCGGCGCTTGCCGAATGCGGGGTGTCCGATCGGTGTGTGCAAAATACTGTCCAGGGCGCCCGGGTATTCTCCGGCTGGGGCAGTTCAATTCTCCTTGATGCCAAAAAGAAAAAAGCGTCGGTTGTCGACCGGGGCATGCTTGACCGGGAGATGGCGGAGGCGGCGGCCGGTGCCGGTGCCCAGTACCTGGTGAAAACGTCCGTGTATGGCATCCGCGACGGGCAGGTGCTCACCCGGGGGGCATACGGCCACCAGCAGCACGGGTTTAAGATCCTGGTTGCGGCTGACGGCCCACGGAGCACGATCGCACGGTGCTACGGGATGCAGCGGGCACCGGTGTTTCTTTCCGGTATCCAGGCCGATATGGTGCTGGATCGCGATCCCCGGTTTGTGGAAATTTACCCGGACGCTTCCCCGGATTTTTTTGGCTGGACGATCCCAACCGGTGAGGGAAGAGTGCGTGTCGGCCTGTGCGGAAAAGAACAGGTGCAGGAACGGTTCAGGGAGTTTGTGCACCGGATGGGTGGGGATTCGTCCGTTCACGTTGTCACCGGGACGCTGCCGATTGGCGTGATGCCGGTGACCTATGGCCGGCGCACGCTCTTTGTCGGCGACGCAGCAGGTTTTCCCAAACCCACGTCCGGCGGCGGTGTCTATACCGGCATCCGCTCCGCCCGGCACGCGGCAGATATTGCGGTGCTGGCCTGCGAGCTGGACCGGTATGACGATGCCCTGCTGTCAGGCTACGAGGAACGCTGGCAGGCGGATATCGGACGGGAACTCTCGCTCGGGTTCAGGCTGTTTCGCATGCGCCAGGACCTCACATCAGAAGACATTGACGGGATGATAAAGGCATTTGGCAACAAGGATATTCTTGATGCGATCGTGCAGTACGGCGATATGGACCGGCCGGGAAAACTTGTCGGCATGCTGCTGAAAAAACCTGCACTCCTGCGATGGCTTTCGCCGCTGCTCGCAGCCGGCATCAGGTCCTTTTTTTATTAACCAGAAAAACCTGTGTCATGGCCTGAAACGCCGGTACGCAATCCAGCATACGGCAATGAGGATGAGGAAAATAATGATGTACGCGACCGGGTTTCCTTCAAGGGAGAACCCGGGCTCCCCTGCGTCTTCACCGGGTGACGAACCCGCATCTTCAAGCCCGACCGCATGCATGAACCGGCCCTCGATGTCCATGGGCCCGGTTTGTGTATAGGCAAGAATGGCGCATGCCAGGAAAATGACGATAAGTGCGGCAAACAGGATTTTGCCCCCGGTCTCTTTTTCGATTGCCATGACTACGCCCCCAGCATATCGGGCCGGCGCCGTTCAATATAGGTGACGATGAATGCGGTCACCACGGCTTCGACAACAGCGACTGCCATGTTCACGGCAACAAGAAGGGACAATCCCCCCAACGTCTGATCGGCTGTCAGGCTCGAACCCTGGATACCGGACAAGATGATAATTCCCATCATCACGAGGTTCCCGATGAACAGCGCGGCGATCGTGGCAATACCAGTCCGGGAGAACGTGCCGACACCCGCCGATTTCAATCCCCGGTAGATGAGATATGCGGCCACCACTTCCGTTGCATTGACCAGCGTGTTTGCGCCGATCATGCCCCAGCCGCCGTGACCGATGGCAGCAGACAAAATATTGACGATAAAAATAATCAGGCCACCGACAAACGGCCCGGTCAGGATGCCGATCAACGGCGTCAGGTTCATGTGCACGCCCCCGGCGATGGGGATGCTTACCTGGAAAATTGCAAATGATGCAGCAGTACAAAATGCCGCAATCGTGATCATCCGGTTATCCGTTTTTTTAACCAAACGAAGCCAGAAAAGGATAATGCCGATAAGCACCAGTGCGATAATCCACCAGGCAAGAACCCAGAACAGGGTAAATGAACCATCTTCGAGATGTATATGTGCCATGCCACGACTCCCCAATCCCCGAATTTAATCAAAGATGGTGCGATTTCAAAGATGTGGTTGGACGAACCGGGATAAAAATACTCTGAAGAAGTTGGAGTCTCCCCAAAAATCCCGGATCGTTTCTTTTGCCTGCGAAAAAAATGTGCTGCATCAGCCGATCATGGCGGGTATCAGTTCTTCAAGGCTTACCGGGCGCTTGTCCGGCACGATGCCTTTTGCCCGGCAGTACTCCTGGTATATCCGTACGATCTGGGGAGCCCTGAGCCCTGCCTGCCTGATGAGATTGTCGTTGTAAAAAATATCTGCCGGTGTACCTTCTGCAAAGACCGAACCGTTTTTGACAAGGCAGACCCGGTCTGCAATCCGTGCAGCAAAATCGAGGTCATGGGTTGCAATCACGATACTGATGCCCGATTCGTCGCGGAAACTCCGTATCAGCCGTTCAACGGTTTCCGCGTGCACCGGATCGAGGTCTGATGTCGGTTCGTCCATCGCGATGATCTGTGGTTTCATGGCAAGGATACCGGCAATAGAGATCAAACGCTTCTGGCCGCCGCTTAAGTAATCCGGAAGTTTCCCGACAAGATCTGCGGCCCGGACCGCTTCGAGGGCATTTCTGGCGGTGGTTTCTGCCTCCATTTTTGTCATACCCAGGTTGAGCGGCCCGAACATGACATCGTCAAGCACGGTCGGGGCAAAGAGCTGGTCGTCGGAACTTTGGAATACGACGCCGACCTCTTTCCAGAGGGTCCGGTTGGCCCCTTTGGTAATATCCTGCCCGCTTACGATCACCCGCCCCAGCGACGGGGTCAGCAAGCCGTTTAAGTGTTCGATCAGCGTGGATTTGCCGGCACCGTTTATTCCGCACAGCACCACGATCTCCTTTTTTAAAACATAGAAACACATCTCGTGGATGCCGACACTGCCGTCGGGATAGGTATGGCTTGCACAGTCCACGTGAATCAGTTCATCCGTATGGGTACCGGTATGGCACCGGTATATTGAATCGTCTGCATCTGCACTGGTCGTCATATTTTCACCACAGGTTGTTGGACTGGATCGCGATCGCGACTACAAAGATGGACAGGAAGAGAAGCATGGCATATCCTCCAAATCCCGGGGCCGGAATCGTGGCATTTGTCGAGTAGATTCCGTTGAATCCCCGGGCCTGCATCGCCTTGTTTACCCGTTCGGCCCGTTCAAAGGAGCGGATAAAGACAAGGCCGAATATCCCGGCAAACATTCTCCACTGCGTCCTGATGCTTGCAATGACCCCGCCGCCCCGCGAGCGGAACGCCTTGATGATCTGGCCGGTCATTGCCAGCGTGAGGAAGAGGAACCGGTAGGCCATAAGAAAGATCTGGTCGAGCGGGGAGGGAAATACCCGGGAAATAACTCCTGATAGATATTCGTACCGGGTGGTCATAAGAATAAAAATCGAGTACGTGATGGAAATGAGGGCCTTGACCACCAGGGTCACGATGAGAATGAGTCCCTGGTCGGTCAGGGTGAGCGGGAACCCGGGCAGGGGAAGGGTAAACAGGGGAACTCCCGGTTCGCTCCAGATCATGATTCCCACCAGCGATACGACAAAGATCATGGGGATGGTATACCAGTAAAAAAGTTTTTTTACCGGCAATCCTGCACAGGCAAAACAACCCAGTACGATCGCGTAGGTGGCAACGAGCAGTGCCATGTTCCGGGTGACTGTGATAAGTGTGATGATGAGGAACAGCAGCGCAATTTTTGTCCACGGGCTCACTTCTGAAAACGGGGACCGGTGTTTCTCTGCATAGAACGTGATCAGGTCAAGATCCGGTATATGTTCAGAGACCATCGCCCGGCTCATAACCGCCACCTGGCCTGTGCAGGCAGGATCATGGTTTACCCTCTGCCTTCCTGCTCTTTTTTACATGATTCATGCAGCCGTCGTCGTGGGTGATCTCGCCGCAGACCCCAAGGCGCGGGTGTCCCATCGCGGCGCAGACCCGGTCGATGGTGTCCCGGGATACGAGGCTTTCGAACCGCGCCGCTTCTTCGCATGCCTGTTCGGGGGTAAGCCCGTAATGCGTGAGCATCAGGCTCAGGATCCGGTGGCGCTTGACGAGGTATCCGGCGTGCCGTTTTCCCTTCTCGGTCAGAAAGATGCCCCGGTACGGTTCGTGCGCGATAAGGCCGGTCTCCGCGAGTTCCGCAACCGTTTTTGTGATCGTGGATGGATCGACAACAAACCGTGCGGCAATATCTGTCGTCCTCACCCGGCCCCCCTGCTCGTACAGGTATTTGACGTACGCAGCCTTTCGCGGCGAGAGATCGATCTCGCTTTCCGCCCGCATATCCAGTTCATGGAACGTTTGCAGTCATATATTTTTGGTATGAGCCCAACTTTTTGAGATGCGGCTTCATTTTTATACCGGAATTAAAAAAGATTGTTGTAGAATTGTGGGATTTTTGCAAACGGTGCAGATAAAAAAAATGTTTGCCCGATCCGTTACTCCCGTCATCGTTTCTTTCTCAACCGAGGTCCTCGCTGTCAGCGGGCAGCCCGGATCGTTCGTGCAGTGTGACGGGACAACCCCCGGTCCCGGTTTTTTTCCTGGCGGTGCCTGCCTGTACACTGATGCATGACGTGCATCCGCATGCCGGGCAGGTTGCCATGACCCATTCGTCAGCCTGCATGCAGGCAGGGTCTTCAAGCGCCCGGTGAATCGGGAACCAGACCTTTTTGGTAAACCTCTGCGTGCAGTGGGGGCAGGTCACCGTGATGGTCACCACTTCGAGAATCATGGTCGCGAGCCCGTTGCAGTCGCCGGCAAACCCTCTCCCAATCTCGCCGCCCATGTGCCCGTCATGTCCCAGCGGGCAGGCAGTTCTGACGGGGCGACCAAAACGCCCTCCTGCAGCGGCATACCGGCCCGGGCCCGCTCCTGGCGTGCAAGCCTCCGCATCTGCTTTTTGAGGGATTTTATGCGCTCTGCCTCAACCTTGCTGGTAAAGACAGGAGTTGCCGCGATATTGAATGCCGCATTCACGTCCGCGTGGACAACCGCACCGCAGTGGGGGCATTCGAACCGCTTGCGCACCCGGCGCCCGAGGCCCCCGCACCGGCTGCAGATTTTCGATGTGTTGTTCGGGTTCACGTAATCGACCGGGATCCCCCGGTCCGATGCATGTTTCTCCACGAGCCGCAGCAGGTGGGGAAACGAGGTGTTCTGGAACGAGAATTCATATTCTCCAATCTCCTTTTTCCGGCCCGGGTAATGGTGGCTGAAAAGTTTTTCGAACTTGATGCCGGCGCACGAAGATTCTGCAAAGGAAACAATCTGCCAGACGATGGTATTGAGCGTGGACCGGAAATTCTTGCGTTCCCTTGTTTTCATCTTTTTTAATTTCCACATCTTTCCTTCCCTGTACAGTTTCGTACAGTTCGTGCATGTCCGGCCCGGGATGCGGGACGGTTGTTTTCCCAGTTTCAGTACATGGCCGGTGGCGGGATCGGCAACGACAACGGCATAGCCGGTGGTGTTGAGATCAATGCCAATCCAGTGGATCTGCGGGACTGCATCTGAATGAATGTGAATCACCTGGTACTTCTTGCGGTAAACGGTTGGAGCGCGATGTTTCGATCGCATGTGCTTTTTTCATATTCCTGATGACCAGTCGCAGGGACGCAAAAGCGTCCAGCGGGCTGAGGATTACGCGGTGCACGGCGTAGAGGTAATAATAGTTGAGAATATCCCGTCCGGGGATGGTCGTTCCGGCCGGGGTGCACCGCCCGTGGCGCACTGCTTCAAGGACGTCCTCTGCCGTGCCTTCCGCATCAACTTCAGTCCATACTGTCCCAAGCATCGGGCCTGCATGGGCATCGCTGCCGGCTACTTCCGGGATATGGGTAACGTTCCTGACCTGCCGGTTGGAACCCGGCTCCGCGCCATTGAGGGATTCGACTGCGTCAAAGCCGAGCGCGGCATAGTTGCCATAGCCAAGGCGTGTGTGCGGGTGGGGGGCAACGCAAAGCCCGCCCTGGTTCCTGATGCGGCGCAGGACGCTTTTGATTGCCCATCCGGCTGGCGGCACCATAATGCCAAGCGCGAGCCAGTGTTTCTGGATGGCAATATCCCCTCCCTCGATGCCCGGGATCACGAGAACCCCGAACTCTTTTGCGAGCCGTTGTGCCTCGATCCAGGGAAAGAGCCGGTTGTGATCTGTGATAGCGATGGCGTCGAGCCCGGCGGCCCGTGCACATTTCACCATCGCCCGGGGGCTGTGGACGCCGTCAACGGACCGGTTGGTGTGAACGTGGAAATCGACGTTCATGGCTTTTATCCTGTGTCATCCTCACGACACGGGGAACTGGTAGTATTCCGGAATAATTTTTTCACGGGCATCCCGTACAGCGTGCTGATGCATTTTGGGACAAGGAAGAGACTGCCGGTCCGGATGAACAGGGGCAGCCACGATACCGGCAAACCTTTGCCATCCCACCTGCCGGCAGGATTTTTCTCGTGGATGGGAGGTTTCACTGCGGGCGGGGGCGCACGACCTGGAATGGTCCGGGAGTCGGCCCCCTGGTTTTTTCGAAAAAGCGACACAATAGACTTGGCACAATCTCTATATAATTGTTTTGAAAATATTGATTTGATGAGACGAAGCGATCCGGGAAAACCCGGGCATTGCCGTGCGGGAAAAGTTTCCTGTTCATTTGTCCAAGCCACGCCAATCTTCGGTAACCACATCCAACTCCTGCGGCACAGTGTAAACCGGAAAAATATTTTTATAAATCCAATGTATATAGAGAACAAATTGAAAAACTATATTATAGGGATGCTATTCTATATACTGTTGAACATGAGTATGCAGGTAACGAGGTACAGCGTATGTGGAGACCCGATAGTTGGACACTGCCGGGCATCCTGCATGGAACGACTCATCGTAACGAGAAGAAACATTCAAGGCCGGCAAACCCGGGGAACCGTCAGAGAAAAAAACAGGTGAACCGATCAGGAATGCCCGGGTGAGGTTTTTATGGGTATCTTTGAAACAATCCTGAAGAATCCGGCGATGGATCCGGAGTCCATGTACCTCCGGGCAGAAGCCTTCTGCCGCAAGGGATATTATGCCGATGCCCTGGAGATCCTTGACAAAGTTGCCGCCATCGAGCCCGGACGCCCCCGGGCCTCGCAGCTGAAAGGCTATGCCCTGTACCAGATCGGGTCCTTTGACGAGGCGCTGCAATATTTCGACCGGGCGCTTGGTATCGATCCCGATCTTCCTGATGCGCTTGTTTACAAGGGCCTCATTTATTTAACATATGGTAAATATTCCCTCGCGCTTGCACTTTATGACCGGGCACTTGCCATCCATCCCGATTTCATCAAGGCATGGTATGCCAAAGGACTTACCCTTGCCATCCAGGAAAAGTATGACGAGGCGATCCTCGCGTACGAAAAAGTCCTGAGCCTTGATCCAAAACATATGGATGCCCTCACCGGCATCAGCGTTGCAAGAAAACGGTACCAGGCCGGCACTAAGGACAAACCTCTCGTCAAACATCCCAAAGAAGATCTCCCTGTCACACCAGATCCAAGATCCCCGCAACCTGCCACCAGCCTGCCGGTTCCGGCTCCTGTGCCCGTGGCCCAAAAATCCCCGTCTTCTTACCCGGTGGTTGTTCCTGAACGCCCGGTACCTGTACCGGCATCACCGGGAACCCATGACGGGAAACCGGCACCTGCCCCGATTGCATCGGCTGCAAAAAACATTCCTCCGGCCGTGCCGGATCGCGTGAACCCGGTTGTGCAGGACCATCCGTCACGGATGTCTCCGGCAACGGAAGAACCGGTTCCTGTCCCGTCAGTTCACGTGTCACCGGGCAGTTCGTACGAAGAGATGATCCGCGAACTGGAACAGATCCCGGATACGGTCACGGACCCGGACCGCTGGCATATCCTTGGGCATCTCTACATGAAGACCGGGAGATACCGGGAAGCAGCCGGTTCGTTTGAACGATATCTCGGCATCAACAGCGGCAATGCCGATGTGTGGCGGGCTCTTGGCGATGCGAAGAAAAAATCCGGGATATATGACGAGTCGCTGTCTGCCTATGAACGGTCGCTTGCGATCGCTCCCAAAAACCCCGGCGCCTGGATAAGCTGCGCCAAGAATCTCGTCATGCTGGGAGAATTCGAAGAGGCTATCGCCGCGTGCGACCGTGCAACCGCGCTTGACGAAAAATCCGTCGAAGCATGGCTCTATAAAGGTTTTATCCTGAAAAAAGTCCAGCGGGATACCGATGCGATCGCGGCATATGACCGGGTGCTTGCGCTCAACCCGGGACATGATCAGGCGATGCGGCAGAAAAAGCAGATCAAAAGCAGGGTGTGAAGCAAAAATCTGCCGGGAACGTACAGCAACACCTTGGGAAATCGGGAGAACCGGGGGCATTTTTGCCTGTCACGATGAATGACGATGGGTCATCTCGCGTGCACAACGAAAAAATTACAAAAAAATTCATTCTTTGATCCATGGCTCTTTGCCCTGACGGGTTGCCTCCCCGCGCTCACAACACCCGGGCAATAAACGCAACCCGGTTTACCGGGTGGTTTGTATCCATCACCGGGACGACCCGGATTTCACAGGTGCGGTCACCCAGCCGGATGGTTTTTTCAACAGTTTTTTGGGTAAAGAATGCATGTTCGCTCAGCGATCGGATCATATCCGGTGAAAAAGAACTGTGCGCATCGAAAAAATTTTCCCCGATAAGATGCATGACCGGCTTTTTGATCTCTTTTGCCATCCGTTCATTGATCGCAAAAATCGTGCCGGACCGGTCGTACAGGCAGACATAATCAAGCGATGCGTCAAGAAGTGTCCGTTCATCGGCCCGGGTGCTCTGCAGCGCCTCCCGCTGGCAGGCAAGCACTTTGAGGTTTTCCTGCATATCCGCTTCGATGGCTGCAAGGTGCTCATACGCGCCCATGAGTTCACTGGTCTTTTGCCGGAGTATTCTCTGCGTCTCGATCTGTTCGGTAATATCGATGGCCTGCGATACGATCAGGTCATGCCCGGCAGCGGTGATGTGCCGCAGGGAAATAAGAACGGTTCGGATCTCCCCGGACCTGATTTTGACCTGCACCTCCACGTTGCTGATTTGATGTTTCTGGGAAAGGATCCCCGTCAGCGATATTCCTTCACGCGATTTGACCGCCAAGCCCAGCTCGTCAATCGTCCTGCCGATCACGTCCTGCCGGCTGTATCCCGTGCCGGTAAGGAACGATTCGTTGGCATCAACGATCTGCCTGGTTTTGGATTCAAGGATAAGCTCCTGGATTGGACTTGCATGGAAAACTTTTGAAAACCGGTCCTCTGAATATTTCAGGTCCTGCTCCGCTTTTCTCCGGCGGACTGCCTGTTTTACCTTGTGGGCAAGGTCCGCAAACTGCGATCGCGGCTCGCCACCCTTCTGGACATAAAAATCAGCGCCGCTCGTGATTGCCCTGATAACGATCTCCTCGCGTCCCCGCCCGGTAAACAAAATAAAAGGAATATCCCCGTGGATGGTCCGGACTTCCCGTAAAAATTCCATGCCATCCATGCCGGGCATCTGGAAATCGCAGACAATCGCGTCAAAACCGGTATGGCCAAGAAGGGAGAGCGCGTTGCGTGCGGACGATGAGGTTTCGACGCGGAAATTCTCCATCTGTTCGAGGAATGCCCGGCCCAGCTCAAGGAGCGGCAGTTCATCATCAACATAGAGGACGTGCAGGGGCTGCGAAGGGGACTGCATTTTTTCCAATTCTTCTGATACTACATGTACTGAAGTAAACTATAAATATGCCTGTCCATGAATATATTTAAACTTTAATAATACTTCAGGCCCTTTTAACATTTCGTAGCCCGCCAATCTCTTTTTTGGTTCATTTTAGCAAATTTTATTTACTTAAAGCAAGTAAACTTGATAGACAATCATGCATATCATGGAAGGTTTCTTACCCTGGCAATGGTGTCTCGTGTGGTGGCTGATCGCCATCCCGTTCCTTGTCATGGGAGTGCTTGAACTGCGGGCAATGATGAGAAAAGACCGGGAATACCTGCCGCTGCTGGGCGTCTGCGGGGCGTTCATCTTCATACTGTCCGCTCTCAAGCTCCCCTCGGTCACCGGCAGCTGTTCCCACCCGACCGGTACCGGTCTTTCGACCATGTGTTTTGGCGTATTCATCACATCAGTCGTCGGTGCGATCGTCCTGCTCTTCCAGGCGCTCCTGCTTGCCCACGGGGGGCTCTCCACCATGGGTGCCAACATGGTCTCGATGGCGATTGGCGGCCCCATTGCCGGGTACGCCCTCTACCGCCTCCTCAAAGACACGAAGGTCAATATTTATGTCACGGTATTTCTCGTAACGGCCGTCGCCGATCTGGTGACCTATGTGATCACGTCCTTTGAGCTTGCACTCGCGTATCCCGCGCAGGTTGGCGGGATCCTTGCCTCGTTTGAAGCATTCTTTGCGATCTTCGCCATTACGCAGGTACCTCTCGCGATTGTCGAAGGCTGCGTGCTGGCGCTCGTCTTCAAGTACATTGTCGCCCTCAAACCTGAAATCCTCATAAAACTCAATGTATTCTCAGAACAACAGATCACCGGTGCACGACTGCACGACGGGGCAGCTCCCGCACCAGAGGGACGATCATGATCAGGGACTACAAACTCGAAATTATCACCGTGGTTGCTATTCTTGCCTTTGTCGCGGTATTCCTTCTGGTCAGCGCCGGCGGGACCCATGAGTTCAGCGGGTCTGACGATGTCGGTTCGGAAAAAATTGCCGAACTGACCGGTCATCCGGCTGATTTCTTCACACCGCTCATTCCCCAGTATGAACCTCCAAGCGGGGAGATTGAATCAACGCTCTTTGCGCTCCAGGCATCGTTTGGAGGACTCGTTCTCGGGCTCGTGTTCGGGTACTGGCTGGGGCAGAAAAAGTCCTCACAACCTACCTGATTTTTTATGTTTGAAACAAACCTCGACTACGTCGCACAACAGAGTGTGTTCCGGCATATCCATCCCGGGACAAAACTCCTTCTTGCACTGGGCTCCCTTATCATCTGCCTCATATCCCCGTCCCCGGTCGTGCCGCTGGTTTCAGGTATCGTTCTCAGTCTTGTCCTTATCGTGCCGGGCCGGGTATCTCCTCTCCTGTACGGGGAGCTCCTGCTTGCCCCGGCCTTTTTTGCGATTATGAGCGCGGTTGTCCTCCTCTTCATGCTCGGCGGCGGGGACGTGATCTGGCGGTTCAACCCGGTCTCGTGGATCAACCTTACCATCACCACCGGGGCCGTTATGCAGAGCTGGCTTGTCCTGTGCCGGGTGTTTGGCTGTTCGATCTCGTTGTTCTTTATTACCCTGACAACGCCCATGACCGATCTCTTCAACGGGATGAAGCGTATCGGGATTCCCCTTGAACTGATCGACCTGATGATGATCATCTACCGGTACATCTTCATCATCTGTGATCAGGCAGTCGAGATCTGGCAGGCGCAGGTGATGCGCCTTGGCTACAGCCGGCCACGGGAATCCATCCGGTCCGTATCCATGATGTTTGGGATGCTCTTTATCTCCAGCTGGATTGCCGGAGAAGACCTTGTCCGTGCGATGGACTGCCGCTGCTATAACGGGATCATGCCGTCGCTGGATTCTGCGGAACCCGTTCGGGTGCGGTCGCTTGTCCCGGTCATGGTATACCTTGCCGGGCTTGGCGGGATCCTGATGATGGTGACAACGGGAGTCGGGGTGTTTTTGTGAAGATCATTCTTGAAGCACGGGATATCAGGTACCACTACCCGGGAAGCCCGGATGCGATCAAAGGGATCAGTTTTCATATCCGCCCGGGCGAGAAGATCGCGCTCGTGGGACCAAACGGCGCCGGCAAGTCCACGCTGTTACAGATGTTCAACGGCATGATCCGCCCGACTTCCGGTACCATGCTCTTTGATAAAGAACCGATCCGGTACGATACCCCTTCCCTCCGCCAGATCCGCAAACGGGTCGGCTTTGTGCTCCAGAACCCGGACCGGCAGATCATTGCCCCGACCGTGTACCAGGACGTTGCCTTTGGCCCGGCAAACCTCGGGTACGATGAGCCGGCGATCCGGCAGGCAGTCGCTCTTGCGCTCCGGCAGGTCGGCCTTGAGGGATTTGAACGGCGACCGCCTCACCATCTCTCGGGTGGGGAAAAGAAACGGGTTGCCATTGCCGGCGTGCTGGCAATGGACCCGGACGTGCTGGTATTTGACGAGCCCACGAGCGGCCTTGACCCTTCGGGTTCCGAAGATCTCATGGAACTGCTCGACGAACTGAACCATGACGGCAAAACCGTGATCATCTCCACCCACGATGTCGAACTTGCCTACCCGTGGGCTGACCGGGCAATCCTTATGCTGGATGGCCAAATCCTGCAGGAAGACGTGCCGGACGTGGCGTTTGGGAATCCCGATCATGTCCGCATGGCGCACCTCTCGGTACCGACCCTCCTTGAACTCTCGCAGGAACTCGGGCGGCGTGGGTTTGCCCAGCCGGAGAGAAAGCCCCGCAGCGTGCTCGATATGATCCACATCATCGAGAACCTGCTCGTCCAGTCACCGGGCACGTGCCGGACCGGCACCATTTCTGTCTGCAATGTCGAGGAGGAGAACGATACGCCGCTTGCAGCGTGGATCTCATCCCGTAATGACCTGGCCGTCGGGGCCATGGGTACCCGTGCGAAACAGCGTGCCAGCCAGGAATCGCTGGCCCTTGAGTTCACCTACGGGGTTATCGATAAATGCATCCTGCGTGCCCTGCGGGGGCAGGACTCCTTAATCCTGACAACCGGCAGCATGGTTGGCCGGGTCGCTGTCCGGGTCGAGGAGTACTGTAAGGAGAGCGGTAATACCATCGCGGTTATCCCGCTGAACATCACAAACCCGGCTCCGGGAACGGGCCGTATAAATGATGAGGGCAAAGAGGATGATCCTTCACGAGAAAAACCCTGATCTCCCTGAAGAGGCAGATCATAATCGTGACCGGTTCCATGGTCACGATCATAAAAAAGACCGTGACAAATCCCATGAAAATTCGGATCACCCTCACGGCCATACCCACACACATGGTATTGTCGATTCGACAATCCTCACCACTGAACGGGGCATCCGGGCGGTCAAGTGGTCGTTTGCCGGGCTGTTCGTTACTGCAATCTTCCAGATAATCATCGTCTATTATTCCGGCAGCATTGCGCTGCTCGCTGATACTATCCATAATTTCGGTGATGCCCTCACGGCCATCCCGCTCCTGTTCGCGTTCATGCTGGCCCGGTGGAAACCAGACAAGCGGTTTACCTACGGCTATGGCCGTGTCGAGGACCTTGCGGGCGTTTTCGTTGTGCTGATGATCCTGATTTCTGCGATCATTGCCGGTTACGTTTCCATCGACCGGCTCTTTCACCCGCAGGAAGTAACCTTTCTCTGGGCGGTAGCAGCCGCAGCGCTGGTCGGGTTTATCGGGAACGAGGCCGTGGCACAGCTCCGCATCCGGGTGGGAAAGGAGATCGGCAGCGCCGCGCTCGTTGCGGACGGCTATCATGCAAGGACAGACGGATGGACGAGCCTTGCGGTCCTGATTGGAGCAGCAGGGGTTTATTTCGGGTTCCCGCTTGCCGATCCGGCGATCGGTCTTATCATCACGATTATGATCTTCTGGATTGTCTGGGATTCGGCAAAGACCATCTTCACCCGGCTCCTTGACGGCGTTGACCCGGCGATCACTGATGAGATTCGCCATACCGCCGATCATGTTGAGGGGGTAATGGAGATTACTGATATCAAGGTCCGGTGGCTGGGTCACCGGCTCCATGCGGAGATCAATATCACGGTCGATTCATTGCTCTCCGTGGAATCCGGCCATGCTATTGCAAAGAAGTTCCGGCACGAACTCCTCCATCATCTCCGGTATCTTTCCGATGCCACCATTCACGTCGATCCTGCAACGGCTTCAGGGCCGGATCACCACCATGTTGCGGAACATAACCATGACGGGCTGCCGAAGCATTCGCATTGAACCTGTTAAACGGTGAAGATGAATAAAAGGTAAAAAGGATCTATAGGTTAAGAAAATACCAGAATTGCAGGGATTGAGTCAAGGGTTGCCCACAGGAACGTGATTGGTGGTTCGGGATGCTTGTCCGGGAGCAAAAAAGTATGGTTCAAATTTTTCCCGGAGAAAAATTCCTGCATTTTTTTCCCGCACAAAAATGGGTGCGCCCCTCTGTTTTTTTTAATGGCATCATGTGCGGCACCCCCGGCATAATCCATAAAAATCCGGCACAATCCGGGCCGCAAATTGGGTTTTCCCAATCTCCGGTGCGTCAGGATAATTCCTGCACGATTGTCTGACGCATCGGAGGCCGTGATTGCCCCGGATTTCCCCGGAATCCATTGAGCTAACCTCGCGGTTCCGTGCATCTTATATGCTTGTCACTGCTTGGTTTATTTACACAAATGTTTGAAAATTTCTGCACACAAACAGCGCGGAAGATCCGTAAACTGGGCTATGCACGATCGGTTGCACTTTTTTACGCCCGGTTTTTCTTTGCATCCATGCTGCTTGTCTGTGCCGTGATGGGAGTGCTCTCTCTCCCGTCCGCATCGCAGTATCCGCTGACTACCGGTTCCGGGATATATCGTTTGGGTGCCCGGGCCGGGTACGCTGTATCTGACTTTTCTCTTATACGTAGTTAGACGCCGGTCCGGCGTGTGTAGTCCCGTGTTGATGTGGTTTGCGAGGATACCTTCCTGCGTTTTCACGGTAGTACGGGAACGTGTGCATGAGCCATGGCTCCCGCCGGACTGGTGTCGGTTTTTTAATTTTTTTAATCGCGAAAAAAAGGGGGGACAGGCTCTATGTTCGCGGGCAGTGCAGGAGACTATACAAAATGAAACGTGATGTGAATGGAAATAAACGAAAAAAATACCGGGTCCAGAAAATCCGGTGAGTCGATCAGCGAACTACCAGAAACAGGCCGGCAGGTACGTAACCGTACGGGTTTTGTGCCGGTGTATGCGGACACAGCTGGCGGTGGATATGGAACACCAGGTATACGGATAATGGATCGTGCGACCAAAAACCGCGAACAGATCGTGGTGAAAAACCGGCTCACCATCATCATGATACAAATACTCATGAGATACTATTTCCAGGGGCGGTCCTGATGTCCCGCAAACCGGCGACGACCCAAAGGCAGATCCCGCTGTTCCTTGTCCCGCACATCGTCATGCGGGGTGTCAGAGCGTATGGTGATGATCTTGAGCGGGTGATCGTGCGCAAAGTCGGACAGCATTACTACAATATCAGTATCCGGACCCGGACCATTAACCGGGAGCAGAGACCAGGGACAATTCCGTCAGGAAAATATGTGCCGGATGGTACCGGGTATGGGAGTGAGGGGAAATGACCCGGGGACGGCGACCGCTTATTGCACTCCGCGAGGCAGCCGATATTGCGGCCCGGCGCGGGAAGGTATTGCTGATGCCTGCCCGGCGGAATGCATATTTTGACCTGATTATCTGCACGGAACAGCAGACGGCGTTTGTCCGGGTGAAACGGATCGTTACGCATTACGATGACCCGCAGGAAATCATGCAGTGCTGCAAACGTGAAATTTCCCCTATCCGTACTGTGCCTGTAACGGGTATTGTTGCCCGCGAGCTCTGGCTGCGATCGCCCCGGGGGGTCTGGCAGTTTTTTTTGATCCAACCGGACACCATTAACGGGATACTGCCTGATGGCTCGCGTATGCCGGGCACCGATTGATCGGTACCAGGCCGGGTGTCCCGGGATGTGCTGCTGCCGGCAACCGGTGCCAGCGAACATTTCACCCCGGTGAGTGAATGAGGATATCCCTTCATTTTGAGGAGGTGTTCATACCCCCTATCCAGGCCCCCTGCGTGCCCGGATTGGTCATTTTCGATCCATTATCTTATGAAAAATGGTGAATTCCGGCACATGATCTTTCAAATCCCACGATTTGGCCATATTTGAGGCCAACGGGGTGTGTTACGGGCCGGAAAATGTACGCTAACAGAAGCGATTGGACGGTCGATCGCTCCCCGGATAGCCAATACACTGTTGGGAATGAAAAAAGGGCTGTTTTTGGTTCTGGTCTTTTTTTCAATGACGTGATCCCCGGACTGGTGGAGGGCTGCATCCCGGATGGTGAAATCAGTGCCCGGTACGAGCCCGGATTGGTCATTTTCGATCCATTATCTTATAAAAATGGTCGAATTCCGGCACATGATTTTTCAAATCCCACGATTTGGCCATATTTGAGGCAAACGAGCTGTGTTACGGGCCGGAAAATGTACGCTAACAGAAGCGATTGGATGGACGATCGCTTCCCGGATGGCCAATACACTGTTGGAACCAAAAAAGGCTTGTTTTGAGATTGTCGTTATCTGGTCTGTATCCCGCGAAAATGCAATAACCTCATTATAAAAAATTGTAAAAGAAATCATATCGCGATAAAAAAGATTATTCCTTTATGCCTTTGACGATCAGTATTTCCTCTTCCGTCATCCAGTACAGCGCGGACACCCGCTTATTCAAATCGAGCATCCGGGTGACGAGCGCAACCATGTGGTCGTGGCGGGCTTTGTCTGCCGGGTCGGCAAATCCCTGTCTTGTATTCCTGTAATTTGCACCCTGCATCATACGTCCCACGCCACGAGTTTACGGCGTTCTGTACGACTTTTTTTCATTCCCCCATGGCATAGCCACCCCCCCGGATTTTTTTGTACCTTCCCAATCTCCCGTTCCCGTTCCCCAATCACCAAACAACCCCATGATCAGCCGCCGTTTTCCTCTCAATTTTTTTCATAATCAAAGCACATCACCCCCCACATCCTATAAGAATATGTCAAAGGGCCCCGAGACACCAGAGGAAAAAAACAACACAAGAAGGAAACAAAAATGGCAGATTTCGTACAGAAAGCAAACATCAAAAGCGCGGTTCGCACCCTTGCGGACCCGATAGCAGACGTGGCAGCGTTCGATGCAATCGTTCAGTCGGTCATTGCAACAAACCCGTTTGCCTGTGTAGAATACATGACCGCCGGCATCATCCATGCGCCGGTAGAAAAGACCCGGGAGAGTTATGTCGCAAAGCTGGTCTACGAGAATGTCGATGCAAAAAACGTTGGCAGGGCATCGGACACCTACAACACGATGGACGGTTATACTACCGGCATCGCCGCCCGGCTTGCCGATGCGACAACCAGCGCCGCTCACGGCGGCACGGCAGTGCATGATGTTGCCAATGACACATTTTCGGCGACCCTCAAGTGCAATGACGAGGGCGGTGAGCAGTTCTACGTCACCTTCAACCGGAGCCAGGTTGTCCTGTCATCGTATGAAGACGACGCAATCCGGACAAAGGTCGAGACCTGGGCGGACTCGGTGGCCGCTCTTGCCTAGAACCGGCCGGTAAAAAGATCCGGAAGGGGCGGCGGACCAAACCGTCACCTCTCTTCCGGCTCTTTTTTTTTAGGTGCGGGAGGACTGTTATGGAAACAGAACTAGCGGGGATCGTCCTTGGGGCCGTGCTCCCACTCTATCCCCTGCTGTTTGCGATCTACCAGAAGATTGGCAAATATGATGAGGTCGTCGAGGAGTTCAGGAAACTCCAGGTTGAGCACGAGCATCGCCGGGAGGAGTACCGTGGCAACTAAAACCTCAATGCAGCCGACCGGAACCGTGGCTGTTCTCTACCGGGGAAGTGACGGCAAGCACAAAAAACCGGTCTTTGCGATCCGGATTGTGGAGTTGGCCGATGTTCGAGAATGAAGTGCAGACCCGGTGCGCCATCTGCGGGACCGGGATTCTGCTGGGGCTGGTCATGGTGCTGGCCGGTCTTCCCCACATCCTCCTCGTTGTGCCGGTCGCGGTGCTCTTTCTCGGTATCGTTGCAGACCCGGAGGAGACGCACGCGGTCTGGTACGGGATGCTGAACACGCTTGGGATCTTCGATCTTTCGGCGCTGACTGATCCGGAGAAACTAAACTATGCCGATAAAAGGCATTACTTCTGGTTCGGGGAGGTCGGGATGGCTTCGGTGCTGGCCGGGGTGTTTGCGATCCCGGTCGGGATCTTTCTTGCAGGCCGGGCTGAGATCACGCTTGCGTTCATCGGTGCTGCGGTTTTGTTTCTGCCACTCTTCGTGTTCCTGCCGAAGCTGATCCAGCGGGCAATGAAGGCGGATGTGAACGAAGTGATTGAGGAGTTCGGTAAAAACGAACACGTGAAAAAAGTATTCTGGGCGGTGTTTGCTGCAATGGCCGGGGTTGTGCTGGCCCGGGTGGTGGACCCGGTGACAGCTCAGCAGATTGTCGGGGCGGTTATGGGAATGGGGGTGTAAGAGACATGCATTTTATTTTTTCATCTTTTTCATGATATTCTCAAATCTCGTGTTGCTGATCGGGTGATGGCTGATGACCTCGCCATTGTACACGATGCAGAATGTCCCGAATGCACAGGGAGATCCCTGAACAGCGGCCGCGCCTTCCAGATCAACCAGCCGGGCGTTCAGGCCGAACTTTTTCTTTGCGGTCTCCATAATGGCAGCAACGTTCTTCTCGGAATACGGGCACTGGGCCGAGCGCAGGACGGTTAAACCGTCTGCATATTTTTCCCTGCTCTTTGCCAGAGAGGGCTTGAATTTGGGATCGGGTGCATCCCGATGGAATTTTAAGCCAAGCAGTTCAAAGTCGGGAGCTGCCTTGTCCGTAACAACAAATCCCTTTTTCACAAAAATTTCTTTATTTGCCATGAACGGGCCTTTCCTTGTTACAACGGCAACACCATCCATGTGGGCCAGTTTTGCGTCGGCAATACAGGTGTCGATCAGGGACGAGGCATATCCCTTTCCCTTGAACTCATTCCTGAAACCGACGAAGATACAATGGATGAACATATAACCGTCTGCATCCACAGGGCGGTGGGCATATTTTCCCGGGATATATTCAAGCATGCCCTGGTAACCGGCGCTCTTGGAAAACAGGACTTTTATCCGCAATCCTTTTGGATAATACCGGTTGAACCAGTCGATTTTTTTTCTGAGTTCCGCATGCTTCCTGACATCCTTATATCCGCAGACCCCATAGTCGGCAATATTGTCTGGTGTAAGATCAATGATTTCAATATCGCTCATAATTTTTATTCTGTGGTAGTCTGATATCAACCATCCTCTTTTATTATGCAAAAACACGACGAAGCACGAACATTTTCTGTCATGCCATGTTCTTACCTGTCGAAGAATCAAGGTACAGGGGAGGGTGTGCCCGGAACCCTATCTTATTAAATATGACCGTGGTAATTTTACCTTTAAGAGATCATGGCCAGGACAACCCTCACGGCAGCCGTGGGAGTCCCGGTTGCTGACAACCAGAATCTCTCATGGCAGGGCAGCGTGGCCGTGTCCTTTGTGGATGTCCACCTGATCGAAAACAGGAGATGACGTTATGACTGACGACAGCACGTGCCCGGTAACGGGCGGGGCAAACAAACAGGTAGCCGGACGGGGCAGGTCCAACCAGGACTGGTGGCCAAACCAGTTGAACCTGAAGGTTCTTCACCAGCACTCTTCCCTGTCCAATCCGATGGGTGAGGAGTTCAACTATGCTCGTGAATTCAAAAAACTCGACCTGGCGTCCGTGAAGAAGGACCTGCAGACATTGATGACCGAGTCGAAGGACTGGTGGCCGGCGGACTTCGGCCACTACGGGCCTTTCTTCATCCGCATGGCATGGCACAGCGCTGGCACGTACCGCACCGGTGACGGTCGCGGCGGCGCCGGTTCTGCCCAGCAGCGCTTCCCGCCCCTCAACAGCTGGCCCGACAATGTGAACCTCGACAAGGCGCGCCGGCTGCTCTGGCCCATCAAGCAGAAGTACGGGCGGAGGATCTCGTGGGCCGACCTCATGATCCTTGCCGGTAACGTTGCCCTGGAGTCGATGGGCTTTGCGACTTTCGGCTTTGCCGGCGGTCGCCAGGATGCCTGGGAACCGGAAGAGAGCGTGTACTGGGGTTCTGAGAGCATGTGGCTGGAAGACAAACGCTATTCCGGCGAACGAAACCTTGAAAGTCCCCTCGCTGCCGTGCAGATGGGGCTCATCTACGTCAACCCGGAAGGCCCGAATGGCAACCCGGACCCGGTCGCGGCGGCAAAGGATATCCGCGAGACGTTCGCCCGCATGGCCATGAACGACGAGGAGACGGTTGCCCTCATCGCCGGCGGCCATACCTTCGGCAAGACCCACGGCGCCGGCCCTGCGTCCCATGTGGGGCCTGAACCCGAAGCGGCGGGCATCGAGGAGCAGGGCCTCGGCTGGAAGAGCAGCTTCGGCACAGGCAAGGGTGGCGACACGATTACGAGCGGCCTGGAGGTCACATGGACCAACACGCCAACGAAGTGGAGCAACAACTTTTTCCGGATCCTGTTCAGCTACGAATGGGAACTGATGAAGAGCCCGGCCGGTGCCCACCAGTGGCAGCCGAAGGGGGGTGCAGGCGCCGGCACGATTCCGGATGCCCATGACAAGTCAAGGCGTCACGCCCCGACCATGCTGACCACGGACCTCTCCCTGAGATTCGACCCTGCCTACGAAAAGATCTCACGGCGTTTCTACGAGCACCCGGACCAGCTTGCGGACGCGTTCGCCCGGGCATGGTTCAAGCTCACGC
The DNA here is from genome assembly GCA_039698055.1 of Methanoregula sp. Classification (GTDB taxonomy): domain Archaea; phylum Halobacteriota; class Methanomicrobia; order Methanomicrobiales; family Methanospirillaceae; genus Methanoregula. Next base: position 67,173 of record JBDKTL010000048.1, on the reverse strand, counting down.
ACCGCGACATGGGCCCGCGGGCACGCTATCTCGGCCCGGAGGTTCCAAAAGAAGAGCTCATCTGGCAGGACCCCATCCCTGCCGCCAGTCATCCGCTGATCGATGCACAGGACATCGCCTCCCTCAAGGGCAGGATCCTGGCTTCCGGCCTATCCGTATCGGAACTGGTCTCGACTGCATGGGCATCGGCGTCCATCTTCCGTGGTTCCGACAAGCGCGGCGGTGCCAACGGTGCCCGCATCCGCCTGGCGCCGCAGAAGGACTGGGAAGTCAACCAGCCGGCCCGGCTGGCCAGGGTGCTCAGGACCCTGGAGGAGATCCGGAGCGCCTTCAACAGCACCGCCTCTGGCGGCAGGAAGGTCTCGCTTGCCGACCTGATCGTCCTGGCCGGCTGTGCAGGTGTCGAGCAGGCAGCGAAGAATGCCGGTCACGAGGTGATGGCCCCCTTTACGCCGGGACGGATGGATGCTTCGCAGGAGCAGACCGATCCGGTCTCCTTTGCCGTGCTCGAACCAAAGGCGGACGGCTTCCGCAATTACTTAAAGACCCGCTATGCCGCATCGGCCGAGGAGTTGCTGGTTGACAAGGCGCAGTTACTGACCCTGACCGCACCTGAGATGACGGTACTCGTGGGCGGCATGCGGGTGCTGAACACCAACATCGGCGAATCAAAGCACGGCGTCTTTACGAAACGGCCGGAGGCGCTGACCAATGACTTCTTCGTGAACCTGCTCGATATGGGCATAGAGTGGAAGCCGGTAGCGAAAGACGCCGATGTATTCGAGGGCCGCGATCGTAAAACGGGCGAAGCTCTGTGGACCGGCACGCGTGTCGATCTCATCTTCGGTTCGAACTCCCAGCTCCGGGCCCTGGCGGAAGTCTACGGAAGTGCGGACGGAGAAGAGAAGTTCCTGCACGACTTCGTAGCAGCCTGGACCAAAGTGATGAACCTCGATCGCTTCGATCTGGCACCGGGACTGAACCATTGAACGGTGCAGTGAACGCACCGCGTATCATCTCGTGGAACATCACGCTCAGGTGTCCCCTGAAGTGTTCCCATTGTTACGTGGACGCGGGTGTTGAGGAAGCAGAAGGAGTGCTCGGAACAAAGGAGGCATTTTCCGTTATCGACCAGATCCGGGCCACGGGTACGCCGGTCGTCGTGCTGAGCGGCGGCGAACCGCTCCTCCGTGAAGATATCTATGAAATTGCACGGTACGGCACGGAGCAGGGACTCCGTATGGTCATGGGTACCAGCGGGTACCTCATCGATAAAGCGGTTGCGTCAAAACTCCGGGATGCGGGAATCCGGGCTGTGGCCATCAGCCTGGACGCGAACGATGCAGCGACCCATGATTCGTTCCGGGGTCTTGACGGCGTGTGGGAGCGGGCTGTTGCGGCCATCGGGTACTGTCGTGAGGCAGGGATGAATGTTCAGATCAACATGTCCGTGATGCGGTCCGCCATCAGCGATGTGGAGAACGTAATCGGCCTCGGGACTTCCCTCGGTGTTCGCGATTACCAGCTCTTCTTCCCGATCCCGACCGGAAGGGCCCGGCAGATCGAGCCCCGCAGCCCGGAGGAGTACGAGGAGCTGATCCGGCAGATCCTCATCCGGTACCGTGACAGCGATCTCAATATCCGCCCAACGTGTGCCCCGCAGTTCCGCAGGATCGCGGACAGTCTTGGCATCGCACATCCTGCATGGGGACGCGGCTGCCTTGCCGGCATCACCTACTGCCGGATTTTTGCCAACGGGGATGTGACACCCTGCCCGTACCTGCCGGTCAGTGCCGGGAATGTGCGGACCACTCCGTTTGCGGAGATCTGGAACAGTTCCCCGCTCTTTATCGCACTCCGCGATCCTGACCTGCTCACGGGAAAATGCGGGCGGTGCGAATTCAGAACCACCTGTGGCGGGTGCCGGGCCCGGGCATACCGGCGGGAAGACGCGGCTTCCCCGCTCTGGTGTGACGGTCTTGCAACACCGGAAACACTTAACGGCGAGTGCTGCGGGGAGGATCCGTGGTGCCCGTACCAGCCCGGCGGGGTGACACCGTGAACACCCGCTCCTGCTTCGTTCCGGACCAGACCGATCTGGCCATTCTCAATGCCCTGCAGGATGATCTCCCGTTGGTGTCCCGGCCATGGAAAGCGATTGCAGACCGGCTCGGGATGACGGAAACCGGGCTGATCGATCGCATGAAACGGATGGAAGAGGCAGGCATTATCCGGGGGATATCTCCGGTGCTGGAGTCCCGGCACCTTGGCCTGCATGCGGCGACCCTCGTTGCCATCCATGTACCTGAGGAGAGCGTGGACGAGATTGCGGCCATCATCAGCAGTTACCCGGAAGTGTCGCACAATTTCCAGCGGGACCATTACTACTCCCTCTGGTTCACGATTGCTGCGAAGAACGGGGAGGGGATCCGAAAGGTGCTGGACGAGATCCTGGAGAGGACGGGAATTCCGGACTCCGATGTCCTTGACCTGCCGACCGTAAGAAAGATCAAAATCGATGTGCGGTTCGCCTTTTTGCCCGCACAATCCGGAGAGAATACCTAATGGACCCAACAGATATGCACCTGCTCCGGGAACTGGAACGGGGTCTCCCGTTTGTCCCGGCACCGTTTGAAGAGATAGGAAACCGGCTGGGTCTGAGCGGCGATGACGTAGTGGCCCGGATCCGGCACCTGAATGAGGCAGGAGTGATCCGGAAATTCCGGGCCCGGATCGACCAGCGGAAGATTGGGATCACCGCGAATGCCCTCGTGGCATGGAAACCGGCACGGGGCAAAGAGATGGATACGGGAAAACTGCTGGCAGCATTTCCCCAGGTGACCCATTGCTATGAACGCACACCGGTCCCGGGAAGGTGGGAGTACACCCTGTATACCGTCCACCACGGGTACAGCAGAGAGAAGGTAGTGGACGAAGTGAAGGCGGTTGCCGAAACGATCCAATGCCCGGATTATACCATCCTCTTCAGTACCCGCGAGTTCAAGCGTGTGCCGAATGTCCGGATGAACGAGAATGGAGGGAGCCCATGAACAGGATTACTCAATGCATGCACGGCCGGGGAACCGTCAGCAGCGTGATGCGGCACCGGCATAAACCGCAGACCGATGTGCCCAGCGGTTATCTGGCATTCTCTGGGATGTACCGGCCGGTGGTCTTCTGGAACCTCACGGACCGCTGCAACCTGAGCTGCGCCCATTGCTACAGCAGGTCAGGACCGGGACGTACAACGGAAGGAGAACTGTCCACTGCTGAAGCGCTAGGAGTGATCGATGATCTCGCAGCTATGGGTGTGCCGCTCATCCTGTTCACCGGCGGGGAACCGCTTCTCCGTGAGGATATCTGGGAACTGGCACGTCATGCCGGCAACCGTGGTCTCAAGCTGGCGCTCAGCACCAACGGAACACTTATCACCCCCGACATTGCCCGGCGGATCAAAGAGAGCGGGATCGAATATGCCGGCATATCGCTTGATGGTGCGAAAGCTGAGACTCACGACCGGTTCCGGAATTCCCCTGGTGCGTTTGAGCAGACGATAAAGGCATTTGCGGCATGCACGGAAGCCGGGCTCCGGTGCGGGGTCCGGGTTACTCTCACGAAAGAGAACTGCCACGAACTTGAAGCGCTCGTCGATCTTTCCATTTCCCTCGGCGCCTCCCGCTTCTGCCTGTACTGGCTTGTGCCAACAGGCCGGGGAAGTGATTCCTACGCCCGGCTGCAACTGGACAAGGACGAGGTAAAGGGGGCTCTTGATCTTCTCTACCGGAAAGCAAAGGAGACGGATCCTGCAACCATGGAGTTCCTGACGGTCGATGCCCCGCAGGACTGCATCCACCTGCTTGCTTCCATGGAGAAAGACGGATCGGAGGACCTGGCCGATGCCCGGGGGCTGCTCGAATCACTGAAGGGTGGGTGCAGCGCCGGCACCCGGGTGGCCAATATTGATACCCGGGGGAACGTGTACCCCTGCCAGTTCGCCCGTTCCCGGGAATTTCTCGTGGGGAATGTCAGGGACCGGTCGTTCAGCAGGCTCTGGGCGGATGATGCCAGCCCCGTTCTCGCCCGGTTCCGAAAAAAGGATGCCCGTTTCGGGGGCCGGTGCGGAATCTGCAGGTATCGGGATCTCTGCGGCGGCGGGTGCCGGGTCCGGGCACATGCTGTGGAAGGGGATTTCCTGGCGGAAGATCCTTTCTGTTTTATGGGGACAGACGGTTGTAGGGATACGAGATAAAACAAGCCCCATGCGTGCTCCGGTTCCATTTTCCAGAGTTAAAAAGGACGTTGGGAGGATTGACCCGGTAAACCGGCACTGGTTAAAACCGGATCCGGGTCATCTTCACAGTTTATCCGTTCCGGTATGCGATCAGGCGCACCGAATTGGCAATCACCGGCAGCGATGAGATCTCATGGACAAGGGCACCGGTAACCGGGTGCAGGATACCGGGGATCGTGAGCATCACGGCAACGACCAGAACCCCTACCGAGAAGACAAGGTTGTTCCGGATAGTGCTGAGGGCGACCCGGGAGAGCGAATGCAGGTGAGGCAGCGAGGCAAGGTCATCGGAGAGGAGAGCAATATCGGCGGTTTCAATGGCAACATCGGTGCCGGAGAGCCCCATCGCAATCCCGACATCGGATGCTGCAAGTGCCGGCCCGTCATTGACCCCGTCGCCGACAAAGGCAACATGCCAGCCTTCCGACTGCATCTTCCGGACAATCGCAACTTTATCCTGCGGCAGTACATTTGCATGGATTTCCGTAATCCCGAGGGCGCGTCCCACAGAGGATGCCGAACCCGGCTGGTCCCCGGTTACCATGACACAATGCACTCCGGCAGCCTGAAGCCTGGAGACGACCTCTCCGGCATTATTCCTCAGTGCATCCGCAAACGTCAGGACCGCTGCGACCCGGCCATCGATTGCAAGATAGGAAATGGTCCGGGCATCGGCTGCGCAGGACCGGGCAGAGGCCGTGGCGCAGGAATCGATCTCAACCCTGTACTCCGCCATGAGAGATTCGTTTCCAAGGAGCGCGGTTTTTCCATGAATGACAGCAGAGATCCCGCGGCCCGGTAAAACCTCGAATGATTCCGGATCCGGAACAACAATATGGCGCCGCAATGCTTCCGCAGCAATTGCTTTTCCTAAAGGATGCTCGCTGAATTTTTCTATGGTTGCTGCTGCAAAAATGACATCGTCTTCTGTCAGGTTCCGGAGCGGTCTTACATCGGCAAGGACCGGTTTTCCTGTCGTCAGGGTTCCTGTTTTATCGAAGATCACGGTATCCACCGCTGCCATTTTCTCGATGGTTTCCCCGGTCTTGACAAGGTTTCCGTGACGGGCGGCGTTCCCGATCGCTGCAACGAGTGCGGTTGGCGTGGCAAGAATGATCACGCAGGGACAGAAGACGATGAGCATGGTAATGGCACGCAGGACATCCCCGCTCAGGAACCAAACGAGGCCGCCGAACAGAAGTGCCAGCGGTGTGTATAACCGGGAGTACCGGTCAAGTACCCGTTCAACTGGAGGCTTCTGGTTTTTTGCATCTTCAATAAGATCCCGTATCCTCCCGAGAAGGGTCATCTCCCCGGTCTTAACGGTACGGATCTCAAGCACCCCACAATCATTGAATGTCCCGGCATAGACAGTATCCCCGCACATCCGGGTTATGGGAGTGCTCTCTCCGGTAATGGTCGCCTGGTTGACGGATGCCGTTCCGGAAATAACCTCCCCGTCGACCGGTATCCGTTCACCGGACCTCACAAGCACAATGTCCCCGGCACTCAATTCTTCCAGCGGGACACGGGTATCGCTGCCGCTGCGCCGCACCGTGACCCGGTCCGGCAGGAGTGCGGCGAGCGCCTCCATGGCATTGCCTGCCCGGGCAGCCACGTACGCTTCCAGCATGCCGCCGACGAGGAGAAGCACCGCGACAACCGCTGCTGCCGGGTACTGGCCGATGGCAATTGCGGTGAGCGTGGCAAGCGAGACCGGGATATCGGTAGTGAAATCCCGGTTCCGGATTCCCTGCAGTGCAGAGTACCAGATATAAGATGAACCCGTTAGAGCCGCAATCAGATAGAGGATACTGCCGGACCCGGAAGTGACGGTTTCATCAAGCATCATCCCGGGATCGGCGATGACCGCAATGGCGAGCAGAAAACCGCTTACAAGAGTAAAGATGGTACCCGGCTCCCGCAACAATTCCCGGTAGCCCGTACGGGCCGGTTTCTTCGAACAGCAGGAGCAGGAACTCATACAGGCACCTCACCGGGTTCTGCGGCATCTGATTTTGCGTTCAACCGGAAAAGTACAATGGCCCTGCAGTTGTTGCATGTTTCATTGGTACCATCGTATTGGATATACAGGACTTTTTTCGTCATAGGAACCTCATAAAATTGGTGATTAAATTCCGATAGATAGTATCGGTTTAATAGTTAATAATCCAAAAAGTACGGCAAGGGATAGGTAGTATTCATGAAGATACCGCAAACGGAAAAAAAAGAGATCTGTTTTTGCCCGCTGCTGGGAATTCTCGATATCATTGCAAAGAAATGGGCTCTCCTTATCATTGCAATCCTTGGCAATGAAGGTGAGAAAGGATTCAATGAGCTCAAGAAAGAACTGGGATGCATCAGTCCCAAGCCCCTCTCGGACACTCTGAAGAATCTTGAGAGGATTGGACTCGTTCACAAGAAAATCCTCAAAACCTCGCCACCCACCGTCAGATATTCCCTGACGCCGGACGGGGAAGATCTCCGGGAAAAACTTATCCCGCTGCTTTTCTGGGTTTCCGAACATGGAGGACATGAGATGCCTGGCTGCCCGATTCATATCTGCAATTCAGGTAAGAGGTAAAAATCGCTCATTACGAATTCATTCAGACACAAAAACTATTGTCAACTGATATGTCGTTACCGCAGAGGCAAAAAGGGAGCCAGAGCAGAATCACACCCGGAAAATCAGGCACTCCCGGAATCCTGTGCAAGCCGCTCCCCTTTCTGAGTCAGAGTATAAAGGACCGGAACGGGTGCACCTTCTCCGTTACTGCACGATGAGCAGCAGTGCCCGCAGCCGCAGTCCGGGCCGGGAGCCGGATCTTTTTGCCGGGCAAGGTAACCCTGTCGCTCCATAAGGAAAAGCCGGTTCTCCAGCTGGTCCCGCGAGATCCCGAGACGCTGGGCGCATTCCGTCATGGTAAGATTGCCGTCACGGATAATCCGTGCAATGGACTGGAGCGTTCCTCCCATGCTCACACCCCGGCAAGGTTGCTGATGAATTCCCGGCCCCAGGCATACAGCCCGATGGCCGGCACCAGAGCAAGGTATACCATCGGGACCAGGAGCTGGACCGGGTCCCACGGCTCGCCGTCCCCAAAGATGACGATCTCGGCGCCCTGCGCCAGCAGGGAGAGCAGTGCAACGATCCCGAATATCAGGGCCAGCGCCATGCCGACATAGAGGAATGCGTGCCCGTTGGCTGAACCCGTTGCCAGCCTCTGGCAGGCAAACAGGAAGACCATTCCCACTACGCAGAGCACAAAGCCGGCAGCGGGATCGGAGGGGATGAGGTATGACCCGGCCAGCTCCGCAAGGTACGGGATTGCCGCTGACAGGATCATGACGATCCCAAAGAGCAGGTACAGGGTGCCGAACACTGCGGCGAAGAGGGTTTTTCCTTGGGATGCCATAATCAGATCCTCCCGAGGACAACCGGGGCAAGATGCACAATAATGAGAGCGAGGAGATACGCCACGCCAATGCCATAGCCTACCGAGAACAGTGTCCATTTCCAGGAACCGGTCTCCTTGCGGATGACCGCAAAGGCAGTAAGGCAGGGAAGGTAGAGCAGCACGAACACCATGAGGGCAAAGGCGGTGACCGGTCCAAGCGACGGATCCGCCAGCAGGGCGCTCTGGAGCGACCCACCGTCTTCCCCGGTCCCGTAAAGGACACCGAGCGAACCGACCACGATCTCCTTTGCAACAAAGCCGAAGAGGAGCGCAACGGCGATCTTCCAGTCAAACCCAAGCGGGGCAAAGACCGGCTGAATAATATGCCCGAGCATGCCGGCATAACTGTTTGCACTTCCGTACTCGACCCCGTAAGGAAGCGTGGCCAGCCCCCAGACGATGATGCTGGCAAACAGGATGATACCCCCGGCTTTCCGGATGTACATCGAACCACGGTCCCACATGTGCCGTACCGATGTAAAGAGGGTGGGCAGGCGGTAGGGCGGCATCTCCATGAGGAACGGTGCCGGCTTTCCGGGAAGAATGGTTTTTCGGAACAGCCATGCGGAGCCGATCGCGACGGCGATCCCGAGCACGTACAACACAAAGACCACGGTTCCCGCATTCGCCGGGAAGAATGCGCCGGCAAAGAGGACGTACACCGGCAGTCGTGCACTGCAGGACATGAACGGGTTGATCAGGATCGTGAGCAGCCGATCTTTTGGATCCTCGATCGTCCGGGTTGCCATGATCGCCGGCACATTGCACCCGAACCCGATCAGCATGGGGATGAAAGACTTGCCCGGCAGGCCGATGGCGTACATCAGCCGGTCCATGACGAACGCGGCCCGGGCAAGGTACCCGCTGTCTTCCAGGAGCGAGAGGATGAAGAGGAGGATGAAGATGTTGGGCAGGAAGATGATTACCGATCCTACGCCTCCGATGATGCCGTCGCCAAGAAGGGACCCGAGCCACGCCGGTTCCACGCTTCCCGATGAGAGGAGCCCGGCACAGTACCCGAACAGCGCATCGATCGCTGCCATGAATGGAGTGGCAACAGCGAATGTAAGCTGGAATGCCCCCCACATCAGGGCAAGGAAGATCGGGATACCGAGATACCGGTTGGTGATCACCCGGTCGATCAGGTCCGAGGAGTTCATCTCTTTGACACAGGTGGTACAGACCTGCGGCAGGAGTGCGGCGATAACATCATACCGCCGGTCCGCCATGGCGGCTTCGGTCTCGGCGAGGTCTGTTTTTTCAAGCAGGGTCAGTACTGGTGCCCGCGCCGGGCTGCCGGCGAGTTTGTCCTTTGCATTCTCGTCGCCTTCCAGCAGGCGGATGGCCAGCCAGCGGGGCGGGTACCGGGCAGCAAGGGCGGGATCATTCCCCAAGGCAGCAACGAGATCGGAGATGGTGCGTTCGATCGCGTCGCCATACCCGATGGCGTGTTCGTGGTGGGGCGAGGTTTCGGCTTCGTGGACCGCGGTCCGGAGGAGTTCGTCGAGACCTTCTGCTTTGCTGCCAACGGTCCTGACCACCGGGATCTCGAAGAACTTCTTCATGGACGCCCGGTCGATGGCGGTACCGGCCTTTTCTGCCATGTCCGACATGTTGAGGGCCATGACGAGCGGCACCCCCAGTTCCATGAGCTGGGTGGTAAGGTACAGGTTCCGTTCGAAGTTGGTGGCATCTACGACATGAACGACGACATCGGGTTTCTCATCGATGATATAATCGCGGGCCACCACTTCGTCGATTGAGTACGCGGTCAGGCTGTAGGTGCCGGGGAGATCCACGATCTCGATCTCGTAGTCCTGGCATTTGGCAAATCCGCTCTTCTTCTCGACAGTCACACCGGGCCAGTTGCCCACATGCTGGCGGGAGCCGGTCAGGGCATTGAAGATGGTGCTCTTGCCCACGTTCGGGTTGCCGGCAAGCGCGATCCGGATCGTCTTTTTCATACTGCCCCCATTCCGGCCGCTGTGCCGACGAGGATCTTCATGGCCATACCTCTTGAGAGGGCATACCGTGTTCCGGCAACCGATACGATCAGCGAACCCCGGTCGGAACAGATCACGGTCACCCGGCTCTCGGGGTGAATGCCCATGGCCGCGAGCCGGCGAAGCATGCCGCAGCCTGCCCGGACATCGGCAACCGTGGCTTCTGTCCCGGGTGTGAGGAATGAGAGGGGGATGGTCTGTGTCATCATGCACCCCCGGGGATCACGGAGATGAGTCGTGCATCCTCTTTCCTGAGCGAGATGCAGGCACCTTTCACCTTGTATTCGATCGGGTCGCCAAGCGGGGCTGCCCGTACTGCTTCAATGATTGCACCCGGGACAAAGCCGAGAGCCAGCAGCCGCTGGCGGACCGGGCCGCGGGCCGGCACCATGACCACGCGGCAGGTGTCCGGGGGTGCTATCCGGTCGAGCGTGGTAATATCCCCGCTTAAGGAAACACCTTCCGGTTTTGATTCTGTTATTTCCATGCAGGAATATCAGATATTCGGGTGAGATAACGGGTGCCCGAACAATGTTCGGGTATCTGGCAAGTCATCAAAAAATATTAGGATATTCGCTCTGATCCAAAATTCCAGCGCGGACAACTGAATTTAGGTTGTACTAAATTTATATATCCCCAGGAACCAAGATCGATCATGCATGCACTCAGCCGGAAAGCGGAGGATTACCTGGAAGCGATCTTGAACGCCTCGCTTGAGAAGGGGTATGCACGCACCAAGGATATTGCACGGGAACTCTGCATCCAGCCCCCCACAGTTGTCGAAATGGTCCAGAAACTCGCTAAGATGGGGATGATCACGTACCGGAAGTACGAAGGGGTTACGCTGACTCCGGAGGGGCGCAAGATCGCCGAAGTTATCCGGGATCGCCATGTCACGCTCCGATCATTTCTTGAGATCATGAATGTATCTCATGATATCGCGGAGAAGGATGCCTGTATGATGGAGCACGAGCTCCACCCGGAGACCATCGAACAGTTCCGGATGTTTCTCTTGTTCATCAAAGAACATCCCCAGATCTCCACAGAGATTAATTCGTTTGATGCGTATTCCCGTATCAGAAAAGCCAGGGCGAATTAAATAAGAATCATGGTAGCCGTCTGTTAGTGTGTCTGGCTGCCATAACCGTTTTTAATTCGCTGGAAAACCGAATCTGGTGAGGACTACCCTGATAACTACCAGATAATACCGTGGATGGGTGCGCAAATCCTATTATTTCAAGAATGAAGATTGCGTAACATGGAGAGACACCCCGTAATACCGAACTGACCCTGCATATGCCGGTGAGATCGGTACTGCAGTGCTGGTCCAGGATTGGGGTTTAAGTGTTTTTATGTTCCTTGATCCGTGTAATTCGCTCTCCGATCTGCGATCCCGTTAAAAAATCCCTGCCAAGGGGATGTAACGGGGTCTGGTGTGACCGGGTAAGCCTGGTTATCTCTCGGGGACATGGCATTATGGTAGCATGATGAAACAGAGTACCCCAGGTTAAAAGACAATAAAAATGTGTTTTTGGTGTCGAAAGTTCTGATCGCAGCGTGGTTAGCGTTCCCGCTGCGAAATTGAAATGAGATTGCATATGAGCAGACGGTGTGTGGCATGACGCCTGTTCCTATGAGGTTAGTGAGGATAATTCACTTTTTTTGCATGGCAGCGGGTTTCCCGGTTCACCTCCCCTGATATTTCTGTTATTCTTCCATGAACCGTGCCTGTAGCTGCGACACGGCTCGTCAGGAGGGTTGCTGGCGGGGGACCAAAAGCCCCTGATGGAACTTCTGGTCCCGAATATCTCGCTTGATAGTATGTTCATGACATTGTTTCCTGCAGATCCATGTGTGTGGTGCGTTTCTTTCATGGTCTGCCATACACTTCTCTCTTGTTAGGTCATGATCAAGGATGGCCGAAGAGAATGAGGATTCGGGTGGCGATCCGAATATTCCTGAACTACAGTCCGGATTCAATTGATGCGGAAATGGGGGAATATCCCAGCCGGTTGATCATTTTTATTCCTGCCCAAATTGATCCAGCGGGCAATGAAGGCGGACACAGATGCGATCCTTACCGCGCTCTGGAAGAACGAGCAGGTGAAGAAGGTGTTCCGGAGCTTGGTCGTCGTGCTGGCCCGGGTGGTGGATCTGGTGACGGTGCAGCAGGTGGTGGGTATTATTACGGGGATGGGGGTGTGAGAGATTTCATTCCCATCATTTTTTAAAAACAATAAATCCTCAAAAGAGATTATTGGTTTTTTAGTTCTTCCCCAACAGGTTGATGAGGAACGCGACGTTATCGCCAAACTTCCGGATATTCGCAAGCCCCCGTTCGTCATGGGCGACGTCGCCCGGCTTCTGCCCTTTTGCCCCGCACATCAGGTCGGTTCCCGGGACAATCATGTCGTTTGCCAGGAAAAAGACCAGCATGTCCTGGTTGGATGCCAGAATACCCTCATTAGCCGCAAGGGAAACCGGGCCGCCCACCTTGCGGGATAAAAATCCTCCCGATGCAAGAGAGACATAGCCGATCCGCTGGAGCGCCGACAATACATCTCCCCGGGGGGTCCCAAAATAGACCGGTGCACCCACAATAAAACCGTCCGATTCTTTGATCTGGTCGATGATTTCGTTGAGCCCGTCGTCAATGGCGCATTTTTTATTCTCAAAGCAGCTCATGCAGGCAGTACAGGACTGGATATTTTTTCCGGCAAGCGATATGGTCTCTGTCTCAACACCGGCAGCCTCGATGGCTTTGGCACATTCTTTTAATGCGAATGCCGTGTTCCCATCAGGCCTCGGGCTTCCATTCATCAATAAAACTTTGCGCATCTCTTCTCACTCCTGTCTGATTTTTTATTGAACCGTCCTGTACTTATAGGATACCGGCATCACGGCCACCACAACTGTATCGCTGAAGTGAAACTCTCTTTTTTAGGTGCCGGGTCGTACGTCAGTACGCCCCGATTATAATATTTGCCACATTAAGCGTGACATTGACCGGGCTGACCTGCTGTAATACGGTGTAGGATATATAACCGTCCTGAGAATCTGCCAGATGTATATTGCTTGGACATGCTCCGGCAAGCGCAGTGAAACCTGAATTCCAGTTCCTGAACGTCGCATTCCCGAAGGGTTCCTGGTCAGAACCAATCGTGATATTCAAAACCCCATAATACGGAACAGAAGTTACCGTTGACTTCAGTTCAAGCGTCCCAAAACCATTGCTGCTGACAAACTGGTGATCGGGTGAAGCCGATAGATTTGTCACCCAGAGATTGATACCGGAACAGTTGCCTTCCCGCGGGGAATAGGAAACAACAGTCCCGTTGGAATCGGTGTCCAAAAAGAGTGTCTGGTTAAGGGTATACTCTACATCCCCAAAAGAGCCGGCAAATGTCGCAAGCGAACCCGTACCCATGAACTCGCTGTTCACATTGGTCATGTTGTAATAGTTTAGCGGAGACTGGAGGGTGCTGCGTTTGGTCACATTGAGGTAACCGTACTGCCAGCGGTATCCCTGGTCCTGCCAGAAATTTCCCTGTGGTTCGTACGAAATATTTACCAGGGTGCCAACCGCGTCGGGTTCATAGTCATCGTCAAGCCACATGTAATAGATCGGTTTCTGCTCGTCCTGGATTGATATCGATCCGCCGGATCTGAGTGTATTGAAGAAGAAATCCCCTCCCCCCAGCTGTACTGGTTCGCTTAAGGTCAGGAAATCCTCCCGTGTCGATGTGGCCCTCCTGATATCCGATGAGAAGTGCAGAAACGCAGATTCCACATTCTGGAGGTGTCCGACTTCGGCCGATTGTTTCATGGACGGGATATAAACCGCGTTCCAGACCGACAGGAATGTGACAATGGCCGCAAGGATCAGCATCACGGCAATCACCGGTGCTACCGCGTCGTCCTTCATGGTGACCCGCGCCCCACGGTACCGGAGAAGATGACTGCACGATCGGTGGCAAGGACAACGCTCTCGTTACCATCCAATGGATACCCCGGGATTATAGTAAGGTTTCCATCGAGGTCAAACGCCCGGGTGCCGGGTACAGGAATGAATGGGGGGGTACTCTTCAGCGTATAGGTTGTCATATGATCGTTTTTGTCCGAGACAATGATCTTCAGTATATCGGTCTTTACCCAGTCCCCACCTTTATGCCAGAGAGTTATATTTCCCCCGGTATCGTTGCTCATCATGATGGTAACCGTCGGGCTGCGCTCTGAGGGGAGGTAATTGGGGAGCGATGCGGAAAAGACGGAAACGAGGATGAGCACAATCCCGATCATGAGCATTTCCCCGACCACTTCAGAAACTGCGGTGCCGTTATTGCCGTTTGTGTGCATGGGTCCCTCTCAATCAGATGATAAATACAAACATCGCTACCGCCGCTGCGAGCAGGACAATACTGTGCTTGAACCCGGCAAGAATGCTGTTCGAACTGAACTGTCCGGCCATGATACCGGAGAACAGGCCAAGGATGATGCCGATCCTGAACATATCGGTAACGTTCTGGGCAGGATTGAAATTGATATTGTACGTCAGGAAGCTCGACATGAAGGGTCCGTTGAGCTGGTACGCCGTATAGAGGTAAATGCCAAAAGACAGGTAAATGATCATGACATAGACGATTGCCGTATTGGACCGTTCGCGCTTCATCCGGAGGTAGTGTTCAAAGTCTGCAATGGCAATCAGGAGTATCTGGCTCAGGTTGGAGGTGATCTCGCTTGCCTTGACCAGCAGCGAGATCGCCCGTTTGACCGATATAAGCCCGATGCGTTCTTCCATCCGGATAAGGGCGAAATTCACATAGGCACCGGTACCGACATCCCGGGATACGTGCGAGAGTTCCAAGCTCAAAAGACCCAGTTTGGCAGATGAAATCCGCTGGATGGCATCCGGGAGTGTAAGCCCGATCTCTTTCATATCGGAGAGTTCCCGCAGGAATTCCGGAATATGCTCCTCGATATTATTGACATACCACCGGCGCCCTTCATACGCGAGCGAAATTGGTGCCACAAAGCCGATGACGAGCATGCAGACACTCGCCTCGAACGCAGTTTTCGGGAACAGTTTTTCAAGTGAACCGGTGAGGAGAAGAACCGCGAACAACCCGGCACAGGTACTGCCGGCGATTATCCCGTACGTGTAATGGGAAATATAAGTACGGAAAGGGTGACGCAGCTGGTCGTATATCCGGAACCGTTTTTTCTTTGCTTCGATATGCTGGTAGAACTCACGATCGCCCGGGGTATTACCCGCCAGTATGGGAACACCTGAACTGGAATCAAACTCCCTGATCCCGTGCCTGCTGATCTCAAGGTTTTCCGAAGGTAACATAAGGGAGAGGATC
This sequence comes from Methanoregula sp., assembly GCA_039698055.1. GTDB lineage: Archaea > Halobacteriota > Methanomicrobia > Methanomicrobiales > Methanospirillaceae > Methanoregula. The sequence goes on along the minus strand of JBDKTL010000048.1, from coordinate 52,058 downwards.
CAGATCATGAGAATTGCACCTGCCGGTATGCAGAGATACATGAATGGCAGGAGCCATGCCATCGTTCCCTTGCTGGTCATGCCCTGTGCAACAATCATGATGATCAACGCGATCGGCCCGGCAACAAACGCCGAGACATACACCTCGGCCATGATCTCGATCGTTTTAAGCACCACGTCAAGTTCACGCCGTGCCTGTTCATGGAAGTAATCCGTTTTTGACGAAAGGTAAGCGGTAATGTCACCCCCGCTCTCAAAGACGATGCCCAAATCATTGAGAAAATCCCGCATGAGTGGCGAGGGCGTGGTCTGCTGGAGGTTTCGCAAGGCCGTGAGCAGATCGTCGCCAAATATTTCCACATCCCTTACAATCTGGCCAAACTCGCAGGACACTTCCCCAAACATCGCCTTTTCTTCATAGATGCGCCGGATAACTTCGAACGGGGACATCGTGGTGGAGAGTGCCTGCATGTACGAGACTGCATAGGAAAGTTCGAGATCGATCCGGGTTTTCCTTCCCCGGGCAATAATGACCGGATAATACACCTGGAACAGGTACAACCCGGGCACCATGCCGAGAAATACGAGGATCCAGAAGAGGGGCGGTGGGATGAACATAAAAAGTCCAAAGTCGAAGCCGGTCAACGATACCAGTGCAAAAAAACCCAGAAATAGTGCAGCGGATGCGGCAAGATTGATCCGTGTTGTGCGCAGGTACTGCTCTGCGGTAACCGGCAGGTGGGCAGACTGGAGATCCCGGCTGAGATGCGTGCCCAAGAGGATCATCTCAAAATTTTCAAGCCTCGTGCCGGTCCTTTTAAGGATGGAATGAAGGGTCATATCATTCACCGAGATCGTGGATCGCATTGGCGAGATCGCGAATGTCCGGTATGGGAACATCGAGGGCGATGTTCAGGAACTCCTCACGTTTTTTAAGGGCTTCATTGGCCTGCTCCTGTGTCCATCCCCGCATGGTTGCAATTTCTTCGAGCACCCGGGAGGACAAAGACACTTTCCGGAAAGAATCTCCGTGAACATCCCATTCATACAATTTATGGGGGATGATGGTGCCTTGCCCATCCACGGTTATTTCATGGATGGCGAGACAGCGGCGTATCCGACGGTTGCCGTACGTGGAGATCGACTGGTTGATTACCAGATCGAGCGCGGTAAACATGACCGGGGGCACACTGATGGGCTCATGGGTGAGCCGGTTGATTGTTTCCTGCACGCTGCCCGCGTGGATTGTGGACAGGGTGGCATGCCCGGTGTTCATTGCCTGGAAGAGCGTCTGGGCCTCTTTTCCTCTCACTTCCCCGACGATAATGTACTCGGGGCGCTGTCGCATGGAGGATTTTAAAAGCGAGAAGAGATCGATGTCGCCCTGGACCCCGTGCGTGTTGAGTTCCCGTGTCTGGGTGGCAAGCCAGTTACTGTGAGGGAGTTGGATCTCGTGAGTATCTTCAAGGGATACGATCTTCGCGTTCTGCGGAATGAAAAGCGAGATTGCATTCATTGTCGAGGTCTTGCCGCTTGCAGTACCCCCGGCAATGATCAGGCTCCTGCGGTGCTCGATAACCAGCCAGAGGAACGCGAGAATCTCGGCGTTGTACGTCCCGAACCGGATCAGGTCAAGCGGTGTCATCGGCTCGGTGCGAAACTTACGGATTGTAAACGAGCTGCCCCGCAGGGATACGACATTGCTGTACGTGACCTGGACTCGTGAGCCTCCCGGGAGGGTTGCATCCACCATCGGGGTTGTCAGGGAGATCTGCTTGTTGGCTTTCTGTGCAAGTTTCAGGACAAACTGGTCGAGTTCGCCCTCCCGGAAGAGGACACTGGTGGGCAGGCTGCCCCAGGTCCGGTGAAAGACAAAGACCGGCATGTTGTCTCCGTTGCAGCTGATGTCTTCAAGAGCCGGATCATGCATGAGGGCTTCGAGCGGGCCAAACCCCGAGAGATCGCGCCGCAGGTAATAGGAGAGGATGGCGAGCCGGTCGTCAGTTATATCCGGATGGAATTCACGTATGATGCGATAGACCGACTCCTTGCTGAGCTGGTGCACCGGAGGTTTATCGGGATCGTCGTAGACGATCACTTTACGCAAGTGAATGGAAGTTTCCCGCAACACGACCTGTTCCCTTCGGGTGATCGTGGGTTCGACAACCGTGTAGGTAAATCCCTGGTTTCCCTTACGGATAATTTTTATATAGACATCGGGGGCTTCAATCCAGTAGGTGTCAAGGGTTCCAACCGCCCGCTCTTCCGGGAGCGGTACATCCATATCATGTGTATGAGGGACGTTCCCGGGGGTGGGGGTGTGCCTGAGAGTCTGTGGAGAAATCGTTCCCATCAGTGCAGGTTCCATGGATTTTGCAACGGAATGATGCAACCGGTACCATACTGCACTGGAGACGAGTGCGAGTGCAGAGAGCGAGACCGCACCGAGGATGCCTAATACAACCGGTGGGAAATCGATTAAGAGTGCGGCATAACCGGTAACAACTGCGATAAGGCATACCGCGAGGATAAGGAGATCTCCATGATCCGTGCGGTTACCCAATGTGTGGGGCAGGCGGCGAATTGATGCAGATAGATTCCCAAAAAAGAGATATCGGGTATAGGCTTGGTTATCTCCTGACTGTTCTGTAACAGTATCAGCAGGAAAGTTTCGTTCCATACTCATTGAAGGTAATAACCCGGTCACACCTGCTGAAATGGTTGAGGCAAGCATGGACCATCTTTTACGGATTTTCATACACCACCCCGGGACTGCCTGAGATAGCGAAGGTATTCTGGTGACAATGTCTTACCATGGGCCGGACTTGCAGAGGGTGATTGCGCATCTGGAACGGATGGTGCGGCGCCGGTGATAAGGGAGATGGTGACATCGAGATAAGCACCAGCCAGGGTGATGTGGTACTGGCCTTCACCAAATATTTTGATCGTGCGATTGTTTTTTTGCGAGCTGTATTCCCGTGCATATCCCTCCTCCGCGACGATCCCGCGTGTCTGGTTATCCCGTACGGTAATTGTCATCCATGGGAGGTTGACTGATCTTGCCAGAGTTCCCCGGCAGGAGTCCGGGTTTTCGATACAGTCATACAAAGGATTGACATCGAATGAAATGATAAGGGGGCCTTTTGCCACGTTCACGATCATACCTGTGGCATTATCGTTGAGGGTATATGTTCTGGTGAATTCAGGGGGCCTGTCAAGCAGATTACTTTCCGGTGTTGTATTGATCCGTGTTCCATGTTGAATGGGATAGAGATCCGGGGGGAGGATGGGTGGGGCGTCCGTAACCAGGTTGGGTGTTGTGGTGGTGGCGGAAAGGATTGGGTGAGTGGGGAGATTTTCCCGTGCAGCGATGACGGGGGCTGTAGTGGGAATGGTTTTTGTGGGATCCGGGTTCAGAACCTCAAGAGTCTGGGTGTTGCCGCTTCCGGAAGATTGCTGCATGAGTTTGATGCAACCGGAGGCACCAACTGAGATGAATACCAGAGATATGAGGAAAAAAATGTATATGGCTTTTTCTTGGCCGTTTTCCGGTTTTTGTTTGCGTTCATAATTAATTGGCATAGTGGTACCCCATGATTCTGATGATTCGACGATAACCAGTGTATGCTACCTGCATCGACAAAAGTCTATTTGTTTTAATTCAATTAAAAATGATCAATTTAAATAGTTTTAATTCAACCTGAGTTGATCGTGTCATCTACGGGTGGACCATGTGGTTACTGATACTTTCACGGGTGTCTTTACCCATCGCATGATGGCAAGGATTTGGAGATGAAAATGAAACACACTAAGAGAAACGTACAGGAATATGCAGTTTCACCGGTGGTCGGTGTGATGCTGATGCTTGTTGTGACGATTATTATTGCGGCGGTAGTCAGTGCATTCTCCGGTGGACTAGCCGCTGGTAAGGAAAAAGCGCCGCAGGCTTCGTTGGATTGTCATATTACCTGGGGTGATGCGATGTATACGGGAACCTCAGGCCCGCAGTTTACGATGAAACATCTGGGTGGTGACCCCATCAATACAAAAGATGTAAAACTGGTAACAAGCTGGGCAAATGCTACCGGGGAATATCATATTCAATCGACAACCGCTCCGAAGTACAATGGCACCGGAACCGAATTATATTATGACAAGTCTGATGGCACAACTGCTACAGCACACTATGTGCTCTCTTCACTCAATACCCACTATATTGCGACACCTAAAACTTTAGCTGTTGACGGGTATGATTCACCTGGCGGAGAAATTTACTACAATGCACCGTATCTCATGGTTGCAGGAGACATGCCTGCGGATAATGCTGGTGAAGAGACCAGTCTCTGGTTTGGAAATTATGTCCTGCGTCCGGGTGACTCCATCAAGGCAGACAATGATAACACGGTAGCAGGCACGGGAGATGCCCAGAACAGAGCTACGCCGATTATAAAAGACGGAAACCTGCTCACGGCCAATGACATTGTTAATGTCAAGCTGATCGATTTGAAATCCGGCTCAACCATTTACAGTAAAGATATTCTTGTGGAGATGTAATGATGCAAAAAAACGATACCCATGAAATGGCTGTGTCACCTGTTGTTGGCGTGATGCTGATGCTCGTTGTGACCATCATCATCGCTGCGGTTGTAAGTGCGTTTTCCGGAGGAATGGCGCAGACAACATCAAAAACACCTCAGATAAACATCGGTCTGGAAGCGCACAATGATGAATCAATCTATATTGATCACAACGGTGGTGATCCCATCAGTGGTGGTACAATCACTATCAAGACATTCATTCCATCAGGCTTATTTAAGGATGTCAGCCATCAGGTTAACCTGAATAATGTGACATACCTGCCAACAAATACTGTTGGTATCACTTACACGACCATCCAGCCCGGTGACAAGATAAAAATCGATTGGGCAGATGCTTTTGCAGCCTCATCATTTGGAGGATATATGGCTCCATCTGTCGGCGAACCCGTCAATATCGAGATCTACGATTCAGGAAGCGGAAAAGTGATCGCAACAGCGCAGACTACCATCCTGCCATAATGAGGGAGATGAAATTATTATTTTTTCCCCTTGTTCCCCGTTACAATCCTCGGGTGCCACCTGCACCCGGCCCCGGGGATTTTTAGAGGACATGAATGATCCGGAACGATAAACACCACAAACGAAACGCGTGAGGTAAACAAATGTCAAAATTTTTTGGATTCAAACCACAACCGGCAACAAAGCAGGAAATCGAGAAGTTTGAAAATGAAGTGATGATCCGGCACGACAACCAGAATCTCTTTGGAACAGTCTATGTCGACATGCAGGAAAACCAGTGGGCAGTTGCATTTGCCTACAACTATTCCCGCAAACCCGGCCTTCACGGGCACGAGAACCCGCTCGAAGTCCGGTACTCATGCCCGGCGCAGGAAAGCAACAACGTGCGGATGTACCGTTCGGACGCTGATGCCGACAGATCGCTTGCAACCGAACCCCTTAAAGACGGAGATGCATTTGTCCGTTTTGCTCTCATGCAGGAGCGCTCACTTGCGGGAAAGGCAGCATAACGGGTGGGATAATTACGGCCCTGGTCTGTTCACGAACAAACTATTATGGTGTGACCGGCCGTGCCGGACGACCGACTGAACTCCGGCACGCCCAATTGGCAGTTTTCGCATATCCCAGGGACGTGCATCGCCGGCTTTCCCCCAAAGAATGATCCGGCAAACCAAAACCTAAATGGAGTGATGAGCCGCTTTGACCAAAACCATCCCTCTTATCATCGGCCTGATAATCGCAGCCATCCTGACCATCATACTCTGCACGTTTACCGGTCCGGCAGGATTCGGTTTTGTTTCTACTGCACCCGGGGCTGCTGACATCGTGGGTAGTATCCGGCTCCCCCGGGTTCTCGCTGCATTTTTTGTCGGTGCAAGCCTTGCCGTTGCCGGTGCCGCGATGCAGGCGCTCTTCAGGAACCCAATGGCCGATCCGTACATCCTCGGTACCTCGTCCGGTGGGGCGCTTGGAGCTTCCTTGGCAATCGTATTCCTTGGCGGGTTCTTCGTCCCAATCTTTGCGTGGATTGGCGCTGTCGTAGCTATCCTGATCGTCTGGGCAATTGCCGGGCGTAAAGGTGTAATCTCGGTCGAGACGCTGCTTCTTACCGGCATCGCTGTCTCGTTCTTCTTTTCTGCACTCGTCTCGTTCCTCATCGCAGTAGCCGGCCAGAATGTCCACCAGATCCTCTTCTGGCTCATGGGCGGTTTCTGGAACGCGTCACCATCCGATGCAATCCTCTCGGCCTGCATCCTCATCCCCGCAGGAGCACTCCTCTTCTTCATGGGCCGGGACCTCAATGCCCTCTCGCTTGGCGAGGAAACGGCCGCCCACCTTGGCATTGATGCGGGACGGGCACGCTGGGTAGTGCTTGGCGGCAGCACCATACTTGTCGCCGGGGCAGTCTCAATTGCCGGATCGATTGGGTTCATCGGGTTGGTCACCCCGCACATCGTCCGGATGCTGATCGGCCCGGACAACCGGGTCGTCATCCCTGCTTCAATTCTTGTAGGGGGAATTTTCCTTGTCCTGTCCGACACGATTGCCCGCACGTTTTTCTCTGACCTGCCGGTCGGGATCATTACGGCGTTTGTCGGTGCGCCGTTCTTCATCTGGCTGATCTACCAGCGGGGGACGGCCACATGAACGACCGGCACAACATCACCGCAGAGAACCTCAATGCCGGTTACGACATGGTGGATATCATAAAATCCGTCAGCTGCTCGTTTTCTGAAGGTACCTTTACGGGCATCATCGGGCCAAACGGTTCGGGGAAAACCACTCTTCTTAAAGCGTTCAGCCGTGTAATCCCCTCAAGCGGTATCCTTGAACTGGATGGAAAGTCGGTCAGCGATTATACCCCGGCCGAACTGGGTATGGCGCTTGGTTTTGTCCCGCAGGATGAAGGGCGCCCGTTCTCTTATACGGTGTTGCAGGTCGTCATGATGGCCCGGTATGCCCGGACCAGCAGATTTACCGCGCTCGCACCGGACGATTATGCCCGGTGCCACCGGGCCCTTGAAGAGACCGGCGTCGCTCACCTGGCCGACCGTTCAATCCGGACCTTAAGCGGCGGGGAGTGGCAGCGTGTGCTCATCGCACGTGCCCTTGCGCAGGAGACAAAAGTGCTCCTCCTTGACGAGCCGACATCGCACCTTGACCTCTCCCACCAGTCCGATGTCCTGTCGCTCATGCGTGGTCTGGCCGGGTCAGGCTCCACTATTATCGGGGTATTCCACGACCTCAACATGGCTGCACTCTACTGCGACCGGCTTATCATGATCAAGGATGGCCGTGTTGTCGTTGACGGGATGCCCACAAAAGTCCTGACGCCCGAAAAAATCCGTGAGGTCTATGGGGCGGACGTTATCACTTCAGTCCACCCGGCTACCGGCCGGACCTTCCTGATGCCCCTTGCCACCGTAAACAGGGATATCACTCCGGATAAAATTCGGGACATAGTTGTGATCTCCGGCGGGGGAAGTGGTACTGACCTCATGCACTTCCTTTTCCGTAAAGGATACAATATCACGGCGGGCATCATTGCAACCACAGATACCGATTACCTCACGGCAAAAGCATTAAACATCCCGTGCATCCCGGTCCTTCCCTTCTCGCAAATCCCTCACCATTCCCTTGAAAAATTCCGTGCCCTGCTCTCCCGTAAAGACCCCCTCATTCTTTCCTCTCATCCGGTAGGGACCGGCAACCTTCCGGTTCTTGCAATGCTCCGCGAGACGGATCCGGCACGGATCATTATCCACCTGCCAGAAGGCCGTGATTTTTCATCGTACGATTTTGTAAAAGGAGCCGCTGTCGCCGCACTTTCAGGCCTTTGCACTGCCGGTGCACAGTGTACCGGCAGTTTTGAAGGGATCATCGAATACCTGGACAAAGTGTCCTGCAAGAACGAACCTAAATGAGAGTGAACCATGAATAAAAGGCCCTTTTTCATATCCACATTCTGCTGTATGGACCGTCCGCTTAAGGAGGCACTCGCCATCCTTGCCCCTCACACATCGCATATTGAAATCCTCTCCGACGGGCTGCACGATCTCCTGTCAGACAGCACCCCGTGCAGCGAATACCCGTTCACGTATTCCGTCCATGCTCCGGCAAGCGACGTCAATATTGCAGCGGTCAACGAGCGTATGCGGCGATCTTCGATCGCCGTACTTAGCGATGTGATGGCGGTCTGTGCCCGCATTGGCGCAGAGCATCTCGTCGTTCACCCGGGCTATTCTGTCTATGATCAGGTACATGGCCGTTCACACGAGTCACTGATGCGGTCGCTGGATGATCTGACTCTTCTTCAGGATGAGCACGGTGTTAAAGTCTGTGTCGAGAACATGGGGGGTTGGGACTGCTGCCATTTCCGGACACCGGATTTTCTTCCCGAACTCTCAGAACGTGGCCTGGCTTTTACGCTTGACTGCGGCCATGCACAGCTTAACGGGAATCTTGATGCGTTCCTTGCCGCAGGAATGTATTGCCATGTCCACCTCCACGACAATGGCGGGACAAGCGACGATCATCTCGCGTGCGGTGATGGGACGATCGATTTTTCCGGCCTGGTATCGCAACTTCCAAAGCAAGTATCCCTTGTCGTGGAGACCCGGGAACTTGCTGCTGCTGACCGGAGCATTGGGTTTCTTTCATCAATTATGAATGGAGAACACTCATGAATCCTGCACATAGTATTCCAAAAAAACCTGTCATTGTCCTGATGGTTATTGCAATTGCATTGGTATGTGGTATCATGCCCACATCGGCAATCACGATAACCGATGATGCCGGGACGGTGATAACCCTCAATGCTACGCCAACACGCATCGTCTCGCTTGCACCGTCCAATACCGAAATCCTTGCCGCTCTTGGGCTTCTTGACCGGGTAGTGGGGGTGACCGATGTCTGCAATTATCCCCCGGAGGTAAAAAATATTACTCATATTGGGGGCTACTCTGCCATCAGCATTGAGAAGGTTGTCGCTGCCCGTCCTGACCTTGTTATCGCATCGGATATCACGCCACAGGAAACGGTATCCCGGCTCCGTGAGATTGATCTCACGGTCATGGTCATCGCACCCAGAAACATCGACGATGTTATTCGTGATATCCGTGTAGTCGGAAACGTTACCGGTACTGGCATACAGGCAGACCAATTGTCGGCAAATCTTTTAAACCGTATTGCAGCAGCAGTCCCGTCATCTTCTTTGTCATACCGGCCGACCGTTGCCCACGTGGTCTGGCATGACCCCCTCTACGTCAGCGGCAATGACACGCTCCAGAACGATGTGATCGTTGCCTCCGGCGGCACCAATATTTTTTCCGACAAGGATGGCTGGAATACGGTCCCGCTTGAGGAGTTCCTGGTGAGAAACCCTGATATTATCATCGTGAGCGGGGGAGACGGGATGGATCCCTGGGCCAAAGACGTAATCCTTGATGCGTTTTTAACCAATCCGCAGTATGCATCGCTCTCGGCCGTGAAAAATAAACATATATATTCCGTAAATGCGGATGCAATCAGCCGGGCCGGACCCCGGATCGTCGATGCAATTGAGCAGGTGGCAAAAATTATCCATACGGTAAATGACGAGCGTACCGCATCGCAGGCCGGAAGTGTGCTGCAGTCTACCGCGAAAACCCCGGGGTTCACCGTGTTCGCGGCAATAGCCGGACTTATTACCCTTGCCTTGGTAAGGAGATTTTAGGATGGTGGTGATATGATGCACAGCAATGAAATTATCCTGCCCTTACAACAACCTGTCCGCCTTGCCGGTGGAGAGACAATAACGCGTACTGACGATTCAGTTACTATCCGGTTTCCCGGCCAGCGGAATGTGCTCTCCACTTCGTGGATGAACGGGGGATACCGGGAAGACCTGACGGCAGTCTTCAACCACCAGATCTCCCTTGAGGCCTGTGATGCCTGCCATACTGGCGGGAGCGTGCTGCGGTACCTTAAAAGTGTTGCACAGGATCTGGGACTTGACCCGGAAACCGCGACTGGCCTTGTCACCCGGGCAGAGATGAAGAATACGATAATAGTCAATGAGTCGTTTCGGGGTCTCCGGGTCTGTGCGATTGTGACTGCAGGAATCGACAAGAACGGTGGGAGGGCCGGGGACCCGGCCTCATATTATGAGAATGGCGAGTCATTTGAGCCGGTCGGCGGTACAATCAACACCATTCTTCTCATCAATGCCAGTCTTCCTGAATATGCCATGACACGGGCACTGATGACTGCTACCGAAGCAAAGGCTGCGGCTCTCCAGCAATTGATGGCCCGGAGCATCTATTCGACCGGTCTCGCCACCGGGTCCGGCACAGATATGATCACTATCGTTGCCGATCCTGGTTCGGCCATCCATCTATCCGATTCGGGGAAGCATTCAAAACTTGGAGAGTTAATCGGGAGGACTCTGATAAATGCAACCACTGCCGCACTGAAGATGGAGACGGGTCTCTCGCCCGAATCACAGCGGGATGTACTGGTGAGGTTGTCCCGGTTTGGCGTGACGGAGGAGGATATCTGGAATGTGGCAGTGGTGCGATGTAAGGAAATGATGCCAGAAATCCTGTCAAAAGAAAATTTCATGGGGGTTTTACAAAAAAAAGCACGGGAGCCGGAGCTTGTTATACTGGTATCAGCAATCCTCCACATCGTTGATGAAGTGGAATGGAATTTGCTGCCGGAACACGAAGCAAGAATGATTGCCTGCCGTTTGATCCGTGAGGGCTTTAGTCTTGAAAAAATTATTGGTGGAGAAAGAGAATCAAATCCTGCGCAGGAATCAATCCTCCCGTGCCTTAACAACGCATTATCAGAATTAATTATCCGTGAGATTATTTCTGATATCTCTTAAATGAGTGAAAAGCCGGAAAGTAGGAAAGTTTGTGATCTGATAAAAATAAGCCCATTTCAAGCCTAATTTCCCTTCTTGATATCCCGACCCATACCTAAAAACCCCCGAAATATCCCTCTTTTTGTGTCCCTATGGAAAATACGCCTTATGGTTGCCCTGTTTGCCAAAATACGGCAGGTTTGCCCCTCACTCATGGGCCACCAAAGGCCCTTTAACCGAGGCTGTTTTTGCCACCTGATTTACCCCATCCGGGCCCCGGAAAGGCTGCCAGAATGCGAATATGAGGATCGCTTTTTCCGACAGAGGTTAAAATTGGGTTTAGGATAGTTGAACGAGGTACGCCGGACATCGGGCGGGAGTTTGTGTACAAAAAAGTTTTTTTGCATGCGACCCAGGTGGCAGTTAATCCCGGGCAGGCTCTCCTTTTTTTAATGGATTGCCTTAACTAAAGAACAGACCGGGCCGGTATCACATCACCAGGCCCAGCACCCGGAATGCGATCCCGCCGATGACAATTGCCATGATGACTTCAAAAGCCGATATCGCGAGTGCTTTTTTCCAGCCGAACTCCGATGCGAGCACCAGTATCACCGAGATGCAGGGAATATAAAGCATCGATACCAGTGCAAGGACCACGAGCTGGACCGGGGACATGATCGCCGCAAAGTTAGTCGTGTGGAAGATCACGGCAAGCGTAAGGATTGTCAGCTCCTTTCGCACGACCCCGAAGATCAGCGTGATCCCAACAACCGCGGGCAGCCCGAGCCAGAGCACGGTAACGGGAGAAAGAAGATCGTTCACCGGGTTCAGCAGGCCGGCCGCATAGAACGCCTGGATCAATGCACTCCCGATGATGTACGCCGGGAAGACGATCCAGACCAGCGACTTTGTCCGGGCCCATGTCTGTTTCAGCACGACCGAAAGCGACGGTACGTGATAGTCCGGCATCTCCATGATGAGCCCGACAGACTCGCCCGGCACTGCCTTGAACGCAAATCTCCCGACAATGAGAATCAGGAGAATATTGAATACGTAGAGCGCGAGCGCCCACCAGATGTTGACAAACGCAGCGACGAGGCCAAGGATGACTACCGTCCGTGCCGTGCAGGGAACAAGCGTCACTAAGAATGCGGCAAGGGTCTTTTGTTTTGGCGTTTCCATGATCCGGCATGAATAGATTGCAGGAACATTGCACCCGTATCCAAGGATCAAAGGGATGATCGCCTTGCCGTGCAGGCCCAGTTTGTGCATGCCGCGATCGAGCATCACCGCGATCCGGGTGAGATACCCTGAATCTTCCATGACCGCAAGGAGCAGGTAAAACGGCAGGACATACGGGATAACCAGGGTCACTCCTGCTACAAAACCGGTGAAGGCCCCGTTCCAGAGAATGTCCATGAGCGGGCCCGTGATCACCGGTTCGTACTGTTCGAACTGTGAGAGGAAACCAGCAAGGATCTCTGAAATCTGTGCGCCGATCAAAAATGTCCATACCAGCAACCCGCCGATTACGGCAATGACCGCGAGGTACCCGATTACCGGGTGGAGGGCAACCGCGTCGAGCCTGTCGGTCAGGCTCTTTTTCTGCGGGCCTTCGCCCGGCGGACGCACGGTGATCACTTCAGCTGCGATCCGGTCGGCAACCTGGTACCGCTCCGCGCTCATGACAACGCAGACCGCTTCGCCGTGGATGGATTCAATTTCACCGGCAAGAACTCCTGCGTTTTTTACGATGCCCGGGTCATGTTCGCCAACCATCTTCATGATTGACGGATCGCGCTCGAGCAGTTTGATCGCAGTCCAGCGGACAGGGTACGGTGTTGTTACGCTCGCGAGCAGGGCAATAATTTTTCCAATCCGCTCTTCTACTTCCTTTCCATAGTAAATGACCGGTGGGACCGGGTGGCCCGGCATGAGACCCGTAATTGCTTCTGTGAGGGCCGGGATTCCCTTGCCCCGTATGGCAATGGTCGGAATGACCGGGACACCGAGCAGTGCCGCGAGTTTCCCGGTATCGATGGTCAACCCTTTTTTTTCGGCCAGATCGATCTGGTTGACCGCGATAAGGAGCGGGGGTGCCAGTTCCATGAGCTGGATCGTAAAGAAGAGATTGCGTTCCAGCGCTGAGGCATCGATCACGTTGATAACGGCATCAGGATGTTCGAGCGCGATAAAATCCCGGGAGACCAGTTCCTCCATCGAGTACGTGGAGAATGAGTAGATGCCGGGCAGGTCGATGACCCGGATGCGTTTTCCCTTGTACAGCAGGAGCCCTTCTGCCCGCTCAACGGTCTTCCCTGGCCAGTTGCCGATGATCTGGTCAACACCGGTCAGCTGGTTGAAGATCACGCTCTTGCCAACATTGGCATTGCCGGCAAGGGCAATGGTGTAATCCGCATTCTTTATGCCGGAATCTCCTCCTTTAGGGCAGCCTTTGCAATCCCCGCAGCCGCTCATGGTTCATCCGCAACCGGTGATTCGATAAAGATGTTTTCGGCAATCGTGTGATCCACGGCAAGTTTTGTCCTTCTGACTGCAATCTCCACCGGTCCGTCCATGGGAGTTTTTTTGAGGATGGAAACGGTTGTCCCAAGGGTAAGCCCGAGATCGGAGAGGCGCTGGACAACCTTGCAGTCCCCCCGGATAAATGCGATCTTTGCCTTCTCGCCAGGCTTAAGTTCAGTAACCGGGACGATTTTTTTATCGCGGAGGGATGCCGGTATGGGGATTCCTGCGCCGGTCACCGCATCGCATTCCGCACAGCTCCCCACACCGCGTTTGCACGGGCCGATCGGGCTGCCATGCGGGCAGCGGGCGGGGGCTTTCATCATCCGGCAGAGGGCGTTTTCGGTATCTTCCGAGATGGTGTGCTCCATCCGGCACGCTTCATTGTGGACTTTCTCCCGGTCCAGGTGGAGAACATCGGTTAAAAAAACTTCAAGGAGCCGGTGCTTGCGCTTGATCGTATCCGCGATTTTTTTGCCTTCCCCGGTCAGGGTTGCACCCCGGTATGGCTCGTACTGGATGAACCCTTTGTCCGAGAGACTTTTCAGCGCCTCGGTGACGCTTGCCGGGGCGATTTTCAAGCATTTTGCTATTGCGGTTGTTTTTGCTGACCCGTCCCGCCATTCGAGATCATAGATTGTTTCAAGGTATTCTTCGACCTGCTCCTGTGCCATATACCTAATATTTAGGGCACCCTAAATAATAAATGTTTAGGTTGACCTAAAAATATTCCGAAGTTCTGTTGTCCCGGTGAAGTCCGATCCCTGTCGCCATCAGATCCATCAATGAGTATTCCTACCAGGGAATTTTTTTAAAATAGGCACAACAATCCCTGGGGATTTGGGTCCTCAAAAAAAGTCGTGTGCAACAACTAAAAAAAAGAGGTGTGTGCAAAAAGATTAGAATTCTTCTGCTATACCATATCCCATGGCATAGAGCGTTGCAATCGAATCGCTTTTCGGGAACAGGTTGCACAAAAGCCCCTTGTTCCTCAACAAACGCTCCATGGATGCCGGGGATACGGGCAGGATCTTCTCTTTGACGGTCTTACTTGTCGACCAGAGATGAAGATAGTACGTGTTTTTCTTTTCGCTGTCGGTATGCAGGTAGAGATCTTTTCCCACCCTCTGGACTTCTGGAGAATCTTTTAATGGACGTGCGGCGGCATACAGGCATTCGTCATGCCGTGTATCGACCGTAATTTTCCTGCTCCCATCATACACAGTAGTTTTCATCGGACATACTCCTGCTGCAAACAGGATCGGTTTCCCCGCCGATCCCGGGTTTTGCTGTACAGCTCAGCATGGTGTGCGATGTAATTGTCGAATATGCGGGTTACACCGGCATGCCGGTTATACCCTGCATCCATTATTGGCACCCATCTTTATTATATCTTTTTATTTTTGTAATAAAAAATATGTAAATATTAAAGAAATGTAATACTAAAAATTTGCTGGTATGCTTTGCATTGTTAACGTAAAACAAAACGGTGCCCTATTCAGGTACAGCGTGACCCGCTAAAAACCGGGGAAAGAAAAAAAGATACTGGCCCGTTCACCACAATACTGGTGAATGGTTCTTCACTCTTCGATTGAGATTGTGGTGAGCTTGACCGACTCAACCCCTTTCTGGGACATGAGCCGTTCGGCAAGTGTCTTGAGCTGGGCCCCGTCCCCGTGAACGAGGATCACTTCAAGGCACCGGTTATGGGTCACGTGGGAATGGAGGGATGCCTTGATCACCTCGTGGAATTCGTGCTGGATATCCGTGATGGTTGTAAGGAGCCCGCGCTGGTCGTGATCGTATACCATGGTGATGACTCCCTCACGCTCACCCTTGACATCTGCCATCCACTTGTAATACGTGATGTAGGTGCGGATTGCATCGCGGATGCCCTCAGACCGCGAGGAGTAACCCCTGAAATTCAATATTTCATCAAAACGGTCGAGCAGGTTTTTTGGAAGTGAGATTCCAATGCGTGATAAATCGTCATCCATGACCATAGTAGTACCAGTAATGACAATATCATTGCTGATTGTTTTTAACATTTCCTAAAAAACGGGGTTAAAATTCATACCTTGTATGCGCAGGCAAGGTTTTTTCCAGCGATAAAAAAATGCAGATGACGATCCCGCTTATACCGGGTCGCTGCATTTTAAGCAACCGGGGTTGTCCCAATCCTGGAGGAGAACAGGGTACATCACCCTTTCCTGCCATGGCTGGGATATTTTCATTTCTCGACGACGCCGGTTCCGATTACATCATTGCCGTCATGTTTGTTCCCGCAACGTATTCTCCTGCATACGCGTCCAGCATCTTCTCCGGGTCCAGATCCACAAAAAGATCCGGGTGTAGAACTTTCGCTGTTGCTGCAAGTCCGATGTACGCTTTCGGGCCGTACTCGATGCCGCTGCCAAAGAGATAGATCCGGTCCTGTTTGATTGCAGAGATCGTATTCCAGCCGGTCCGCTTCTTCAGCGTTTCCACAATTTCGGGATATGGCCTTGTCTCTTTTGCTGAAATCACCTTCATGATATATGCAGGGTTCTGGGAAACAACCCACTCGGCGCTTACCTTTGGCGATGAAGATGTGGAGAGCGACGCGACAATATTCTTTCCCCCTGCCATGGTCAGCAGTTCATCGGATCCCGATCCTGTTCCCGCAGCAGTGAAGTCAGAGTATCCTTCAAAATAGACCCGGGGAAGATTGTCCTGCGGGATGGCCGCGACATCGCCTTTGACAAGCGCCATTGTATTCTCGATCATCTGCGCATATGTTTCTGCTTTTTGTTCATGGCCGGTCAGCGCACCGACCGCACGGGCGTCCTGAGCAAGTTTTGGGAGGCGGTAGCAGTCAAGGTAGATGACCGTTATGTTTGCTGCAAGGATCTGGTCGAGGTTTTTTGGCTTCGAGCTCGCGTACGAGATCACGGCATCGGGTTTTAAGGAAAGCATCCACTCGATATTGGGTGTCTGCCAGTCCCCGATGCTTTGCGCCGTTGGGATTTTGTCCATGACATACGAGATGTTCTTTGTTGTTTCAGTGATACCAACAACTGTGTCCGCTGCCCCAAGCGCGATCAGCATCTCCGCCGCATCCGAGTTGGTGACAATGATACGATGAGGCATGCAGGGCAGGGTTACCGGAATGCCATTGGTCTGCGTGATCGTCACCGGAGTGCAGGCCGAACCTGGTGCCGATGGGACAGGTTGGCCTGTGTCTGCGATATAAGCCGGTGTCACCGGCTCTGTTGTTCCTGTGCTGTCATTCCCGGGAGTGCTGGCACATCCAGCACATGCTGCCATGATGAGCACCAGCATAACCAGGATACTGGTTAAGGGTTGTTTGAAAATTTTCATGAATATACCTCTGTAGAGTTTCGGGTCAGACTGTCATTTTCCGGAAAACCTGCATGCAAATCGTGATTACGGCGATGCCCAGCACTACGAGAATCGCGATCTGCAAAAACGGTATCCCGCCGACACTCACCGAACGGATCGCATCAATGGCAAAACTCAGGGGATTGACCGATGCAATTGCCCGCAGCCACGGGGGCATCACACTGTATGGCATCAGGGCGCTTGAAGTAAAGAACAGGGGCATGGAGATCATGGTGTTGACAGCGGCATACGAGTCATGGTCGCCGACATAGAGCGCGAGCGTGGTCGCCAGCCCGGAAACGAGGATGCCAAAAAGTATCAGGATCAGGTAGATGGTCGCGTACTGAGCCAGTGAGAGGATGGTTGCACCGATCAGGATTGCCACGAGAAGGATAACGGTCGACTGGATGACCCCGCGTATGGTGATGAACAGGATTTTACCAAACAGTATACTCTCGCGCGGAGTCGGGAGTGCAAGGAATTTGTTTAAGAACCCCAGGATCTTATCGAACATCAGGAGCGCCCCTCCCTGCATCGAGGACGCAAGCATCGTCATGACAAGGATCCCCGGTGTGATGAAATCGAGATAATTACCCGTGAAGGTGACCGGCAATGCAAGGCCAACGAAGATCAACCACGCTGCCGGCATGACAAGGAGCGTGATAACTGCAATTTTACCACGGAGCCATTTGGTCATGTCCCGGTCCATGTAATACCAGATACCTTTCATTTCCTCCTCCTCAGCATGGTCCTGAACTGCTGGTCGTTGAAATGCCGGGGCTCTTCCTGTCGTCCTACTGCCTGGAGGAACACGTCATCGAGGGTTGGTTCCCTGAGTGAAAGCGAATGGACGTTCATGCCTGAACCGGTCAGAACCTGTGCAATAACCGGAAGAGCCTCTCTGCCATTTTCTGCAGAAAATGAGACCTCGTCGTCTTTTACACCGAGAAGTTGAAGCCCTTCGATATCCGGCGGGACAAAGATACCGGAGATTTTTGCGGTGATCACATCTTTCATGAGCTGGGATTTTAAGGAGGTGGGCTGACCTAGTGCGACGATTCGGCCTTTACTGATAATACCTACCCGGTCACAGTACTGGTCGGCCTCATCCATGTAGTGCGTTGTGACAAAAATGGTCATGCCCGTTTTTTTTAGTGCCCTGATATGTTCCCATATCTTCCTGCGGGCTGCGACATCAAGACCTATCGTTGGTTCATCAAGGAAGAGGACGGCCGGTTCGTGCACCAGTGCCTGGGCGAGTTCGAGCCGCCGGCGCATGCCCCCGGAATATGTTTTAATCAGGTCGTCGGCCCGATCCGAGAGTTCCATGACTGCAAGGACCTCGTCTGTTTTATCTTTCGGGTTTGGTATGCCGTAAAGGTGGGCAAAAAGCAGGACATTCTCCCTGCCCGTCAGCTTGATATCGACAGCCATTTCCTGCGGGACATAACTGAGTTGTCGCCGTACGTTTTTTCCTTCCAAAAGGATATCGTGACCGCAGACTGTTGCGCTCCCTTTGGTCGGGTGCAGCAGCGTGGTGAGCATCAGTACGGTTGTTGTCTTGCCAGAACCATTGGGGCCGAGCAACGCGAAGATCTCGTTGTTCACACACAGCGAGAGATTGTCAACCGCACAGAGCGAACCGTAATATTTTGTGAGATTATGGGTTTCTATCGCGTTCATCGCAGGCTCCCGTGAAAAAAATCTGCTTTCATATCACTCTTTCCGGTACTTTGCATGAACTTTTGCCATACTCTCCTTCATGGTGGCTCTCCAGCCGGTAATATCCTCCTGCGTGAATACATCTACATTCCCGCCCTGAAAATCGCCACCGCCTACCTGGTCTTCCATCCAGGATTCGATCTCCAGGTAATTCTTTTTGAGGTCTTCGAGAACAACGGGATCTGCGTCCCAGAGACTGCGCTGGTTTGCTTCGAGGAGACGTCGGGTGATCTCTTCGAGTGCATGAGGGTTGTTCTTTTCAAAAAATCCCCGCATCTCTTTATTATTGACAAACGTTGTCGCAATATCATCAAATATCCAGTTGTCCACTTCCTGGGTTGATGCTGACCAGCCATATACCCGGGTCACGCGTTTCATGATGTCGGATGCACCCTTATACCCGTGCACCTTCATCCCCTCGATCCATTTCGGGTTGAGGAGTTTTGTCCGGACCACGCGCCGGATCTCATCGGACAGGTCGCGCACTTCCACATGTTCAGGTTCCCGGGTATCCCCGTAATAGGGCTTAACCTCGTTACCGGAATAGTGCCGGGCCGCAGCTGTGAAACCCCCGTGGGTGCCGAAATAGCAGCAGCAGCCCAGCAGGTCGTGTTCATCAGACTGGACCTTGTTGAACGTGACCGATACGGTCGAAAGGTTGGCGGCGAACTGTTCGTGGGCGACTTTACCATGGATATCCCTGCCGTATGCGTAGCCGTTGTATGCCACAAAAATATCAGCAAGATCCCCTTCTGTTTTCCATGCACTCGCAAGTACGGCAAGGTTCACCCCGCTTGCATAGGAGCCGGGGCGCGACGAGAAGATGCGCAGTGTTGCATCACGGAATACTGCCCCTTCCTCTGCCATGCTTTTCTGTGTATGCCGGCGGACAAAATTCCTGTCGGGAGGTTCGTTCAGACCGGCAACTGCCTGGACTGCATCATCGAGCAGCTCATAGCAGTTGGAGAAATTGTCCCGCAGTATCCCGGTCGTGCGCACAGTAATGTCGATACGGGGGTGGCCAAGTTTATGGAGGGGGATTATTTCAAACGATCGCACCTGGCCGTTTTTTTGCCAGACCGGCCGCACTCCAAGCAGCCAGAGCATCTCGGCAAACATCTCGCCGTCCGATGTCATGATGTCCCCAGCCATCCAGTAAAATGCGACGTTCTCCGGAACGGTCCCTTCTTCTCGGGAATGCTTTTCGATGAGTGCGTCGGCAAGACGCTGCCCCACGCGCCATGCGGCACCGGTGGGGACACGGTACGGATCAAGAGAATAGAAATTCCGCCCGGTCGGCAGTACTTCCTCGTGCCCCCGGGAGATCTGGCCCGATGGCCCGGCCGGGATATATTTCCCCTCCATCCCGTGCAGGAGAGATTCGATCTCGCGTGAATCTTCAATTCTCTGGTTGATATCAAGAATCCGTGCCCGGATCGTATTGAGCATCTGCGCCTGCTCTTCTGTTATCCGTTTCCCGAAGATCAGGGCAACGGGCATTGCCGATCCCTCCAGTACCGTTCTGATGAAATGGTTCAATTCCCAATCAACCTGCTCAAGGATAGCACCATGCGACATGCCGTACTCTTCTGAATACCGGTCCTGGCTTGCGAGAAGGTCCGGCAGGTCAAATCCCATAATCTGTGCCACGATGCGGCGCGGGGACAATTCGCCGTTGTCGAACCTTATAATGGAACTGATAAAGTCAACCCGTCGATCACCATGGGGGATCTCACCAAAAATGTGCATCCCCGACTGGATCCGGGTATTGCGGATCTTCGAGAGCGTTTCGTGGGCTTTTGCTGCCATCTCGGTAAGTGGAGTATCGTGAGAGAGATGCATGTCCTTATCCAGATTCGCGCGAATGATGGCATCGTTCAGCAGGTGCTGGAGAGCATGGGCGCGGGCAGGATCGTTTTTTGTTGTCTCGTACTGGGTAAGAAGGTTATCAATCTCTTCAAGTTCTTCATACAATCCGCTGCCGGTGAGCACGGTCTGCATATGATCGACAAGTGTTGCATAACTGCGCCGTTTTGCAATAGTCCCTTCGGCCGGGTTGTCAGAATTATAAATATACAGGAAGGGAATGGTGCCGACAGCTACATCCGGGAAACACTCTCCCGATAGCCCGGTTCCCTTGCCCGGCAAAAATTCGAGGTTGCCATGCGTGCCGACATGAATAATGACATCGGCTTTGAGGATGTGTTCGAGCCAGTAGTACGTCGCCAGGTACTGGTGGGGCGGGGGGCATTTCGGGTCATGGAGAATTTTGCAGACCTCGCCATCGCACCGCGAACCATAGCACCCGCGTTTTGGCTGGACATGTACTGTCGCATTACCAAACGAGACACCCGTGATAAGCATTTTCCCGTCAAGAACCATCCCCTTGCCCGGGGGATCCCCCCACGTATCCGTTACGCTTTTTTGCACGGATGCTGGAAGAGAAGAAAAATATGGCATATACGTTTCCTCGTCCATGAGTGCAAGCGTGCCGCCATTTGCGATGATATCCTGTACGGTTGTCCACCGGAATTCAGAAATCGCTTTTTTTCTCATGATAATTTCAACGAGATCCTTGCCTGACGCTGGAGGTGTGACGAGGTAGCCTGCGTCTGCCATGCGTTGAAGGATCCGTGCGACGCTTTCAAGCGTGTCGAGATTTGAACCGCCGCCAACGTTGGCCTCAGTGCCGGCACAGGGATTATTGTTGAGCACGAATGCGACTTTTCGTTCGCCAACCGGTTTTTTGGCAAGTGAAATCCATTTTCTCACCCGGGCTGCGACTTTTTTGCACCGGTCGGGAACGGCCTCCCGTGTCTTTTCACCATTGGGTTCGCTGCTGCTGGTACCAATGAAGACCGGTTCGATAACCCCTTCAAACTCCGGCATGGCCACAGCCCACCCGACATCCATGGAGAGTCCCTCTGATGCCTGCCACTGTTCGAGATTCATGTACATGCTGATAACCGGGGAAAAGACCGGAATGTCCAGTCTCCTGAGCAGGTCAACCCCCTGAACTGCGGCAATCTTACTGTTCTTCCCGTCACGCGTAGATCCAAAGAGAAATGGTATGAGTTTGATTAATGCGTCAACGATCGGGACGCCATCCCGGATCAGGTAATCGGTCACCACCTGCCCCATACCCCGGGCCCCCAGTGCATCGTCCTGGATTGCGTAGGTGAAGACCGTAATTACGTTCAGCCCTTCTGCTTCAAGGCTGTGGATGAGCATATCCTCAAGCGCCACGTTGCTGGCAGCCCACGATGTCCTTGAGAAGACGATACCGATCCACGGGGCGCCGGGAATCTTCTTTGTATACCACGCAAGAAAGTCGTCTACCCGGCAAAATGATGAGGGAGCATCGGGATGGTAGAGTCCTTCCCATGGCACATCGATGGGGGGAGCAACGGGAATGTCTTCTCCGAAGATCTCTTTTTTAAGGAAGAGAAGAAGGTTTTTGAAATTTTCATCGCCGTTATTGGTGATATACCGGTGGCAGGTTGTCACAATGACCGGACTGACCGTTGACTGCAGCCAGAACGAGGGGTCCGGGCCAAGAGAGATCACCGGTACGGTCTGCCGTATGACAGCAAGTTCCCGGTCCATCTGTTCCCAGAACATGTCGGACGTATGGTAGACGAGAATCATGTCCGATGCCCGCATAGATGCAACCGCTTCTTCGATTTTTTCCGGTTGGTCCTCCAGTACTCGCGTAGGGTAAATGGTACATTTAACACCGGCTGCTATCGCTGCGCGTTTCAGTACCGGGGCATACGACCCCCACATGACCGAGGTAATCATCATCTGGTTATTCCTATACTGAAAATACTGTATCCGGAACAGGACCGTTCCTGTGGTACTCCTTGAAATGTGCTGTGTCAATTGTTAAAAATATTTGTAATTGTATTACTGGATTATATCAAATGAAAAAAGGTAATACTAACTGCTAACAAAATAATAAATTGAAATATCAGCAACAATGAAATTTTACCGTTTGTCTGTACAATTTCCCGAACCATTCATCACTTACCGGAGCCACACGATGCATCACTTCGATAATATTTATCCATTCTCAGCGATTGTCGGTCAGGAACCGATGAAAGTTGCCCTCATCCTGAATGCGATTAATCCCGGTATCGGCGGCATCCTGATCAGGGGTGAGAAGGGCACGGCAAAATCAACAGCAGCCCGTGCTCTCGCTCATCTTTTACCCGGCCGGCAGGTAGTCGACGGATGCATCTTCGGGTGCGATCCTGCGGATAAAAACAGTCTGTGCCTGGACTGCCAGAAGAAATATCCGGACCTTATTGCAAAACCGGCAAAGATGCGGGTCGTCGAACTGCCGATCAGCGCAACGGAAGATAAGGTCGTTGGCAGCCTGGATATCGAGCATGCACTGAAAAAAGGTGAAAAAAAGTTTGAGCCCGGTATTCTCGCGCAGGCAAACCGCAACATTCTCTATGTCGATGAAGTCAACCTGCTCAACGACCATATCGTTGATGTCCTCCTTGATGCTGCGGCCATGGGGACGAACTATATTGAACGCGAAGGCGTTTCCTATGTTCACCCATCATCGTTTATCCTGATCGGGACCATGAACCCGGAGGAAGGCGAACTACGCCCCCAGCTGCTCGACCGGTTTGGTTTATGCGTCGATATTGAGGGGATCCATGACGCCGATACCCGGGTAGAGGTTATCCGCCGGCGGCAAAAGTACGAGCGTGCACCTGAAGAGTTCCTTTGCATCTGGGAGTCGCACGAACAGGAGCTGCGTGAACGTATCGTGAAAGCACAGGGTCTTCTCCCCACGGTCACGGTTTCAGATGACATGCTCCGGATGATCGCACAGATCTGTATCGACATGGCCGTGGATGGCCACCGGGCAGATATTACCATGATGAAGACTGCAGCAACGATTGCTGCATACCATGGCTGCACGGATGTGAGCGATAATGATGTGCGGGAAGCAGCAGCTCTTGTACTCCCCCACCGGATGCGGCGCAGGCCGTTTTCGGAGCAGCCGATGGACAAGCAGAAGATGGAACAGGCAATAGAGAAGTCCCGAACGGATCACAACCTCCCCATAGACAAACACGACCATCCCGAGAACCCAAAGCCGCAGGAAAATTCCCTGCCGGATGGTTCCCTGACAACGCAGTTTGCCGAGGGATCTCCTTTCAGGCTGAACCAGCAGCACCTGTCACCTCCGCGCCGCGTTGATCCGTTGAAACGTGAAGGGAGCGGGCGGAGGAGCGTTACCGAATCCCCTAACGGCAAATACGTCCGCAGCCGGATCCCAAAAACCATCGGACCCGACATTGCGCTCGATGCAACGATCCGGGCAGCGGCGCCCCACCAGATCGATCATGCGGGAGAACTTGCGATAAATATCGAACGGTCCGATATCCGTGAAAAAGTCCGTGAACGCAAATTGGGCAATACGGTGCTCTTTGTTGTCGATGCAAGCGGGAGTATGGGGGTACAGCAGCGGATGACTGCTGTCAAAGGTGCGATCCTCTCCCTCCTTCTCGATGCCTACCAGAAACGGGACCGGGTCGGTCTTGTGGTATTCCGGGGGAAGGGTGCAGAAATCCTCCTTCCCCCGACATCGAGTGTCGAACGTGCCCGGAAATACATGAAGTCGCTTCCGGTTGGCGGGAAAACACCTCTTGCCCATGGCCTGTCCAAAGGATATGAGGTGCTGAAGCGTGAACTGGTGATCAACCGCCACACGATACCCCGTTTGATCCTGATCTCTGATGGAAAAGGAAACGTAAGTATGGGATCCGGGTCGCCTATGGATGATGCAAAAGAGGTGGCAACCCATATTCGCGATGCCGGGATCTCATCGCTTGTCATCGATTCCGAACAGAGCTTCATCTCCTTTGGTCTGGCCCACGACCTCTCGGATGAGCTGGGGGCACAGTACCTGAAACTCGAAGATCTCAAGGCTGATCAAATCACCGGTATTGTAAAAGGAATCGGGATGTAATAACTAAAAAAAGTCCCTGCATTTCTTACGAACCTGATAAAAAAATAGTTCTCCTTGTTCATGTCACAGGATTCACGGCAGGACCGCGTCCCCAACGTAACGGTGTATTCCCTGTACAAAGAGGGAAGCACCAGACGTATCGCGTTACTCATTGGTCTCTTCCTTCTTGTCATCGTTGCAGCCATCCTGTCGGCAGGAATCGGGACCGTGTCAATCTCCCCACAGGACACCATTCTTGCGATCGCCCATAGCAGTGCCGTTTCAATCCAGCAGTTCCTGAATACGTACATGCCGTCCGTTGCTTTGTTGTATAATGCCATTTCATTTACCATTCCGCCGCCGTCAAATCCCCAGGCAGAACTGATTGTTGTCGGTTTCCGGCTTCCACGGATCTTTCTTGCCATCCTCACCGGCATCAGCCTTGCCGTGGCAGGAACGGTCATGCAGGGACTGCTGCGAAACCCGCTGGTCAGCCCGTTTACCCTGGGACTCTCATCAGCAGCGTCTTTTGGCGCTGCAATTGCCATTGTAATCGGGCCGGGAATCCTTGGGGCATATCTTCTCATCAGTGACGATATGTTCATTGTCCTCATGGCTTTTTTGTTTGGCTGGCTCTCCATGCTTCTTGTCTATGGAATCTCCCGATCCCGGGGCACTAACCAGTCAAGCCTCATTCTTGCCGGGGTCGTCATTGGCTATCTTTTCCAGGCTGGCGTGATGGGGCTCAAGTACCTGACGAACAATGACAAGCTTCGCGACATCGTTGTCTGGCTGATGGGTGGGATGTGGGGTGCCAGCTGGAATGCTGTCCTGCTCCTGTTACCGCTCTGCCTGCTAAGTTTTATCCTGCTCGAGAGAATGGCGTGGAACCTGAATGCCCTTGCCGCCGGTGATGATGTGGCAAAAAACCTTGGTATTGACGTCAAACGTTTCCGGCTCACCGGCCTGATGATCTCAACGTTTGCTGCATCCTGTTGTCTTGCGTTTACCGGTATCATCGGTTTTATCGGGCTCATGGCACCGCATATCTGCCGCATGTTCATTGGCAACGACCACCGGTATCTCATACCCTGTTCTGCCCTTCTTGGGGCGTTAATTCTCTTAATATCTGATACTTCTGCGCGAACGGTGATGAGTCCGGTGGAAATACCGGTAGGAATTATCATGTATATTATCGGGGGAGTCTTCTTCCTCTTCCTGATCATGAAGTCACGGGGCCGGGGATTATATTAGGGGTCTGTTTATGGAACTTACCGTCGATCATATGACCAAAGCGTTTGGATTAAAACGCGTGCTTGAGGATATCTCGTTCTCCCTTGCTGGCGGGGAGATCCTTGCGGTCGTCGGCCCGAACGGGTCCGGGAAGTCAACACTGATAAAAAATATCACCCTGATCCAGGAACCATCAGCGGGAATGATTTTACTTGACGAAATGGATATCAGGAAGATCGATCCTATCGATTTGGCCATGAAAATCGGGTATGTCCCCCAGCACTTTACTTATACCCTGTATTCCACGGTATTCGAAACAGTACTTCTTGGACGACTGCGGCATATCAAATGGTCGGTATCTGATGAGGAACTCACCCGGGTGCAGGAGGCTCTCGATACACTGGAGATGGGCGATATGGCAGGCAAGTACATGGACCAGCTGAGTGGCGGTGAACGGCAGAAGGTGTTTATTGCCCGGGCCCTTGCGCAGAACCCTGCCCTCTTCCTGTTCGATGAGCCGACAAGCGCACTAGACATCCGGTACCAGATCGAGGTGATGGAGACCATGCGCCGGATAACCCGGGAGCAGAATTCAGCGATGATTATCGCAGTGCACGATCTCAACCTCGCGTACCGGTACGCGGATGCCGTTGTCCTCCTCAACCGGGGAAAGATGGTCGGGTACGGGAAGCCCCACGAGATCCTGACACCGGAGTGTATCCGGTCTGTGTATGGCGTCGAATCGGTAGTTATCGAGAACGAGTATGGGAAGTTCCTCCTTCCATTGCGGGCAACATGACTGGCGTCCTTCTGCCTTGGCCTCTCCCATGATCTGATGCCCTGGACAACTGAAATACTATTATAAAGTTTTATAATACCAAGTGTGAATATGTAATACTGTCGTTATACTATGGATCGCCCTGCATTGCAGCCCGGTGAGCAATTGTTGATGATGTCCCCTGACGTTTACGTCAAGTCGATTCGCTTTACGGCATTCCTGACCAGCGCCCGGATTATTTTCCGGAGCACGGATGATTCACGCATGTCGGATAAGGACCTGGCACGGGATACCATAGACGATGTTTTTGCCGGTCAGGCCTTGACCGGGGATCCCGTTCTCACCCTTCTTGCGCGATCACGGCTGGGCGAGACGAGGAAGATGAACCTGACATTCCATAACCTGGCAAGATTGTCCCGGGGAAGCGAACGGGATGGATGGATCCGGCACCTTATGAATGAATATCCGGCCAAGCCCGGTCAGGTCTCCCGCAGTTCCCGGCCCACCCCGGCCAGTGCGGGAGCACAGATCCCGTACACGGAAGGGAAACTGAAATTCAACACCGGCATCCATGCCACAAAAATGAATGCACCGTCCGCTGCATCAGGGTACCCGGGGGCATCCCTCCAAGAGGGTGGTAAGTGCACGACGCCCGAACGGGTCTCCCGTGACGTGGCAGCCCGGCCGCGGGAGACACGGGATATGCCTTTGGTTATCCGGGAGGGGGCATATCCCCCAAAGAAGTCTGTGCCTTCTGCTGTAGAGGAATCGCCTGCAGACTATTGTTTCTGTACCAAGTGCGGCAGCAGGGTTACCAAGGATTCTCTTTTCTGTGACCGGTGCGGTTCAGGTGTGATTGTACCAGACAGGTTGGACCTACCCGATTCGGAAGGCTGCGTCCGGTCCAGAAAATACACATCCCCTGCCGTCATGAACAGGCAGAATGGGGCTTCACCAGTTCAAATGGATACTGTTCACTGGAATCCTTCATCGAAAATGGGCCTGGCCATATCCGGTACAGACAACATCAGAGGGCCGGTGACTGTACGGTACACCAAAGAAACTCCCGGTTCAGCACGTCAGGGAAGAGTGAATTCCAGGACGGCGGTGACGGGTTATGGTCTGAACGTGTCCGGAAAGAAAGGCATAGTTTTCATATTCGTTGCCGCCCTGTTCGTTGCGATAACAGCGGGATATTTCCTCTTCCCCGGCATTATTTTCCTTGATAATTCCACCCACATTCCCGCATCAGGAGCGATACTTCCCGGCGCCCCCTCCCATCAGGAACCGGTGAAAGGAAGTGTGCAGACATCCGGCTCTGCGGGATCGATTGTACCACAACCTTCCGGGTCAGTACCGGTTCCCTCTGACGGTATTTACGTCAGGGTAACGTATAGCGGGGCGTGGCAGGGAAGTTATGGGACGGCTTCCGCTCAGACACCGGTTACAAGTTCCGGGGAAAAAGTGTACCGGGTTGCCGATGCACAGGAACCGGTTATTGCCCGTATCCAGAAGACTGATAATTCGGACCGCGAGCTCGTTGTCGGGATTTACTGCGATGGGCAGATGGTCAAAAGCGGCACTAATTCTGACCCGGTGGGATCCGTGTCAATTACTGCTGAAGTCTGACCGGCAAAGGATCGTAAGGCTTGGGGCGGACCCTTTCAAGAGCCCATAACACCGTTACAACAAGCCGCAGGAAATCTATAGGGTGCATTGTGGAATACGTGGCACTCCAGCCCCAGGTGGACAAGATTCTGCTGGGGCCGGGGTTCTTGGAGATGGGCTGTTACCTGCCAGCATGAGAGATCATCTGCTCCGATAATAGAGAAATGCAGTTTTTGGGGTCTCTGTGAAAAAGGGATATTTTTCTGGGAGCGATAATTCCATTCACCAGATCCTGTCATCGGGAACTGGAAAAAGGAATGATTGGATACCCCTTTGGGGTTACCAAGGCCCCCGTCGCCTCTTTCGGATTTTTAAGGCAATGACCGTCACTGATCCGATAACAACCAGAATGATACCGGCAACGATCCACACAATGTTGGTGCGAGCCGCGACCGGGACATCCGTGAGGTTATCATTTCCGGTAGCCGTTTGCTGCAATCCCGGTTCGTCTACGGGTGTCTTCTGGATGATTCCAGAACCGGCTTTAACCGAGATCATGGTGAATGTGCAGAGACCTCTGGGGGAGCTTGCCTTGAATACAATATACCGGGTGTCCTGGTCGTACCGTTTGAACGCAGTGTCCAGGACTTCGACATTTGCTGTATTGTCCAGCCGCACGACCTTGATCTGGGTAATCCCGCCGTTCCGGCTCACCCATTCCTGAGGCACGCTCATTTCGATAGTTGCATCCTGTGTTTCGGGAACACCCTCCTCATTGACGACAACGGAGTATGCAACCGTACCGATCTCAAGTCCCTGGGATGCAAGTGCTGAACGGTATAGAGACAGGGTCTGATCGGGAAGTTTCTGCACGATGCTGGTGGTGATCATGCCTCCGCCATCCGGCTTTTGGGGAATGTCTGCAATCCATTTGACTTGGATCTCCGGCATCGTTTCGATATCGGCGGTCAGGGGAGTAATTTCAAGTTTTCCTTTTTCTGTTACCGGTGTTTTTTCCACCCATGCAAATGAAGTGGCCGGGAGAGCACGGAAATCGAAAATTCCACTATCCTTGTCGGAAATTTTGCTTATTCCGCCGCTGCTCGTGCTCCCGCTGGATCCGCCACTGCTTCCCCCGTTGCCCCCGCTATTGGACGAGGCCGTTGAAACTGACGACATGATGAACGTCGAGAGCCCTTCAGGAGAGAGAGCCGTAAATAAGTCATTCCCACTGGCATCAGTTCCCTCAAACTGCGTGGCAAGGAACTGGGTACTGCCATTATCGGCCCGCCTTAGGATCACGATATGATCGCGCCCTCCATGATCTGCCACCCAGGCAGGGCTTACTGCCATGCCGATAGTGGCGTTGAGGATAATACCCCCCTCGCCATTGTTGGCAATCTGGGTTTTTTCAAACTGTACCGTATATGCGATCGCGTCAATCTGTTTTCCCGCACCGGTTGCTGCGAGCGTGAACGCACTCTGGGCAGCACTGTCGGGATCTTTTGTTATCGTCATGGTGATTTGTGCCGTACTGTTCGGTATTTCCAGGAGAGTGAGGTTATAACTGACGGACGGGTTTCCGACATCCGTGATGGGGATGGTGACCGGTGTTCCCACAGCCACGACCGATGCGACCGTACCGGTGAGGCTGGTACTGTCGTTGAACGGCAGCCCGGTCATGGTGATATCGAGTGCGTCCCAGCCATGGCCGATGCCCGTCATCGTTACCTGTTTCCCGTTTGCAGAAACCGTAGCATTTGTTGTGTTGATTGTGACGTTCTGGCCCAGGTCATTCTTTGTTGTGGTGAGGCTCTCGATGGCAAAGGATTGATCCACGATGGTACGTGCGTTGACTGAAATGGTGATTGTAGCTGTCGTTGAACCGGCAGCATTCGTTGCCGTGAGAGTTACCGTATAGGTGCCGGCTGATGAGTACGTATGGACCGGGTTCTGGTCCGCAGAACCGGACCCGTCCCCGAATGTCCATGACCATGATTCCGGCTCTCCGGCTGACGTGTCGCTGAACCCGGCGGTCAGCGGGGCGTCACCGGACGTTTTGTTGACCGTGAACGATGCGACCGTGGAGGGTTTACTTACCGTAATAAAAGAACTTCTCGTGAGGGTATTATTCCCCTGCGCATTCGTCACCGTAAGTGAAACCGTGTAGGTGCCATAGGACGTGTAAACATGGACCGGGTTAATCTCGGTTGCATTAGTGTTATCGCCAAAGTCCCAGAACCGGCTTGTAGGTGAACCCGCCGAAAGATCCGTGAACTGGACTGCTAGGGGTTTGATCCCCCGAGTCACATTCGATGAGAAAGCGGCGACAGGCTCACCGGTTATTGCAGATTTGTATTCGACAACCAGGAACTGCTGTGCTGCGGCCATGGTTGCCTGGTTGGAACCGGTCTCGCGGATCGCGGCCTCGTTCCCGTCCGGTAAGAGATGAACGGTTACATCCCGGGAATCGATCGCAACCTCGGTGTCAGCGTCGTAATCATAGTCCCAGACATTTGTTCCAATGGTCTTCCCGTTGAAGAGCAGGATGCCTTCAGGGCCGTTGCCGGATGGGACGAAGGTTATCAGGGTGGCGTTCTTAACGTCCGCAGGGTTGACGATCTGGCCGGTGAATGGCACGTAAGCCGTTGCTTCTTCGGACGTTGTTCCAAACTTGTTCTCATCCACACCGAGCAGATCGAACTCTTCGTTTAAGAATATCTGTTTCCTCGTAGCCGTCGGGTCATCGTAGATTACTGCGAGAGTAAACCCGTACGGGCTGATCTTCGTATTGCTGGTATCCCGGGTGAAGATCGCAGTATTCCGATCGTTTTTCAGGAACCAGCTGGTGACGTTGTAGGTCAGGAGTCCCCATTCGTAATCGGCATAGGTGCCGCCGAAGTTTCTCTTGTCGTGATACCAGGCCTCGTACGGGATAGGTTCATTGTTGAAATCGATGTGGATCTTGTCCGGTGCCTGGTTGGAATTATCCCATGTGTAGGGGACGTAGAGCCGGGCCTCTCGGATCGCAGCCCCGGCCGGGACCGGCAGGTTGCCTGCGGTCCAGGTCACCGGGTAACTGGTCCAGGTACTTCCCTGGGGCGGCAGTCCGGATTTCCGTCCGGATACCCCGGAGATATACTGGCTGTCGCCAGCGGAATACACCAGGCCGCCATGGAGATCCCAGGAACGTTTGGTGGTCAGGTTGCTCTGGCCCTCCCAGTACGTCTTGCCCTTGTACCCGTTGTTCGTAACAACATAGGAGCTGCTGGTCACCGCGTTGTTGGTCTCGTTTGTCTCAGCAATGGTGTTATCCGGGTCAACGGTCGCGGTATACGTTACGGTTGTGCCTGCGGTAGACCGGGCTATCGTATCGATGATCGTGACGGTCGCGATCTCGCCTTTGTTCAGGGCAGGTACAGTAGTCCGGTTGATCAGCCCGTCACTCGACCGGAGCTCGACTTCCGTTACAGGCGACTGAGTAGTCCCGAGGTTCGTGATTGAGACGATCCGGACCAGGTTGCTCTCCCGGGCAAAGAGGGGCAACTCGGTCGGTGATTGGGTCAGGATGATTCCACCGGAAATTGTAAGGTCGTAGTCTCCTCCCGGAGCGGTGACCCTGACGTACCCCAGTTTAACCGTACTGTTCGAACCTCCGGCGTTGGTTACGGTCAGGTTGACGGCATACGTGCCGGTGGTTGTGTAAGTGTATGTGGTGTTCTGTGCGGTGCTGTCAACAATTCCATCGTTGTTGAAGTCCCATGCCCATGCAGTTGGGGAGTTGGTGGACTGATCGGTGAACCGGACTGCAAGCGGTGCTGTCCCGGTAGTTGTGTTAGCTATGAATCCGGCAACGGGTGGGACTATGGGGGTCGTGCCGGTATACCGGATAGTGAGAGAGGTAAGGGGTGTTTTGAACGAAATACCGGTGCGGTTAAAGGTAAGTGTACTGTCCGTCCCGGTGGGAAGAGAAGATGTAACGTCCCACTGGTCATATCCAAAAGAATTGAAAGGCGAGACCGGGTCTGTCCCGGCATACTGCTGGCTGTTGAAAGTATACGTGGCATCCTTGCTGGAGACGTGGACTGCCGAGAGGGTGGCCTTTGACCAGCCGGCCGGGATTGCAGCGGTCCCAAAGACGGTCTGGCCGGCAGGATCCGTACTGCCCTGGTATGCATGGCCGTCGTTGACGAAATACCGGACCTGATCGGAATCTCCGTCATTGTAGGCGACGACCAGCGTGAGGGTCTTGAGTCGGCCGTCAAACGATGAACTGTTAACGTTTTCAGTCTGTATCCGGGCGTTCACGGTCTGGTTGCTGATATCGTTGGTGACATCGTACCACAACAGGTAATCCGTGTAGACCTTGTTAACGTGGTCGTTTACCCGGTACGCATACCCGCTGTTTGCTGACGGGATTCCCAGATCTTCAGTCCCAAGAGCAGTCTCGTATGTGCTGTCACCGTTCCCGTCGAACGAGACGGTTGCGCGTCCAAGCCGGTTATCTGAACTTGATCCATAGACTACCGCATAGAGCCGGGCCCACTGGATGCCGGTGTTTGCGGGGATCGTGTAACTCTGGTTGAATATTTTCACACCGACAGTGTTGGGCTGGTTGCTCCATGCGACCGGCTGGTATGCTCCGATATACAGGTCACCGGAAACGGTACCGTCCCTGGTGGTTGCAAGCGGTTGTTTCCCGCCGGATGCCCCGATGGAATTCGCCTTGACTGTCACGTTGGTGCCACCGGTATTCGTGACGGTCAGTTTTACCGTGTATATGCCAGCGGTTGTGTATGTATACTCCGGATTCTGCTCAGTGTTGTCGATGGTTCCGTCATTGTTGAAGTCCCATGCCCATGCAGTTGGGGAGTTGGTGGACTGGTCGGTGAACCGGACTGCCATCGGGGCAACACCGGCTGTTACATTCGCACTGAATGCTGCGACCGGTGCGATGGCTGTCGATCCTCCGGTGACCGTGATGAAGTCCGGAATCAGGTTGCTGTTGGTGCCGGCCGAGTTCGTAACCGTGAGGTTGATGTTGTAGGACCCTGCGGAGACATAGGTGTGCGTCGGGTTCTGGACGGTCGAGATGTTGCCGTCGCCGAAGTCCCAGAGCCAGCTGGTTGGTGAGTTATCCGAGACGTCCGTGAAGTTGACGGTCAGCGGAGCCGTCCCGGAATTCACATCTGCCATGAATATCGCTATTGGTGCCAGACCGCCACCGGAACCGGTGACGGTGATGTACCCGTCTTTGAGTTCGCTGTCGGATCCACCGGCATTCGTTGCGGTGAGGTTGACGGTGTAGGTACCTGCTGAAGCATAGGTGTGGACCGGGTTCTGCACGGTGGCGTTGGTGGTGTTGCTGTCACCGAAGTCCCAGAGCCAGCTGGTCGGCGAATTGGTCGAGGTGTCGGTGAATGTCACGGTGAACGGTGCGGTGCCGTTAGTCGGAGTCGCGGTGAACCCGGCAACGGGTGGAACCGTTGGAGCCGAGCCGGCATACCGGACGGAAAGGAAACTAAGTGGGATCTTGTAATAGTCCGTGGTCCGGTTATACGTCAGGGTACTGTCCTGGCCGGGTAAGAGCAGGGAACTGACATCCCAGGTATTGGTGCCGAAATAGGGCCCCTGTGGCGTGCCGGATGTCAGCGAACTTCCCCGGAACGTGTAGATACCGTTATCGCTTGCCAGGTACATGGTGGAGAGGTTTGCGGCAGTCCAGCCACTCGCGAGTGAAGATGTGCCGAACGTAGTCGAGCCGGTATACTGGTGATATGCGGAATCGCCAGCGTTCACGGTATCGTGGCCCTGGTTGACCCAGTAATCTACCTGGTCGGCATCGCCGTCATCGTAGGCGACCACGAGAACCATGGCCTTGATCCGGCCATCGAAACTGGCATCGATGTCTGCTGTGGTTGCCTGCACCTTCACCTGCTGACCCGTGATGGTGTCAGTTACATTATACCACATCAGGTAATCGCTGGTGACCCGGTTCAGGTGATCGTTGAGCCAGACCGGGCCGGTTCCGCCGTCCCCGGGGAATGAATACGTCGAGTTGAAGGTTTCCTGTTCCACCAGATCGTTCGTCCCGTCGTTATTCCCATCGATATTGATCGTGACCGTGCCACGGTAGTTGTTCTGCATGTGGCCAAGGTAGACGACCGTGTAGAGACGGGCCCATTTAATGTCCGTGTAGGCCGGTAACGTGAATGTCTTTGAGGCGGATGGGGCAAATCCGGGATACGCGTCATACCAGAGGCCGCCGGATACGGTCCCGCTCTGTGCGGTTGTCAGTGGGATACCTCCGTTGTAACTGTTGGACGTGAGCGGTGCACTGACGGTGATCGATGCCGGTGCGACAGAATTGCCACCCGGCCCGGTTGCGGTGAGTGTTGCGGTGTAACTCCCGGCGGTCACGTACGTATGGGACGGGTTCTGTCCGGTACTGGTCGATCCGTCCCCGAAATTCCATGCCCAGCTGGTTGGGGTACCGGTTGAGGTATCCGTGAAGTGCACGGTGAAGGGCACCTGCCCTGCCGATGCATCGGTGGTGAAGGATGCAACCGGGGCAGATGATGTTGTGGTCACCGTGATGCAATCCGGCGTTGTGGTAGAATTGCTGCCCCCGGCGTTTGTTGCCGTGAGGCTGACGGTATACGACCCGGCTGACGCATAGGTGTGGACCGGGTTCTGTACGGTGGCGTTGGTGGTGTTGCCATCGCCGAAATCCCAGAGCCAGCTGGTCGGCGAATTGGTCGAGGTGTCGGTGAATGTCACGGTGAACGGTGCGGTGCCGTTAGTCGGAGTCGCGCTGAACCCGGCGACCGGGGCAGGTACTGCGGCTCCCGCCGTGATGTACCCGGTTTTCGTTACGGTATTGCTGCCCTGGGAATTCGTAACGGTGAGATTGACCGTGTAGGTACCGGCTGCCGCGTACGTGTGGATCGGGTTCCGGGCGGTCGCATTCGTGCTGTCCTCATCCCCGAAATCCCAGGCCCAGCTGGCTGGTGTCCCGGTCGAGGTGTCGGTGAACGTGACGGTGAGCGGGGCGGGGCCGTTTGTCGGAGTCGCGGTGAAACCGGCGACCGGGGCGGTTGCCTCTCCCCGGTACTCGACTTTGAGGATCGCGAGGTAGGGTTCCATGTCCATGTTATCTTTTGTCTGGCTCCTGAACATTGCCACATTGTTGGTGGCAGTCAGATTGGCTGTAACATCCAAGGTTTTTGCTGCCATCTCCGCTTGAGTCCTAACCCAGTAATCCGGATAAGTCACACCATTGAAGAGCATGGCACCTCTTGTTCCATCGCCCCCCCGGGTTATGATGGTAGTGAGGGTCGCTTTCGTCACCTTGCTCATATTAATATCGGGACCGGCAAACGGGGCGTAGGCAGTAGCCGTTTCATCAGTGGTGTAAAAACTTGGAGAGGCATACAGAATATCAAACCCGTCATTGATGAAGATCTGTTTCTCGGTTGCATTCAGATCTTCATACGTGACAACCAGTGTCATGCCACGGATGGGTACATAGCCGGCCATCTTGAATGACAACGTCGCCGTGTTACCGGTGGGGTTGAAAAGGTCTGTCACGTTGTACACAATCGAACCGTAGGCATAGTTCGCCCACGTACCCCAGTTTTTCATATCCCGGTACTGGGTGTCATACTGTACAATATTATTGTTGAATGTTATGATTTCCTGATCCGGCATCCACTCCACATAGTCCCAGGTATACGGCGTATACAATCGCGCCTCCTTTACGGTCGCTCCGGGTGGGAGGGGAAGGTCGCTTGCAGTCCAGTGGTCAGTCTGATCCCCCCCGTATACGCTGTCCCCCATAGAATAGATCGTATCGCCATGAATGTCATAGACCTTTTTTGTCGTGATATCCGGGCCATCCCCCCACCGCTCGCCGGCATAGCCGTTATAGATCATGGTCGCCGAAGTGGTGTACTGGTTGTTGGCCTCATTGGATTCGGCAATGGCATTTTCGGGGTCCACGGTAACGGATGCCGATACCGTGTCACCCACGTGCCGGTCCACGGTGTCGAGAAGGTTCAGGGTTGTGCTGCTTCCTGCGGCAAGCGAGGATATATTCATTGTTGTCGTATTCCCGCCAACAGTGAATGTGACGTTGAACGCTCCGACGTCCTGGGTGCCGGAGTTCCGGATCGTTGCGGTGACCGTATTATTGTAGTGGGCAAAGGCGGTTGCATATGAGGCAGAGGTCACTGTGAGATCTGTAGACTGGGTGAGTACTGTCACCGATTTTGAGATCGTATTGTTCGTCGTATTAGTTTCGATGAGGGATCCATCTGGGTTGAGAACAGCGGATAGCGTTACCGGGCTGGTCGATGAGGGAGTCCATAGCATGGTAACGTCGCGTGATTCTGCAACGCCAAGAGATGCCACAGCAGTTCTGTTGACTTCAGTTCCGCTTGATAGCAGTGTAACGTTGAATGCCCCTGCAGCAGCGGTACCGATATTTTGGATCGTTACACTCACCGTCACGGCCTGTCCGGCTACCAAAGTACCTGATGTAATTGAGACGGGAATAAGATCTGGGGCCAGAGCAGACACGGTCACCTTTGCTGTTCCGGAGATTGTTCCGTTTGTTGCGGTGATGTTTGCAGGACCTTCCGTGATTGCTGTGAATAGCCCTGTGGTTGCATCTATCGTCCCGACTGTTGTATTATCGCAGGACCATATGAAAAGAACATTGGATATGGAGTCGCCACTCTGGTCTTTTGCGATAGCGGTGAACTGTTGCGTTCCTCCTGATGTGAGACTTGCTGTTGAGGGAGAGAGGGTGATTGTGGTCAGGGTCGGGGCTGATGATCCGCCAATTATATAGTTCAAAACCGGATCCATCAGGGGTGCAGTATCGCTCCCGAGGCCGCCGGGAATTGTGAATGGGGCCCCCCCAATGCCATCACCATTTGCATCAGCATCAGGATCGGTGTAATTACTACCCCAGTAATTCCCCATAACCGTGGTATAACTCGCACCATTGTACGTGTAAGTAATGGGCCCCGGGGAGACCCAAGTAGTGTGGGGTGGAAGGTTTCCAGAGAATGTTACAGGCGCACCATTCCCGGAGATGGTATTCATGTAGAAAACGTTGTCGTCATAAGGCGAATATCCGCTGTCTGAATCAAGGTAGATATTAATACCGGCATTGTTACCAATTATATTATTCCGGATGGTATTATTACCACTTCCAATATAAAGTGTATAACCTCCATTTGACTGGATAATATTGTTCTCGATTACCGTAGAATCACTCAGTATAGTAACAGAGGAAATGGTGTTATTCCGGATAATGTTGAAAGGACACGAACCTATCTCATTTGGATATATCTCAATTTTAGGGAAAATATTGTTAGCGATGAGCGTATGGGATGCCTGTTCTAATTCAATAGACGTATCCCCAGCAAAGGTGATTCCTTCCAATCGCATCCCTGAAGCATCAACAACATTCTCATCTTGATCCCAACCGATGTAGAGATTATTATAATCCTCTATCGTCACTGTGACTTTATCGGCACCCTCACCGATAATAGCGAGATCCGGTTTATAGATGTAAATCCCTGATGTAGTGGTATATGCCCCGGCCTTGACAAAGATTGTATCACCCGGGGATGCGGCATCAATTGCTGATTGAATATCGGGATAACTCCCGGATCCATCCGCTGCAACGATCAGAGTTGCAGCTGCTACTGGAGCGGCTAGTAGCATGAGACAGAGAATCAATCCGATAAGACAAACCGGCACTGCGCGATATAGGTCGGATTTTCCGTAACTTTTATAAAAGTTCAAATCAGCGGCTTTCCGTTTAATCTTATTAGAAAATAATATTTTCATAGCACAAACAACACATTAATGTTATTTTGGTGTGAATAATTAATATCTTTCTAAACTAATTTCGATTTGCATAATTGGGGTGCTTTTAAACTTATCCTTTTTTTTTGATGTGAATAGTGGAGACTTTACGAGGCTGACTATCTAATATCAGTAGATTCTAACGGGGCCACTTGCGTAAATGGAGTATTATTATCCCTAGGATACATAGGTGAAATACTCATTGACCGGTGATACGAAGTAACACTGAAAAAAGTGAAATTTGGATTGAGTTATGGATCAACAACCACCAGCCTGACGTAATTCGAGTCAAGTCTTGATGACGTCCCCCCGCCTGCTTGCCTATTCTGTACCACGAGAAGGATCACTTTCTTGTCACTGTTGATGTAATTACTGAGACTTGTAGTCTCGGAGCCAGAGAGGGTTTCATCACTTGTACTAGAGGATGATTGGAGGAACTCATAACTGCTGGTTGCCCAGTTCCAGATGTACAGTTTTGCACCGTTATATGGTACACCCCCATTACCTCTACCAATCCAAGTTGCTGTGAGGTTCGTTACATCACCAGCAGCCTCGTTGATCGTGAAGTTGAACCGGTGAGCTGCATAATCTACATGTTCTGTCTGAGAGGAACGTAGATTGTCATAAAGAGCGATCCTGGAATAATCTGAGCTTGAAAATATTGTTGACGGTACGATTACTGACGTCGGCGGGTTTGCAGAAACATTACCTTGGTAAGCAAACAAGGTACTACCCACTACACCGGAGTAGTTTCCCGAGAAGTCGTAGAGTGTCGGGGCCCTGACGGTCAAGATTGCAAGAGGAATCTTGTAATAATTCCCTGTCCGGTTGTACGTGAACAGACTGTCCACACCTGCTGACCCACGGGAGGTTACGTCCCATGTGTTATACCCATAGTAATGGTTTGTCGGAGGAGTGAAGGATGCAATAGGGTTGGTGAGTGTAGTGAAGGCCTGAGATGTGCTCACAGGATCGAATGTATATGTTCCATTCGCAGTCGCCAGGGATATTTCCGTCAGCTTTGCAGCGGTCCACGAGGTTGGAATTGTTGAAGTGCCAAACGTCGTGTTGCTGATATACTGCGGGTTGGTCCAGTTATAGGTAACAGTGTCATGTCCCTCGTTTACCCAGTAATAGGTTGGACAGCTGCGCCCATCCTTATAACCGATAGCGAGCACGGCCGCTTTGGTCCTGCCATCGAATCTCCCGAAGCCGGCCTGGAAATCTGAATTAGACTCATTCCAGGTCTGGATGTTAGCGGTGATGGTCGGACTGTTGATGAGGCTCGTCACATCGAACACGTTAACATAGTCACTCGTGACACGGTTCAAGTCGACGAAATAGCCGCCGGCGGGAACTGGATTTGCATGAGTGGCTCCTACGGTTCTGTCATACGCGAGGTGGAGAGGCTGAGCGTTTGCAAGTGTCGTGCCTCCAAACGTGATTGTCTCGTTCCCGTAGTAATTCGCCGTCATGTTCCCCTGATAGACCACAACGTATAACCGTGCCCATGAAACATTGCTGCCAGTTGCCGGGATTCCTGTGAATGTTGCCGTAGCGGAATCTGTTATAATGTTGTCCGGGGTCGTCCAGGTATCACTTCCCTGGAACCAGACATCACCATAAATGCTACCGGATATACTTGAGTTCGTTGCAAGCAGTTCCCCTTTATAGTAAGGATCCGCCGACACCACGCCGGTGAACGCAAGGAGCGCCACGAACACCAGCGCGATCATCAGCGCGTGGTTCCTGCGCGGTTTCGCTCCGCCCTTGAGCAGGTACGAAAACCTGCCGAGTCTGCTTTCTGTTCTTGTTGTTTTCATATTCCATGTTCCTGTCCGCAATACCGGTTACGGGCAGGCATAAGCGTACCGGCTAAACCAGTTGCGAACAGTGGGGCATGGGTGCTCCATCTATTTATTACCTTTTTAAAAAAGTATAGCAAAAAATTTTACTAAATAGAAATTAGTAATACTGAGCCGGGGTACTGGTACATTGTAACGAAATTATAGTGTACACAATATCTACACTACCCGTATGAAATTCCGTAATGATCCGGCACTTCCGGAAAAACCGGGCGTCGACTCCTGTTTGTGGGCCCGGTGTAGAACTCATTAATCGATTGACATTCTTTTTAGGGGCTGCGGCATGAATACCGTTGCCCTCTCCGCGGAAGCACCCACTCTGGTGTGATCGTCCAGTAAAAGATCATCTTCCGCGAGAAATTTTCTTTTCGCAGGTGATCATGGGAGTTTTTCCCCAGAGAGCAGATTATGGTAGCCTCACCATCCACTAAAGATGCACATATCCCTGAGTCTCCTTTCTAAACGCAAGCATGTGTTATGATCGGATGAATGAAGGGCCGGTGATTGCGTGCTCCCTTCGGTGTGATTACTGGATTTGCAAGGGTATTTGGATCCTGATCCCGTTGAGATAATCCGGGCTCGTTTTGGGCTCCGATTGGCACGATCCGGATCCAAAAGGAGTCTCTATCGGGCTCCGTTTCAAAACAACCTTAAATTGGGCTAATTTTGGAAAACGGACAAAATAAACGGTTCGTATATTGGCGTTTTAGCGGCATTCCTTTGTCAAAACGGGCAATTGGTTGTCCGGAAAATGAGGGGCGCGGAAAAAGCCCTGGCGGGCCGGGAAAGTGAGTTATATGGGGCACTAAAATGGCGTATTTTCGCAAATAAACAACAATTATTGACCGGATTTCCGACAACCCGAATCTGGCGGATTATACCGTTTATTTCGCCAATTCAAAGACATATCCTTCGTTTTGGTCAACAGAGAGAAGCCGGGTTGCCCAGCATCGGGTGTCAGCGATAAGCACCGGAATTCCCTGAACCAAAGAGGAGATGATCATAACGGCTGTCCCAGTTTTTCTTTACCACCTCACCTTCTTCTTTTTGGATTTCACCCAAAGAACCAGCCCGGTGCAACCGGCAACGATAGCGGGAGCGGAGGCATTGCCGAAGCCCCTAGAAGCGTTAAAATGATTGATTTGAATGGTATTATCGGAAGATTTTATTAAAAAAAATTGGGGGCTAAAATAGTACTTTACCCACCTAAAAAGGTTATTTGTATTCCCTGAAAAGTGCGGGGTTCTATCTTCTGATCCACCAGCGTTTGCCGATGACAATCGCGACAACCACGAGGATGATTCCTGCTGCTGCGATACCGAGAGTAACGATTGAGACTCCTGAAGACCCGGTATCGCTGGATGTAGAAGCCGGAGCGGAAGTAGTCTGGGAAGGGGCGGTCTTGGTGACAGCGGTCCTGCTGGCGACCGTTGCAGACTGAGTCGGGACGGCGGCTTGGGCAGCAGTTCCTGTGGATGATTCAACGGACGTTGTACTGGTAGCGGTTGGTACGACCGTGGTGGTGGCTTTCACGGTTATGGCGAAGTATGAGAAGCCCGGTGAAGTGGCAATGAAAGAACAGGCCGGCAAGTCCCGGTATAATGGCACCCTTGGAGAATTGCAAACGATTCAGACTTTTGGTAAAATTGTCAGACTTAACAAGTTAAAATAAGAATCTTTATCAGAATTGTTATTATTATTGTACAAATAGGTAATACACAAAAGGTCGCGATCATGTTCTCCCATAAACCGGTTTATCTTATTCTTGCCGCGTTGATCTCAGCATTCTTAGTAGGTCCTGTTGTGGCCCTGTACGATTTCGAAGGAATTCCCCTTTCCATCCACGCACAGGGTGCTGTCAACGGGGAATTGCTCACGTTTGGCAGATATGGTCTTGAAAACCCGCCGTACTCGCTCCAGTTCGACCTTCCCGGGCAGCCACAGTACGCCCGGGTATACGCCGGGATCTGGGGCGGCACGGAAAAATATACCGGCTGGGCGGATATCAACATCAACAATCTCAGGAAGATCACGTACACGCTCAACGGCAACCGGGACATGAACCGGGATGTCTACGAAGCAGGGCACGGGGTCTACTGGATCGCGTACGATGCCACGGATGTCCTCAAGAAAGGCAACAACCTCATCACCGTCAACACCAGCAAAGGCGAATCGGGAAACAAGCTTGACGGGAGGGTCTACGGTATCCTCGTGGCCGCAGCAGTCAAAGAGCCCGGTAGCGGGATAACGACCCAGTACTGGATCGCGGAAGGCAACGAGGATCTCCACGGTGAAGGGTGGGCCGGGACAAACCCCACGCGCCACGATGAGACAAACATCACCTTTACCGGGGCAGGGATATCCGGCATGACCTCCGCCAACCTCACCACACTCGAAATTGCCGGGACCCGGGGCCAGCCGGATTACGTGCAGTTCAATGGAAACACCCTTGGTGTCCCGGTCCGGGTCGTGAACGGGACCAATGTCACGGACATCGGGGACGAAACCTCGTTCGATGCAACCGGGGGCACAGGCATTCCCTCGCGGTATACCGATGCCGAGACATTCCCGGTTACGGCACTCATGAAAGAAGCAAACACCATCCGGTTCATCAGGGGAATCGACCTGAACGGGGATGGCGTTGTCGTGACGACCGGCGATTCTCCTGAAGGGGAGGATTACATCCACCCGGTCTGCGCGATCCTCGCGATTACAAAACCCGGGGTCCCGGCTGCGCCGGATCTCGCAGTCGATCAGATCCAGATCGACAATGCGTACGATGGCGAAACTGCAACCATAACTGCCGAGATCCGGGACTACGGGACGCTGCCTGGTGGCCCGGTTCCGGTGACGTTTTTGGTCGGCTCTGCGGAAATCAACACGACGCAGGCAGTCATTCCTGCAAGCGGGATCGCCCAGGTAAGCGTCCCCTGGAAGGCCACGACGGGAACAGTTGACGTCTCTGCAAAGGTATCGGCAACCGGCGATACACAACCGGACAACGATGCCGCGACCCGGCGGATAACTGTCGGGACTCCTCCCGATCTGTCCGTATCCATCAAATCTCCGGTTCATAAAACCGATGCTGCCGCTGCAGCGCCGACACAGGCACCGCTGCCGGTTCTCACGCTGCTTGCCGGGCTCTGTGTCCTTATTCTTCTCCGCCGCCGCGGTCCCGGCTCTGCGCTTCCCGTGTTTGTCCTCTCGCTTGTCCTCCTCGCCGGCGTCTTCGCAGTGGTGGCACCGGTGGGCGCTGTCACGGATGTCCAGGAATACGTGCTTCCCGTGCAGATCACCAATGCCGGGGGAAGCGATTCACCGGCGTTTACGGTCACCGTGTACCTTGATGGGGAGAAGATCGCGGACAAACAAATTGAGGATGGCATAAAAGCGCATGCTTCGGTAATCGTCGACATCCCCGTTTTTACCATGCCGGGAACCCACGGGATCAAGGTCACGGTTGACGAGGCAGGTCTTGTACAGGATCCGGACCGGGCAAACAACCTGGCACAGGGCACGTATGACTTCCCGAAGTAGGATGATGGTGACCATGCTGTGCGCCGCCATCCTGATCCTCCCGGCAGGGGCGACTTATGCGGGAGACAAACCTCTCACGACAGCGTTTTCAGATAAGATGCACGGCGGATACGTATTTTCCGTGGGCAACAGTACATACAGCGGCACCATTGCAAGCGGCGGCCGGTACGCCGTTGCATTTACCGTTGACCTGCCGCAGGACGCCGTCGTCCGGTACCAGAGATACTTTATCTACTGGGCATGGAGCCGGCGGGATCTGGAGGCAGTGTATCCTTCGATCGCCGTCACCTGCTGCACGCAGCAGCCGGGCGGTACTGACGCTGCCGCCCGGTTCGTGGACAGCAAGGGTGTTTCAGGCCCCAGTGATTTCTTTTCCGGCATGGACACTTTTTCCGGGGGCAATCTTTTTCCGGGACAGAATACGGTGATGTTCGAAGTCGCAAATACCGGGGAAGACAACAGCACCTTTGTGATCCAGGGGGCCGGTCTCCTCACGGTATACGAAAGCCCGTCGGCACCTGAACGGATGATCGCGGTCAGCGAAGGGTGCGACATGCTGTACAGCAGTTACGGCATCACACCGGAGATGGCGACCAGCCGGGTGGATTTTGACCGGGAGATCGACCTTGGCCGGATGAAGGGCGCGACCCTTGAACTCGTTGCCCCCTCAGGAGGATACACGCGATCGGACCTCATCGGGAAAAATGCCGTGTACATGAACCACGAACAAAACGAGGAACTGCCCACGTTTTTCTCCGTGATTCTCAACCTGGTCTTCCCGGAGGCAAGAGGTAAGGTGTGGGAGGATGTCTTTATGTCCGACAGCCAGCAGCAGATCGGGATCGAAACCCTGGACGTGACGCCGTATATGGCGGAAAAGGCAAATTTTGTCGCAGTCCAGGACCGGGGGGATTATCTCCTTTTGACAAACGCGATCCTCCAGGTGGAGTATTCCTAGGAGCCAGTCATGCCACCCATCATTATCGCAGACAAACTTGCAAAAACGTATTCAAAAACCGTACCTGCCCTGAAAGATGCGAGTTTTTGCATAGAAAAAGGAGAATTCATAACCCTGATCGGGAGGAGCGGATCGGGAAAAAGTACCCTGCTCCATATCCTCGGGTGCCTTGACAGCCCGACTTCGGGAAACCTCACGCTCGACGGGATACCCGTG
This sequence comes from Methanoregula sp., assembly GCA_039698055.1. GTDB lineage: Archaea > Halobacteriota > Methanomicrobia > Methanomicrobiales > Methanospirillaceae > Methanoregula. The sequence continues at coordinate 7,477 of JBDKTL010000048.1, read as the reverse complement.
GATTACCGTGACGGGTCCCAACTCGTGGACCTGCGGAGGACAAAAATCGGGTTCATGTTCCAGCAGTTCAACCTCCTGCCCTACCTGACCGCACAGGAGAACGTGGAGTACCCCATGCTTTTCAATTACCACGACCCGGAAACCCGGGCACGCCGCGCCGGGGAACTTCTCGAATGTGTAGGCCTCCAAAATCGCAGGAACCACCATCCCTCCCAGATGAGCGGGGGCGAGCAGCAGCGTGTGGCCATCGCCCGGGCGCTCGTCAACGACCCGCCGATCATCTTTGCAGACGAACCGACCGGCAACCTGGATCAAAAAACGAGCGACGAGATCTTCGGGCTGATGCGTTCCATCAACAGGGAGCAGAAAACCACGTTTTTTGTCGTCACCCATGAACGGGATTTCGGCGCGTACGCGGATCGCTCGTTCCAGCTTGTCGACGGGAAGGTGACCGAGGCATGGTAAAACTGGTGGATTACGCGAAACTTTCCGCCCGGCAGCTCCAGAAGAAACGGATGCGGGTTCTCCTTACCGCATTCGGGATCGCAATCGGCATCGCGGCAGTAGTCGGTATCATCTCCTTTGGCGAAGGGATACGGTACCAGGCGATTGAAAGCATCAGGCAGCAGTCGGATCTCACGCTTATCGAAGTGACCGGGACGGTCCATGATGGAACGGTCATTCCTGTCACGGACTCAAAAGTAGCGCTGATACGAAACCTGACCCACGTCCGGGCAGCGGCCCCGGTCTACGAGTTATCGTTTTCCACGCTCCAGCAGACGTACCTCGGCGTTACCGGGATCAGCGGAGATGACTTCTCGGCCATCTTTAAACCCTCGTACACGTACGGGGGCTCCTTTGTCCCGTCGTCCAACCAGGTGGTCCTCGGGTACGACATCTCGGAAAAACTGCGAAAATACGAGGGCATACGATCGGGAGATCTCTTCACGGTCGTCATACGCGACTACGACCCGAACGGCGCCCCCCGTGATCGTAAAGTGGCTCTCCAGTCGGTCGGGACGCTTCGGGAACGCGGGGATCTGCTGGACAGTATCGCGATTATGGACATCGGGTCGGTAAAAACGATTGCCAATGAGTCGATGCCGTACAGCACCGTGTATGTCCGAGTCGACGACCCCGAAAACGTGTTTGCCGTTGTAAAGGATATCCAGTCCCTGGGCCTCACGGCAGACGGGGCGTTCCGCCAGATCGAACAGGTCAACCGGCTCATGGATCTCGTCATACTCTTCCTTTCCATCTTCGCCGCGATCTCGCTTATCGTGGGTGCGCTCATGATCGTCAATACGATGGTCATGTCGGTATACGAACGAACCCGCGAGATCGGGGTGAGCATGGCCGTCGGGGCTTCCCAGGGGGACGTGGTCATCCTCATCCTGATCGAGTGCCTGTATATCGGGGTGATCGGGGGATTGCTCGGGGATCTTCTGGGAATTATCTTTTCGTGGGGGATCAATACTATCGGAAAGGCGTACCTGATCGCCCAGATGGGAGACCTGTTCTCGGGCTTTGCACGGTACGATCTTACGCTTGTCACACCGCAGATCCTGCTGCTGGGATTTTTTGTTGCGGTGTTTCTCTCGCTGGTCTCCGGAATCTACCCGGCGATTAAAGCCGCACGGCTCAACCCGGTCGAAGCGATACAGCATTCGTGAGGCCGGTACCTGTGACTGCGTTTCTCCAGCAAAAACAAAGGCAAAACCGGGGATTGCGAAGCGCGATACCCGCGCCAGAAAACAACAAAAGAAATGAAACGGAATGATACGATGACAAAACAAAACAGTACGCAAAATTCAGGGAACCTGACGTTGGTTACATCCCGTGCAGAACGCCTCCTCGTCCTCGTGTGCCTGGTTGTTGGTGCCGTTGCAGCGGCCGGATGCGTATCCTCCCCTGCATCGGGGGATACTTCCCACGTTGAGGTCATACCGGCCCCGTCCGCTACGGTATCCACCCCGGTTCTTCCCTCCGCTGCACCCACACCAAACCTAACGATCCCTGTCCGGCGCATCATTGTCACCAATTCAAACGCAGCGGAGCTTCTTATTGCAATCGGGGCAAAAGACGAAATTGTCGGCGTTTCCGAAACGGTAAAGACTCACCCGGTGCTTGGTCCGGAGTTTGCGGGTGTCGACAGTATCGGTTCCTGGCAGGCGCCCGATGTCGAGAAAATCCTCTCGCTGCACCCGGATGCAGTCGTCAGTTATGCGAGTTACCTGCCCAAAAATATCGATAAAATCACTGCATCGAACATCACGATCCTGCCCATCGATTGTTATAAGATCGACACGCTTGCTTCCGATACGCGAAAACTCGGGAATATCACCGGCCATGAACAAGGCGCAGAAGATTACATTGAGTTCCTCCGGAAGTACGAGACCCTCGCAGAATCGCGCACCGGGAATATATCTGGAAATTCCCGGCCCCGGGTGTACTTCGAGTCCTATTCTGATTACACCACCCTAACAGGTGGAACCGGTGCGGATACTCTTCTCTCCATGGCAGGCGGCCGCAATATTGCAGGCCTGCTGCCGGCGTCCTCCCCCAAGGTAAATGCCGAGTGGGTCTATGCGGAAAACCCCGATGTTATCGTAAAAGTGGTTGCAGCCACGCAGAGCAACCTGACATTCCCCGATGCCCTGGCAAAAATCCAGGCACGGGACGGCATCAGGAACGTGAGCGCGGTACAGAACGGGCGCGTGTACGTGATGTCGAACGATATCGTGTACGGGCCCCGCGCCGTGATCGGGCTGCTGTACCTGTCCCGGGCACTCCACCCGGAACAATTCAGCGAGGTAAACCCACATGCAGTGCTTGACGAATACGCGCAGCGCTTCGTTACCGGTACCAATACGACCGCGTATATGTACCCGTTAATGGTGAGTGCCGGCTTTGAGGAATAATGAATCCTGCAAATCCTGTTAAATTGAGTTTAAATCTCATTTTCCGGTTGTCTGGAGCGCATATTTTCCGTTTCGTCGGATTTCTGCAATTTTTACATTAATTAACTATATCGTAACAAAAAATATCATGAATAATTAAATAGTGTTTAATAATCATATTTTAAAATACACAAGAGTATGTACTCATCCTCCATCTATCCAGCCCCCCATCATTTCTCCATGTCGAGAAAGCGTGAGAGTACCGCACAACCGGGATCGAAACGCGTCCGGGGTTTCCGGCCGATCCACCTTGTCCTGATTATTGGAATAGCATTCCTGGTTTCAATCGCAAGTGCCAATCCTTACTATGGGGGGATTCCGCTTAGAACGGAGCAAAACGGGGTGGTATCCGGGGGACTCTGGTTTGACGCCTACCAGGGATTTGCCAGGTCCGCGCAGAAATCATTTGCCCTGCCGAAATATACCACGATAGAATGGGCCCGGGTATATGTTGGCGTTTATTGTGGCCATATGCAGAATAACTACAACGGGATCGCCCACGTAACGTTTGACAGAAACGGTGACGGGACGTACGAGACAAACCTCGGCGATGAGAGTCTTAACGTCCCGTACACTTTTCCCGGGGACGGAGGAAGCGGCCCGGTCATAATAAACGATCATATGAACCGGGTGACGAGCGATTATCTTATGTGGTACGATGTCAAGGATAAGATCACCTCGGATTCTGTCGGTGTCAACGTGAATACGGAACACGTCAGTTCCTCGTTTGACGGTCGTATCAAATTTATCGCATTGGTCGTGGCGTATAACGATGGAAGTGCCAACAAGGTGTATTACTGGGTGAACCAGGGTCACGATGCGATGAATACGCAGAAAGACAACGGGTACGTTGGCGAGACATCATTTGGCACATCAAAGATTCCTGACGATACGGGCGATGAGCCTCTGGAGCGAGATGCGAAGTTATCCGTGCTGTACATGGCCAGTAATAATGGCATCTATACGTTTAACAGCGAAGAGCAATTATCGGGGAGTCCCGGGGGCGCGTATTTTGGTTCAGACTCCTGGACCGATGTGATAGATTCGATCACGCCGGGCGATGACAGCACCCTTGAGTACAAAGAGGGAAACGGGGCAGCATCTGAGTTTGGTGAGACGGGTGGCGTATATTTTAAAATCCCGCTGGCCCTGCTCTCTGTTACGGTGTCGCAAAATCCGACAGGATCACTTCTTGTCACATCCAATCCTCCGGGTGCCGACATCAGTATCGATGATGAGGAAACACGAATGCAGACCAACGTGACGATCTTCGGGATCACGGCCGGTGAACACACGGTTCAGGTCAACCTCGCTAACAACCAGAGTTTCCGCGAACCGGACGAAGAAACCGTTACGATCCCCGAGAGCGGGAATGCCACCGTGCACTTCGACCTGAAACAGATAAACGGGTCGATTGCCGTGAGTTCTGATCCGAAAGGCGCGTGGGTGTTCCTTGACGATATAAACCAGACAATCCAGACCGATGCGACCCTTGACGACATTATGATCGGCGACCACATCGTTACCCTGAAAAAATCCGGGTTTGCTGACATGAGTACTGGTGTTACGTTAGGAAAAGACGATACCGCATCGGTTTCGCTTGCACTCACGAATTCTTCGAGCGGCGATGCAACCGCCGTTCAAACCAGCACATCCGATTCCAATGGGTACGGCGGCAGGTCTCTGGCGTTATACCGCCATGAATCGATTGTGGGCGGACTCATCATCGCAAATGACAGCGATTACTCGGGTCTCATGGAAAAAGACACCAGCAAGTCGTATTCCGTTTCGGTGAACCTCCCGCAGAATGCAACCGTACAGGATGCGCGGCTGTACGTGTATACCACATGGAGCCATAATGCCGGGGACCTGAAAGGGAAACCTGCCTCAATCCAGGTGAGTTATAATGGCGATACCCTCAAAGGAGACAAGCGATACCTCGATCGCAAGGGATCCGGAATATACGATTATCCCGCCGAGACCCTCTGCTATTCTGTTAATCCGGACATGATTTGGAATGGAACGCAGATATTCACCATCAAAAATACCGGGATGAACAAGGATGAATTTGCCGTGTACGGGATTATGATGGTTGCAGCGTACGAAGATCCGCAGGGCCAACCGACAGAGTACTGGATTGGCGAGGGATCGGATATGATCTATGCAACTCCGGATTTCCAGGTGGATTCCGTAAATGCAACGACGCGCATGACGTTCCCCGGGAAGATCAACACGTCCGAACTTAAGGTCGGGAAACTCATCGTCGTGAGTACGGCTGCTTCGGGAACAGCGGATGATGACAACCAGATCACGTTCAACGGCCAGCCGTGGAGAGATGCATTGACCTCAGGTTCGTCGGATATCAGCATCGCGACTCTGGATGTAACCGGTTCAGTTCGCCCTACAAACAACAATGCGACCATAGGAAGTTACATTGTCAAGAAAAAAGGAGACTATATGGAAAACCGGAACTTCGTTTTTTACATAACAAAAGACCTGCAGAGTTTACATGACGAGAGTTCCACTCTTTCAGAAGAACCGGTGAATACGACCGACACAAATGTCACGGTCTCCCCGGATCCTGCGGAATTCGTCTCGTCCCTTCCGGTATCCGGGCCAGTTGTCGAGAGCATTGATCCTTCGCAACATACCTATGCGGTACACGTGCTCTCCAACCCCCCGGGTGCGTTGATCTCGGTCGATTACCAGTATACCGGAAAAACAACACCGGCAACAATTGAACCGTTGCAGGGTGGGAACCATACCATATCCGTTGAACAATCGGGATTTGCGTCCGCAGACGAGCGGGTTTTTGTCACGGTTAACGAGACTCTGAAATTCGATATGTCCAGCGCAGGGTCCAATCTGATTTTACGGGAAAAAGTCAACGAAGGCCAGGCTACGCTCCTGGATCAGGAGAACTATGGGGGGATATACGTCGAATCTTTTCCGGATGATGCCGTGATTTATATCGACGGAAAGAAAACCAGCCGTTTCACCCCAAGCGTAATCTACGGGCTCCAGAAAGGCAAACATACGGTAAAAGTGATGAAGAAAGGATCCATTTTGACAGGAAATGCAAAAGTAACCGTCGCGTACCCGATCGATACCAAAGATGTGTGGGTTGATAACGGGGTCATCACACCGGTATTATTTTCCGTGGGTGAAAACCCGTACCTGTTGGATCCTGTTATTAATTCAACTGCCTATTGGGGTTCTGATTTTACTGTAAATGGCCAGACCCAGAAATATCGCATCCCTGTCAAGGTGAATTTACAGTCGTCCAATTCAGACAATTTTATCACAATAAAACAGAATGATACCTACCTTTCGCAAATGATTGTATTTTCAACGAATCTGGATGAGATACAGATAGTGCCACGTACCTATACCCTCCAGAACCTCTGGGTGGGATCCGATCCCCCCGGTGCGGATATTTATCTTGATGGTTATTCCACGGGATATTCTACGCCTTATACAATACCCAATGTTTCCGATGGTCACCATATCCTTTCAATTTCAAAGCCAGGATATATTCCCATGGCAAGCACGATATGGATGAATAATAAGGATCTGGTTCGCCGATTCGTAATGCAACCGTATCTCTACGGGATGATCAATGTGACCAGCGATCCCTCCGGGGGGAAAATTTACATCAACAACAAAAATACTGGCCAGAAAACCCCGTTCACTTTCCAGTACATGCAGGCCGGAACTTATACGGTAAAAGTGGTTCAAAATAAAAGCCAGGCAACAGCGGTCGATGTCATGATCGAGCCGTACGTACGCAAAGATGTGAGCCTGGCCCTCAAAGAAGATGAGTAGGGAAAATCGTCGGGATTTTTGTCCTCCTTTTTTTTATCCCCGTCGACTCTTTAAACAGCCGGCTGTTTCACCGCATCTCGCGTTATATGATTCCCTTGATGACACTACAACTCATTCTGATAATGAACAATCCCTAGTCTTCGGGTAGGGTATAATCGTGATACTCTGGCAACAGGTGGCCGCTGGAAAATGGCTTAGGCTCACTGTAAATTTTGTCTTTGCATCCGATTTCTATAATTACGGGCAGTCCACCCCACAGGCAGTCATCAACGATATTTTTGATCATTCTGAAAAATACCGGAATGTGAAATACATGATCGGGAATATGCAGTCCAGAAATATGGCTAAAGGTATCGCAGAGGTACTCCATGATAACGGCATTTTTGTTCAACGTGGTATCTTTACCAACTTCTCCGGCTCTGTTCATGGTGGAGAGACGATACCGGATGTGTTCCAAGCAAGGGACTGTTGACACCGTCTGCTGCATCCGCAGCTGGCGATGCTAACCAAGGTATCATCCTCGATTGATACAGTCAGCATCATAATGGGTATTCGTGTGGCGGTGGGTAGTGTCTCTATAATGCTGTAAAATCAGCAGCACCTGTATCCAGAGAGATCATCTCACTCATCACAGATAAATACCGGTTACCCGTGATCCATTCCTCGTTAATATCGATAAGGATTGAACCGGC
>JBDKTL010000047.1:0-5428 GCA_039698055.1 Methanoregula sp. | reverse complement strand
GCGATCATCTCCACGATCGGCATCCCGTTCCCCGTCAGCACCCGGATCCACTACTACGAGGACTATATCGCCGGGCTCAACAAGGAGAAGAAGCGGGATATCCGTGACGGGCTCTCGTCAGGATTCTCATAAATCAAACCCGGTATCTTTTTCCCATCGCGATCAACATCACGGATAAAAAAGAATCCTATGACCGGCGAAACTGTTGTTCTCCATCACATCACCCCCAAGGACCGGGTCGGCACCTGGATTCGCACGTCAGGAAAGTACGCAGCCACACTCAATAAAAAGAGAAATACCCCCGACAATGACGGGCTCGCCGTCTGATTCTGGTGGGACACTGATCCATCCACCCGATGTGAGATGATCCTGCCAGCCTTTATTTATAGCAGGAACATCGGGTTAATCCAACGCTGATAAAATAAAATCGTGGATATCTATCAATTACCAGGCCTCGGGAAATGCCATCTCGATGTAGAGATCTTCCAGCCGGGCTTTGTGGCCGCTTTCCATATTTGCGAGCTGGGAAAAGAGGAACTTCTGTTCGGTCACTGTTGAGAGGTTTGCAAGCTGCGTGTACATCTGCATCGCTTCAAGTTCCTTCTTGATCGCTACGACAAGACCGTCAACCGGTTTCATATCGGCGGTCAATGGAGGACTCTTGAGTGTATCTGCCACCTTGTAATCCGCCTTTGCATCAAAGTGCATTTTGACGACATCCTTTGCGAGCATCCCCTGCAGGAATTCCCGGTGCTGTTTCTCCTCCCCGGCAAGCTCGCCAAAGAGTTTCTTTAATGCCAAATCTTTTACCTTGTCCGATATGGTACGGTAAAAGGTATATGCCTCGACTTCCCTATCGATGGCAGTTGAAATAATCTTCTTTGCATCATCTGTTTTCATCGTTTCATTCATCTCCAAATTTTGCATTCATTGAATTAATCCGGACGATTTAACTTCGTCCATCCATTGTGCCTGCACATACACATGACTCTTTTTTGTGGTAGCGGGAGCGTTAAAAATTAATTGGTATAGGGAGATTTTCCCAGCTTCGGTTCGAAGAATTTGTCCCCTTCCGTGCGGATCGCATGCGAGAAGAGTGCAAGAGGTATCTCCGATGGGCAGAGTTCTTCACACTGCCCGCAGTTGATACAGGAATCGGAGATGTGCGCAAACCGGCGCAGGTGGAACATCTGATCGACCGGCAGCGTTCCCACAGCGATCATCAGTGCGGGTGATTTGAGTTTGTCGGCACTGGTGAAACAGACCGGGCACTTGTCAATGCACGAGTAGCATTTCATGCAGCGGGAGGTCTCCTTTGCGATGGTCTCCCACAGGTTGGGAGCGAGGGCAGCAAAGTCTTTACGGCGCCACTTGTCGCCGAGCTTGAGCATGGCACCTTCAACCTTGCCACGAATCTCGATTCCCTTGGGGTTTGCCGGTTCCGTGGCAATCTTCTGTGCAAGGACTGCTTTTGTCAGAAGATCCGCACCCTTGTCGGAACAGACCTCGACAAATGTTGCCTTGCCGGCCTTCTCGCCGATGACACCCCAGTTCCCGCAGGCAATATCGGCCTGCCGGGGAATCTTCACTTTGCACCGGCGGCAGTTGCTGCGCCGTCCGTAACCAACCTCTTCAAGTTCATCAATCGAGATGCCCTTGTGGCCGCCTTCGTACTCGATGATGAACTGGCCCTTGTCGATCTCTTCCTTGGTAACCTTGTTGGGGTCCACGCCGAACTTGTCGGCAATCATCTTCCGTGCCGTGACAGGGCTGACCGAGCCTCCGCAGTTGACACCAATCATCAGGATTTTATCCAGGTTGATCTGCCCGCGCTTTGCAAGCTCAAGGACACCCATCATGTCGCATCCCTTGACCACCATCCCCAGTTTCATTCCTGAGCTTCCGCTGACATAGTTTGGTGCCAGCTTGGAGAGGAGGAGTGTCCCGCAGTGGAGCGACCCGGCGGTCGCATCAAGATCCCTGGGATCGGTAATAAATGTCGGGACGGCATCGTACAGGTCGACGCCCCGCTTCACGGCAATGACAGCATCGATCATCTTGCTCTCAAGGGCAAACTTAAGGAGCCCGGTGACCGCACCGCCACATTCCGCTTTCTTTGCAAGGTCGGCGTTTGTTGTCCAGGCATAGAGCATATCGCCTTTTTTTGTCATGTTACGCCTCTTTGATTTTTTCAACCGCAACGGCACAGTGCTTGAGCTCCGGCATCTTGGACAACGGGTCGAGCGCCGTGTTCGTGAGATTATTTGCTCCCTGGTCGAAGTGCATCATCATGTAGAGCACTTTCGGGGCAACGTCATCGGTTACCCGTGCCGTTGTTATGGTTTCACCACGGCGGCTTTTCACCTTGATCTTCTCGCCCTGTTTGATGCTCATCTGCTTAGCATCCTCGGTGTTGATCTGGATATACGACTCAGGCACTTCGTAGTGCAGCACCGCACAGCGGTCGGTCTGGGTTCTCGTATGGTAGTGGAAGATTATACGCCCGGTCATCAGCGTGAACGGGTACTGCGCGTCGGCAACTTCCGCGGGCGGACGGTACTCGAGACCAAAGAACGTTCCAAGACCGTCAGCTGCCGAGAACTTCTCCCGGTGCAGGATTGGGGTCCCGGGGTGTTCAATGGTCGGGCAGGGCCAGTGAATGGACTCAGGCTTCTCCATCTTCTCGTAGGTTGCACCGAACATGGACGGGGTGCATGCCCGTATGTCATCCCAGACATCCTTGCCGGACTTCCAGTCAAAGCCCTTGAGACCCATCTTCCTTGCAAGTTCGCCAAAGACCATGTAGTCGACCTTTGCTTCTCCCGGGGCATCGACGGCTTTACGGACACGGTTGATACGCCGCTCGCCGCTCGTGAACGTCCCGTCCTTCTCGGCGAAACAGGCTCCGGGCAGGACGACATCTGCATACTGGCAGCTCTCGGTCCAGTAGATATCCTGGATGACGAGGAAGTCGAGCTTGTCGAGTGACCGCTTGACGTGGTTGGAGTCAGGGTAGGATACTACAGGGTTCAGGCCGAGGATATACATTGCCTTGATGGGATCGCCGCACTGGGTGATCTGCTCGGTCAGGGTCACCCCGTACCAGTCGGGCAGACCGGTAACGCCCCATGCCTTCTCCATCCTGGCCCGGTTGTCGGCAACTGCGACGGCCTGGTAGCCGGAGTAGACATTCGGGTACGCACCCATATCGCAGGCGCCCTGCACGTTGTTCTGGCCACGGAGCGGGTTGACACCCACACCCGGGCGTCCGATATTACCGCAGAGCATTGAGAGGTTGCCCAGCGACCGGACATTGTCAGTACCTGTTGACAGCTCGGTGATGCCAAGGCAGTAGATGATAACCGCGTTTTTTGCTTTCGCGTACTGGCGGGCAATTTCCTTGACCTTCCCGGTAGGAACACCGGTGATTTTTTCGACGTCAGCATACTTCTCGACGGTCTTCTTGAGGTCCTCAAAGCCCTTCGTACGCTTCTCAATGAATTCCTTGTCCTGCAGGCCTTCCTTGATGATCCAGTACATCATGGAGTTGGCGAGCGCGATGTGGGTCGAAGGGTTGAACCGGAGCCACGTGTCGGCAAGTCGTGCAGTTGCACTTAATCGCGGGTCGATCACGATGATCGGGATGCCCCTTTTCTTGGCCTGCATGATGCGCCGGCCGGCGAGCGGGTGGGCTTCGACTGCATTGGAACCCCACAAGACGATAAGGTCGGAGTTCAGCACATCTTCGAACGGGTTGGTGGCAGCTCCCGATCCAAAAGAGAGCGAGAGACCGGCGACCGACGGGCCGTGGCAGATCCGGGCGCAGTTATCGATGTTGTTTGTCTTGAACGCAACCCGGGCCCACTTCTGCATTGCATAGCAGTCCTCGTTGACGGTTCGGCACGAGACTTGGAACCCGAGGGATTTTGGGCCGAATTTGTCGGAGGTGTCCTTGAATTTCTTTACAATAAGATCAAGGGCTTCGTCCCATGAGGCTTCGACAAACTTACCGTCTTTCTTTATCAGGGGTTTGGTCAGCCGGTCCGGATTCTGGACCGATTCCCAACAGGTCGCTCCCTTAGGACAGAGCTTACCTTCGTTCACCGGGCTGCGCTTATAAGATTCAACTCCGACGAGTTTTCCGTCATTGACAACAAGGTTCAGGCCGCAGCCGACCCCGCAGTACGGACAGGTTGTCGGTACATACTTAAGAGTACTTGAGTTATCACGCATTGTATCACCCTAGATTCACGGAAAATCTCCGGTTGAAAAGCAACCGGAACATCCGCGCTTACCTATATCTGGTGCTGAGAAATGCAAAATTGGTTAAACAATTTTGCTTGATTAATGGATATAACATAAACAATATATATATATTACGAGATCATTGTGAAAACTGGTGATTACTTTGGGGCTTTTGCAATCCAATGGCAAACGGAGCCTGGTTGCCATGACCGGGCGATGCGGTTGCGCAGGTAAAAAGAGCCGGTCCTGTGCAGGAGCATCTCTGTGAGATCCCCAAAGATCCCCTCCCTGATGAGCGGTCTTATTCGTACGGCGCTCCATGTCTGCGAAGGTGTCAGGTTTCATACCAGTAGCACCTGCAGGTACTGCGGCGGCACCCTGTCCGGGTATGATGAGAGGAGAAAGAAGTTTGCGATCCTGCTTGAGGATGATAAGCCAAACCCGGTACATGTCGTCATTCAGCGTTCATATTGTCGTAATTGCGGGAATTTTTCCGTTCCGCAGGGACCGTTCTACCCGGATACCCGGATTGGATCGCCGGTTGTGGATCTCTGCCGGTCCCTTTCTACAGAAATGTCCTACTCCCGGGCATCCACCTACCTCGGTCGTATGGGTGTTCTGGTGGATCGCTGGAGTGTCCGGCATTATGCCCGGACACCATTACCGGAGGTGCCATCGGTCGAACTGTTTGGGATGCAGATTCCCGTATCGATCATAGCACTCTCCACGCTTGCTGTGTCTGTGCCGGAGTCAGGAAATCCCGACATGGTGGATGTGCTCACGGCATGCAAGTACCCGTTCATACTCCTCTAATATATTCTGTCATCCGAATTGAAGGGGACGTCCTGATGCCAACCCGTCAAGTTCATACTCCTCTAATATACTCTGTCATCCGTTGGTTGCAATCCTGTCAGGTAAGACTGAATCTTTTTTTGGAGAAATAATATTGACGGGAATGCGGGATGGAAGAATATGGGCAGGTTCATGGCAACGATAACCAGACGATTGCCGGCAGGTACCTATAAAATGTTCCCGGTATTTTATCAATGGATTCACATGGAGATCGAGATCCAGACCCTTGACCGGGGCGAGGCGATCATCTCCACGATCGGCATCCCGTTCCCCGTCAGCACCCGGATCCACTACTACGAGGACTATATCGCCGGGCTCAACAAGGAGAAGA
>JBDKTL010000046.1:0-58188 GCA_039698055.1 Methanoregula sp. | reverse complement strand
ATTCACCACCATCCCGACAACAACGATGCCAAAGACAACAATAAAGACGCTCACACCCATTTCCACCCCGACAACGGCACCAACACAATCTCCCCTGTCCATTAGTGCAGTTCTTGGGGCACTGGGCATGTGTGCACTGATCTGTTCAGCGAAAATGAGGCAGCGAAAGTAAATAGAATGAATTTTTTTTAGTGAGAGGAAAATACGTCAGATTGTGGGGTCTGCTATTTTTATTTTTAAAGGATTAATCATCCTGAACTCCACAAAAAAATATGTAACCGCTTTTTGCTAAAACACTCCACCGTTTGAAGGTATGGAGATGTTTTACATGAACCAAATGCAGTCGGGCCGGATTAACAGGGTTAAATGATATTGGCGTCACCGATATTGAGTCTGGGAGAAAAAAGAATTATAGTTTTTTTGTTTTCCAGAGATATGCTTCATACAGGATAAGAATCGCCATTACAAAAACTGCGCCAAGGAAAAATGCCAGTACCGGATCCGCAGACATCGGCGAAGGAACAGGAGCATCAAAACTTGCTTTTGCCGCCATTATCCCGCCGGTTCCCAAGTCTGATACCGCGGGCGCCTCCGCCAGTCTGACGGGCGGGGTAAGTAACGGCAGGATGAACGTAAGTCCCAGCGTACCGACAATCACAACACCAAACAATGAAGTATATTTCAGCAGAAGAGAACGGACGTTCGCATGCCGGGGGGCAACGATGACCAGTTGGTTGCTGAGGGAATAGAGTTTGATTTCCCGGCCTTTGACACTGTATTTTGTCTCGATTACAAAGACCAGGCCGGCATCGAGCAGGTTCTCGATATGATATTTGGAGGTCGTTAAGGGGATTCCCAGCCGTTCGGTAATATCGGTCAGGCTCTTAGCACCATCTCCCAGAAGCGTAAGGATGTCACTTGCCGTTTGGCTTGACATCGCTTTTGCGATCTTCTGGGCGCGCTCATCGCCAGGTTCCAGAACAAGTACAGGTTCAGTCATGGAGATCTGCAATAATACGTTCCCGTCCGACATTCAGGGCAAGGTCCAGTTTATTTATCTCGGGACCGCCGCCCTGTGCCATGGATGGTTTTCCACCGCCTTTTCCACCAAGCAGGGTGCAGACCTGCCCGATGATCTCACCGGCATTCACCCGCGGGTCTCCTGAAGCCAGTACAACCCGTGCGGTCTCCCCGGATGCAATCAGGAGTGCAACCCCACCTTTTTCGGAAACCGATGTGGCAAGGATTGAAAGCTCTTTTGCGGGGAGGTCGATATGTTTTACGATAACCGGAATACCCCCGATGGTTTCGGTGCTCAGTGTCTGCATCTCGAGATCGACCAGTTTTGCACTCATGCGTTCAATCTCTTTTTTCTGGTCCTTCCATTCATTGAAGAACCGGGTCACGGTCGAGGGAAGATTTTCTACCTGCACTGACAGGGTGTCCGCTGATGCTGTCGCTATCTGTTCGATGTGCTGCATGTAGTATAATGCCGCAACACCGGCACCAAATTCGATGCGCTCGATACCGTCCTGGATATGTTCCACACGGATGATTTTTATAACACCGACCTCTCCGGTGTTCCGGCAGTGGGTTCCGGCACAGGCTTCAATATCCCCGGCAACTTTAACGATGCGGATATCTTTTCCGGGGGGGACACCTCCCTGGTACAGTGAAAACCCGTACAGCTGCTCGGCCTTAGTCCGGTTCTCATGCGAGATATCGACCGGGAGGCTGGCCATGATCATCCGGTTTGCCGCAGTTTCAATCCTGCGCAGTTCTTCTGCCGTGATATGTTTGAAATGCCGGATATCCAGCCGTGAACTCTCGCTTCCTTTCTGGGCCCCGGACTGGTGGATATGGGCGCCCAGCACTTCTTTTGCAGCATGGAGCAGGATATGGGTTGCCGTGTGATGGCGCATGAGCGACCAGCGCCGCTCTTCATCGACCATCCCTTTAATCCGCTCGCCGCGACGCAGCAAACCGCCGCTCACATGATGAAGGATCACGTCCCCGGATTTTATCACGTCGTCAACCCGGACCATGCTCTCCTGGCTGACAAGCGATCCGGTATCCGCAGGCTGTCCGCCACCTTCCGGGTAAAACAGCGTCTGGTCGAGCACCGCATACCCGTCAAAGAAATCTAGAACGACCGCATCGAACTCTGTGTCGGATGGCTGGTCATAGTAAAGTTTTTTCGTCGGGGGGAGGCCCTGCACACGCTCGACATATTTTGCTGTTGGCGATTCAACGATTTCCTTCTTTGATTCAGAATGCATGTCGGCAATCTGGGAATAGAAGTTGTCGGGAAGATCGATGACCGCGCCTTCCTTTGCAGCGATCTCCTTGATAAGTTCCGGGGGAAGGCCATGGGAGTCGTACAGGGTGATAATCTCGGACAGCGGCACCCGCTGGCTTTTTGCCTTGTAGGATTTTGCGATCTTCTGGACAATCCGTGTGCCGCGTTCAAGGGTCGCCGCATATTTCTCAACTTCACGGTCGACAATCTCCCGGACAACGGATATATCCTGCTCGAATTTTTTCATGCCGACAATCTTCATCTGCGCTTCAATGAGATCAGCAAGAGAGTCCTTCATCTTCAGGTCGTTCATCAACCGCAGGGTCCGCCGTATGACCAGCCGCGCGAGATATCCTTCCCGCACGTTTGACGGGACGATACAGTCCCCGAGCATGTAGGCAAGGCAGCGCGTGTGGTCGACAATTGCGTACACTTTCTCGATGGGGGTGATCATACGGTCCAGTTTTTCCGGGGAGATCTCGATAGCAGCAGCAACTTTTTTCCGCAGGTTGAACAGGTTTGTCCCGGAGATATCCATTACACCGGCAAATTTCGCACTCAACGCAAGGATTTTTGCATATTCCTTGTTGTCAAGCATGTGGGAGAGCCCGGCCGAGCTCATCACCGTACTGACCATCTCCGGGAAAACCGCATCGTAGATGGTGGGAGAACCTTTTGACGCCCAGACCAGTCGTTCAAGCCCGTAACCGGTATCGACAATGCGGAGCTTCATCGGGTAATACATCTCACCGTTGAGTTCATAGCCGGGATGATCGGTTTTCTGCCGGCCAAGGCTCATGAAAACCAGCGTTGCGACTTCAAGTCCGCCGATCATGATCTCAAGGCTCGGGCCGGCGTTGCCTCCTCCGATCCACGGGTGCTCCTTGTAGGTGACAAGATTGAGATCTCCCCCGATACTTACAAGGAACTGGTCGCAGAGCTCGACGGTGCGGTCTTTCCAGTAGATTTCTTCATTGGGGGAATTGAACGCATGGTGCGCCATCATCTCAAACGTGGTCAGGTGACGGCCGGATCGCCCAACGGAGTCCAGATCGTTTAACCGGATACAGGGTTGGGAAATAGTCAGCGGGTTTGCCGGTGGCGGTACAATACCACCGGTCACAAACGGCTGGAAATCCGCTATGGATGCAATGGTGAGATAAATATCGTCACGCCATCGTGCAACGACCGGATAACGCTCGATACGCGTATGCCCGTTTTTTTCAAAAAATGACAGATATTGTTCGCGCATTTCGTCAAGAGTATGGCACGTAAAGACCGGATTCCCGATAAAAGTATAGGGTTCGCAGGAAGCGTCGCCACAAAATTCACGGGCGCTGTCGCGCGTCCAGAACGCAGCGCCGCAGGATTTGCAAATCTTTCGTGTCAACCCCTGTTTTTTAAAATAATCCAACTGGTATTCTTCCTCAAGCATGTCAAACCACGTAATTCCTGTACTGTTGATGATAAAGGATAATTAGTATATTGTTCTGACCTTATTTTTTCCACTTTTCCTGGTACCATGCATCGATTCTGTCAAATAAACCGGTCGCAAGCGCAATCCGTACGGCAACCAGGTGCCAGCACTCGTGATTCCGGAACACAAAATCATTGCAGGTGCAGAACTGCTCATCGACGATATAGTCGGAAGTCGCACCTGATACCACAAAAAAATCCAGGTATTTTTTTACCCGGTGCCCGTCAATTGCCGCCAGCGCTTTTGTTCCCCGTGCCCCACAGGTCCCGATAATCTCTTCGCGGAGCGTTTCATCCAGCGCCTTTTTTTCTGCCAGATGCTGCCAGAGGTCAGTCATGGGATATAAACAAGTTCCGGGGGATCGGCAATGTACTGCCAGTTTCTTTTTGCCGCAAGATGCTCCATTGCCGGCGCTTCAAGCGCATAATGCGTTGCCTCAATGCACGGGAGCAGGGATGCCCGCATGACAGAATGTTTCAATTCTGCTGACAGGAATGCATCTGCCCCCAGAGTTTTTGCTTCCTCAAGCACGATTGGATCAAAACCGCTGCCGGCAACAACCGCAAGCCGGTCACAGGTTTTGAGTCCGCCCCAGATGCGGAGCCTGCAGGAAAGGCGACGGGATATTTCTTTTATGGATAAGGTGCAGGTTCCCACATTGCCAAGACTCATGGGGGTAATATTTTCTAAAGAGAGTATCCCACTCAGGATATCGTTGACCCCTCCCTTTGCGCGATCAAAATTTGTATGCATAACGTACAGGTTCATTTCAGCAGCAAGCACCGTCCGCACCAGGCCGGCAGTCCTGCCGGTAAGGGCAGTCAGCGGAGTCCATAACGGTGTATGATGGACAACGAGCATATCGGCGCCGGCACGGACAGCCTCCCGCACAACAAACGGCGTCGCATCAAGCGCACAGCATATCGTATTGATTTCCGGGCGCCCTTCAATGACCAGACCGATTTTCCCAAGATCAAACTCTTCAGCAAGCCCGGGTGGCGCCAGCCGTTCCATCTCTTCAGTGAAGGAACTTATGTGCATAGTAGGTGTAATGACGGCAAGAAATAAAAATCGTTTATTACTATTAGTAATAGCAGATAATTTTAATATTCATTAAACGATATTTTGTAATATGCACAAGTCCATCGAGCAGATCAACAAGCGTATCCGGGAGGGAAGTGCGCGGGTAGTAACTGCGGAAGAGATGCCCGGAATTGTCGACGAACTCGGAGAAGAAGGAGCCCTCAAGGAAGTCGATGTTGTCACTACCGGGACATTTGGTGCGATGTGCTCTTCGGGAGCTTTCCTTAATTTCGGGCATTCAGAACCCCCGATCAGGATGGAGCGGATCTGGCTGAACAATGTGGAAGCCTACGGCGGACTTGCGGCAGTTGATACGTTTATCGGCGCGACACAGCAGTCGGACACGCTTGAAGACCAGTATGGAGGAGCACATGTCCTGGAGGATCTTGTAGCGGGAAAATCCATCGAACTCCGGGCAATATCTCGGGGAACCGACTGCTACCCTCGCCGGACCATCACGACCGAACTCCTGCTTGAAAACTTCAACCAGGCCGTCATGTGCAACCCGCGCAATGCATACCAGCGCTATAATGCGGCGACCAATACTACTGACCGGGTTTTACACACCTATATGGGGACCCTCCTGCCCGGAGCCGGGAATGTAACGTTTTCCGGTGCCGGTGTCCTTAATCCCCTCTCAAATGATCCCAACTTCCGTTTGATCGGCAGCGGCGTCCCGATATTTTTATGCGGCGCTCCGGGCATGGTCATCGGTGAAGGTACCCAGCATTCACCTGCCGGAGGATTTGGTACCCTGATGGTAACCGGGGATATGAAAAAGATGAATCATGACTATATCCGGGCTGCGACGATGTTTGGGTATGGCGTCACCCTCTACGTAGGTCTGGGCATTCCACTCCCTGTGCTTGACCTTGATGTCGTGCGGGCAACCGCTGTCTGTGACGAGGATATTTCCGTTGACCTGATCGATTATGGCGTGCCCAGCCGGAGCCGGCCGCTTGTGCGGAAGGTTACCTACGCAGAACTTCGATCCGGCTCTGTCGAGATTAATGGGGAAGAGGTCAGGACATCCTCACTTTCAAGCTTCCGCCAGGCCCGTAACGTCGCGCAGGAACTCAAAAAATGGGTGGAAAATGGTACCATGCAGTTGGCTCTTCCGACCCAAAAGATCGATACAGCAAAAAATGCGCACCCGATGCATGAAAGCGCCAAAGGACCGCGCGTGCTGGACATCATGGACCGGCAGGTTGTCAGTGTCTCTGAGTCTGAAGAGATAATGACCGCGGCAAAAAAACTCCTGAAAGGTGAAACCAACCACCTGCCGGTAATTGACAGCCGGGGAAAACTTGTGGGAATTGTAACAACATTTGATATATCAAAAGCGGTGGCAAACCCCGGAAAAGCAAAACTTGTACGGGACATCATGAAAAAGAAAGTGGTTACCACAACACCCGATGAAGCAGTTGATATTGCGGTGCAGAAACTGGAGCAGAATAATATCAGTGCATTGCCGGTCGTGGATGCAGATCGGCATGTAATTGCCATGCTTACGGCAATCAATCTCGGCAAACTCTTTGGCGGGAGGTGGCTGAAATGAAACTTCTTGTCAATTTTTCACGAGGAACGGGGCGGGGGCCAATCATCGCGCAGGTCGTCAGGGACACCGGTGTCCTTATCAACGTCGAACGTGCTGTCATTGATTCTTCCGAAGGGGAAGCACTTATCGAAGTGCCGGATGACCAGTGCCAGCTGGTGAGCGATACGATGACCCGCCTGGGTGCACAGGTCCACATTCTGGAACACGGGATTAACTTGAACGAGAGTGAGTGTATCGATTGCGGGGCCTGCATCAGTATCTGCCCGCGCGAAGTATTCTCGTTCGATTCGGAATGGAAACTGAAGATGGCTGAAGAACGGTGCGTGCTCTGCGGCAAATGCATCGATGCGTGCCCCCATCAGGCGCTCACGCTCCCGTTATGATCCGGGAACCGTTCATCTTCCGGGAAACATTTGCCACCATTCTTGCAGATGCACCAGAACATGTCGCTGCTGCAAAAAAAGGGATGATGGAGGCACGCCAGCACATCGAAGCATACATCTTTCGGGATCCTTTTTTCCGCGATACGTTCGATCCCTATACCCCGGTTTCAGATGACCCGGTCATCTGCAGGATGGCAACGGCTGCACGAAATGCCGGCACAGGTCCCATGGCAGCCGTTGCCGGTGCTATTGCAAACGAAGGTGTTGCCGCGATGGTAGATGCCGGCGCACAATTCGGGGTGATCGACAATGGCGGGGACATCGCGCTCGTCAGCAACCGGAATGTCCGGATCGGCATCCATGCTGGTACAGCTCCCCTGTCTGATAAGATTGCATTTGTCGTTCCCCCTCATGATACGATTCTTGGCATCTGCACCTCATCAGCCACTGTCGGCCCATCCATCTCGTTTGGTGTTGCAGATGCCGTCAGCGTGTTTGGAACAAATCCTTTTATTGCCGACGCATGGGCAACGGCAATCTGTAACCAGATACGGGCAGATGACAAGTCCATCCTTGACCGGTTGCCGGATACAGGAGTCACGGGAGTGCTCGCAATTCTTGGCGATACCATGATTACATGGGGTAACCTGCCCCCGATTGTTCCTGCCGTGGTTGATGAACACTTAATAAGCGCAGGTGACCGGCTATAGCGTTGATTCGATATAGGCACGTGCATCCTGGTAAGCGGTGTTCCCGGAAAATGTGGCAAGCACAGTATCGCCATCGCTGACATACATATAGGGCTGGTTATTTTTTATTGCGAACCTGAGTTCCAGAAGATCAATCTCATCGACAAGGATTCCGGATACAAGTGCAGATGCAGGCTCTAGATCGAGGCGCTCCCGGATAATCTCCTCAGGAACAGTCCTGAAGAAAAAGTAGAAAACCTGCCATGCATTCAAAAGATCGGAAACGATCAGTTCGTTCACGATATCCGGGTCAAGTGTCTGTAATCTCCGCACAAGCGCGTCTTCATCTTCACCGCATTCTTCGAGAAGACAGTCCGCGATTGTCACCAGTTCGTGAAAGGGAAGGGATGATGGGGCAGGGGCCATTATCATAGTAGTACGACATTTAACAGAGAAAAACTGATGCACCGGACACCGCTTTTAATCTCATGAATAAAAAACTATAATCCGATGGGAGCGGAATGAATTAAGGTGAAAGAAGAGGATGCCGACTGGATCATCTATCACCTTATCGTCCAGAAACCAGTAACTGACAGAGAGGAACTCTGTACAGAAAGCGGTTTTGACATGCCCACTGTTTCCGCATCGATCGCCCGGCTGGAAAAAAACCTGCTGATCGAGTGTTCCGAAGATAAAATACGGGCATTGAACATAGGGGAAGCACTCATCAGGTGCCAGATGAAATATTCAGCCGATCTCCCGTTTATTATTGAGAACGGGGTAATAAAGGCAAGGAAACCGTAACATGCCGGAAAAAGAAGTTGTGATTCTGCGGATCGGCCACCGTCCTGAACGTGACCAGCGGGTAACGACCCATGTCGCACTGACCGGCCGGGCGCTGGGAGCCCGGGGCATGTATCTTGCAGCGTCGGACAAAGGTGTTGTCGAGAGTGTTGGCGATGTTGCGGAGCGCTGGGGCGGGACATTTTTCTGCGAGGATAACGTCAAATGGCGGACCTGTATCCGTGACTGGAAAGAGAACGGCGGAAAAGTTGTCCACCTTACGATGTATGGCATAAACCTCCCGGATGCAATTCCCGAAATACGGTCTGAAAATAAACTTCTTGTTGTGGTTGGAGCAGAGAAGGTACCGGGCGAAATGTACGGTCTTGCAGATTATAACGTCGCTGTCACCAGTCAGCCCCATTCTGAAATTTCAAGTCTTGCACTCTTCCTCGACCACCTCTTCTCCGGTGCAGAATTAAAAAATGAATTTTCGCATGCAAAAATCCACATCATCCCCTCAAAAGCAGGAAAACATACGGAGGAAGGGTGAGAGGAAAAGTTCTCGTTGCCGGATTTGCTACGCGTCATATCGCGCAATCCGCCGCGCGAGCCGGGTATGATGTCTGTGCGGTCGACCATTTCTGTGACCAGGATCTCGCATGGTATACCTCAGACCGGCTGTCTTTTCAAGAACTTGAAGAACTTCCGGATGCGATGAGCCGGATGGCAGCACGCCATGCATTTGACTTTCTCATCGTAACCTCAGGAGCCGAGGAAACCAGTTCACCGGTCCCATTATGCGGCACTTCACGGGAAACCGTGAAGCGATTTTTGGATAAACTCGATATCCAGCATTTTTTTGAAGATATTCCCGTGCCCGTGCCCCAGCTTGTACCAGAAGGTACATTTCCGGTTATGGTAAAACCCCGGCGGGGTGCCGGGGGCTGGCGGAATGCAGGTATTCATAACACAGATGAGCTCGCGGTCTGGAAATCCCTCTATCCTGATGTCCCGTATATCAGCCAGGAACTCATCGACGGGATTCCTGCCAGTGTCTGCTGCGTCACCGATGGTACTGTCGCACGGGCAGTTGCAGCAAATGAACAGATCCTCCGGGGGAAGGGAGCATCTGCCTACGGATTCTCCGGTTCGGTGACACCTGTCGAACACCCGGATACGGCACGGATGCTGGCGCTGGCTGAACAAATCGCGGCTGCAAGCGGCTGCAAAGGAACTATTGGCATCGATTTTGTTCTGGGCCCGCACGGGCCGTATGCAATTGAAGTAAATCCCCGCTTCCAGGGAACGGTGGATACGGTCGAAGCGGCCTATGAATGCAACCTGTTTGAGTACCATGTCAACGCGTGCAGGGGAGTGTTGCTCAGGCAAAAAAAACCGGCCCGGTTTGCCGCACGGAGCATTCTCTTTGCCGATAAAGATCTGACACTTTTAGCAGATCTGAAAAAACTGGCCCCTAAGGTTGCCGATATTCCCTGGCCGGGCACATCGTTTGAAAAAGACCAAGCTATTGTCAGTGTATATGGTTCAGGTGCATCGCGCGACGAAGCATTATCGGTGTTGGATAAGAATATTAGCACCGTCCGACAATATATGCGATGATGGATCCTGTAGATGAAGTGCTGAATCAACCAGCAATGAGGGCATACATTCACAGACTGGTTGGCGATGAGGGACTGAGCCTGCTGGAAAAATTCCCAAAAGAAGGCGAATTCAGTGATGAGCAGCTGGCCGCAAGCACCGGCATCAACCTGAATTCGGTGAGGCACACCCTGTACACGCTCTACGAAAAACGCCTGGCGGAATACCACCGGATCAAGAATAATGAAACCGGCTGGCTTACCTATCTCTGGCAGTTGCGCATCGATAATATTTTCAATGCAATCCGGGAAGACATGGTGCTCGTGCGGGATAAACTGGAACGACGTGCACAGTACGAGGAAGAGAATGACTTCTTCATCTGCAAGGAGTGTCACGTCCTCTTTACGTTCCCCCAGGCAATGGACGGGGACTTCCGGTGCCCGAACTGCGATCAGGCATTATCCCATTTCGATAACGATACACTCTTAAAGGCACTTCGCCACCGGATTGAAACGCTCAATAAGTCTCTTGGCCATGCCTGATACCACCACCACATACTCTTCTTTTTTGCGCCGCGCAGGTTGTGACGCAAAGGTTATTGCTCACTGCAGCGCTGTCGCCCGGTGTGCAGCAGAATACGCCCGCAGCAATCCCGATGTCGATGAAGCACTCGTTGAGAAAGGGGCATGGCTCCACGATATTGGCCGGGCCACAACCCATTCGATTCATCATGCACAGGCAGGAGCAGACCTTCTCCGGGCACGTGGGGAACCTGAAGCGGTTGCCCGGATTGTCGAATGCCATACCGGAGCCGGACTTACCGCAGACGAATGCACGCTGCTTGGCCTTCTCCCCCGGGATTGCATACCACGGACACCGGAAGAGAAGATCGTCGCCCATGCAGACAATCTTATAGCCGGAAAAAAGCGGGTGACCATTGAGGAGTGTATTGCCGATGCATTTTATCTTCAACGAAAATTCAGGAAGCGGATGTATCGCCTCGCCCGGGATGTGGACCTCCTCTCTGCGTGATTTTAAAATCCTGGTGGATTTAAAGTTTTGAGCATAACCATAAAAAATCTAAAAAAATCTGAGATATATTTTAAATGATTACCTGTTTGACCTGCGGAAGTGCCCGTATTTCATTGACAACACCGGCAGGCAGCGGATCTTCAACAATAATCACCAGTTTTGGTTCTTCGGCAAACTCCGGATCAGTGACAAAGATCTGGCGGATGGCAAGCGAATGTGCTGACAGTACCCGTACCGCCGCACCAACAATTCCCCGCTCACTGGCATTTTTCGGAAGTACGGTGATGACAGAAAAACCCAGGGATTCTGCTACCCGGCTTAGGTCAGGAGTCGCCCGCATGTTGATAAATATCTCACGTAAAAGAGGTCGTTCAAGAATGCGTCGCGCTGTCGAATCAACCACGCGGCGATCGGATCCAATCGCTTTTGCTACACCCGTTGCCGGCACCTCAATACCATTGCAGCAGATCCTTGCGTCTTGGTTCACCCCAAACCCATTTTCCAGCAGGAACCGGACCACGCGGCTCTGGGATGGCGAATCGGCAAATTCATGGATGATATCAGACCACATACACAGCACTGGGTATAACGTATATAAATATACATCTATGTTTACCTCAATTCATTAGAGTATTAAAACAGCCGAACCCGTATAAGTACCGCGTATACCCCGACATTTAGCGGATTCGTAAAACCGGAAGGGCTGAATCCCGCGCGCATCCACGTTTTGAAGCGGAAAATCACAGTCATGCCATAACATTCTTTTAGATAGACAACCTTTTTGTTATGGCACAAAAGCGAGGGTTGCCGAGCCAGGTCAAAGGCGCTAGCTTGAGGGGCTAGTCTCGTAGGAGTTCTTGGGTTCGAATCCCATCCCTCGCATTGCTTTTCTCTTGTTGTTCTTTAAAATGCAGGATTTTTTTTCTCTTAAGAGTCATTATCGATAATTTCTGCGACCCGACCGACACGACCATCTTTGAGACGCACTTTAATGCCATGAGGATGGGTAGCCGAATTCGTCAGCAGGTCCTGCACGACACCCCGGGTGCGTTTCCCGGATCGCTGGTCTTCTTTTGTGATGATATCCACTACGCAACCGGAATATACCGATGAGCGTTGCCTGCCATCTTTTACCAATCCGGTCATTCCAAATCCATCCTTAAAAAAAATATAAAAAATTCTCACTCTAAAAAAAATTATGATGGGATAACTGGCGCATCATTATTGCCGGCACCTTCTTCAAGGGAGGCACGGGTTATGACCCACCCGTGATTCTCACCCACCATCGATACATATATCCGGTTACTGTACTGGTTATATTCCGGGTTGAAAACGTTCCAGGTGTTCATTCCAGTTACTGATGAGGTGATACTGACTGATGTCGTGGGTGTGGCTAAATAATCTGCATAGATCGATGTTACGTATTCAAAGCAGTGCTGTGCTGGTAAAAGCTCACCCGCTGCCGATGGGCAGGTAATTTCACTGATATCCTGGACCGGGTAAAACACTGCAGAATGGTCGAGCGGGTTTGTCGTATCGATTAATTTCGAAGCGGATACATCAACCGAAATATTGACCGAATAGGGAGACCCTGCGGTAGTTCCCGCGACGGGGATAATTGAAGGAGTAATCACTTTGACATACGTTGATTTCCCGGTATCGTAGAGTGTTGCCTGCCATCCCTCAGGAAGACCATCGATACTCTTTGCGCTTATCCGTGAGATTACCGGCGAGTTCCCTGTAGGATCGGCGGGTACCGGAATAAAAAAGGTGACATTTGTCAGCACGGAATCCGTGGTGATTGTACAGTGATATGAATAGGAACTGGTCAGTGACTTTGTGTATGCATTACCAACATAGGATGTATACCCGGATGTCGCAACAAATCCAATGATGATGACCAGCAACAATCCCAGTGTGATTTTAATGATTTTATCCATATGGTTCCCCCCGGTGCCAAAAACAACCCGTAAGGGCATTGCCCCGGGTTCTGAAAGGTCACGCATCCGGCACCGTTCACTACTATATCAGGGACGTACAAGAAAAAATGATTGTTTTTTTGATGGATTATTAATACCCGGGCACTTTTCACTATCATCATGACTATAAGGGTTAAAAGGGAAATCTGAAGTACAATGGGAGTCTGTCCGGATCTGGTGCTGACAAACGTAACCCTTCCCGGGGGACGTGTCGCTGATATCACCCTGCGGGAAGGCAGGGTTACCCATACCGGTTCTTCACCTGGCGGCATTCCAACCATCGACTGCACAGGCGTGATAGTTTTGCCCGGCGCAATCGATATGCATGTCCATATGCGTGGCGGAGTTCAGTCGGCAAAAGAAGACTGGACTACCGGGACAAAAAGCGCCCTTGCCGGTGGCGTAACGGTCGTTATCGACCAGCCAAATACCCTCCCGCTGCTTGTCGACCCGCCAGCATTTTTTCAACGGGTCTCTGATGCGAAGGAACATGCGTACTGCCACTTCGGGATTAACAGCGGAGTAACAAAAAAGACCCCCATTAAGGAAATGTGGGATTCCGGTGCGATGGCGTTTGGTGAAACATTCTTTGCATCTTCAAGTTATGGCGATGCAATTTCAGAAACAGATCTGTCGGCAGCCCTGTGCCGGATACAGGAACTTGGGGCGCTTGCAACAATTCATGCCGAAGAAGTATCGGCTGGCAGGGATACTACCCTTGCCACCCACGATGCACTGCGATCTGCTCAGGGGGAGATGCGTGCGGTACAACGCATTCTTGCCTGCAATGCGACAGGTTGCCGGTTGCATTTCTGTCATTTGAGTTCTGTTCTGTCTATTGATGCGGCTATTGGCACAGTAGAAGTCACCCCCCATCACCTTTTCCTTTCCCGCGAGAAATTCACAACCACGGATGCATACGGTAAAGTAAATCCCCCGCTCCGCAGCAAACAGGAACGAGACAATCTCTGGACCCGCTGGAACCGGATTGATGTTATCGCGTCCGATCATGCACCCCACACCCCTGCTGAAAAACAGTCGCCATTTGAACAGGCACCTTCCGGGATGCCCGGCGTGGAAACTATGGTGCCCCTGCTCATGGCAGAAGTTCTCAAAAAAAGGATTTCTCTTCATGATGTAATGTTGAAAACTTCGGGGAATCCTGCAGCGCTTCTCGGCATCAGGCCGGCAGGATTTGCTTCCGGTGACCGTGGTGATTTTGCCCTCTTTCCCAAAACGCCGGTTGCCATCACCCCGGATCGGCTGCACAGCAAATGCGGCTGGACCCCCTATGACGGGATGGATGCCGTTTTCCCCGACACGGTAATCATGGGTGGCGAAGTGGTCTTCCAGTCAGGACAATACACCCGGGGAACCTGCGAGTGGATGAAAGGCGCAGGTTACCGGTCCTGATAATTTTTATTTTGCTTTTTGATACTTCCCCAACTTCTATATATCCAAAAATACAGATGAAGAAGGGTGCCGATACAGCACAACCATAGGTCCCCGGGTGATCGATTGACAAGCGTCTGGATATGATCCATGGGACAACCCGGTTGTGCGACAGGCATCGCCCGACTGAGGGTTTTTATGCAACGGTGAAGAACGGTGACAACCACTGGTGATCCGTGTGTGTTGATGTCGGGCGACATCTTCTTTTCAGGGTGCCGAAATGACCGGGATACGCGACGCGGTAACAGAAGACCGGAATGGCACTGTTATCCTTCTTGAAGTTACAACCGGCGCACATTCGGATGTTTTTCCCTCAGGCTACAATGCATGGAGAACAACCATTGCCTGCCGGGTTACTGCCCAGGCAGTGAACGGAAAAGCAAATAAAGCGGTCACTGCCCTCATAGCAAAAGTCCTGGGGGTGCCGGTTTCATCGGTTTCCATCAGCTCGGGGACGACCTCTGCCCAGAAACGGATCCGTATCGCCGGTTTAACAAAAGCACAGGTTATTGAATGTTTGCTGGCCACCGGGTATAATGACGAGACCCAATAGGTTTACGATTTTAATTTAACCCGGGTATGCTGTTTTGGTAAGGAACATACCTTTTAAGTAATTTTGAACGATATATATATTTTATACCTATGATCAGGCATAACCACAACAGCATGATACATGGGGGTGCGTTTACTTGTATTCACCGGATACTACCAAGTACCTTATTCACATCAGCATCACTGCAGAGGGGGTGGTCGAGAAACCAGATGTCGTAGGTGCCATATTCGGGCAGACTGAAGGTTTACTCGGCGAAGATCTGGATCTGCGTGATCTCCAGAGAACCGGACGTGTCGGAAGAATTGACGTCCAGATAACCAGCAAGAAAGGCGAAACAAAAGGCGATATCCTTATTTCTACATCGCTCGATCGAGCGGAGACGGCGATTCTCGCAGCATCGCTTGAAACAATTGATCGGGTAGGCCCCTGTGTAGCGCAGGTACAGGTCCGGTCAATCGAGGATATCCGGGTCAGCAAGCGGAAAAAAATTGTCGAACGGGCAAAAGAGATCCTCATCGACCGGTTTGAAGACGGGACGATCGACAGCGATGAACTGCTGGATGATGTTCGCCAGACCCTCCGTATTGAAAAGATCGGTTCCCTTGGGGAAGAGAAAGTTCCCGCTGGCCCAAATGTGCTGGAATCGGATGCCATTATCATTGTTGAAGGACGGGCCGATGTCCTGAACCTTCTGAGGTATGGCATTAAAAATTCTGTTGCTGTGGAAGGCACCAATATCCCCAAAACCGTGATCGATCTGGTCGGGAAAAAGACGGCAACGGCCTTTTTTGATGGCGATCGCGGCGGAGAACTGATCCTGCGGGAGCTTTTGCAGGTTGCCGACATTGATTATGTTGCATTTTCCCCACGGGGGAAAAGCGTTGAGGATATGACGCAGAAAGAGGTGATTAAGACCCTCAGGAACAAAGTGCCGGTCGAATATGTCAGGGACCAGTATTTTGAAAATACTGCAGAGATACCATCGGATCTCCACAGTGGCAAACCGGCTTTTGATAGCAGTATCATCCCGGAGAGATCTTCGCGGCAAAGCGACGGGGCGGCAAAAAAACCAAAAGATAGTCACGCAAAGACGCCTGTTACCGTCCGGGATCATATGGATGAAATAAAAGGACAAAATCTCGGACGATTCCTCTCCGATGATTTAACGATTGTAAAAGAGATAAAATCGGATGAAGTGGAAAAAGCAGTGGAAACGCTGGATGCTCCGGCTACCGGTCTCGTAATCGATCGATCCGTTGACCAGAAATTACTGGACCGGCTCGTATGGAAGGGCCTTGAATATGTCGCCGCAAAGGATTTCAAGGGCATCATCAAACGCCCGCTGTCGATACGACTGCTGAAAATGAGCTCCTGATACCGGCGTACACAAATTTATTTAAGCATCATCAGACCATGTAATTGTCTGGGGTGATAGTATACATAAAGAAGAACTCATCAGCCTTCACCAGATGCTTTACGATGTAAAGGATTATTTCGAAGAAGTAAATCCGGATCTCAAATTTATCCAGTATGGGGCGCTCAAAATCACACCCGCTCATATGCATAAGAGTAAAATGGAGCATAAATATGCAATTTTTGTGCTCGGTACCGAGATCGCCAATGCGATGAAAGATGTGGATTATAGCTCATCATCGCGAATATCGGCACGGATGAAAGATCTGGCTGACAAGGCACTCAAAGAAATGGAATATTCCTGATCTTTTTTGGTATTTTTTCCCGACAGATTATTCCGCTTATAATCCGGGAGAGATCCTGGTTTGCCCGGTAATCTGTAAAAGATTTTCCGGCTATTAGACGGATAAATCCCACAATCCCGGGATGGTGGCGCCGTTCAAGGGAGGTGCCCGGTTAATCCTCATGTTTGTTTGTCTTTTTTTAGGAGTTTTTCACCAATCCCTGCATCGCCGGTATGTACACGAGCCGGGTGAAATTTCCCACCCTTCAACTGCTGGTGCGAGGTGCATACGTTCAAATCTGATGAACTTCGATACTCGAACATGAAATATTATCCGGACGCAGACAAGGGTCTTGACATCGCGCTCGTTAACCATGCCGTTGAATCCGCATTTGCCGATCACGGCAACGGCCATGTCCAGATGCCCCCAAAAGTCTATGTAACCCTGCCAACCGGTGATTTCCGAACCATGCCGGCATACCTTCACACGCTCGATATTGCCGGTGTAAAAATTGTAAATGTACACCCAGACAATCCTGCACGGGGACTGCCAACGGTCATGGCGCTGACCGTCATTCTTGATACAAACACCGGCCAACCTGTGGCTCTCCTGAATGCAACCCGGCTTACGGATATGCGAACCGGCGCTGCCGGCGCTATAGCCGCAAAGTACCTAGCGCCAAAAAAGGAATGCGTGCTTGGCATCGTCGGGACGGGACGGCAGGCAGAAGCACAGGTAAGAGCAATTGCCCGGGAACTGACCGTGAGCGAAGTTCGGGTCTGGAGCCGGAACCCTGTTCATGCCGAAGGGTTCGTGGTGCGACTGGGTACTCTGGACATTCACAGCGTGTCGATCGAACAGGCATGCGATTGTGATGTGCTGGTCACCACAACACCGTCACGATCCCCCCTTGTACAAAATGAATGGATCCATGAAGGTACGCACATCAACGCTATCGGCGCCGATGCACCGGGAAAACAGGAACTCGATCCGGCAATCCTGCACCGGGCCCGGGTTTTTGTCGATGACCCGGCTCAGGCGTTCCATTCCGGTGAAATTAATGTCCCGATCAGCAAAGGACAGTTCCAGGCATGGATGATTGCCGGAACACTGGGTGAAGTGGTCATAGGAAAACGCCGGCGCGAAACGGGAGACGAGATCACGGTCTTTGATTCCACGGGACTTGCAATACAGGATCTCGCCATTGCAAAAATAGCAATGCAGCAGGGAAAATCTCTCGATCTTCCATTTTTGTGAAAGCCCGGTAATTGTGCTACGGGCTAAACAATGGCATGCAACTAAAAAGACCGTCGCGAGTTTTCCTATAACGACCCACTTTACACGTTCACGCAGGCAATCCTGATGATTGATGTATCGTACATTTTAGTTGTATAAACCGTCGCAGGGGCGGCGGAGTCCGATGCTTCGGATTTTTTTAATACACCTGTACCCTTCAATTTGTTTACCGGGAACCGGATTGATCGATAAGAAAACAGCAAGGAGTTGCTAAAAAAGGGTACGAAAAAAAATTCAAGAGAGATTTTTTTATAAGCAATTTTATTTTTTTGCGTGTTGTTTCCAGATCTTCTCACGGTACGTCGGACCACTGTTGTAGGTACAGAACGGGATTAACTTCCCATCCGGTGTCGCGTAATGGATACAGCACCGCTGCACACGCTCAAGGTCGTAATTATACCGGTCCATGAAATGCATCGTCCCGATAAAAAGCGCGTTCCAGTGGAATTCCCGCAGGGCATCGAAATTCTGGCCAATCAGGGTTTTTGCAATCAGTTTCCAGAATTCGGTCGTGCTGCTCTGCTCGCCTTTCTTGAACGATTCATGAAGATTTTTCACACCCTCAAGCAGGGCCTTGTATTTGTTGATGGTTCCCCCTTTCTCAAGTGTTTCTGCCATGTGTTCGATCGATTCAAAGAGACTTTCGACATCCACCATCCGGTTGACCGGGACCAGTCCGTCTTTAGTGATAAACACGTACGTTGCTGCACCGCAGTGCTGGTGGGTGGTAAACCGAACCTGCGGTCGGCCGGTATAGGCTTCAACCAGGTGAGAAAAGGGAAGAACACAGGGAACCGGGTAAAAATCGTCCTTACGTACGACACCATTGGTCTGGGTCTCGATATTTTCCAGCACTTCCGGTATTGTAATACGGGATTTTTCCAGGTCATCGTCACTGGCGGCACCGGTAAAGGCCACCGGTTGGAAATTGACCCCCCGTATTACGGCAATATTATCGGCAGCATATTTCAAAATGGCCCCGATTTCCTTGTCATTGCGTCCTTTGATGATCGTAGGCACCAGAACAATACCCAGTCCAACCTTTGCCATATTTGCAATGGCCTTGTTGCTGGCCTGGAGCATGGGATTTGTTTCCGGCGTCACACCATCAAAATGCAGGTAGACCGTAGAAAGTCCCGCCTCTTTGAGTTTCTGCGCAAGGCCGGGATCATTTGCCAGTTTAATCCCGTTCGTGGCTATCTGAACCTGGGGAAATCCCAGTTCTTTTGCCTTCCGGATGATCTCAGGAAGATCATCGCGCATGGTGGGCTCTCCCCCGGAAAACTGGACCGCGGGTGCAGGCACGGGTTTTTCATTTCTGAGCACCAGCATCATGGATACGATTTCATCAAACGTTGGTTCATAGATGAAACCGCAGGCACGGGCATTGGCAAAACAAAAGTCGCAGTCCAGGTTACACCGGTTGGTGAGATCAATATTTGCCAGCAGCGTCTGGGAATGGTGATTATTACACAACCCACAGGACGTAGGGCAGTTTTCGGCCGGGGCGACATTCTGCGGGTTTGTGACACCGGAACCAACTGCGTCATACCGGGCAAAACGGTGGTATAACACAGGATCTGACCAGTAAATATGCCGGAATGCTCCATGCTCCGGGCATGTTCTTCTGATCCAGACCTTCCCCTCTTCTTCGGTAATGTCCGCTTCCAGGACGGATCCGCATACCGGGCAAAGGCTACGAGTTTTTTTAATCAACATTATCTTCCACCTATTGCATTGAGACGTTTCCTCGAAATGTGAGTAACATTAATGTTTCTAACTGCTCTTTATTACAGGTATTGGAGTGCTATATTATTAGTGTTGAGTCTATCATAATACCGTTGCTCCTCGCCCTTCTTTCAGCGATGTGGATCATGCTTCCTGCATACCTTCCAAATCCCGTCGCGGCACTGTTTGGCGGGGGTACTCCCATCGACAAGGGAGTGAAGCTGTCGGACGGCAAACGGTTACTGGGTGACGGAAAGACCTACCGGGGTCTCCTGTGCGGGGTACTTGCCGGTATCGCAATCGGGTTGATCCAGATGTGGCTGGCCAGCATGTTCAATTGGGATTTTTTGCCCAGCCATACGTTTGCCTCCATTTTCCTGCTCTCCCTCGGCGCACTGATCGGCGATATCGGAAAAAGTTTTCTGAAACGAAGAATCGGGAAAGAGCGGGGAGCAAAATGGCCAATTGCCGATCAGTACGATCTGGTCGTGGGAGCGTTTTTGCTCATGCTCCTGTTTGATCCATCATGGCTGGTTGCAAACCTCACCCTGCCAATCATTGTCATGATCCTCATCCTCACGCCCATTCTTCACCGGGTAGTAAATATTATCGGCTTCATCAGCGGCATTAAGGAGGTCCCATGGTAAGAACCATCGCAGAACTGCTTATTGAAAATAAAGCGATTGAATTTGGTGATTTCACGCTGGCATCCGGGGCCAGAAGCCAGTATTATGTCGACATCAAATCCGCGATGACAAACCCGGTCCTGCTCATGGCAGTAGCAGAAAAAATTGCGGCATCGGAATCATTTGATTTGGTTGCTGGAGTGGCCGTCGGAGGTATCCCGCTTGCAACAGCAACCGCACTTGTTGCCCATAAACCCTATGCGATCATCCGCGCTTCACAAAAAGATCATGGCAAGAGTTCCGTGATTATCGGCCATGTCAAAGGAAAAAATGTCCTGCTTGTCGAGGATGTAACTACATCCGGTGGTTCTGCGCTCTATGGCATTCTCAAGCTCCGGTCCGCAGGAGCGATAATCAATCGTGTTGTTACTGTTGTCGACCGGGAACAGGGTGCAGGCGCAATGCTCAAAGAACATCAGGCTGAATTAATACCACTGGTAAAGATCAGTGAGATCCTAAAAAATAAAGAGTAAACCATTTTTAATGCAAACACCCATGAGATTGATATGAAAATACTCGTTGTTGGCGGTGGGGGTAGGGAACATGCGATAGCGTGTGCTCTCTTACGCAACAGCGAGACAGAACTCTACGCGGCAATGGCAAAACCAAATCCTGGCATTGTTCGATGTGCGCATCAAACCTGCCTTTGTAAGGAAACCGATGTGGCCCGGGTGGTAAAGTTTGCACAGGAAGCCGGCGTTTCTTATGCATTCATCGGGCCAGAATCCCCGCTTGAAGCCGGTATTGTCGATCATCTTACATCTGCCGGCATAAGGTGCGTCGGACCTGACCGGGCAGCCGCCCGGATAGAGACCGACAAGGCATTCTGCCGCGAGCTTATGGCTCACCATCATATTGACGGGTGCCCGAAATACCGGATTTTTCATGATACCGATGAAGCGGTCGCATTCATCAAAGGACAGGAAAGTGATCTGGTAATAAAACCTATCGGCCTTACCGGCGGCAAGGGCGTCCGCATCATGGGCGAACAGGTCGACCGGGCCGGCGCTATTGCATATGCGCGGCAACTCCGGGGCAACGTCGTTATTGAAGAACGCCTGATTGGCGAGGAGTTCACGCTCCAGGCATTTGTTGACGGGACACATATCATCCCGATGCCGCTTGTGCAGGATCATAAACGGGCTTTTGAGGGTGATACCGGACCAAACACCGGGGGGATGGGATCCTATTCAATGCCGGACCACTCGCTGCCTTTTGTAACCGAAACCGATTATAAAAAAGCGCTGGCCATCATGCAGTCTGTTGTCCTGGCACTGGGACGGATCGGCCATCCTTACAAAGGGATCTTATACGGGCAGTTTATGAACACTGCCGATGGCCCCAAGGTAATCGAATTCAACGCGCGGTTCGGGGATCCGGAAGCGATGAACGTGCTTACACTCCTCTCATCCGATCTTTGCGATGTTGTAACAAGGATTGACGAAGGCACGCTCTCATCAGCCAAAGTAAGTTTTGACTGCGCTGCAACCGTCTGCAAATATATTGTCCCCAAAGGGTATCCTGATGCCCCGGTCCAGGGAGAGCCGCTTACAATGGGATCCAGAGATGATGTAACAATATACTATGCCAACGTAGAGGAGCGCAAAAACCAGTTGTTTACGCAGTCTTCCCGCACGATTGCGTTTGTTGCGACTGGATCTACGCTTAAAGAAGCAGAGCGTAACGCCGAATGTGCAGCCTCTTTGGTAAAGGGGCAGGTATTTCACCGCCGGGATATTGGCACACAGGCACTTCTTGACCAGCGTATTGCACACATGAAGGAGCTGCGATGAAAAAAGATTTTTTATCGATTCTGGATATCACAAGAGAGGAGCTTTTTGAAATCCTTTTGGATGCTGAGCGCCTGAAGCGACAGAAACGTGCCGGTGTTCCTCACGAGCTGCTCAAGGGAACGACGCTTGCGATGATCTTTGAGAAGTCATCCACCCGCACCCACATCTCGTTTGAAGTCGGGATGAACGAGCTGGGGGGTCATGCACTCTTCCTGAACGCAAAAGATCTCCAGATAGGGCGCGGCGAGGAGATCCGTGATACTGCCCGCGTGGCATCGCGGTACGTAACGGCAGTCATGATCCGGGCAAACCGGCACAGCACCATCAAAGAACTGGCACAGAATGCTACAATCCCGGTTATTAATGGATTATCCGATCGCGAACATCCGTGCCAGCTTCTTGCAGATATCCTGACACTCAAAGAGCATTTTGGCAATCTTGAAAATCTTCGGGTTGCATGGGTAGGTGATGGCAACAATGTCTGCAACTCCCTTGTACTCTCGTCCGCACTAACCGGCATGGATGTTACGGTTGCCACACCGAAAGGATATGAAATGTCGCCAGATATCCTGGACCAGGCAGTATCTCTTGGCGGGAACGTAAAAACAGTAAAAGAACCCGAAATAGCAGTAAAAGATGCAGATGTCATCTTCACCGATACGTGGATCTCCATGGGAGATGAAGCAGAACGCACCAAACGTCTTGCCGCTTTTAAGGGGTTTACGGTAGATACCGCGCTGCTCCGCTACGCTTCTGTGGACGCACGGGTCCTTCACTGCTTACCAGCACACCGCGGCGAAGAGATTGCAGGTGACGTGATTGACGGTCCCCAGAGTCTGGTCTGGGAAGAAGCCGAAAACCGGCTCCACGCACAAAAAGCACTGCTCGTAAAATTGTTAAAAAAATAACCTGTTATTTTTCAATAAATTCCTGGAGACGCTGGATCATAAACTTCTCCACCTGCTCAACAATCTCCCGTTTGCCCCGAAATGCGAGAATCTCACGCTCTTCGCCCTGCATATTGGCAAAATTATAGTGTTGTTTGCGTTCGACGAGTTTTACATCATATTTCTCACCGACTTCAGCGATAATCGATCGCGGTACTCCGGGGGGAATGAGGACATCAAACAATGGTTCTTCGGTTTTTGTTTCTTCAGGCATGGTTCATCGTTCCTTACTTTCCTATTTTGATCCGGCGGCTCATAATACACGGTCCGCCACGTACACCGCCAATCGGGTTTTTGGGCTTACCCAGTGAGTTCATGCACCGACCCATCAGTGCTGCCCCGCGGGCAAGACCATCATCTACAAATACAAGGTGATCATTTGGATCGTCGAAAATATCGCGCTCAATGATCCCTTCAAGAATGTACTCGGGTTTTCGCCCGGAGATCGCAGCCCGTCCGGTAAAACCGATCGACGCGTTCCGGGGAACAAGATTTTGTTCCAATGCAATATCAACCAGACGGAGAGCCATCTTCGTACAGACCCTGTCCACCACTTCGTTTAAAACTGAAAGATTGTGTTTCTCATGGATCTCTTTTCCGATTGCAAGCAGGGAATTGAGATCGCTGCTGTTTTTACCACAGTCGCAACCGATCATCGCAACACCGGATTCGATTGCCGCTTTTGAATTTACCGGTACCCGCCCGAACCGTTCGCGATCGGCAGGCACGATCCGGATATCGATATGTTCATGGCAGCGGTCAACATATTCATCGATTACCTGTCGGTTACCGCCGCCAAACAACCCACCGGTCACGCTGTGTTCGCCGAAAATATCGAGTGCAGTACCGGTCTGTTCCTGCACGAGACCGGTTCCCCGGACAATTGCATCAGGAATCGCACCCGCAAGACCACAAAAATTTCCGATGGTCTTTGCAAAAGGATTTGGATTATCCGGGCTTACATCGCTGGTGATCCTGCCATCCAGGGTCGTGCCAAAATCGACAGACACACACGGGTTGCGGAAATCCACCGGGGTCCATTTTGCGCCTTCCTTGATTCCCGCCATCGCAAGTTCCCCTTCCATTTCATTAGCGACCATTTCAACACCGGTAGAGCCTACCGGGGGGACCACCCCAGCTACCGCACCGATAAAAACAACTTTGTCAGCAAAACTGAACGGCTGGAGTTTTTGGGACTGGTTTGCCTTTGACATTGGAGGTGTCATCTTCCGGGGCGGGACACCGGCATTCAGGCAGCCGTTGGCAAGGGCGATGACAAAGTCACCAACCTGATCCGGAGACTCCATTTCCGCAACGACACCGGTACTGCGAACGACAAAGTCCAGGTCCTTGACAATATCGAGATGGGCATCCTTGTGGCATTTGATCAGGGTATCCCTGACGAGTTCGGTGACTGCTTCGCGGCTCAGTTGCGTGCCGTCAAGTGTTTCGCCAAAAATTTCTTCGCCGGGTTTTGGTTTTCGGATATCCCTGCTCATACTGACGGTCTTATTGATCACGTACGACATTCCGGTTTCAAGACTCACGCCGGTGAGAATGCACTTTGTGGTGGTATTGCCCATCTCAACCGACGCAACAATAAAATACGGTTTGTTTTTATATTCCGGAACCTGCATCCCGGCACCATGTGCGATGGATGGGGGAGGCGGACTTTCAACGATATGGGGGTGCGGTTTAGTGAAGCGGGAAAAAAAACTGGCGCACATAGTACCCGATTTGATTATCAATCCATATAAGTTTCTCTTTATTAACGGGGGCATCCTCAAAAACAGGGTTATTGTACTAAATCGCAGGGTGGGGCATACAAATCTTACCGGAAAACGCCAACCCAAGATTTTCTTCAGATGATATAACCATTCTTAATAAACACACGCATGAAACCATGTAGTTTTAAACCAAAATAAAATATTTTTTGGCGCATCGGCATTTTAGCGACACAGCCACCATCCAGTTTCATTGATCGGGACCGATGCCTTGATACTCCGGTGGCAATAGTCTCTGCTGCCTGCAAAAGGGCTCTTCAGCGGGAATTCTAAATTAAAATTCCATCATGCATAACGAATAAACGATGCATTTTCAGACGTGATTAAACTATATAACCCTACCAAAAGTCTGTTCATCGGGGCAATTGTGAAGTATGCATTTGCACCCCCGATGCAGACACCCCATAAGTAAACAACAAAAAAATTAGTTTTTCTTTTTACTTTTTTTCTTTGCAGAGAGAGCATGAACGAGGCGTGCCTGCAAACCAAAGTACTGGGAGACGCCAATTGCATGGCACTGGTCGATGGATGCACTGTCAAAGGAGACTAGATCTGATGAGTAGATTGCATTTTGCGACATACGCCCGAGGATACGGACACTGCCCTTAAAGAGTTGCAGGTCGACACTTCCATTTACCCGTTCCTGGGTCGTGTTGATAAATGCGTTCAGTGCGGCGTAGAGCGGTTCATAGACCAGTCCCTTATACGCAAGTTCGGACCATTTGTCATCCACCATCCGCTTGAATGCCAGTTCCTGCCGGGTCAGGACAAGGCCTTCCAAATCACGGTGCGCCGCTAAAATCACCGTTGCCGCCGGGTGTTCATAATTCTCCCGTGCTTTAAGTCCAAGGATCCGGTCCTCTATCATATCATTCCTGCCGATCCCGTGTTTCCCGGCAAGCAGGTTGAGTTTCTGGATAAGCTCATATCCTACCATTTTCTTCTTGTTCATGGCAACGGGGACCCCATTTTTGAATTCGATCGTTACGTTCACCGGTGTACCGGGCGCTTTATCCGGCGAAACCGTCCATTGATAGATCTCTTCAGGGGGGTGATATGCGGGATCTTCAAGCTCGCCACCCTCGATGCTCCGGCTCCAGCAATTCTCGTCAACACTCCAGGGTTTGTCTTTTTTCACCGTAACCGGGATATTATGTTCTTTTGCATAATCGATCTCCCAATCACGGGTGAGATTGAGCTCACGGATAGGTGCGACAACATCAAGCCCGGCACCGCGGATGATAAAATCGAACCGTAGCTGATCGTTTCCTTTCCCGGTGCAGCCATGCCCGACAGCAATTGCCCCTTCTTTTCTTGCAATCTTTACCACTTCTTCAGCGATAAGCGGCCGGGCAAGTGACGTCCCCATCGGGTAGCCCTCGTAGGAGCCGTTTGCCTTGATTGAAGGAAAGATATGGTCGCTGACAAACTTTTCCCGCAGATCAAGCGTGTAGTGGCGATCGGCTAATTTTTTCCCTTTTTTTGTTGCCACGTCAATTTCTTCATCGCGCTGTCCGACATGAACAGCAACGGTAACAACGCGATCGTAATCATATCGCTCTTTTAAAAGGGGAATACAGATCGAGGTATCAAGTCCCCCGGAATATGCAAGTACGATGGTTCCTTTTCCCATGATGAATCATTTCCGCACATAACGTAGTGTGTGTATACGTAAGAGGTTCCACCATATATTTTTCGGGGATACCTCAAACAAGAGAAGAAAAACAAACTTTTTATAAAGAACAAAAATAGTGTTCAGGTGTGTATTCCTGAACTAAGTATCGCCTTGATTTAACTTACGACAATCTTTCCCATCAGATGGGGCTGGAATGTGGTCGTGTAATCGTATGAACCCGGTTTGTCAAAAGTTACTTCATATGTTTTTCCGTAAGGAATTGACTTTGATTCCATCGTACCGAAATATTGTCCAGTCTGGGAGCTAAGTGCCTGTATACCGTGGGGTTTTAACGAGTCATTGTTCATCCAGATGACTTTTGTCCCGGCTTTGATGTACGCATCTGGACCATTGAGAACCTGCATAGTCGTCGTGAATGTCATGGTGTACGTCGGTACCGGTGTCGGTGTTGGCGTGGGGGTTGCGGTTACTTCCGGAGTGGCAGCGGTTGTTGGTACGGCAGTCGTAACCTCCATGGTTGGAACGGCGGTTGGCACAGCGGTCAAAACTTCAGTTGGAGTGGGTGTGGCTACAGGAGTTGCCGGCTGGGATGTGCATCCCGCTAACAGAATCCCGATAAACAGGACTGCAAGAACAACAAAAATTTTCTTCATGCATGTTTTTTTGTTATCTCGGTATATAAGCATATTCTATTATGGCTCATGTACCCTCTGGATAAAAACAACAGGTACGCAGAAAAAAATGACGAAAAAACCTGATAAAAATCCAGGTTGTCAGACGTTAATCACTTCAGATAGTGGCTGATAGGCTCAAGCGTCATCTTTTCTCGCTTGATTGCATCAATCGCCAGCGCAGCTGCCCGCGCTGCCTGAAGCGTGGTGATATAGGGGATTTGGAGGTCTACTGCCGCATGCATGATCTGGTAATGATCCTGACGGGACTGCTTGTCCTGCGGTGTATTGATGATGAGGCGGATCTCACCGTGCCGCATCATGTCAAGCACGTTTGGTGAACCTTCCTGCACTTTTCGCACAAGATGTGCTTCCACACCTGCTTCATGGAGGTAGTCCACAGTTCCTTCAGTTCCAAAAAGCGTAAGGCCAAGATCCCGCAGGTGCCGGGCAATGGGAATAACATCTTCTTTCTGCTCCATATTCACGGAAATGAAAATATTGCCTTTTAAGGGTAGTTCATTATCCGCGGAGATACAGGCTTTGTAAAAGGCAAGCCCGAAGTCATAATCAATCCCCATAACCTCACCGGTGCTCTTCATCTCCGGACCTAGCATCGTATCCACACCGGATAATTTATTGAAGGGAAGGAGGACTTCTTTTACTGCAATATGCCTGAACTCGCGTTCATGGTAACCCATATCGCGCAGTTTCTTTCCGATCATCACTTTTGCTGCAATCTTTGCAATGGGCAGACCGGTGGCCTTGGACACAAACGGTACCGTCCGGCTTGCGCGCGGATTGGCCTCAAGAACGTACACGACGTTGTCCCGGACCGCCAGCTGGAGATTAACAAGGCCGACAACCCCAAGACCAAGCGCAATCTTCTGGGTGTACTCCCTGACCGTGTTCACGATGGATGCCGAGAGCGACTGGGTCGGTATTACGCATGCTGAATCACCGGAAT
Organism: Methanoregula sp.; assembly: GCA_039698055.1. Classification (GTDB taxonomy): domain Archaea; phylum Halobacteriota; class Methanomicrobia; order Methanomicrobiales; family Methanospirillaceae; genus Methanoregula. The sequence continues at coordinate 30,093 of JBDKTL010000046.1, read as the reverse complement.
GGATACCGGCCTGCTCAATATGCTCCATGATGCCACCGATAAGGACATCCTCTCCGTCACAAACTGCATCCACATCAAGTTCGACCGCATTCTGGAGATATGAATCGATCAGGACGGGATGGTGCCGACTGACCCGGACTGCCTCCTTCATGTAGGTTTCCAGTTCGATTGTATCGTGAACAATCTCCATTGCCCGCCCGCCAAGGACATATGACGGCCGGACAATTACCGGGTACCCGATCATTTCTGCCTTCTCCTTTGCTTCAGATTCAGAATACGCAGAACTGTTCTTCGGGCTGGGGATATGCAGTTTATCGAGCAGGACGCTGAACCGGTCCCGGTCTTCAGCGATATCCATCGCGTCAGGACTTGTCCCCAGCACTTTTGTCGATAACCCGAGCCTTTTAATCTCGATTTCGACCGGGACTGCAAGGTTTACCGCATTCTGTCCGCCGAACTGGACCATCACACCGTAATAGTTATCCTTTTTGAGGATATTTGCCACATCTTCAAGAAGCATCGGTTCAAAGAAGAGACGATCTGACGTATCAAAATCCGTAGATACCGTTTCGGGATTGTTGTTGACAATATGAACTTCCACGCCCTCTTCCCGAAGGGCCTGAACAGCGTGAACCGTGCAATAATCAAATTCTATTCCCTGGCCGATGCGGATGGGGCCTGAACCAAGGATCAGCACTTTCTGCCGGTCGCTCCTCACGATCTCGCAATTGGGTTCATACGTCGAATAGAAATAGGGGGTGATGGCCGGGAATTCTGCTGCACAGGTATCTACCATCTTATAGGAGGGGTCTCCGGCAATTCGTGCGATAGCATCCAGTGGCATTCCTGAAATTTCAGCAATTTCTGCATGGGTAAATCCATATTTTTTTGCCGCAAGGATATCGGCATCCTCGCACCGGACCGCCAGTTGTTTTTCCATGTCCACGATATTTTTTATTTTTTCAAGGAAAAACGGCGTAATTGACGTGAGCTGCACGATCTCTTCAATGGAAAATCCCTGTCGGAATGCATCGAACAGGCAGTGAAACCGCTCATCGGTCGGGCGCGACAGGATCATACGGATCTCGCTTGGGCTCGTATGACTGCGGACATCCGTATCGACAGAACGCTTGGCCTTCATGAACGCTTCCTCAAGCGTCCGTCCGATTGCCATCACCTCACCGGTGCTTTTCATCGATGTGGTAAGCGTCCGGTCGGCGCCTTTGAACTTGTCAAACGGCCAACGGGGAACTTTAACAACGACATAATCGATCGTGGGTTCAAACGATGCGGCGGTGCACCCGGTGACGGTATTTTTGATTTCATCAAGGCGCAGGCCGACTGCGATTTTTGCTGCAACCCGTGCGATTGGATACCCGGTCGCTTTGGATGCAAGTGCAGACGAGCGGGAGACCCGGGGGTTTACTTCGATGACCCGGTAATCCCCGTTCAGGAACGCAAACTGGATGTTACAGCCACCCTGAACATTGAGCGCCCGTATGATGTGGATAGCAGCAGTCCGCATCATCTGGAACTCGTCGTCGCGGAGGGTCAGGATAGGCGCAACGACCACGCTCTCCCCGGTATGGATACCCATAGGATCCACGTTCTCCATGCCACAAATGATCACGCAGGTATCAGATGCATCCCGCATCACTTCAAACTCAATCTCTTTCCAGCCCATCACGCTTTCTTCGATAAGAACCTGGTGGATACGGGAACGGGAAAGGCCAAGTTCAACAATCCGGATCAGTTCCTCGCGTGACTGGGCAATACCGCCCCCCGCCCCGCCAAGGGTATATGCTGGTCGCACGACGGCCGGGAGACCGATCTCTTTTATCGCATCGTCGATCTGGCTTACTGAATTCAGGACGATACTATGCGGTACCGGTTCACCAATTTCCTTCATCAGGTCACGGAATTTCTCCCGGTCCTCTCCCTGGTAGATTGCCTTTAATGGTGTGCCAAGAATTTCTACGTCCTTGAGTGCGCCCATCTCGGCAAGTTCCGCGGTAAGGTTCAGCGCCGTTTGCCCACCCATTCCCGAAAGAATGCCATCCGGTTTTTCCTTCTCGATAATCTTCGCGATGAAATCTGCCCGGAGCGGCTCGATATACACTTCATCCGCCGTTTCAGGATCGGTCATAATCGTCGCCGGGTTCGAATTGACCAGTACGACCCTGATGCCCTCTTCACGAAGCGATTTGCATGCCTGCGTTCCGGAGAAATCGAATTCTGCAGCCTGGCCTATCTGGATCGGACCTGACCCGATGAGCAGGACCTTTTTGATATCCGTTCTTATTGGCATCAGGCAATCCTCCGGAACAGCGAATCAAAGAAATGGGATTCCGTATCCCGCGGGCCGCCATGCGCCTCGGGATGGAACTGGACGGTCGTCAGATTCAGTTCTTTGTTCTCAAATCCTTCAACGGTCCCGTCGTTCACATTTTCGTAGGTAATAGTACACCCTTCAGGAAGCGTGTCACCATCAACCGCAAACCCGTGATTCTGCGTTGTGATAAAAATACACCCGTCCACATGGCGGACCGGCTGGTTGGCTCCACGGTGGCCAAATTTCATTTTATACGTATCCGCACCAAGTGCCAGCGCTGATAACTGGTTACCCATACAGATGCCAAAAACAGGCAGCTGCCCGAGCAGGTCCTGGATGCACTTGATGGCCTGATGCGCCTGTTTGGGATCGCCGGGCCCGTTCGTGATAAACAGGGCATCGGGTTTGCAGGCAATAACCTGATCCGAATCAGCATCATGAGGGAACACGTACAAATCGCCCTTGCGTTTGGAAAGGCTTATGAGAATATTTTTCTTTACACCGAGATCGATAATAGCGATGCGCTTTCCGCTGCCCGGTATATGGTATGGTTCTTTGCAGGATACTTCCGGTATCGGGGAAATATCGCAGATAGTCGGGGTTCTTCGTGCAAGGCTGACCGCATACTCGCCATCATCACTGCCGACAACAAGCGCCGCACGCATTGTCCCGTGAACCCGGGTGCGGATAGTCAGTGCCCGGGTGTCGACGCCCTGCATGCCCTGCAAACCCTGTTCTTCAAAAAAGGCTCGGATTGATGGCAGGGCAGCAGGTTTTTCGCAAATCTCTTTTGCGATGCAGCCAAGTGCACAGACTTTAGGATTCTGGAAATTTTGTTTATCGACACCATAGTTCCCGATAAGGGGGAATGTGAACATCAGGATCTGGCCAAAATAACTGGGATCAGTCAAGGATTCCATGTATCCTGTCATCTGGGTATTGAACACGAGCTCTCCGGCCCGTTCTCCTTCAACGCCAAATCCATCCCCGACAACAAATTCACCATCCTCCAGACCCAGAACAGCCTTCATAATTTCCATATCCTATGTGCCTGATGAGTTATTAACGATAATGTCAGGTACACCAGTCCGGATAATACCGTCATGCCAGAACGGGCCTGAAAGAAACGCGATTAGTATCGAATACCCATTTTTATATACTATCTTACGTCAATCTCTCTGATACGGGAAACGGAGTTACTCTATGGCTATCGAACAGGTAACGGGAAAGGATCACGGCCAGGTGATGCTGTACGCACTATCCACTTGCCAGTGGTGCAAAAAAACAAAAGAACTGTTAACGGAACTGGGGATTGCATTCAGTTACCAGTACGTAGATCTTCTGGAAAGTAATGAACAGAACGCCGTGATGGACGAACTTGAGAAATGGAATCCGCAGGGTTCGTTTCCGACTCTTGTGATCAATAACAAATCCAGCATTATCGGGTTCCGTGAAGAAGAAATCCGGAAGGCGTTTGGTGCATGAGTTTTATTGAAGTTTCAGAACCGGACATCGACCGGTTATACCGCACGCTCAAGGCGGATTGCGATGAGCACGGATATTTCCTGAACCCGGATACCGATTTTGTCCGGTCACTTATCCGGGGCCTGATAAAAAACGAGCGGCGTTACGGGTACCAGGCATGCCCCTGCCGGCTGGCGTCAGGGAAAAAAGCAGAGGACCTCGACATTATCTGCCCGTGCCGGTACCGGGACGATGATGTTGAGGAGTTCAATGCCTGCTACTGTGCGCTCTATGTCAATGCGGCGATTTCAACCGGAAACGAAAAGGCCGGGCCGGTTCCGGAACGTCGCCCTCCCCGATCAGAGCGGGGCATTACAAAAGCCATACACACGGTCAGTGCAACAACCAGCCCGGTATTTCCGTTACCCGTCTGGCGTTGTACCGTCTGCGGATATCTCTGTGCACGCTTGGAACCACCCGGCATCTGCCCGATCTGCAAAGTGACCAAAGACCGGTTCGAACGGTTTATCTGATTTTTTTTATCCTTTTTGTTGCTGTGTTCAGTGAGCACACGAGTATGCCCCTAAAAGATGGTGTGAAAATAATTTTTAATTCTGAAAAAAAGCATGATGAAATGATTGTTTCGTTGTCGGTTTATTTTGTGTGAATACTTGTCTGAATCATTTACGATCCATCCCCTACCCGAAGATGTCGCTCTATCGCAATGTCGGCACTTCTTTGGGCAGGATCGTTTTTCACACTCAACAAAATTGAATAATTTTTCCTTGATGAATGAGCATCTTTATAAACCGACTCAGGAGTGGGGGCCATCTCAACCGGAGGTACGAGGGGCAGTGTGCCCCTTTTAAATGAAAAAGAACCAAAAAAACTTTTAGGAAAAAAACGTATTGCAACATCTTAAAAAATTTCCTCGTGCCGGTGATAAAACCGCATCAGGACTCTACCGTTTTTCATCGCCTGCTCCATTATCCCCCCTGCAACTTCCCGAATACTCAAATATTGCCAGAACCAACGTACCTGGCATGACCGGCCCGGTACTTGTCGAAATAATCGGCCTGAAAAACTCTGAATGTTCACCGTTTCCCTGTGACGCTGACCGCACCTGCGGGCTTTCGGAATGCCACCCGTCAGGAGATCTTACCAGGGCATATGCCGCTCTCAAAAACACACTTGAAGGGATATATGGAAAGAACGTGGACGTAAAACTGACGCTGATCGATACTGAAGTCCCGGATCATATCCGCACGATTCTTGAAACGGAACTCCCCCCCATTCCGATGGTGCTGGTAAACAACAAACTCACCCGCATCGGCAGAATTTCACTTGACCGGATTAAAAAAGAGATTGATGCCTGTTTATGATTCAGGTCACCCGCGTCAGGGCACCGGTGCCGAGATCATAATACAGACCGTGAACCTCGACTTTTTTATCATCCACCGCCTTTTTCAGGATCGGGTAGGTATGCAGGTGCTCGATCTGGAGCCGGACATTTTCCTGCTCTATCAGATAGTAGCGTTCTTCTTTTTCAAGCACGGTCGTTGGCGGGGCAATCGTTTTATCCACCCGGACCTGTGCTTCCCGGGCATTATTCAGCCAGAGGGGGATATAGGAATCCGTGCTCTCATTATCCAGTGCCCGTATCGCCCCGCAGTTTGAATGCCCGCAGATTACGATATCGCTTACATGGAGGTGCATAAGCGCGTATTCAAGCACAGTTGCAAAGTTCCAGTCGTGGATCGGCACGATGTTGCCGATATTGCGCTGGATAAAAAGTTCCCCCGCTCTGGCCTGCGTGATATGTCCGGTCTGCAAACGTGAGTCCGAGCACCCAATCCAGAGAACCGACGGATGCTGGCTGTGTGCCAGTTCGCGGTAATAGTCAATATTCGGGCTGAAATCGGTCTCCCTGAATTTGTAATTTCCTAAGAGCAGGTTGTCAATCATTATGCATCATTTCCGTTGGCAACATGGTCATCGTTTTCCAGTACACCACAGGTTTTCGTCGTGCAGGAAATATAATAAATATTCGTATTTCTTCCGCTGGATAGTCTGGCGATAAATATCGGCTGGATTTATCATCCGACCCCAAATTGTTGATTATTTTCATTCCAACAAAAAAATGCTGCAAACCGCGCATATATGAGTATTTTAGATAAACAGCCCCGGTTTGTAAAAATATTGTAAAATTTTCATTCATTATCCTGTGATAAACGTGAACAACCACAGACAAACCAAAAAATTGTTTATGCCGTGAGTGATTTTGTCCAAAATCACCATCGGGATTTATACTGGAAAAAAAGTAATAGCTCCAGACTAAATTGCTTGTGATTACCTTTGGGACTATAGTCCGGGTTTGCCATGATACACGTATCTACCAGAATACAGGAGGCGGGTTATACCAGCCATATCCTCTAGCGCTGATCCGGACCAGTTCAGCGAAGATACTACACTCCTTACATTATATACGCTTGCGGGTGAAGAGAGCGGAAGTTTTGTCACGTTCCGCCCGCATTTGTTCAACCTCATCCAAAAAAGAGTTCTTTTCCCGGTCAACACATCTGTCACGATCCCCGTTACGGGTTCTGTCATTGTACGGGAGCTCTCTGCGAACGAGATGGTGCGTGCGGAAAACGAACTCTGGGTGCATTACCACCAGCAGAAGGCCGACCTGGCAACCGACCGGCTTTTTGCCGCATTTGCCGGAACACGCCTTGTCGGTGTTGCCCGGTGCTCCCGCCACCCGGACGGGCTCGAAGTTGACGGGGTGTACGTCCTTGACGAGTATCGCCGCCGGGGTTTTGCCCGCTCGGTCATGGAACAGTTGATCGAAGAATGCGGGAGAGAAGAAACCCTCTACATGCATGCCAAGATAGAACTGATGGAGTTTTACGGCGGCATGGGGTTTTTCCCGATCCCGGAACCGGACCTTCCAAAAACCATCCGGGACCGGTTCAGTTTCTGTCTTGGCGATCTCAGGGGAATCGATGTCTGCCCCATGAAGCGTGAACCTTCAGCAGTCCGTATGGGATCCTTCACGGAAATGGCAGGTGCAGAATGAAGACACCCGCGGGATATCCCAAAGGCTATCTCGTCCCTGACCGCAACGGTTCGCTGCGAATGTGCCGGGTCCCGGTCCGGCAAAACATCAGGTGGCGCTGATGATCCAGCTGGCGTTTACTCTCGCGGTTCTGATTTACCTTATCGGGATGTTCGTGCCATTTGCCGGTGCGATGCAGGATCGCCGGTTCATCCGCACCATCTCCCTGGCTTGCACCATCATTGCATCCACGATCCTTGCCGGGCTCTCCCTTGTCATTCTCGTCACCGGTATTCCAACAGCCTTCACGGTATACCAGCCGTTTGGCGCATTTCCGGTGAGTTTTTTCTTTGACCGGCTCGCGGCATTTTTCCTTCTCATCATTGGTGTGGTTGCTGCGTGCGTCGCACTTTACTCAACAGGATACACCGAACACATGGACGGCGGGGGACGGCGCAACCTGCTCTGCGGCTGTACCAATCTCTTTGTGCTGGCAATGGCACTGGTCGTTGCCTCGGCAAACACGGTCTCATTTTTGCTGTTCTGGGAACTGATGGCCGCCAGTTCGTTCTTCCTTGTCATGTATGAGTATGCCGGACCGGATACAAAAAATGCCGGGATCTTTTATTTTGTGATGACCCATCTTTCGACGCTTTTTGTGATGCTGGGGTTTATTGCACTTTATGCAGCGTCCGGTTCTTTTGCTATCGCCGCTGTGCATTCGGCAGACACGGCCCTCATCACGGTTGCATTTCTTTCACTTTTTATCGGCTTTGCCATCAAAGCCGGTATTATCCCGTTTCATAAATGGCTGCCCTATGCCCACCCCGCTAGCCCGTCCCCGGTTTCGGCGCTCATGTCCGGTGTGATGCTGAAAGTAGCCGTGTACGGCCTTGTCCGGTTTATTCTTTCAGTGTTCACTCTCGATCTTGGATGGGGAGTACTTATCCTCATTGCCGGTACCGCATCGGCAGTTCTCGGCATCATGTACGCATTAAAAGAGCATGATGTGAAAGGAATGCTCGCATACTCAAGCATCGAGAATATCGGCATCATCTTTGTCGGCATCGGGCTGTATGTCATTTTCGTCGCGCTTGGCCTGCCGCTTCTTGCCACGATCAGCCTGCTTGGCGCACTCTTCCACTCGCTCAATCATGCACTCTTCAAAAGCCTGCTCTTCCTCACCGCAGGATCGGTCGTGCATGCCACGCATACACGGGACATCGAGAAAATGGGTGGACTCGCACACCGCATGCCCTGTACCTCGGCATTATTTTTTGTTGGTGCAATATCGATTGCAGCCCTGCCGCCACTGAACGGGTTTGCAAGCGAGATCCTGATCTTTATTGCGTTCTTCCAGTCGGTCGCCGTTGTTGACCCGCTCGTCAAAGTGCTCCTCTTCATCTGCCTTGCGCTCTTTGCCCTGACAAGCGCACTCTCCGCTGCCTGCTTTGTCAAGGCGTTTGGCTCCATATTCCTTGCACAGCCCCGTTCCCGTGAAAGTTCTGAGGCAAAAGAAGTGAACCGGGCCATGATTGCCGGGCCTGCGATCCTTGCCGGAGCATGTATCGTGCTTGGTATTGGCGCATTCCAGATCCTCACCTTTGCAGGGTATACCCTTCCCATCCCGGATATGTTCCTTGTGAGCATCCTGCTCCTGTTCATGGGCGCCCTTGCGTACACGGTACTCTATTTCACTGCCTCCCGCGACGTCCGGATCGGTGAAACATGGGGATGCGGCATCAAATCGCTGCCATCATCCACCGAATATACCGGGCACGGGTTCTCCGAGCCGGTTGTCACGTTCTTTTCTGCAATATACCGGCCAAAAAAGACCAGCCACATGACATATTACGATGCCCACAACTGCCTCCTCAAAGAGGGTACTGCCGATATCCGGTTAATCAAATTCTTTGAAGAATACCTGTACTTCCCCATCGCAGGGGCATCCACCCGCGCCGCCGCTGCCATTGCACGGGTTCAGAACGGGTGCCTGGACACCTACATCCTGTACGTCTTTGTCACCGTTGTCGCGATCATCCTGTTCCTGGGGGTCTGTGCATGATACTGGATTTTGTCCTGTACTGCGTGCTCAATACCCTTGCAGTAATCGCAATTTCCCCGCTCTTTGTCAGCCTGATTAAAAAAGTGAAGGCGTGGACCCAGGGAAGGCAGGGGCCTTCAGTCTTCCAGACGTACTATACGATTGCAAAACTGTTCAGCAAGGAAGTGATCTATTCGCGGAACGCTTCGTGGATCATGCGGGTGACGCCCTACGTAAATATCGCGGCGCTCCTCACGGCGTCGCTTTTTGTACCGCTGATCTACGTAACGGACCCGGTTGGCGGAATCGGGAATATCATCCTGTTCCTGTACCTGCTCGTGCTCGCCCGGTTTTTCATGGCGCTTGCCGGGCTGGATGCAGGTAGTTCGTTTGGCGGCATGGGCAGTTCCCGCGAGATGAGCATATCGGCAATTATCGAACCCACCACAATTATCGTCTTTGCAGCACTGGCGTTTGTCTTCAAATCGCTCAACATTTTTGACATGGTGCTGGTCTCTTCTGCATCCGGGACTCCCGTATCGCCAACCCTGATCCTGATCGGGATCTCATTATTTATCATCCTGATCGTTGAAACGTCCCGGCTGCCGGTGGACAACCCGGAGACTCACCTTGAACTGACGATGATCCATGAGGGAATGCTTCTCGAGCAATCCGGCCGGAACCTCGCGCTCATGGAACTGTCAGCGGCGATCAAACAGACGCTCATTATGGCACTGATAATCAACCTCATTATTCCGTGGGGACTTGCCACCAGTCTTTCGCTTGCCGCACTCGCACTCGCATTTTGCCTTTTTGCCGTCAAAGGTGCCATCCTTGCAGGTATTACCGGGCTCTTTGAATCGTCGATGGCAAAGATGCGGTTCTTCCGCCTCCCCGGTTTGTTCATTATGGCATTTTTCTTTTCCACGCTCGTGATTATCATCGAGGTGTTTGCATGACCAGCACACTCATTCTTGAATCGGTGATCAGGATCCTGTTCGTCGCTGTCATTATCACCGCCGCGTATATCATCACGACCCGCAATCTTATCTCCCTTATACGGGTGTATGCGCTCCAGTCGCTTGCGCTCGTGGGGATCGCGCTTGCACTCTACGGGATGGAGGGATCAGCGGTACTGTTTGGCATTGCCCTTGTCACGTTCATCTCAAAAGTGCTCATCATCCCGTACTTTATCGCGACTATTCAGGAGAAAATCCGGATCAAACGGGATATCGAATTCCATTTCCTGAGCCCCACGAGTTCGCTCTTTATCTCGCTTGGCCTGATGCTTGTGATCTATATCGCACTGTCCCGCATCCTTGTGGAGATACCGGTCAGGAGCAACCTCTTTTTCTTTGGTGCGGTTATCGGCATTTCCCTCATGCTGATGGGGATGATGGTTACCTTCAGCCGCAAAAAAGCCCTGACAAAGGTGCTCGGCTACCTTTCCATGGAAAACGGCGTCCTGCTCTTTGGGCTTTTTGCTACGGAACTGCCGTTCATCATTGAATTTCTGATTGTCATCGATCTTATCATCCTCGTGCTCCTGACAACCATCCTTACGGTGGGTATCGATTCGACGCTTGAGGAATACCATAACCGGCTCCACCGGTTCTACCTCTGGGAAGAAAAGGGAGATTTGCCATGATACTGGTTGCATTTACGCTTGTTGCGATCCTTGCCCTCGTCCTCATCGGGCTTTGCCGCACGCACCGGCAGATGAACATGGTCAGTATTGCACAGGCTGTGATCTATGCAGGAATTTCCTTCTCGATTCTGCTCTGGCAGCAGGTGCCGGTCAATGCATTTCTTGTCGGCAGCGGATTTTTCTTCATCGACCATCTCGGGCTGTATGAAGTCATTATCACCACCATAATTTTTACCTGCGCTGCCATCTATGCCGGCGGATATGTCGAGAACCTGCTCTCGAGCGGGGAACTGGAGAAAGGAAGCATCAGGTTATTCTACGGCGCATGGTGCCTGCTCCAGCTGGTGATAATCCTTGCATTCTTCTCGGATAACCTCGCCCTGTTCTGGATATTTGCCGAGATGACCACGATCATCTCCGCAATGCTTGTTGCAATCCTCTCCGCACGGGAGAACATCGATGCGGCGATCAAATACATCTTCATTGCATCTGCGGCGATGCTCTTCTCCTTTGTCGGGCTGATCTTTCTCTTTGAGGTCTCACGGTCAACGCTTGGTACCGGTACCCTGAACTGGACGGTGCTCATGGAACATGCGGCCACATTTCCCGCCGGCATGATGACTGCTGCCTGTGCGCTGGTCTTTATCGGGTTTGCCGCAAAGTCCGGCATCTTCCCGTTCCATACCTGGCTCCCCGAGGCGCATGCAAAAGCCCCGTCAGCGGTCAGCGCCCTTCTTTCCGGTGTGCTGCTCAATGTCGGTATCTACGGGATCATCAGGGTTTATGCCCTCGCGCACCAGACCGCAGCACTCCCGACCATCGCGGCAATGCTGGGGCTCTTTGGCATTTTCACAATAGCGATAGCAGTCTTCTCCATGCTTGCAGAAAAGAACTTAAAAAAACTGATCGCATTTTCAAGCATCGAGAATATGGGCATCATCCTTATCGGACTTGCCGTTGCCACACCGTTTGCGCTCTTCTGGGTATTGTTCCACGTGATGGCGCATGCATTCACCAAAGCCTCCCTCTTCCTGTCGGCAGGTATCCTGCACCGGCAGTACAAGAGCCACCTGTTTGGCGAGGCGATCGATGACATACGAGACGTGTTCCGGTTCCAGCCATTTGCTGCATGGGGTATTATTATCGGCGGTCTTGCGATCATCGGCATGCCGCCCTTCCCGGTCTTCTATTCAAAATTCTTTATCCTGCTCTCGCTTGGCACGGAATCGCTTGTCGTGCTTGCACTTGTCCTTTTCCTCCTCTTCATCGCGGCAGCAGCAATCGGGTACTTTGTGATCACGGCATTTGGTAAGCAGACCTCTTCCCGGCAACAACAGGAATTACCCCCCTATAAAACGCCCCTGAGTATGAAACTCCCGATTGTTGCACTGCTTGCGCTAATTCTTATCATCGGAATATTTTTCCCGGCAGGGGGAACTGCATTTCTTAACCAGATTGTGACGGAGCTGAGGTTTTAATGACAGAACCACCCGATATCCTGAAAACTGTGGTTGCTGAACTGTTTGGCGCTGATGCTCCTTCCCGGATCGCAATCGGCTCGAACAATGAATCCTACCTGACCGTTTCAGATTCGGAATTTGCTTGTGCCGTCCCGTATCTTGCGGCACACAAATTCGTCCTTGCGGCGCTGTTCTGTGTCGAAGGGTTCAGTGAAGAATGGCCCTATTCACTGCTCTCGGTCTTTATCCGGAAGGATAACATTTTGATCCTTGTGCGCAACGTGAATGACCGGGCCCGGTCCATTGCGTCAGTTTTTCCTTCCGCATCATGGTTCGAACGGGAATGCCGTGACGGTTTTGGCGTGGAGTTTGACGGGGCATTTGACACCCGCAGGCTGTTTTTGCACGAATCCTATCCGGCCGGGTTCCACCCTCTGCAGAAATCGGTGCGCAATGTCCCGGTTGCCGTAAAAGAATCGGTCAGCCCGACAGAAGAATACCCGTTCCGTAAAATCACGGGCGACGGGGTGTACCAGGTTGCCGTCGGGCCGGTGCATGCCGGGATCATCGAACCGGGTCATTTCCGGTTCAGCGTCATCGGGGAAACGGTGTTTGGCCTTGAGATCCGCATGTTCTACACGCACCGGGGCATCGAGAAATGTGCGGAAGGAAAACTGCCAGCGGACTGCGTCGTGGTTGCCGAAGCGATCAGCGGCGATGAGTCCGTAGCAAACGCAACCAATTTCTGTATAGCGGCAGAGCGGACCTCTGGCATTCCTGTTCCGGACCGGGCATGGTACCTGCGGACAATTTTGTGCGAACTGGAACGGGTCTGCTCGCATCTTGGCGATCAGGCAGGGATGCTCACCGATGTCGCATTCCCGCTGGGCGCCAGTCAGTTCTCGGTGCTGCGTGAGGAAATATTCCGGGAGGGTGCAACTCTTACCGGTTCCCGGTTCATGCGTGGCATGATCTGCATTGGCGGGGTAACAAAAGATATCGAAAACTCATCGCTCCAGGAACTTGCAGGATTCATCAGAGATTTCCGGAAACAATACAAGGTCGGTCTCAAGATTGTCCTCTCAACACCTTCGGTAATCGACCGGTTCACGACAACCGGCATTATCAAAAAAGAGCTGCTGCGCCCGCTCAACATCACCGGACCGATGGCGCGGGCGTCCGGCGGGATAGTGGATGTGCGGGTATACCACCCGTATGGGATCTATGACCGGTTCCGGCCTGAATCGAAACCCCTGCATGACGGGGATGTGATCGCCCGGTTTACGATAAAAGCTGCGGAGATCATGGACTCACTGGACATGATCGAAAAGATGATTGCAGCAATTCCCAGCGGGGATGTCCGCAGCTCCGCACCGGTTCACGACGGGTATGCCCTTTCCCTTGTCGAATCAGCACGGGGTGAAAATCTCTGCTGGCTCTCCATTAAAAACGGCGTGGTCGACCGGTATAAAGTCCGGACCGCATCGTTTGGGAACTGGCTGGCAATCGAACATGCGGCGCCGGGAAATATCATCGCAGATTTCCCGGTGATCAACAAGAGCCTGAACCTGTCATACGCCGGGACGGATTTGTGAGGTGATCTGAATGGTCAATGCATTTTCCTGCCTGTTCAAGAAAAAAATGACCGAACCAACGCCCGTTCGCGATGAGGAAATTGAAGATATCGGGCAGGCAATCAAACGGGAGATCGATGCCCGGTTCGGGCGCAGCCTTGCCATCCGCGAACTGGATACCGGCAGCGACAACGCCGCCGAGATCGAGATCAACAATCTGTCCAACGCATTTTACGATGTGGAGCGGTTCGGCATCAGTTTTGTCGCTTCGCCACGTCACGCGGACGTGCTGATGGTCACGGGCGCCGTGACGCACAACATGACCATTGCCGCACAAAAAACCTATGATGCCATGCCGTCGCCGAAATTTGTCGTGGCGGTTGGGGACGATGCCTGCGATGGCGGGATCTTCAAAGGGACGTATGCGGTGCTGGGCGGGGCGGACAAACTTTTTCCCGTTGATATAAAAATTCCCGGCAACCCGCCAACACCCACCGCAATTCTCGCAGGTCTGCTGGCACTGATGCAGAGAGCGGGGAAACAATCCTGATACCGGTTTTTCTTTTTTGATCTCGAACATTTTATCCGTCAGGGAAATAACCGGGTACTGCTTATGAGCCCGGTGAGGAAATGGGGGCCCAGTCCGTATTCGGTTGCCGTCATCCACGGCGGCCCGGGTGCCCCGGGGGAGATGGCAACCGTTGCCCGTGAAATTTCAACGGTAAAAGGCGTTCTTGAACCGCTCCAGACCGAGACAACGCTGGAAGGGCAGGTGCGCGAGCTCCGTTTGGTGCTCACGACATACGGGCAGCAGCCCGTGACGCTGGTCGGGTTCTCGTGGGGAGCTTTTCTTTCCTGGATTGTTGCTGCACGGTACCCGGAACTCGTGAAAAAACTGATCCTTGTCAGCAGCGCACCGTTTGAAGACCAGTATACTACCGCTATCACCACCACCCGTCTCGGGCGGCTCTCGCCTGCCGAACAATCCGAGACCAAAATCCTGCTTGAACAGGTTGAAACCGGTCAGGGCGGTGATAAAAATCTCATCCTTGCACAGCTGGGCAACCTGCTTGCACATGCTGATGCGTTCGATCCACTACCAGTAGAAGAGGAGTCATTCCATCGCCAGTATGATATATACAAAGGAGTCTGGGACGAGGCATCTGAACTACGGCGCAAGAAGTCTCTTCTGATGATGGCGCGATCGATCGCCTGCCCGGTGGTTGCAATCCACGGGGACTGGGATCCCCATCCGGCTGACGGGGTCAAGGTTCCGCTTACAAAAGAACTAACCGACTTCCGGTTTATCCTGCTGGAGAAATGCGGCCACCGGCCATGGATCGAGCGCAACGCGGCCGATAAGTTTTACAAGATTCTCACGCAGGAGATTTAAGAGAAAATTGATGGGGAAAACAGGCTCTGCATCAAATCAAAAAAATGCTCTCTTTTTAATCGCATCTCATTCAAGCACGGCACCTAACAGGTTTCCTGCGATTTGGAGACCCTCCATCTCGCTGTCCGACCAGTCGCGATGTCCGGTATCGTAAAAACCCACAAAGCCCCAGAGGGTGTCCTTTTTAAAAAGGGGGAAAACGGCAATCGAGTTGATCCCGCATTTCTCAAAGAACCGGCGTTCCCCATCGGGAAACTTTTTCACATCCCCGGCAATGGTATTACCACTCCCAAGAAGCGATCTCCACAGGCTTGTCGTAAACGTGATAGATTCCATGCCCGAAATCGAAATCCTCCCACATCCCGAAGTTCCCGGATCGACCCACAGGTACTGAACGGTCGCGCCATAGTTCCCCCCGCTCCCGGGATTCAGGCGGAATATGCAGACACCCGCCGCTTGAACGGCAAACCCGATATGTTCAAGGATTTCCATGATCCCGGTTTCAAGATTTTTCTCGTACCGCGGATCGTCCGAGGGAATGGCACGGCACCTGCGCAGGAACCACTCAATGGCAAAACTGATGGCAAACAGGAGATTATCGCGTTTTTTAATCTCCCGATCGAGGTGGTATCGCTGGAGTGCCAGTTCGATGGCAGCAGACAGTTCCCGTTCGTTAAACGGTTTAAGAATATAGGCATACGGTTCCGTGCCCTTCACCCGCATAAGGGTATTCTCATCGGAATACGCGGTCACAAAAATCACCGGGACATCTCCGTACTGGTGCATCTTTTTTGCAGTCTCTATCCCATCCATCGGGGATCCTTCAAGCACAATATCCATCAGGATTAGATCCGGATGGATCTCGGATACCCGTGCCAGTGCCTCCCCGCTGCTCCCGGCAGGTTCAGGAACATTGTACCCCATGCCGGTTAAGACAATCCGCAGGTTCTCTGCAACAATCAATTCATCCTCAACAATAAGTATCAACGGCTGTTTTTCAAGCATCATTTCACTCCGGATTCGGGAGAATAATAACAAAGGTCGTCCCGTTTGTGCGGTCAAGGGTGATCGTCCCTTTCAGCTGCCGCACCAGCATCAGTACCAGGCTGAATCCCAGGGAATCTGCGTGCTGCCAGTCAAACTCTTCCGGGATTCCGCGCCCGTTATCCCTGACAACCAGCATTATCCGTTCTTTTTCCCGGTACCCGGTCAGCGTGATCTCTCCGCCATCACGTCCCGAAAACGCGTACTTGAGGGCATTTGAGATCAGTTCATTTGCAATCAGGCCCAGGGGGATCGCAGTGGTTATATTCACGACAAGATCCGGTGCGTCAGTGGTAACACGGATGCCGTGACGACCGGTATCATAGGCTACCATGAGATTGCCGGACAGGTTCCTGAGGTACCGGTTAAAATCGACAGATGCAAGATCGCCGGACTGGTACAGGTTCTCGTGAATGAGCGCCATGGATCGTATCCGGGTCTGGCTGTCGGCAAGGGCAGCTTCACAGGCAGGGTCCTGTGTCTTTTGGGCTTGGAGGTACAGGAGGCTTACGATGATCTGGAGATTGTTTTTCACCCGGTGGTGGATCTCTTTTATGAGTACCTCTTTCTCATGCAGGGATTGTGTGAGGCTTTTATCTGCAAGGGAACGATGAGAGACCTCGGCAATGAGCATCTCATTTGCCTGTGCAAGATCGGCCGTCCGTTCAAGAACGCGGTTTTCAAGCCGGCTGGTAAACCGGGCCAGTTCCATTTCCGCTTCCTGCCGCCATATGATATCTTTCAGGAGGGCAAAGAGACCGATGACCACAAAGGCATAACCCCCCGTACGAAGGATAAAAAAAATGATCCCGGCTGCATTGTTCTCTCCGGTTAAAATGAGATAATGGGAAATGGCAAACAAGGTATAGGCAAACCCGAAAAACAGCGGTGTCACCCTGCCAATCTTATGATAGCCCCATATACTGACAAAGACGATGCCGATACTCAAGAGTAAGTTCACGGTCACGGAAACATCGACAGGATATCCGTTGATCATACTGCACAGTTCCTGCCGGATCCTGTTACCAGACCCCAAATTTCCGGTTTTTTATGCGGCTGCCGGTAAGATATCGTCTCCCGTACCGACACCCGCCAGCGGTTCAATCCCTGCACAGGATATCATTTTCACGTGAGTCCAGTATAAATACGGCGATGAGTGAAATTATTTTTGCACCCATCCAGACCGTATTTTAAAAATCGGGGCGATTTTTAGTGAAATATTTTTTTCACTCATCAGTTTTTTTATCACGTTTAAATGGGAGATTACAATTACCGGGAATTCAGTCAGCGTACATTCATCTCAGGCTCCGGTGGGGCAAATCTCTTCGGCAGCTCTCCGTATTTTCCCCGCATGCAAAAAAAAATCGCTTGAATCGAGGCCGATTATGAATAAAGGATTACTCCTTGACCACGCCATCTTCCAGAAAAAACAGATCACCAAGATGATGTCTGATCTGAACAGCGACCATGCCCTCAAACGTACCCTGACCCCGTTTGATCTTGTCATGCTCGGGATCGGCGGAATTATCGGAATGGGAATATTTGTCCTGTCCGGAATTGTCGCGGGGCTGCATGCAGGCAACGCACTGCCGGTCTCTTTTGCCATTGCCGGCGTTGCCTGCCTCTTTGCTGCACTTTGCTATGCGGAATTTTCTGCCATGATCCCGATCGCGGGCAGTGCCTATACCTACTGCTATGCAACGCTTGGCGAAATCTGGGCCTGGATCATCGGCTGGGATCTTATTCTTGAGTACGGCCTTGCAGTTTCTGCTGTGGCAATCGGCTGGTCCGGGTATCTCAATGCCCTGCTTGTGTCCCTTGGATTCTTTCTTCCGCCCGCTCTTGTGAATCCACCGGGAACGGACAATGGAATTGTCAACCTGCCAGCCATCTTTATTGTCCTGTGCCTTTCCCTGCTGTTAATACGGGGGACCAAAAATAGTGCGCGGACAAATGCAGCCATCGTCGGGATCAAGATTGCAGTTATTGTCCTGTTTATTATTCTTGGACTCTTTTCCATCAACCCGGCAAACTGGACACCCTTCATGCCACCTAAAGGGTGGCTCGGTGTGTTCTCGGGCGCGGCTATTATTTTTTTTGCTTTTACCGGGTTTGATGCGGTCGTCACGGCTGCCGAGGAGACAAAAGATCCTAAAAAGAGCCTCCCCCTCGGGCTTATCGGCTCTCTTGCCATCTGCATCGTCCTCTATATCGTGCTCGGGGTAATCCTTACCGGGATTGTGCCGGTTGCGGAACTTGCCGGTGCGGATGCCATCAATGCCCCGATAGCCTTTGCTCTTGAACGGATCGGAATATCATGGGGTGCCGCTGTGGTATCTGTCGGTGCACTCTGCGGCATGACCTTGGTGATCCTGGTCATGCTGTTTGGCCAGAGCCGGATTTTTTTTGCCATGTCCCGGGACGGCCTGTTACCGTCATTTTTTTCAAAAATCCACCAGAAAACACAGACACCGGTAAAAGTGATCCTGTTCACCGGTATACTCACGGCATTCATCGCCGGTTTCTTCCCCCTGAAGATCATTGCAGAACTGGTAAACATGGGCACGCTTGTGGCCTTTGCAATCGTTGCCATCGGCATCCTCCTCTTAAGGGTTCAGCGGCCGGATCTTGTCCGGCCGTTCTCTTGTCCCTTTGTGCCGGTCATTCCCCTCCTCTGTGTCGGCACCTGTTCATTCCTGATCTTCAACCTCAATACCCTTGCCCATCTCATGTTTGTCGTCTGGCTCGGGATCGGTCTCGCGGTATACTTCCTCTATGGCATGCACCATAGCGCTAACCGTGAAGGAAATGCCACGTGCAGTCCCACTGTGCACCATGACCAGTCCGGACTCCCCTTATCCATAAAAAAACCGGAGTTTTTGTTGCCCGTTTCATCCCCGGTGAACCCTGAAAATCAGCGGGGCTCGTAAATCCCCTGCCGGGGGTGCCGGTGCGGAGTGCCGGTCAGGGACACTGTACGCTCTTTGTGGGATATGATCGTTCTTTACCCTCAATCGTGGATCATTACCGTATCGGCATTCAGTTCTTCCGGTTTGGCACCTGTATCCACATCCGGCACATCACGTGTCATATGTACAACGAAGATAACAAGGATACAAAGAGCAAACGCGGTCAGGTAGACTGCCTGGTACCCCAGTACGGAAAGTGCCGGTGTCAACTTCGCTACAAGCGGCGTCCCGTCACGGGGAATGCCGGCAGCATACATGCGGATAGCAAATACACTCTGGAAAAAGGCAATTCCAAAGACCATTCCTACATGCCGGGCCGTCATCATAATCCCGGACCCGTCGCCAACTGAATCCGGGGGGCAGTGCCCCATGATCAGCCGGGCGTTCGGGCCAAAGAACGCTGCCGTGGAGACCCGGGTGACAACCATCCCGGCAACGATGACAATAACCAGCGTAAGAGGATTGAACGTAAAAAAGATCAGGAACCCGGCCGCCGCAAGCCCGACAGCGATGATGGAGATGGAAAGGCTCCCATGCCGGTCGGCAAGGCTGCCGGCAGCAGGAGCCACCACGATCGAGAGCAGTGCTGGCACTGTCATAATCAGCCCGGCCAGGGACTGGTCGAGATGGCGGGAATTGATCAGGTACAGGGGCATCAGGTACGTGACACCGGAGAAGAGCAGCGTTATGATAAAACAGGTGACAATGGCCAGCCGGAAATCCCGGTTCCGTATAAGAGCCGGGCTGATAAGAGGATCAGGATTGTTCCGTTCCCGCAGAACAAAAATCCCACCCACTATACACCCTGACATAAAGAGCAGCAGTAGGACAAAATCCGGTGTGCCCGGTACCTGGTAGAACGAGAACGCCGAAAGAACGAGGATCAGGGCCATGACAAAGAGTGCCGGTCCGATAAAATTAAGGGGTTTTTGTTCAGTTGTCCCCGATGCAGAGGGGATACTGTACCAGCTCATGACAAGCGCGACGAGTACGATCGGGAGGTTGATGAAAAACACCCAGCGCCACCCGATGTACTGCGAAATAAATCCGCCAAGGCCGGGGCCGAGTGCTAACCCGACAGCAGACATGGCAATGAGAAAACCAAGCGATTTCCCCCGGACCGACAGCGGCAGGTACGTGGTGATAACGGCCGGCCCGATCGCAGAAAACATTGCCGCACCGGCCCCCTGGATCACCCGGGACGCGATCATGCTCGTAATTTCCGTCGACACGCCGCACAGGAATGAGCCCAGGCCAAAGAGCACAAGGCCGATGGTAAAAAGGGACCGGAAACCGTACCGGTCGCCCAGTTTTCCCATAAAGAGGATCAGGCCGGTGATGGTGAGCATGTAAGAGATGATGATTAGCGATCCAAGGCCAATGGGTATCTGCCAGGATTTGATGATCGTGGGAACGGTGATATTGACAATGCTCATGTCAAGTGCTCCCACCAGCGATGCGAGGGACACCGTAGCAACGATAATGCGCTGGCCGGTGATACTGCCAGGGTCGGGTGCGGCACGGAAGGTCGGTATGGGAGACACCTTGTATTTACTACCCGTTTTCCCGCTGACTAAATAAATGATAGATTATTGTACCGCACGAAAAAGGAGAAACCTATCCGGTTTCCAGTGTATCCGGGTCACCGTCACCGGGGTTTCCGATGCGCCGGGACAACTGTTTCCCGTGCGATCCGTTCCAGTATAATTTTTTGCACGGTCCACACCAGAAGAAAGCGAAGTCCTGCGCATCGCGGGGCGCATATGCCGCACCGGAAATCTCCTCTGCGGTGGCAGGACGCAGAACAGTATTGCACAGCGAGCACCGGGTCATCAGGCACCGGCGCGTGATGATCCCAAGGTCCACCAGTTGCCGGACCTGCGCCAGCACATCGTCAGAATCCACAAGCACCGCACGATCGCTGCCCCGGCCGGCAAGTTCATGGTCCCGGGTAAGAAGAACCCGGTGTTCCCGCGTGGCAATCTCAAGGAGCAGGGTATCTTCTTTTGCATTACCCGGGGAGAAGCCATTTGCGCTGATCGTATCGTAGCCCATGAACCTGAGGTACCGGGTGAGGGTGCCAAGCATCCGATCAGCAACAAAACCCGGTTCTGATCCTTGTGCAGGTTCAGGAGACATGGCGCACGATCCCGATGTGTTCGCCGCAGTTTTTGCACGTATCGCCGTGAAGCGCAACAAACCGGCAGGAATAGCCCTGTCGTGCGATAAGGAGCGTCCCGCACGCGGGGCAGTACGTATTGCCGTACGGGTGGTCAGACACATTGCCAAGGTAGGGGAATTGCAGGCCAAGCTCTTTTGCCCGGTGATAAATTTTCTCAAGCGTTGCCACGGGTGTTGCAGCCCGGTCAGTCATCTGGTAATCCGGGTGGAACCGCGAGAAATGCATCGGCGTTTCCGGGCCGAGATGTTCGATCACCCAGCGGATCAGGGCGTCTGTCTCATCCATGCTGTCGTTGAGGCCCGGGATGACCAGCGTCACCGTCTCGATGTGCATACCGAGTTCCCGCGCGACAATGGCTGAATCGAGCACCGGCTGGAGATGCGCCCCGCAGATTTTTTTGTAAAATCCGTCCGTAAATGCCTTGAGATCCACCCGGTATGCACCCAGCATCGGCGAAAGTTCCCGCAGGGCTTCTTCCGTGATGTACCCGTTTGTCACGTAAATTGTCCCAAGCCCCCGGGCCCGGGCAAGGGTTCCCATATCGAGCGTGTACTCGTGCCAGATGGTTGGTTCATTGTACGTCCATGCAATACTCGCGCTCCCGCTTTCAATCGCGCGGCCGACCCCTTCATCCGGAGAGAGTGAAGCAAGACGGATAGTGTCCTTATTGGCACGGGAAATATGCCAGTTCTGGCAGTGCTCGCAATGGAAATTGCACCCGATCCCGCCAAGAGAATACGCCCGGGTGCCGGGCAGGTAGTGGAAGAGCGGCTTTTTTTCAACCGGGTCAACCGCCTCGGCACTGATCAGGCCATAGGTAGTCGCGTACAATATCCCGCCATCGTTTTTTCGCACACCACAGATCCCGGTTTTGGTATCGGCGATCGTGCAGCGATGGCTGCACAGCGAGCACTGCACCGCACTCTTCTCTTTTTTCTGGTACTGGCGCGCTTCGTACATACACGTTCCCTTCCTTGGTTTGATTGTCCGGCTGTCGCTATTCTTTATTTTTTTCCCATGCCGTATCATCCGGTTCATTGATGTCGAGCACAAACGAGCCCCGATACTTGCAGTCCTTACACTGGTACACCTGGCCGATATATCCTCCCGAAACCGGAAAGATATCGCGGCTTTTACAGACCGGGCAGCGCAGCATATTCAACAACTAACTTAAGACTATCCGGTACAAAAACTAGTGCAATGAAGACGGTTGTCATCTCGCTTGGCGGTTCCATTCTCATTCCGGACCTTGAGAAAAACAGGATCAGGGCGTATCTCCCGGTACTCCGGGATATTGCTGCACAGCACCGGCTTTTTGTGGTGGTCGGCGGCGGCGGTGAAGCGCGGCGCTATATCGACCTTGCCCGCAGCCTCGCAATTGACGAAGGCACCGCTGATGAGATTGGCATCCTCATCACCCGGCTGAACGCCACGCTCCTGATATCCGCTCTTGAAGGAGATGCCTACCCGAAAGTTGCCGAAAGCCATGCAGAGGCAAAAAAGTTTGCCGAAACCGGTAAGATTGTGGTGATGGGCGGCATCACACCGGGCCAGACCACCGATGCCGTTGCTGCCGTGCTCGCCGAACGTGTGCGGGCTGATGTCTTTATCAACGTGACGTCAGTTGACGGCATTTATTCCGCCGACCCGAAAAAAGACAAAACCGCGAAACGCTACGATACGCTTACGCCCCGGCAGCTGGTCGAAATTGTCGGGACGAAGGCGTTAACCGCCGGATCGAACAATGTTCTTGACATTGTCGCTGCCCGGGTTGTCGAGCGCAGCCACATCCCGCTCGTGGTACTTGACGGGAGCAAACCAAAGAACCTGTCGGGCGCGATCTTAAAAGGCACTTTTACCGGAACCGTCGTGAGCGAAACCCGGAAAAAACCGCTCCCGCTCTGATTTTCCCACCCATCAAACGGCAGGTATTTTTAGAGACCCGCAACAATACTGTAAGGCGCGGGGTAGTAGGGTAGCCTGGTCCATCCTAGAGCGTTTGGGACGCTTTGACGGCGGTTCGAATCCGCCCTACCCCATAATGAAAAAACAGGATGCAAAAGATATCTATTCTGTCCTGATTACCGCGTATCCTCATGCGGTTGGTTTTCCAAAGAGCGTTGATCGCGGCACGCCGTTTGTCGTGCTTATTCTCACGGTTCTTTCCGCACAGACAACTGATCGTGCGGTCTTAAAAGTAAAAAAGCCGCTTTTTGCCAGGTACCCAACCCCGAAATCACTTGCCCATGCCGAAGTTTCCGATGTCGAGGAGATCATCCACAGTCTCGGGTTTTACCATGCCAAGACCCGGCATATCATTGCCGCGGCACAGACAATTCTCCGGGATTTTGACGGCAAGGTTCCGCAAACGATGGATGACCTCGTAAAGATCCCAGGTGTCGGCAGGAAAACCGCAAATATTGTCCTGTATCACGCGCTGGGGAAAAACGAGGGCATTGCCGTTGACACGCACGTCCGCCGCCTCGCACAGCGTATAGGATTTTCCGATACCGACAACGTGGCGGTGATCGAACAGGATCTTATGAAAATATATCCACAGGCAGTGTGGGGCGACCTGACGGATCTCCTTATCACCCACGGGCGGGAGTGCTGCGATGCCAAAAAACCGCATTGCGAGCGCTGTCCGATACGTCAGTACTGCCGGTATTTTGTGAAAAATCCGTTGGAAAAATAATGGCTCCTTACATCTCTATGACAAAAACGTCACGTGATGTTTGCACATCCAATAAAGATTATTGGAATAAGATTTTTTTTAAAGATTCACTTCAGTTCATACGGATTTTGCTAGATTGCAAAATTTCGGCTTCATCAAAAACCTGTGTTCATCCAGGTATTCCAAATCTTTCAGATAGATTATGAGGGTGACCCCCTCACTCCCCCAAAGGGGGAGGCACCCCAAGGGGAGCATCCCCTTGACCCCCATAAATCCTCATTTTTTTAATTGTCAGTAAATATTGATTCTAAGGAATTTTTTTTTTATCAATAAAACCGAATTCAGATCGCCGCGGGGGCGTCCCCTCGGGGGCGGCGACGTTCATCTTTTTTTGGGGTATGGGGGCATCAGCCCCCATCTTTGAAATCAGCACAATACATTCATTACTCACAAAAAAATGAAGAGGTTTTAAAAATAATATGAATAACTGTATAAATACCACCCATAATAAGGGGTAAATGTATTTTCGAATTATATGATTACCGATTTGGTTATGTTAAAATATTTTGGATGGATTTCAAAAATGCCTATCTTTATGCTGGATACCAATGCTATCAATTCAATTGGATACGATAAAACCCTCTTTGATTGTGTTGTTCTTGCTGTGAATAATCGAAAATTGACTCTTTGTATAACTCATATTCAGGAAGATGAAATCGAAAAAATTCCGAATTCAGGATTACGATCAAATCTCTTGAATTTTATGCAGAACTACTGTACTCGCATTCCAACGAGAGGATTTGTCCTTGGGGTTTCCCGTTTAGGTGAAGCATCCTTTTATGATGGTGAAGAAATTGATGCTATCTATAAAGGAAATATCAAAATGATGCATGATGCGTTAATTGCCGCAACAGCAAAATGCGATGTGGATTATCTTGTCACTGATGATAATATATTGAGAAAAAGAGTGAAGAAAGAAGTGCCGAATCTTAGATTATTAACTAATTCTGAATTTTACAAACTAATTCTTGAATGATTTTATTTGAATTAAATTATTCACAGTCAACTGTGTGATATAAAAAAAATTTACTCCTTTTTTCATTACGTCCAATCAGGAAAATATGAGAATCTCCTCCTCATAATATTGAGATCGTTACCCTACCTAATACCCGATAATAACCCTGATGATCGCAAACGAGACAAACCCGATCAGTGCGCTGACCGGGATGGTGAGCACCCATGCCCAGACAATGGTGCGGGCAACACCCCATTTTACCGTGCTTGAACCGTTCGTTGTACCAACGCCCATGATCGACGAACAGATGATGTGAGTCGTACTCACGGGGATGCCGACGACCGATGCCCCGATAATCGTTGCTGCGCCGGCTGTTTCAGCGGCAAACCCGTGCACCGGCCGGAGTTTGGTGATCTTAAAGCCCATGGTTTTAACAATCCTCCACCCGCCGGCAAGCGTACCCAGCGCTATTGCTGCGTGGGCCATGAGAATGACCCAGATCGGCACCGGGAGATTATTGGGATCTGCTGCTACGCCGAAATAGCCAATCGAGAACAGGAGCGGAACGATGATTCCCATGGTTTTCTGTGCGTCATTAGTTCCGTGGCTGAAACTGTATGCCGCCGCAGAAAAGAGCTGGAGACGTTTAAAATATCCCTCGGCAGTTGCCTTGCTGGCTTTTCTGGAAAGGTGAAGGACAAACACCATAAAGAAAAAACCACCGGTAAACCCGATGATGGGGGAGAGCACCATGAAGAGGGCAACCAGCCCAACGGTTGACCACATCACAGCGGCGATTCCTGCAGCAGAGATGCCGGCACCGGCCATCCCCCCGATGAGCGCATGAGACGATGAGGTTGGCAGCCCTAAAAGCCAGGTGATGAGGTTCCAGCAGATGGCGCCGATAAGCGCTGACAGGACAATGTACGGGATGAGCGTGGTCGGGACAATGTCAAGCTTGATAATCTTTGATATTGTGCTTGCCACCGCCACCCCAAACCCGAATGCTGCGATAAAATTAAAGAATGCGGCAAACATTACGGCATTTCTGGGGGAGAGGACTTTTGTTGAGACAACCGTCGAAATGGAATTTGCTGAATCATGAAATCCGTTGGTAAAATCAAAGATCAGCGCAATGCCAATGATACCGATAATGAGGGCAAGTGATGCTTCCAGCATGATGGTCTCGTGGGATTATGTATTCCTCATTACGAATGGCGCATCGCAATATCCGATAAGGCATTTGCAACATCTTCGCACCGGTCGGTTGCCGTTTCCAGGTGTTCGTAGATATCCTTGAACTTGATGATGGTGATCGCGTCCTGGCTCCGGAACAGGTCCGTGACCGCATGGGCAAGCACATCGTCAGCAAGGTTTTCAAGCCGGTTGACCTCGATGCAGCGCTCTTCAATATACCGGGGGTTCTTGATGGAGCGGATCCCTTTTACCGCACCTTCGATCTCGATTGTGGACATGTGGATAAGTTTTGCCAGTTCGATCATATGGACATCGGTGGCTTCGATACCATAGTAAAACATTTTCTCGGTAGCGCCATCGATAAAATCCAGCACATCGTCAAGTGCTGACGCGAGCCTTGTAATCTCTTCAGGATCGAGGGGGGTGATGAACGTGCTGTTGAGCTGTTCATGGATCGAATGGGTGATCTGGTCGCCCTGGTGTTCGAGCACCTCGATGGCATGGCGTTTCTCTTTAACATTGGTGAAATCTTCCGTCAGGGCAACCAGCTGGTATGCCGCTTCCCGCATGGTTGCTGCCTGGCGTTCAAACAGATCGAAAAAAATCTTGTCCTGAGGTATCAAAAATTCGCGAATGCCCATAACAAACCTACCAGTTAGTCAGTGAAGATCCCTAAAAAATATAGCGGAAACGCTTTTTTTTACATAACTGCCCTGCGGACAAGTTCGAAACACAAAAAGCCGGCCCATGAACAGAGTGCGGCAAGCGGGATCGTGATCACCCATGCGATCATCATCTCGCGAACTACGTCCCACTGGACCGCATTCTTGCCCCGGGTCACCCCGACACCAATAATGGCGCCGCTGATCACATGGGTGGAAGAAACCGGCACACCGTACGAGGTGACCATGGCAAGCGTCGCACTGCCGGCAGTGGCGGCGCAGAAACCCTGGTACGGGCGGATCTTCGTAATCTTTTTTGCCATCTTGTCCACGACTTTCCATCCGCCAAAACAGGTGCCAAGCCCGATGGCGATCGCGGATGCGAGAATGACCCATGTCGGGATGGCAAAAGTCGATATCACACCGGCGGACAGGAGCAGTGCGGTGATAATACCAACGGCATGCTGGCCGTCATTTGCCCCATGCCCTGCCGCCTGGAAGAGACAGGCAAACACGTGGAGAGGGGAAAATATCCGTTTCATCCTGTTCTGGCGGGAGTTCCGGAACAGGTGGGAGATTGCCACATCGAAAAGAAATGCCGTGACAATTCCAAGGACGGGGGAGATGAAGATGAACAGGACAATCGCGAAAAGGCCGGTTAATTTGAGCACCCCGATGATCATCATGAGCGGGATAATAACACCGGTTCCACATATCGCGCCGATGATGACACCCAGTTTCACGTCCCCTTCAAGCGATCCGGCAATCACCCCGATGACTATGGCACCGATAAAGGCACCGATGATTCCCCATACAAGAGTTTCTGCAAGGATACTCAGGCTCGGGACAATGACCGCTGCAAAGCCAAATGCTGCGATGCTTGAGCCAATCAGTCCCCCGACCATCGCATGGCTGCTTGAAAGGGGGATACCCATGCGGGTGGCCGTAAAGACAAGAGCTGTCGATACGAGAATGGCAATGATGATCGACTGCGGGGTGAGTGCGCTGCCATAAATGATGGTCGTACCGATCGTTGTTGCAACTGCGGTCGTGAAAATAAACGGGCCCAGCATATTGCAGATCCCCGTGAGCAGGACCGCTTTGAAGGGCGACAGGGCTTTTGTTGCGACGACCGTTGCAATGGCATGGGCGGCATCGTTGAGCCCGTTGATGAAATTCATCGCAAGGGCCAGCAGGACCCCAAACAGGATGACAGGATCCATGCCGGTCATGAATGGCTCATCGAGATGTCACTGAGCGCATGGCCGACGTCGTTGCATTTATCCATCACCAGGGCAAGGCTTTCATAGATATCCTTGAGTTTGATGATGAGCAGCAGGTCCTGCGCCTTGAAGAGATCAAGGACCGCCCGCGAGAGCAGTTCCCCCGAAAGATTATAGAGACGGTTGATCTCCAGCACATGCGATTTGACATCATCGGGCCGGTCCAGTTTTGAGAGTGCATCAACCGCCGATGCGATCTCCGTGCTCGCGAGCATGACCAGGTACGAGTATTCTTTTAATACATCGTTTGACTGGGGAATGCCATAGTTTGCGAGCTGGTTGGTGACCCAGTCGATCTTGTCCAGCACATCGTCTAAAACCGGGGCCAGCCGGGAAATCTCTTCCGGCTCAAGGGGGGTAATCAGCGATTCGTTGAGCTGCTCGTAGATATGCCGGGTGATCTCGTCGCCCATATGTTCCAGTTGCCGCACCTTGTGGGATTTTTCCGTACCCTCGGGGAGTTCATGCGTCATCTCATTGAGTATGGTGGCAGCCTCGGCAATTTTGGCACACATTTCATTAAACAGCACAAAAAAAACCTTATCTTCGGGAAGGATGAGATCGCGGATACGCATGGTCGCTCTGACATACGATTATTGTTCAAACATAAATAACGTGTGTCTGCGTGAGAGAAAAAACAGGTAAAAACGAATGGACTGGGCGGGAATTGAACCCGCGGCCTCTCCCATGCCAAGGGAGCGATCTACCACTGATCTACCAGCCCGTCCTAACATTGTTGTACGGCATTGGTTAAAAGAATTGTTTAAGAAACGATTTAAAAAACCTGCATGACGCCAACGGGATTCACATGGGTACCTTAGTTCTCCGGTTTTTCCTTAGTATCTTCCGGTGCGGTCACTTCGGGGATGTTTTCGATATTGATGACCGAACCGCAGGCCGGACAGACAATACGCTTCCGGTGATGGTAATCTTCGATAAATCCCGAAGCAAATATCGCAGACGGAAGGGCAAATATTGCAATGCCAATAATAACGACAATTCCACCGAGCAGTTTCCCCAGCGGCGTGATAGGATATACATCGCCATACCCAACGGTTGCAAGCGTGACAAGCGCCCACCACATTGCATGGGGGATGCTTGCAAATGCTTCAGGCTGGACATCGTGCTCTGCATAATACATAAGGGAACTGGAGAGAACGATCGCGATTCCAAGGATTGAAAACGTGAGAATCAGTTCTTCTTTTTTCTTGACAAGCACCCGGTGAAACGCCGTGGTGGCTTCCGAATAGCGCCCGAGCTTCAGCACACGGATAATCCTGAAGAGCCGGAGAATCCTCAGGAACCGCAGGTCGATGGGCATGAACAAGGGAAGATAGAACGGGGCAATCGCGAGCAGGTCGATGATGGCAAACGGCGTCAGTGCATACCGGATCCTGCCGGAAAACGGATTTTTGAATTCCCGGTGCAGCACGCACACCCAGAGCCGGAGGATATATTCAATCGTAAAGATGAGGACAGACACAAGGTCGATGACCGAAAATTCCCAGAAAAACTGTGCATGAACCGGCTGGACGGTTTCAAGGATCACGACAAGGACGTTGAGGACGATGATAAAAATCATGAAATAATTAAAGTACTTCCCCGCGGGACTGCCCTCGGGAGGCTCTTCCATGATCCGGAAGATCTTCTCCTTGAGTGATGGAGCACGGGTTATGGTATCGCCTCATTTTTTAAATTACCGGCATTTTTGACGGCTGCCGGAATTTTATATTTCCGGGCCGGTCGCTGAGCCGGTTATCCTATCACGCTGTATTATTTTTTAGTTTTATATGAACATTGTGATATTGCCGGGGCATGACCTCCCCGATTCCCTCTCCCGTCAATCCGTGCCCCGCGAGCGACCGTGCAGCCGGCGGATCGGCAGCAGGATGATCACAGGAACCGCAAAATAACCTGTACTGCCGTAATAAAAACAGGAATTTTTTTTGTCCCACGAATTTATGCGATTTTTTTTCGTGGATTTTTTTTCGTTGGCCCGTTATTGCTCCTTTTCGCGTAGCCAGTCATCGATGAGGGCCCGGGAAATACTCATCGTTGAGGGAAGAGCGGGAAGATGATCCCGGTCAAACCAGC
>JBDKTL010000045.1:0-31752 GCA_039698055.1 Methanoregula sp. | reverse complement strand
TGCGCAACTACAAGGAAATTGATGTAATCCAAGTCGGTTATCTTCCGTGACTTGTCCACGGTCTTTTCTTCTGTCGTTAAATTATTTTGATCTGCCGGTTTGATCCCGCTTTTGCGTAAGTCCTATGATAATCATTCCTGAAATTTTCTCTTAAAAAAAATGTTGTAACTTGAAGAGAATCTTGGTTAAAAAATTGGCGGATGACCATTTCTTATAACGTTATATCTGCCTGGTGAACCTGAAGGTGCCTTTTGGAGCGTTGATTTCAAACCGTGCGCCTTTCCCGGTCTCCCCGTTTTCAATGATGGTAAGACCGGTGATGCTCAGGATCTCTGATGCAAGGAAAAGCCCGTAACCGGTATTCCTGAAATATTCACGCTTGAATATCCGCTCTTTTGCAAGCGCCGGAACTCCTGCCCCATTGTCTTCGTAGACCAGGATAAGATTGTCCCCTTTCATCTCCGTGGAGAACCGGATGACCGTGGCTTTCTCTCCATGGCGCAGCGTATTTTCTATCAGGTTGTAGATCACCTTGACAAACAGGGAATCTGCAAACAGTTCCAGATTGTTCAGATCCTTTTCTATCCTGATACCCTGTAAATTGAGATCCGTCACCGCATCGTCAATTGTGGAGTTTACATCATGCCACAGGGGTGCACTGGCACCGATATGCTGGTAGTCGCGGGTGAACTGGATCTGTTTTTGGATCAACTGGGTAACCTGTTCTATCTTTTTTAAATGTTCGAGGGTCTCGGGATCTTTGACCACTTCCTGCGTGAGGGAGAGATACATCACAATCGCGGTAATCTGGTTCAGGATATCGTGACGGGTGATATTGGAGAGTGTGTTGAGCTTCCGGTTTGCGAGCTGTATTGCCCCTTCAAACCGCTTACGCTCCTGTATCTCGACCGTGAGTTCCGCATTTGCCCGCAGGAGGTCTTGTGTCCGCTCTGCAACTCTTCTCTCCAGTTCGTCCCGGGCTTTCTCAATCACCTGCTCGGCGAGTTTTCGTTCGGTGATATCGATGGCAGAACAGATGACGATATTGTTCGGGGTAACGGAAGACGTGACCAGGAACTGGCGGATTACACTGTCCTGCCGGGTGAAGTACATCTCCGTATCGCCCGTCAGCGATCCCCCACGGATGCGGGACAGAAACAGATCCAGTTCTACGGTATCACGGGCGATGCGCGACAATTCCCTGCCGACCAGATCCTTCCGGTCATATTTCAGCATCCGGGCGCATTTCCCGTTCATCTCGAGGATCTGCAGCGATTTAAGATCGAAGGTAAATATTCCTGCCTGAGAATTCTCAAAAATTCCCCGGTATTTTTTCTCCTCTTCACGGAGGCCTTCAGCAAATGAGGAAGTGACGACACCGATCGTGACAAAAATGACAAACCATGCTGTCGATACCGCAATAAGGGGGAGATTTGGGTAACTGAAGTAATATACCTGAACGAGAAACAGTGCGCTGATGGCGACAGAGAAGATAACTCCGCGGTTTGGATAGAAATATACAAAGAGGATGATCGGGAGGAAATAGAGGAACGGGAACACATCGTAGATACCGTGGGTGAGTGAGTAAACCGTAGAGGCGACGGCGATGAGGATCGTCACGATAATAGTGACACCCCAGTAGATCTCCCGTTTTGTTTCGGTGGTCATTTTCATGGTTTGTCCTCATCAGGGTTCATATGTCCGGCTATCAGGTTAGCATCGTTTTTCCGGAGTTCATTTATTTCCTCCCTGAGGTCCTCGTTAATCTTTTCAAGATGGGCGGTACGCTCCCGTACCTGTTTTTCAAGATCTTCAAGCGTCTGCCGTATTTCTTCGTCAGCGATCTTGCTGCCGGTGATATCGATGACCGAACAGACGATTTGCTTTTTTGTCACCATCACAGCAGAGACAAGGAACCGGAGAATGCTGTTATCTTTTCTCTTAAAGATCCCTTCGGAATTCACGCTCGTTTTTGTAGCGATAACTTCGGCAATAAACTCCTCCCGTTCCGATGCAGATTGCCAGATCTCCGAGATGTTTTTATGAATCAGTTCTTCCCGACCGTATTTCAGCCACCGGGCACATTTCGGGTTGATATCACCGATAGTCTGAGACGCGATGTCGATGCAGATCATGCCGTCCATTGAGTTTTCAATAATGTGGTGGATCCGGACTTTTTCATTGAGAAGCTGGTTTGCATATGATGATGCGACAACAGCAATGATCATAAAAATTGCAAACCATGCAGTGGATACTGCGATAAGAAACGTATTGGAATAATCGAACAGGTAGACAAGACTGATATAAAGAACGCTGATGAAAAGAGCAAATACGATGGTGCGTTTTGGGTAGAAATAAACAACAAGAATGATTGGCAGGATATAGAGAAACGGAAACACCTCAAATATCCCGTGCGTCAATGAAAAGATCGTGGAGAGAATCGCACCGATAAAAGCTGCTGCGATAATAAACAGACGCAGGATCTCCTCATTCTCGCTGGACAGATGCTCCATGTGTTTTACGATCTCCATTCCACCCTGTGTATTCCGGATCTGCTTTTACTTAATTACTACTCCGTGACGTTATTACATATATCTTTATATCTTCGTATCGCGGGCAATACCCGTCCGGAATGACATGGATCCCCCGCAAGGTCTTGTTTAATCTGCGATCTCCCCATCCGGGTATCTGGTCAGAAGACGAACGTTTGTGGGGGTTTTAGTCATTGTCGGACGACGGCAGGTTCATCTGTGCAAGATCTTCAATCTTGTTGATATTGGTAAAAGTTGCCAGTTCAGGATCCAGCCGGCGTATCTCCCCCATCGGAATATACCGGCTGTTTAAACTTTTTATCATGAAACGCAGCGAGAGCGAATCGTGGGATTTCATGTAGGAAAGGATGGATGACCGGCGATATACCGCGTGGAGCGGTTCAAGCATATCCGGATTCCACTGGGGTATGGCAGCATCATACCTTCCAATCTCCTCAAAAAGCCGGGCGACAACGCACGGATTGATACAGGGCATATCGCACGCCGATACAAAAACCAGATCTCCCTGTGCGGCAAGGGCCCCGGCATGAAGTCCGCCGATCGGACCAAGCCCTTTTCTGATGTCAGTGATGCACCTGACTCCCGAAATTTTGTGAAAACGTTTGCATTGGTCGGGATCCCGGGCGACAAGGATGATCTCATCGACTACCGTTTGCAGGGAATCAACCAGCCGTTCGATGAAGGTCTTGCCCCGGTACGTGAAAAAATATTTCTCCTGCCCGTTTGCCCGCCGCGCTTCTCCGCCGACAAGAATGATTGCAGATTTCACAAGTGTTCTCTCCGTCCTTCAAGCGATTCCCTGAACCGGATCAAATCGACGATACAGGAATTATAGGGTGTAGGAATTCCGTGCGTGCGGCCTTTTTCCACGACCGCACCATTGATAAAACCGATCTCTGTCGGCCGGCCTTTGGTAATGTCCTGCAGCATGGATGAGTGGTGCAGTGCAGTTGCCGGCAACTGGACGGTACGAAGGTATTGAAGATACTCCTCGGCATTTTTCCAGGGCAGGGCTACACCCTGTGCAGTGACAACCCGGAAACCCTCCCTGACAATCTGCTCGATAATCCGCCACGATGCCGGATGGACAAGTTTTCCATAGGGCACTCCCATTATTGCCCCGAGCGGGTTTAAGGCACAGTTATAGAGGGTCTTTGACCAGAGATCCGAAGTGATGGATGAACTTGCTTCCACCCGTATACCGGCAGAACGGACCAGTTCAACCAACTTCTCCACCCCGGCATCCATACCCGACGGGAACCGCCCGAGTTTCATGGCCCCGGCTTCAACAGAGACGTACACCCCGGCGTCGCCACGCCATTCAAAGCCCGTGATAATCATGCCGCCAATCACGCGATCTGTATACCGGCTGATAATCTCTTCATTGCCAATGCCATTCTGGAGACTGACGGTTTCCGTATTCCGGATGACCGTTGCATACTCCCGACAGATTGATTCGGTGTCCTGCGATTTTGAGGTGATGAAAATATAGTCATAGCGTTCACCCGCCGGCACATTTTCTGCTACGCTGAACCGGTATGTCTCTTCCCCCCAGATGCCGGTCAGTGCAAAACCGCTCTTTGTGATTGCATCAGCGTTTTTTCTCCGTGAGACTGCATGCACATCACAGATGCGGGAGAGTTTTGCGGCAATACAAAGACCGACCGCACCAGCGCCAAGTACGAGAATTTTCATCGGAGGACTCCTCTGCCCGTAGAAGATTGGCGTGACATCACATGATGATTACCCTCATGAAGAGCGCTCTGCATTATTTCATCCTCTTTTTTAATCCTTTTCTTTCCATTGCCAGCAGTTGCTCCTTGATCTCAAGGGCCGGGGTAAACCCGCCCATGCCGTCTTTGGCCACGACACGATGGCAGGGTACAATGAGAGGTGTCGGGTTGTGCGCCATTGCACGCCCCACCACGCGGGGCGAGGTCCCGACGATTCCGGCAATCTCCCCGTACGTTGCCGTTGAGCCATAGGGTATCTGCTGGACCGCCCGGTAGATTTGTGCCGCAACATGGTCACCTTCGCAGGCAATTGTCGGGAG
Source organism: Methanoregula sp. (assembly GCA_039698055.1). Classification (GTDB taxonomy): domain Archaea; phylum Halobacteriota; class Methanomicrobia; order Methanomicrobiales; family Methanospirillaceae; genus Methanoregula. The sequence goes on along the minus strand of JBDKTL010000045.1, from coordinate 27,147 downwards.
CACCGAGAGGTTGATGACCTGTCCGGAACAGTACTTCAGGATATGTGCCGGCACCGGGCCAAAAATACCCGTCGGTGCAAACCGGACCCGGTGAACCGTTGTCCCGTCGCTCCAGACATGGACGTGCCAGAGCCCGAACCGGCACGATCCTCCGGTCACTTCCATGCAGCAATCAGCTCCCGGAACCTCAGGAGATCACATTCCACCATCTCTTCCTGCATCCACGAAGGCAGTGCCGTGCGCACCCGTGGTTCCATGAACCGGCGTTCGCCAAGCACGAGCACCCCACGGTCTTCCGGCGTGCGCAATACACGGCCGAGCGCCTGGAGTGCACGGTTGATCGCCGGCAGCGTGTAGCAGAGAAATTCCCCCTCGTTGCCGTATTTATGACGGAAATACTCGATTATCATCCGGCGGACGCGGGTGAATGGTGCAAGCGGCAGCCCAATCACCATCGCACCGGAGAGCATCTCGCCCCGGTAATCGAGCCCCTCGCTCCATTTTCCACCGCAGACCGCAAACATGATCCCGGATTCACCGTGCGCGGGAAGCGAGAGGAACTCGTTGAGTGCTGCCCCGGCATTTGCCGCATCGCGGGGTTCAATGAACACTTTCCGCCGTGTTATATGGGGGGCGGCAAGCGCCGCATATGATTCCAGTATCTGGTAACTGGGGAAATAGATGGCCCGGTTTTTTTTCAGCGAGGCAAATGCGGTGATATAATGCACGATCTTATCGGAGTTCTGTGCGTTCTGCCGCAGGGAAAACGCGGTAGTGATATCGTTGGCGCCGCAGATCAGCCGGTTTTCTTTTGGGAATGAGTTTGGCAGGGCGAGCGTTGCCACCGGTGCATCGTTAAAATAAAGACGCCGGTAGCTCTCTACCGGTGAAAGCGTACCCGAGATCAGGATACAGCAGGCATGCGCCGAGCATATTTCCGTCAACGGTGCGGAAGGATCGATGTTGCGGACTTCGAGAATAATTCCCTCATCCGTTCTCCGGTAAATTGTAAGATAGGCCGGATTTCGGGCGGACTGCGAGAGCCGGTATAAAAATGCCGTCAGACGTTCGATAGCCGTCTCCCGGTACTCCCCGGCTTTCTGGTTTTTCTCACGGATTGTTTCGGCAAGTCCCATCAGCTCGTCAACGATCTCGTCCATGTCCTTGTAGAGCGAGCCTTTCACAATCATCCGGTCAAAAATCCCGGGATCAAACCAGTCTTCGGGTTCGGGAGAATTTGCCAGCCCCCGGATAAAATCCGTGAGCCGGGGGAGTACATGCTGGACTGCTTCTGCCCCTTTATAGTGCCGCTTCATGCCGGAGAGTTCGCGGGTTGCCTGTTCGAGATCTTTTTCTTCCAGTTCAACGCTTTCGATGGACTGGATCACGTCCCCGCAGTTGTGCGCTTCATCGATGAGGAGCATTACGTCCTGCGATTCTACGTTCAGGCTGGCGTACAGCTGCTCCCGGATCCCGCGATCGAACAGGTGGTGGTAGTTCAGGATGATTATGTCGGCATTCTTTGCGGCATGCATCATCAGTTCATACGGGCAGACATCCCCGGCAAAACCGGCGAGTTCCTGTGGCCTGATCGCATCTGAAAGCACCCGCTCGGATTTTGAGCGGACGCTTGTCGAAGGCACCATCTTTACCCCGCCGGTATCGCCCGGCACAAACATTTTGCTCGCAATAAAATACGGACAGATGATCGGGTGTTCCCGGTCCATACGACGGATCTGCTGGACGATGAACGGGTCTTTTGATGGCACAAGCGATCCTTTCTCCGCCCGGTCCCGCATCAGGGCAGAAGAGAACTGTTTCACACCCTCGCACCTGCGGTAAATATCTCCTTCCCCCCCCAGCGGGCACATGCTTTTTTTCCCGACCAGATACACGGTTTTTAACTTCGGCTGCTTCTTTTTCACCAGCGAGAGTTCCCGGATAAATGTCGTGAGCTGGCTGACCGTACGAACGGCAATGACAATCTTTTTCCCGTTGCGCTCTGCGAGAAGGGACGCTACGACACTTGACTTTCCGCTGCCGGTGGGGGCATCGATCATCCCGATACCGCCATGTGCGGCGCATTCCCGTGCAAAGTCGAGCATGCGGCGCTGGTGGGGACGGTACTGGTCATACGGGAAGAACGAGTCAAGCATATCCATTACGATAGTTATTGGCGCCCTAAGGTTTTATGGGCGTCGGCACGGGTGGTGAATATGATACCGGCAGTTCATAAAAAAGAGCGCTTCATGATGGTAAAAATAAAGATCATCACGTGGCATAGCCATCTTTTCGGGTAAACTCACCGGTGATTGGATGAAAAATTGTAGTTCTCCCATGACAACCCGGATGAATGAATCGTTCGAATATATTTGAGGGAATCATTGTGGCTAAAAAAAATTGGTGGAATGGAAATTTTGGCAGTTCTGCCACAAACGAATGAATAAAATAGTAGACTAAATAGATAGGGGAAGTAGTCCTATGCCAAATAAGCTGATCCCCGCGGTATCCATTTACAGCGTCGTGCTTATCAGCTTCTTTTTTACCGGGACACCCGGGTTCTGGGCGTGTGCATTTGGCGTTATTGCCTCGTGTATCAGTTACTTTGGCGGATTAAAATTATAAACCGCACGGGTGTTGACCCGCAGATCGTTATTTTCACGGTTGCGTGTGGTGCGGTGCGACCTGTGTCACAGGAAGATCCCCTTTATTCCGGCTGCCTTCAGGCAAAATCCCGTAACGATAGAACGGATGACCGCACAAAAAACTCCTGCTGGTGGATTGGTGAAAAAAGGCCCGAATTTTTTTCCCATTTCTGGAGCCCGGCTTTACCAGAGCGGTAAAAATCGTAGCATCATCTATCCGGTTTTTATCCGAGAATATCAGAGGGGCATCATTGTCAGCGCAGGATTGAACAGCACAATCACATAATTGACGTATGTGACCATGAACACGATGATGACGAGCGGAAATAACAACAGGCTCGCACCAAACGACACTTTGAGTGCCTGTATCATCGTCGCAATAAGCAAGGCAACGGTCAGCACGCTGATCATCAGTCCGGTGAAGGGGGTTTTTAATGCAAAAAACAGGAAGCACCACCCGATATTCAGGATAAGACTGAGAATAAACAGCGACATGCAGAACGTCTTGTCGCGTTTGTCCTGAACATCTGCTCTCCAGATCATGAAGAGAACACAGCCAAACAGGGCATATACCAGCAGGCCGATGGGAACAAAATAGATATCCGGAGGAACAAACGCCGGTTTTTCAAGCGCAGCAAACCACGTAGGGATCTCGGGAAGAACAAACAATGAGTTAAAATATCCTGCCAGCATGCAGACAGCTATCGATACAATAAATTGTCCTGCAGATTTGCCTGTCATGGTAACTGATTAAGAGTATCATTGGCAATCCACTAATATAGGGTTTCGGAAATATGGTGCTTTAGTTCTGGTCCATTTTTAATTTACTGACCGGACTGCGGCAACGGTACTGGGACGGCCCCTTTCAAAACAGGCCGGCTGGTTAATTGTGAAATATAATATCATTCAACAGCAGATCTGTTCACATGGCAGTCCACCCCATCGAGTACCGGTACGGGACCGCGGAGATGCGCGCCGTCTGGAGCGAGGAGAACCGGTTCTCCTGTGTCGTAGCAGCAGAAGTTGCGCTTGCCCATGCTGAAGCAAAATATGGCATGATCCCTGCTGACGCAGCAGATTCGATACGGGAACATGCCCCGTCCGCATCCCTTGCCCGGGCAAAAGAGATTGAAGAAGAGATAAGCCATGACATGATGGCAATTGTCAGGGCAATCTCGGAAGCGAGCGGGGATTCCGGCCGCTGGGTGCATTACGGCGCGACATCGAACGATATTCTCGATACGGCAACCGGGCTCCAGGTCAGCCAGGCACTCAACCTTATTGATACAAAACTTCGCCTGCTCCTCGGGGTGCTGCTCGAAAAGGCGGATGAGACCAAAACGCTTGTTGCGGTTGGGCGGACTCACGGGCAGCACGGGGTGCCGACAACGTACGGCCTCCGGTTTGCAATCTGGGCAAGCGAAGTAGGGAGACATATCGAGCGGCTCGAACAGATGCGCCCGAGGGTAGCTGTCGGCCAGATGACCGGCGCGGTAGGGACACAGGCGGCGCTCGGGCCACAAGCGATGGAGGTCCAGGCAGCGATGATGGCAGAACTTGGTCTCTCATCAGTGGATGTCTCAAACCAGGTGATCTCGCGGGACCGGTATGCGGAATACTTCATGTTCTGCGCGAATGTTGCCACGACGCTTGACAAGATTGGTATTGAGATAAGGACCCTCCAGCGCACCGAGATCGGGGAAGTCGAGGAAGCATTCGGCGCGAAGCAGGTGGGGTCGTCCACGATGCCGCACAAGAGGAACCCGATCAAATCCGAACAGGTGTGCGGGCTTGCCCGTATCATCCGCGCCGCTGTCGAACCGGCTCTTTTAAACAATACTCTTTGGGATGAGCGCGATCTTACCAATTCATCCTGCGAGCGGGTCCTCTTTCCCGAAGCATCGATCCTTACCGATCACTGTCTCCGGCTCATGACAACGGTCATTGAAAAACTGGTGATCAACCGTGCGGCAATCCGGAGAAACCTTGCCTTCCTCCATGGTATCAACATGGCAGAATCGGTGATGATCGAGCTGACAAAGCGTGGCATGAACCGGCAGGACGCCCACGAGCATGTCCGGTTATCCAGTATGCAGGCGCTCGCGGAAGGACGCCCGCTCGCAGATGTACTTGCGGCTGACAATGAAGTCGTCAGGTATTGCTCCCCCGCAGATATTGCCGGGCTGCTCTTACCGGATGCCTATATCGGCACATCGGTTGCGCAGGTTGAGCGTGTCCGGGATAAACTCCTGCCGCTTTCCCGGTAAGGGTTTTTTATTTTTTTCATAGAAACGGATAATTAGTTTTTTGGCAATATTCCCGGCTCTTGGCCGGCTTGTTGACGGGGTGCAAAACTCCACTTTGAATGGTGAGAAAATCGGCGCTCTGATGGGAATTACTATTCATGATTTTTTTTTGATCGCCACTCCTTATCATATCAGGATACGATGAACAAGTATCCCCCTGTGTTGTTCGTGCCGGCTCGTACGTTCGGCCAGGGATTTTTTATTTATTTATTTTTTCCCGGTTATTGGCAAGTGTGAAAATAGCATCTTTATTAACTCGGAAAGTTAACCCCACACATTCATGGAGCGATATATAACATTGCGGAATTACCGGATCCTGCACACCGATATTGTCCGCTTCTGGATCATTGTCTCGCTTGCGTTGTGTTGTGTCCTTATCACGGCACTATCGCTTATTCAGGATACCGGCACACTATCAACGCAGCTCTTCTATTTTCCGATCCTGTACGCGACATATTTTTATCCCCGTCGGGGCGTGCTTGTTGCCGCTGTCTGTGCAGTTGCGTATGAAGTCCTTGTCTACGTGCATTACTTTCCTGACCTGTTCCAGCTTGGGGCGGCAACCGGCCAGGCAATCCTGTTTGTCTGTGTCGCTGCCGCTGTGGGCTATTTTACTGAAAAGATCAGGATCTCTGAAACCCGGTACCGCAGCATCTTTGAATATTCGCTCCTTGGGATCATCCTTTTTGACAAGAATAGTTTTGCCATCACGCTCACGAACCAGCAGGTTGAGCAGATGCTTGGCTATACCGGGGATGAACTGAAAAAAATTGCATTTTCTGCACTTCTTTGTAATCCCAAAGAGCAGCACCGGTTTTTTGGGGCGCTTGGATCCAGCGAGGACATCAAGAATTTCGAGACCTGTTTTCTTACCAAAGCCCGCGAACCCTGCTGGGTAAACCTGTCATGGACCAGGATTGACGGCAATATCGTCAGCTGTTCGGTAATTGATATCAGCACCCGGAAACGTGCCCTGCAAGTGGCTGACGACAGTTCAACACAATACCGGCAACTGACGGAAAGTTCACCAACAGGGATTGTAATTGTTGAGAACCAGGTGATTATGTTTATCAACCCGGCGTTTGTCGCCTTCCTGGGATATGGGGAAACCGAACTTGCCGGCAGGACGCTTGAGTTTGTCGTCCATCCTGGCGATAAGGCGCGGTTTTTGACATTCTCGCAAGGCTGGAGTGCCCCGTCACCTGCCGTGGACCGGGCAGAATTCCGGTTTATCTCAAAGTCCGGTGAGACAAAGTCCGGGATGCTCTATTTCACACCCATCACCCGGAAAAACAATCCTGCCGGGCTCATCAATATCGTCGACAATACTGACTGGGAACGGCTTAAAGAAAGTGTCCACCTGGGAAATGAAAGGAGACGCGGCATGATAAGTACGGTCGCGCACGAACTGCGCACCCCTCTCCAGCCAATTATCGGATACCTCAATTTACTCCTCCAGGATCCAAAAGCGTTTGGCGTCACTGAAGAAACCCGCCAGATTCTTGAGCGGTGCGTCAAAAGCGTTGACCGTGAACGCCAGATCATCGACCAGATGCTTGAGCTCTCGGTGCTGGATTCCGGTGATACAGAACTGGATTATTCGGTATTCCGTGTTGCGGATTTGGTTAAAACGATCGTAACGGACGGGGGATATGCGGGCAAGGCAGAAATTAACAATACAATCCCACCAGATCTTACTTTTGAAGCCGATAAAGAGAAAATTGCCACGGTCATTGATATCCTGCTCGCAAACGGTGTCACGTATTCCAAATCCCCAAAAAAGATCTGGATCGCGTACCGGGGTTCAGAGTCCCACCCGTTCCATCGCCTGGCAATCCAGGATAACGGACTGGGTATCACGGACGAGAAGCTCGATGAAATATTTTCCCCGGTCACTCCCATGGATACAAAAAAACCGGGCCAGTATACCGGTGGTAAAGGATTATCGCTATCCGTTGCGAAAAAATATATCCAGATGCATGGTGGATATATCAGTGTTGATTCCATTGTCAATGTCGGAAGCACATTCACCCTGCATATCCCCAAAAAGAGACCAGATGGAGTAAAACCCTCATGACACAGAAAATTGTGGTAGTTGAAGACGACCAGCCAATCCTCGATCTAATGGAAATGCTCCTGAAAAATCAGGGGTATGAGCCGGTACTTATGCCAAACGGGCTTGACGCTCTTGATTATGTCAGGAAAAATCCCCCGGCACTCATCCTTCTCGATATTATGATGAACCCGATCTCCGGATGGGAATTCCTGGACCGGCTGAGGAACGAATACGGGATGCATGAAATCCCGGTTATCCTCTTTACTGCATCGCCCGAAGTTACTGAAAAAATGGCGGGAATAAATGATCCTCATCTCGGGGTACTCTACAAGCCGGTGTCGCTGTCGGAATTGAAAACCGCGCTTTTCAAATATCTTGGGTAATCATTCCCGGGCAGTTATCAGTTCTCACGCGTGTGAGCGGGTGAATTTCCATCTTGTGAGTTTCTTATTTTTTCCCGGTAACCTGAAACGATCTAATCGTGTTGTTTTTTCTTGGGAATATCCAATTGTCAATGTTGTAATAATTTTTTTGTAAAAGAATGACTTCTTTAAAAACCGATGGAGCCATCCGCGGGCAGAATAAAAAAAGAAAAAATCAGATATACCGGGCTTTCATCGAAAGCTTGCGGGGGGTATAGAGCGGGCGGAACGGCATGCTGCCAATCTCGGTTTTCACCGCAGCAGCGAGTTCTTCAACCGTAACCTGCTCCTTATGGGGCTTATTGGGCTGTGACTTCCTGCGGATGGTGACCGTGAGTTTCTTTGAGGCAATTTCATCGTCGCCAATCACAATCACGTACGGCACCCAGTCCATACCGGCTTCACGGACTTTCTTACCGACACTTTCTTCGCGGTCATCAATATCGCAGCGAACCTGTGCTGCATTGAGGGCATTGCAGACTTCCTGTGCATACGCGGTGTGGCGCTCGGCAACCGGCACGACGCGTGCCTGCACAGGTGAGAGCCATGTGGGGAGTGCCGGGACTTCCTGTGTGGAAATGTTCTCGAGGATTGCACAGATCACCCGCTCGATGCTGCCGGTTGGCGAGCAGTGGAGGATAGGTGGATAGACGGGCGTGCCATCGTCCTTGTAGTACTTGATGTCGAACCGGGTCGAGCTCTCGACATCGATCTGGACGGTCGGGTTCTCGATCGGGCGGTTCTGCCCGTCAATGGCGGCAAGGTCGATCTTTGCTTCCCAGTAGTGGACGCGATCGGACAGGATCTCGATGAGCATCGGGCAGTCGGATTCCTTCACGATCTTCTTTACCCATGCTTCGTTCTCATCGTAGAACTTCTTCGTGCACCGGAATGCGGCGACCAGTTTTGTCTCAAAGTCCCTGCCGGTCTGCCAGCCGATGGCAAGCTGCTCTTCAAAGCACTTCATCGCTTCGGGCATATCGGTGCAGAGTGAGTGCATATCGGGCATTGTGAAACAGCGCAGGCGCTTTAACCCGATCACTTCACCCTTCTGCTCGTGGCGGAACGAGTAGGTGGAGAGCTCGTACATCTTCATGGGGAGCGTATTTTTGGAGATGTGCATGTCCCGCATGATGGAGAACATGCCAAAGCAGGCGGCAAACCGGAGCATCATGTTCCGGTTATTGCTCTTGAACCGGTACTGCCGCTCGCCGAACTTATCGGCATGCTCGTAGATTGCCCTGTCGCCAAGGTCGTACATGACCGGGGTCTCGACAGGTGTTCCGCCGTATTCGAGCACCTTGCCCAGCACGTAATCAGCCAGCAGATCGCGGACGAGCTTGCCCTTGGGCATCCAGCGCAGGCAGCCGACATCACTGGCAGGCTCGTAGTCCACGAGTTCCTTTGAGCGCATGATGTCGACGTGTGCCGGCTCGCCGCCGGTTGGTTCTGCGACGCCGAGCTCCTTCTTGACGAGATACCCAAACGGGGTATTATCGAGATACTTGTGGTAGTCGTGGGTTGTGCCGTCCGGCGTCATGACAAACCAGTCATGAGTGACTTCTGCTTTCTCTTTCTTGACCGTCCCTTCACCGGGAACGATCGTCTTTGAAAGTTCGGAGAGCGGGTGACCTTTGCAGGAGATCTTGAACGATTTGTACCAGCCAAAGGGCGCACGCTTCACGGCAAAACCTTCGGTGTCAAGGGCTTCCTTCATCGCTTTGAGCGTGGCAATGGCAATGTCGGGTGAGGCAAGGTCGCTTGACAGGTGGGCATACGGGTAGAGGACGATCTTTTTGACATCGACCTGCCCGGCGGTCTTTGTTATTTCCAGAACTGCCTGGCTGACAACGCCTTCGAGATCTTCCTCATCAACAGATTCTACGGCGCAGAAGACGGTGAGGGCTTCCTCTTCACGGTCTGACATGACGGAGCATTCTTCCGCCATCTTTGTCTTCTTTTTTGCTTCGTATTCGATATAGTCTGAATGGATTAAAAGAAGTCGCATTGGTTCATCTCCGCATAAATCCGATCATTCTTATAAAATGGGTTTTCCCGGTATTTATAGTGCTTAATCCTGAGCGCGACTTCCTGCTCCGGAATTTTCCGTGGCTTTCGGTTCATGGAGAAAAAAGCAGGGAATTCCAAAGTACCGGTATCAGTCATAGTCCCGGAACAGGGCCGGGTTCTGACGGCGGATCCACCAGCGCCGTACCCACCACCCGGCACCGACCAGCACCACGCACCCGGCCCCGATCAGGGCCACGGTCGTGACCGGGAACCCGGACGAACCGGAAGGTGCTGAAGCGGCAGCCAGTGCCACAGTGGTTTGCTGTATGACCGGGGTGGCCGTCTTTTGGGGTGTCACCTGATGCTGTTCTGCTGATGACAGGGCCGATGTGGCCCGGGTATCCGCCTCCGTGATACGCGTCGCTGCTGCGGACGCATTCACCGTGGTCGCACCGGTACGGGTGGTTATCGCAAAGTACGAGAAACCGGGTGTTGTGGCCGTGAAATAATTCGCGTTCCCTGATGTGTACTGGTACGTGGTCGGCAGTTCCGTCCATACACCGCCATGGTACCGCATGAGGACGATATTTGCCGGAGTAAGGCCATGTGCTGAAAGCCACGCCCCGGAGACGGCAAACGTTATCGTGCCCGAACTGATCGACGCCGGGTTGACCGCGACCGGTGATATGGCGAAGATCCCGGCAGTGGTCCGGCCATCGGGCGCGTGTGAGGTTGCCCCGGCATCGGTCACGATGAGATCGGTCGCGCCGAGCGTCCCGGTCGGGACGATGGAGACGGTGGCGATAGCACAGGTATAATCCATGCTCCCTGAACTGAGCGGTTCGCCGATAGTAAAGGTCATGATACCCCCGGACATAGTGCCGGGCGAGCTTGCCACAAACGAGGTGGCCTGACCGGAGTCCCCCGAGGAGTCCGTCCCGCTGTCGGAGGTGGTAAGGGTGATTGGTCCCGTTGTCCCCGTAATCGATGCCGTGACTGTATCTGTTGCCGTGATCGTCCGGGATCCCATGGTTGCGAGGGTTGCGGAGAAGGTATGGGTTCCCGCATCCCCGCTTACGAACATGTAGTCTGTCGGCAGGATGGCAGCAGAGTCACTGCTCGTGAAATGCACGGTGCCGGTATACCCGGTTGCAGTATTGCTCATAGCATCGAGAGCAGTTACGGTGATGCCAAACGATGATCCGGTGGTTACGTGGAATGGAGCTGATATGGTGAGATGGGTCGCCGGTCCGGGAACGTAGGTATATGCGTTATTTTTCGTGACGCTCCCCCCCGGTGTGGTGACGGTAACGTCAACGAGACCTAATGTACCGGACGGGGCAGTCACATTGATCGCCGTGCCGGTATTTGCGGTAATAGTTGCAGGGTTGCCTGTACCGAAAGTAACACTGGTCGCACCGGCAAGGTTCGTCCCGGTTATATTTACCAGGGTACCACCATTTGCCGGGCCGGAGATCGGGGTGATGCCGGATATTACCGGAGGCGGGGTGATGACGGTGATATAATTTGTCCTGGTGGTTGTATTACTGCCGGCAGCGTTGGCAATGGTCAGGGATACGGTGTAATCCCCGGGCACCGTGTACGTGTAGCTCGCGTTCCGTTCCAGGATGTTCGTAGTATTGAACCAGGTACCGTCGCCAAGACTCCAGTTCCATGCGAGGGGCGCAGTACAATCGGATGTGTCGTTGAACTGGACGAAAAGGGAGGGTAGCCCGGTGGCAGGAGTACCATTGAACCTGGCCGTGACCGGTACCAGCACATCCGTGTCCACGCTCTGCCCGTCAACCGTTGATCGAATCGTCGAGATACCGGTCTGTGCAGGGAAGAAGGTGGTCGTGCCCGTACCCTTTACCGTTCCCCCGGTTGCTGTATCAAGAGTGCCCCCGCCGCCCGTGACCGCGAAAGCGACCGGAATGGCGTCCGGGACAAAAATGCCTCCGCTGGACGCGTTGGTACCTTCATTGTTGTACATCAGGTTCGCCCGGATCGTAGAGGTGTCACCCAGAGAGATGGAAGGCGGGGCGGCGGTGGCGCAGACCATCAGCCATGGGGAATAGGTGACATTTCCGAATTTGTATCCCGAGGGGTTGCTGTTTGTGCCCCACCAGTTGTTCTGGGCCTCGATCAAGGTCGTGTCGTACGGGCAATAAACCGTTGTCCCGACATTGTTGTAAAACCGGTTCAGGTGCAGGTAGCCACGATATACTTCTATTACACCGCCCGAGTTGCCGGTAAAGGTTGATGAGGTCGCATATAGCGTTCCCCAGTAGTAGATAGCTCCCCAGGTAGTTGCAGAGTTAGAGGAAATATTTGATGAAGTTACCTTCATATCCCCCTGGCTCGCGTCGTTCATACCGATGGCACCGCCAACCGGGGCCCAGTTTCCGGTAAGGGTTGAATTATTTAGGGTCAGCGTCCCCCCGTAATTAAATCCCCCGTAGGCACCACCACGGCCGTCAACACCCGGGGTAGCACCAGTGTTAGTACCCCGGGAAGCTGCTTTGCAGCCGTATATTGTGGACGAGTTTATTGTCGTTGGCCAGGTTGAATAAATACCGCCGCCGCTGCCCCCATTTCCGCCGTCATAGTAAGGAACGCCATTTCCTCCTTTTCCTGCACTGCAGTTCGTAATCGTCGTGAACCCGATGGTCATGTAACTGATGGGGAACGTATAGTTGGCGGTATATATACCGCCGCCGTTTCCTCCATTACCTCCGGCGCCTTCACTACTGCCCGGATCTCCCGCCATGCAGCTCGTAATGGAAGACGACGTGAGGGTCAGGAAGTTCATGGCGTATATTGCGCCACCGTCGCCTCCTTTGGCGCCGGTGCCGGTGTCATAAACCGTACCCCCCCTACCGCCGTTTCCTGCATAACAGTACGTAATGGTTGTGGCATCGATGACCGCCTCGTCACTGGTGAAGATGGCGCCACCGTTGCCGCCGTCGCCCCCCCCGGTTCCGGGGTCGAACAATCCGTCTGATCCGTCATAGCCGTGACCACCAGTGCCCGCCCGGCAGTCATGAATAATGGATGATGTTACGGTGACCAGGCCATCGGAATAGATGGCTCCCCCGGATTCTCCGGCGAAACCGGTGTGATCAAACCTGTCTGAAGGCAGGCCATCCGGTGCCCTCCCGTTCCGGAGTGTCAGGTCGTCAATGGTGAGATTATACCCGCCGGTTACTTTGAAGATCCTGCCCAGTGTCTGTGCATCGATGAAGGTATTGCCGGAGTTCGCGCTGTCCGCAGGGTTGGCGCCGATGGTGATATTCTTGGTAACCGAAATGTCATGTTCTGTGTATGTCCCATGGTTCAGGAGGATGGTATCCCCATCAGCTACAGTAGTGGTGATCGCGTTTTGGATTGCACCGGCACCGGGACTGATGATATGCACATCAGCCGACACCGGCGATATGACAATCCCCAGCATAAAGACCGCCAGTAAAAAAAAGACCGGCCCATAGGGTCTCATATCCTGATAAATCCGCTTTGTCATACAATCACAAGTCCCTGCGGGCCTGCGAACGGTTCATTGAACCGGTTTCTTACCACGACTTCTCCCCTGCTCCTGAAATAAAATTCCGACAGTTGGGCAGATGGGAGGGATGTTCCCGGTGCGATAATCGCAGGCATCGATATTTAATAAAATTGCAGATAAGGAGCCTTAAATGAATCGAAATAATTCTCATGATAATTAATGGACATGATGACCCGGGCTGGGAGTGAGCAGGATCAATCCCGGACAACTTCTTCCGCGCCTTTGCCGGCAATCACCCTACTCCCTCTTCCGTCACACTTCCCACAGATTCCCGTTGATCCAATTACAGGCACCCGCAGCATCTTTCCGTGCCGTGCAGTTAGCTTCAAACTGGTTCTTCCAGACGTTGGCAGCAGCCCGGAACCGGATGTTTTGGATCGAACCCTTGTATTCGCGGATCGTAAGAGTCTGCGGGACCCCGCACCTTACCGCTTGCTCTCATGGTACCGTGAGAGGGTAGCCTGCCGTTGGCCGAGATATTTTGCGTCGCCTTTTTTGTCGTACGGGTTCTCGGCCCGCTTGGTGGTGTAGAAAACGAGCTGGCCGATGGGCATCCCGGCATAGACTTTCACCGGCCGTGAGTTGACGTTCGCCATCTCAAGGGTTATCGTCCCCTTGAACCCGGCATCGATCCAGCCGCCGGTCTGGTGGAGGGTGACACCAAGACGGGCAATGCTTGACTTGCCCTCAATGGTGGCGACGATATTGTCCGGAAGCCCGATGCACTCGTACGTTTCTGCGAGAATGAACTGCCCGGGATGGAGAACAAATGAGTCCGCGTGGAGTTCGCCAACACCACCGGTGACGGTATCTTTGACGTACGGGTCAATGACCTCAGCGCTCTTCTCGTACCAGACAAAATGGTTACCCAGCCGGATGTCAATCGAGTTGGGCTGTATGAGTTTTTCATCATACGGGTCAATTTTGATGTGGCCCCGCGAGATGCGGTCGCGGAGCTGCCAGTCAACGAGAATCATCTTCTCAATTGATGGGTGCTGATCTGAAATAAGAGGATCATCCGGGTGTGGTTTTTTCCTTTCGGTCTGCCATTTTGCTCTGTACGGGGACTGCCTTTCACCCGGTCAAATCCGGGCCATTTTTGAGCCCCAATTAACTATCCGGACAATCCATTTCCGGAACTTTTGCAAAAATCAGTACAGTTTTGCTCAGTATTTCTGAAATCATGTTTTCCACAGGATTCACGCCAAACGGAGCATTTTGCGGGGCGCTGTAAAACGCTAATGTACGCTATTGGGAGGCGAAACGGGATGGGGGTGGGGGGTAAGCAGGGGTCGATCGAAAAGAAGGCCTGTTTTGGATCACCGTTTTAGGGTTCCCGAAGTTACGTGTCATCCGACCCGTGACAGGCCAACATACCTGTGACGGGTTTGAGTGGAAACCCGGATCTGCACATTATAAGTGGGGGTTTTGGGAGGAGCCTGTTAAGGGAGTTTCAGTAACCGGGAATGGATAAGATATTATTTTAACCACTCGATACATCCCCTTATCTGTATGCAAAATCGTGAGTGCGACAAATCAGACTGTCCCCGTTACAATAAAAATTACGATGGCCCATTTTATTTTTCACATAACAAACAAAAAATCCGGTTTATGATTGTCACAGAACAATATCCCCCGATCAGAAGATATGATGAGAATGGGAAAATGAAAAACCTTCAGGATATTGAAAAGGATTTGGAAGACCAATGTAAAAATTGTGATCCTAAAAGCGTAGTCCCGAAGTATATTCTTAAAATTTTTGGGAGAAAATCCCTTGATATCCGTAATAGTTCGATTTACTGGACACATATGATAAAGTGTTTTTCAAATTTGGGACGAGATGATCTGACACATGATAAGAGAAAAGAAGAAGGACATCCGGAAAATGGAAAAAATATCCGGCAATCTTCTTCGCAATGCAATATCCATCTTCAAAATGAAATTAACGAGTTTGAAAATCTGGAATTTATCATTCCTTTCGGCCAAAGTGCAATGAAGAGTATTTGCGATGCAATAGCCAGCATTAATTTCAAGCCGTCGTTCAATCCACAAATCGTGTTTAAAAAACCATTTTATCAAGTAATAACCGGTGCTCCCCCTGAGGGTTACTCTGTTACAATCGGAGAGAAAAAGCAAAAAACGATCCATATTCTCCCATTTTATCATCCTTCAAGAAGGAATATTTTCGAGTTCAAATATCCGGGGGTGGTAAAGCATACGAATATCAAAGAAAATGACGACCAAAAACCGGGAAGTTTTGTAAAATTTTTAAGAGAGAATTATCGTAAATGATTGATAAAGTTCATCCGGGCTAGAGGGGGGCCAGCCAGTCTCGCGTGGCAACGATGCCCTGTCGGATCGGTGTAGTTATAGTGGGGCTCGATACATAACCAATTCCGGTACGGCCTACCGCTCCTCTTCTCTAAAATCCCCCGGATTCTTCTTTCCCGTTCTGTCCCGGTCAAGCAGCCCCGGGTCGATATGTCCCATGGTCCGGCGCAGGAGCCCGTGTACGGTGCTGGCTTCCCGGGTTGTCAGGTTTGCCCGGCCGAAGATCCGGCGCATCATCACCATCGTGTTCTCGCGCTTGAATTCCGGGTGGTCGATAGCATCGAGGAACTGGTCGATATGATGGTACAGGTGCCCCATCTCAAAAGGGGAGGCGAGTTTGTACTGTGCTTTTGGCAGGTTCGCCAGCTCGTAGCAGACAACACCTACCGCGTGGGAAAGATTGAGGATCGGGTAGTCCTCTGCCGTTGGGATCGTGCAGATCATATCGCTGCGTTTGACTTCCTCGTTATTGAGCCCCCAGTTCTCCCGGCCAAACAGGATTGAGATCCGTCCGTCCAGAGCGCCGATATGCTCCCGCAGTTCCCGTGGTGAATAAAAGGGCATCCGCATAGGTGTGCAGACCGACTTGCTCACCTCGCCGGTTGTGGCAATAACAATGCTGCTGCGGGCAAACACGTCCTCGATTGTACAAATCTCGGCAGAAACAAGAACATCCTGCGCATGGGAAGCCCGGGCTTTTGCTTCATTCCCGAGCTTGCACGGATCGACAAGCACGAGCCGGGTAAACCCGAAGTTTTTCATCACCCGCGCGGCAAACCCCACGTTTCCCTCGTAGATGGGGGCGACAAGGACGATATCGATCTCGGGCATAAAAAAAATTACTGGATGGCGTCCACGGTGGCTTTGAGGACACCGGGCCCAAGGTCATACACCGCGTTACCGACCACAATGGTATCTGCATACCTGCTCATTTCAGCCGCCTTCTCCGCGGAATTGATCCCTCCGCCATAATAGAGAATCGCAGTATCGAGGGCTTCTGATGCCGCCTTTACTATCGAAGGATTGCCGTATGTCCCGCTGTATTCAATATAGACGATAGGGAAATGGAAATAGCGATCAGCGATTGCCGTATATGCTGCGACCTCGTCTGCGGAGATTGAACAGAGTGCTTTTGTCACTTTACCGACAGATGACGCCGGGTTGAGTACAATGTAAGCCTCCGGGACGATGGACTCCCAGGGAATTTTGTCTTTCTGTTGCTGTACCCATGCACAGTGCTTGCCAACAATCCACTGGACGTCAGTCGTGTTCATGACACTTGGCAAAAACACGTAATCAATTCCCTGCATAAGCACCGCTTCCGGCCCGGCAGGTTCCATAACGATCGGCAGGTCGTATGCCTTGACCTGTTTCTGGAGTGCCGTAAGGTTTTCCTGTGTTACGTTCAGGGTACCGGAAAGCATCAGCGCATCTGTTCCACTTGTGGCGATGGCGTCGATTGCTCCGGGCGCCAGCTGTTTGTCCGGATCGAGTTTTGTCACATGTACCCAGTCTTTCCATTTCATCAGTATCATCTGTACCTGAGCTCTTTATCCCAATAAACCGGTGCCATCATCCAGAGCGTGGCCTTGTTTGCTGCACGAATACATATTCATGGAAGCGTCCACCAGGTATCAAAAAAAAGATAATGATCGCTATTGGCGTTACCTGGTACATTATTTTTATACCAACCGTTCAATTTTTTTGATGCAGCACCTGTTTCTATCATCAGGATTTTTTAAATCTGGATTATCGCATTATCCCGCTTTTTTTGTATGATCTTCTGGTACTCCCGGATCTTCTCTGCTGCAATACCGGTTTCACCGGCCGCCTTTTCAGCATCAGTTGCAAGAAGTGCGTCTGCATCGATGATGCCGGCTTTTAAGAGTTTTTCAATAGCGGTTTGTGATAACCCTTTGATTGCCAGCAATTGTTTTTTGCCTTTCTCCAATTGCTGTTTTGAATATTTTTTCGGCACCGGTTTGTTGAGATACTGGCAGACCATTGTGACATGGCGCTGGATCGTGGCAGAACTCATACCCGTTTTCTCGCTCAATGTTCCAAGTGGCGTGCTGCAGATCGTTTCCGGGTCGGCAACTCCGCCCGCGAGATACTTTTTCAGGCTGACGGCCGGAATGCCGATCTCTTTTAAGATCTGTCCGTTATAGGACAGCAGGGCTTCGGTGAGCAGCTGCTCTGTCTCGTTCTCGCTGATACCTGCCTTGTGCAGGAGTGCAGGACTGGCTTTTGCGAGTGCGGCAAGATCATTTACGCCCCCGCTTTTGAGGGTGTCCATGATCTTTGCATAACTGCGCCCCTTGCGGGGAATCAGGTGATTGCGCATAAACTTGCGGCACTCAGAGCGCCGGCGGAGTGTTTCAAGCACAAGCCCGGCTTCGTGTTTCAGGTTCTCTGCTGATGCCGGCGTGAGCCCCAGTGCTTTTTCAAGCTTGTCCGGTGGACTGCGGACGATCTCCGCGACCGTGTAGATGTGCTGCGAACGGGCTTTTTCAAGCAGCGCTTCATTCATTGAGGGGATCTCGGTTAAGGATTCTGTGTTGGAGTTGATGTGGTGGCAAAGTGGGCAGCCGATATCCCATGGACGGGCGCCTTTCCTGACCAGCCGGACATAATGAAGGTGGTGTTTGTCGCAAACGTCATCGGTGCGCACCGCCCAGCCCCACTGTGTCACCGGGAGCCCGATGTTGAAACTGCATTCCGGGTAATGGGAACACCCGATGAACTGCGTCGAGCCCCGCATGTGTTTGATCGCGAGCATCCCCCCGCATACCGGGCAGGCGCCAAGGTTCATCTCTTCAGCAGTCCGGTTGCGGATATCGTCCCCGATCTCCTGCTCATGGCTCTCGAGCTGGTTAAAAGCCGCATGCAGCATTTCGCGGGACTCTTTTACCACGTCTTCGCGGGTGCGTTTGCTTTCCTTGATCTGCTGCATATGGTCTTCGATGGTTGCTGTCATTTTGGGTTTTGTAATCGTATCCGCATGGTTTTCCAGCGATTCGGTTACGACTCTTCCCACGAGCGTGGGTCGCAGCGGGGTGCCCTCTACGTACTTTCGGGAGACCAGTTTTGCGATCACTTCATGGCGGGTGCTCTTGGTGCCAAGCCCGAGTTCCTCCATCCGCTGGATCAGTTTGCTCTGCGTGTACCGGGCTGGCGGCTGGGTTTCCTTCTCATCGAGCGTGACCTTTTTTATCGGGAGGGTCTCACCCGTGACAAATGGCGGCAGGATTGTTTCTTTGGCTTCGGAGAATGGGTAGACCTGGTGCCAGCCGGGTTCGAGCAGAAGACCGCCCGTGGTTGTATACTCTTCGCCACCGGCATCGAAATTGATCTTCAACGTCTTCCAGAGTGCATCGGGGGAGAGTGTTGCGAGGAACCGGCGGAGCACGAGCTCGTAGACCCTGAACGCGTCATCCCCGATACTTTCACGCGTGGCGACACCGGTCGGGTGAATCGGCGGGTGATCGGTAGACGATTTTTTTCCCCGCGTTGGTACAGCCCGGCGGTGTGCCATCACCCATTCCACATCCTTTTTAAACGGGGAGTTTTTGATGATCTTTAACAGACCATCAAGATCGAGCGAGGCGGGGTAGACCGTGTTGTCGGTCCTTGGGTACGAGATGTACCCGTTCATGTACAGGTCTTCAGCGATACGCATCGCGTTTGCGGCAGACAACCCAAGCCGGGCAGCGGCGACGATGTAGGTTGTCGTATCGAATGGTGATGGAGACCGGTCCTGTTTTGTGCCCTCTTTTACTTCGGTAACTGTCAGGGGCGCTTTTGTCCGGTCACGGGCGAGTTCTGCTGCGGCTTTTTCCTTAAACCGCCCGTTCGTGTGCCGAGCTTCAATGACCTCGTTGTTTTTCGCTGTCTCAAGCGAGAGCTGCCAGTAGGTTTCCGGGGCAAATGCCTCAATCTCTTTTTCCCGGTCTACGATCATCGAGAGCGTCGGGCTCTGGACGCGCCCTACCGAGAGGATGTTCTGGCCGCCTCTCCGTGCAGCAAGCGAGATGAACCGGGTGAGGGCAGCCCCCCACATCAGGTCAATAGACTGGCGGGCTTCGCCTGCGGCGGCAAGGGCAAAATCAAGGGCCGTGGTGTTTGAAAACGCGTGACGGATCTCCTGCGGCGTGATGGCGGAGAACCGTGAACGGTCGACGGGAACGTTCGGGTTGACCGCCCGGACGAGTTCATATGCCTCTTTTCCGATCAGTTCTCCTTCCGTATCAAAATCCGTTGCTATTGTAACCCGTTCGGCGTGCCGTGCCAGTTTCTGGAGCAGGGCAACAATGCGCTTCTCGGTGGGCACCTTGATCGTTTTTGCATCGATCAGGCTGCGGGGTGTATATTTCTCGCTGCGCCAGTTCTCGTATCCCGGCTCAAAGTCCACTTCAACGACATGCCCGCGAAGTCCGACCGTTGTCGTGTCGCCAAACGAGTACGTTGAGACGCCGGCATCTTTTTTCTCGGTGATCTTCTTTCCTTCGGCAAGGATTTCGGCGATGCGCCGGGCAGAGATGTTCTTTTCTGCAACTATCAGGTGCACAGGTGGTCACGCATCCTTTTGTTTGAGGGATTCGACAATCATATGGTTGAGTTCGCCGGGATCAGACCGGCCCCGTGTCTGCTTCATCACCTGACCGACAAGGAAGTTAAGGGCGCCGTTTTTGCCGGACTGGTAATCTTCGACGGCTTTGGGGTTTTGGCTGATGATGTCGGCAATGATAGCGGCAAGCGCCCCGTCATCGCCGCTGGTCTTTGCAAGGTTCAAGCGCCTGACGATCGCATCTGCCGTCTCACAGGGCTCTTTATTCAGGCGCTGGTCGAGCATCACCCGAAGCACTTCGATACCGCTTTTATCGGTGATTGTTTCCTGTCTGAGCAGCATGACAAGACCGGTGAATGCAGGGACGTCCAGCGCGTCAATGCTCATGTTCCGGTAGTTCAACTCACCAATCAGCGTGTCGGCAATCCATGTGGCGGCAAGCGTGGAGAGTCCTTTTGGATCGGCCTGTACTGTCTTTTCAAAGAAGTTTGCCAGCTTGAGTTCGCCGGTCAGGGTGCGGGCATGGTTGAGGGAACAGCCGTACCGGGCGATGAACCGCTCGCGCCGGGCATCCGGGAGTTCGGGGAGGACAATATCGTGCACCCATGACTGGACATGGAGCGGACGGAGGTCAGGTTCCGGGAAATACCGGTAGTCGTGTTCCTGTTCCTTTGACCTGCCAGCCTGCGTAACCCCGCGGGCTTCAAGGTAATGCCGGGTCTCCCGCTCGACTTTGAGCCCGCGACGGATCAGGTTTCTCTGCCGGGTGACTTCAAAGTTGAGTGCCTTTTCCACTCCCTTGTAGGAAGTAATATTTTTGACCTCTACCCGGTTGCTCCCGCGAAGCGAGATGTTTGCATCGACCCTGAGCGAACCTTCCTTCTCGCTGTCAAAGACCCCGAGATATTCAAGCGTTGCCCGGAGTTTGTTCAAGAATTTCCGGGCTTCTTTTGCCGAGCGCATGTCCGGCTCGCTGACGATCTCGATGAGCGGAATACCGGCACGGTTGTAATCCACCAGTGAATACCTGCCGCGTTCGGCATTGCCCATGTGGACAAGCCTGCCCGGGTCTTCCTCGACGTGGATGCGGGTGAGCTGGATGCGCCGCTCCCCTCCTTCATCGCCTTCGATTTCAAGATAGCCCCCTTCTGCAAGCGGTTTGTCGTACTGTGTGATCTGGTATGCCTTGTCAAGGTCGGGATAGAAATAGTTCTTCCGCGAGAATTCCGATTCGGGAATGACGGTGCAGTTGAGGGCTTTTGCCACCCGCATCGCGTACTCAATTGCACGCTTGTTGAGAACGGGCATTGAGCCGGGCAGGCCAAGGCAGACCGGGCAGACATGAGTGTTGGGGCCATCTGAACGGTAGTCGGTGGAGCAACCGCAGAAGAGCTTGCTCTTTGTGTCGAGCTGGCAGTGGACTTCAAGGCCGACCACAACATCCGCGTCGATCATGATCGCACCGCCTGTTCGTACGCGTACGCAACATCGATGACACGTTCATCTTCAAAGGGCCGTCCCATGATCTGGAGCCCGACAGGCATCCCGTCCACGTTGCCGCAGGGGACCGAGATGGCCGGTATGCCGGCAAGGTTGACCGGCACGGTCAGGATATCGGAGAGATACATGGAGAGGGGGTCGCTTTTCTCCCCGAACCTGAATGCAATTGTTGGCATCGTCGGACCGCAGATGACATCAACATCAGCAAAGATCCGGGCAAAATCTTTCCTGACGTTCTCGCGGGCGACTTGTGCTTTTGCGTAATATTTCCCGTAATATCCGCTGGAGAGGGCAAAAGTCCCAAGCATGATACGCCGCCGGACTTCCGTGCCAAATCCCGCACGGCGCACGTCCCGGTACGCATCGTGCCATGACTTGAGGACGTCCGCTGCCGGGCCGTACCGGATACCGTCAAAGCGTGCGAGGTTGGAGCTCGCTTCGCTGGTACAGATCACGTAGTACGCGGCAAGCGCATATTCCATCGACGGGATGTTACACGGAACAGTGGTGGCTCCCAGTTCCTCAAGCTTCGTGATTGCAGTTTTCACCGAAGCTGCAACGTTTGAGTCAACGCCGGCACCGAAATATTCCTGCGGGATGCCGATCCGCAGGCCTTTGATATCTGCTGTCGGGGTGTGGGTATACGGGCGGTCATATGACGTGGTATCGCGGCGGTCATGGCCGGCGATCACCTGCATGAGGAGCGAGATATCAGATACGTTGTTAGCCATGGGCCCAATCTGTTCGAGCGAGTTTGCATACGCGATCAGGCCGTACCGGGAGACCCTGCCATACGTGGGTTTGAGCCCCACGATCCCGCAGAACGCGGCGGGACACCGGATCGATCCGCCGGTATCGGTTCCAAGGGCCATCCGCACCATGCCGGAAGCTACTGCCGCTGCACTGCCACCCGATGAACCGCCGGGGACACGGGTGGTATCGTGGGGGTTGAGTGTTGGGCCAAACCCGGAGTTCTCCGTGGTTGTCCCCATGCCAAACTCATCCATGTTGGTTTTGCCGACAATTGCTGCGCCGGCGTTTTTCAAGAGCTGCACCGCGTGAGCATCATAGGGTGGGATGTATCCTTTGAGGATCTTTGACGCACAGGTGGTCTCAATGCCAAGAGTCGAGATATTGTCTTTGACGGCAACTGCAATGCCGGAAAGTTTCCCGTCGTTGTAAGAAGCTTTTTTTACGGTGGAGAGGAACGCGTGGAACCGGTCATTTGGGTCAAAGGAAATTTCGTGTGCGGTCACTGCATCACCCGGGGGCCTTTGATATATCCGTTCTCATGCCCGCCCGCGTTTTTGAGGGCTTCTTCCAGCGGAAGGGACGGTTCGACAATATCCTCACGCATCACGTTTGAAAGGTCGCGGGTGATGACACTGTCGCCTTTTACCTTGTCAAGGATGTCAAAATAGTCAAGTATTGCATTGAACTGCCCGGTAAATGCGCCCAGTTCGTCTTTATCAATGCCGATATCGGCAAGCCCTGCGATATGCTCCACGTCTTTTTCAGTGACCATGTTGTGCCTCTTGGATGTGGTCTATGTAATCTTGCACGGACGTTTTATATCCATTTTTACGGGCAGTCTTTTTTAATACTCCCCAGACCCCGCTCCCGTACTGCATCGCTTTTTTCTCGTATTCCGCGAGTTCTTTTGGTATATGCTGCGCTGCAACTGCCCGTAACGGGATCTTCCGGCGACCATCATGCACTTTATCTTTGGCCGGGATCGCTGCTGCCGCGCGCACGACCCGGATATCAAGGTACGGCATGGAGAGGTAGCAGCCGTGCAGTGCAGCAACCGACTGGTCACGGTCTGCCTGCTGTTCCAGCCCAATAACGTCCCGGGCTAGGTCTTCTTCGAGCGTTGTCGTCTCACGGTACCGTGAATACCCGCCAAAAAGTTCGTCCGCTCCCTGTCCCGTGATGATTCTCTGGTACCCATGCTGCCCTGCCCACCGGGCAATAAAAAACTGGGTGAGTGCGATGCCAAGGTTTACCGGATCTTTTTTCGGTAGTGTGGCAAGAACCGTGGGGACGGCGGCTTCGATTTCATCTGGTGTGATGGTCACGCTCGTACAGGAAAGGCCCAGCAGCGATGCGGCATGCTGTGCCTGCCTGAGGTCATGGGAGTCAGCAAGGCCAACTGCCACGCATTCCCGGCCCGCGAGTGCGGCAACAAGGCTTGAGTCCACGCCGCCCGAGAGGGCGACAACTCCTTCATCGCTGCGCAGGTTTACTGCAATGCTGATGGCCGCATCAAGTGCGAGAGGTTCAGGGTCAGGTTCGATCGAAAATACTTTTTTCCCGTCACAGGTCCATGCGCCTTTTTCGCACGGGCCGGGCATGATCCCGAAATGGTCCCGGGCATGGCACTTCCCGTACGAGATCCGGAACTCGCCGCCAAACCGGCGCATCGTTTCAGGCGCCGTGCGCACGATCTCCTCTGTTTTTGCGGATGTGAGTTTTTTGCCATCCATCTCCACCCAGCCTGCACACTGAAACGAGGTCATGACTTGTCGGATAATGTATGATATCACCTAGGCATAAAACACATGGAAGGTATTATTCGTGTACAACTATATGCAAGAACATACCATTACACGGTGATAATTATGCAACGGGTGAATCGGACAATAATACTTGTTGTCGCATTGTGTCTTTTCTGCGGCATTACCGCAACGGTATATGGTGAAACTCTCACTCCGTTCTGGACGGTCCATCCTCCTGATGATCTGCCGGTGAGAGGCATCACGCTCGCTGATGACGGGTCCCGTATATTAGTCGGGGGCAGTCAGCTGACAATATTTTCACGGGGCGGCGATCGTCTCTGGAGCGGCGATGCCGGTGCGATATCAGCGATGAGCGGTGATGGAAATTATGTAATCACCGCGATTGACCGGAACCTTCGCCTGCTTGACAAGAGTGGCGCGGAAGTCTGGACCCGGACGATGAACACACCGGTTAACTACGTCGCCATTTCAAAAATCGGGCCCCTTGTTGTTGCGATGGATACTGACGGCGACATATCATCATGGGACCTGAACGGATGGAGCAACGGAACATTGAAGATTGAACCGGTAAAAAATCTGGCAATTTCACCCAATGCCGATCTGATTGTTGTCACCACGGTTTCCGGGCTCCGGTATGTCAATCCCGATCTCACTCTTCGCTGGACAGACCGGAGGACGGACAGTCTCGACACGTATATTGCCATAAGCGCTGATGGTTCAATCATCTATACCGCCGGCAGCAAACGGGTATCCTCGCACACAAAGGACGGGACCCTGAACTGGCAGAAAATAGTTACTGATGATGATATCACGAGCCTTGCCTGCTCTGGTGACGGGCAGACGGTCGTTGTCGGTAGCCAGGATGCCAATGTATATGCACTTGATTCACAGGGCAACACGCATACAAAATACAAGACCGGTCAATGGATCAACGCGGTTGCCGTTTCGCAGGACGGCACTATCATTGCCACGGTATCGGTTGACCGGTCCCTTTCCCTGCTGACCCGAAACGGCCAGTTGCAGGCGACTATCAAGACGGGCGCGATTGTTCAGCCCCGGTCGCTTGCAATCAGCTCGGACAAGACATATCTTGTCGCCGCCGACCCCTCGACCATCTACGCGTATTATATCGAAACGGGCGCAATATCCCCCGATGAAACAGCACCACCCCGCATCATCTCCTCACGGACAACCACAATGACACCGGCAGCCCTGGAGATCACTACGACCGTCGTTACTCCGTCAATTACAGTAACCGAAGAGATCCCGACTGCAATCCCAACAACAAAAAAGTCCCCGGTATCTGTCGTCACGGGGGTGTGTGCGATCGCCGTTGTGCTTATGCTGGCACGGCGCACAATCTAAAAACCGTGATTGATTTTTCATTCACGGGAAGTCATATGCGGAAGGCATCCCCCAGGCAAAATAGCACGCCCAGCGGTATTATTTCCTAAAACGATTCTTT
Organism: Methanoregula sp.; assembly: GCA_039698055.1. Taxonomy (GTDB): domain Archaea; phylum Halobacteriota; class Methanomicrobia; order Methanomicrobiales; family Methanospirillaceae; genus Methanoregula. Next base: position 1,764 of record JBDKTL010000045.1, on the reverse strand, counting down.
TTATCATCCGCGTCAAATACTATAAGGCGCGAGGGTAGCTAAGCTTGGCCAACGGCGCCGGACTTAAGATCCGGTCTCGAAGGAGTCCATGGGTTCAAATCCCATCCCTCGCATGGTTCCAGCAGGGTCTGTTCTCCTATCCGTCTTATCAGGTTCTCTTTTAAGAAGTTTCAGGAATACTCGTATCCCTCTGCTTTTACTATACTCATCGGAACTGGAACTGATATAAGAGTCTTGAACGCCGCTATATATCATCAAAAAATAATCCGGATATACCTGCTGTGTCATCCAAGAAAACACTATATCGTTATCCAGACGATATTTTACCGGTTAACTAATTGCAGCAAATAAACATGGATCCTATTCTGGAAGAAGAAACAAAACCCTCTACGCACCAGAAATATCTTGGTGATCGGGGACTCATTGTCCTGATTGCCGTGCTGTCTGCATTTGTTCCTCTCTCGACCGATCTCTATCTTCCTGCCCTTCCCGGCATGGGTGACTATTTCCATGTCTCTGTCAATCTTACGAACCTGACGCTCATTCTTTTCTTTATCTTTTTCAGTGTGGGAATGCTCTTCTGGGGGCCGTTAAGTGACAAGTACGGTCGCAGGCCTGTTTTGCTTGCCGGCCTTGCACTCTATATTGCCGCAAGCGCCGCATGTGCGGTATCGTGGGATATTTACCACCTTATCTTCTTCCGCATTCTCCAGGCTGTTGGCGGCAGTGCCGGATCTGCCGTCGCTACTGCCATGGTCAAGGATGTGTATGAGGGCAGAAAGAGGGAGTCGGTGCTCGCGCTCGTCCAGTCGATGGTTGTTATCTCTCCTGCTGTCGCCCCGGTTCTTGGGGCATTCATGCTTCCCTATACATCGTGGCGGGGTCTTTTCTGGATGCTTGCCCTCATCGGCATTGTATCGATAGCCGGCTGCCTTTTACTTAAGGAGACCGTTCCCTCCAGGTATTCAGGAACCATTGTGCAGTCTATGCGCCGGCTTGGAACCGTGCTAAAAAATCCCGGTTTTACCTCACTTCTTATTGTTTTTTCACTGGTAAGTACGGCATCACTTGCATTTATTGCCGATTCATCGTACATCTACGAAAAAGGCTTCGGGCTCTCTGAACAATGGTACAGTTTCTACTTTGCCCTTAACGCGATTGGTCTCATCTCCGGCCCGATCCTGTATATCTGGCTTTCACGGTACATTCGTCGCAAATCCATTATTGCTTCCTGCTTTGCCATCATGGTCGTCGGAGGTGCACTTGTCTGTCTTTTTGGTGGCATGAGTCCTCTTGTCTTTGCATTGGCACTTTTCCCGGCGTCCCTGATGGGCAGTTGTGTACGACCGCCCGGTGCATTCCTGATGCTTGAACAACAAAAAGAATACACCGGCGCAGCTTCAGCCCTGATTAATTGCTTTGGTCTTGTTTTTGGCAGTGCCGGAATGGTTCTTGTCACCCTTGGCGGCAATAATCTCATCATTTCCCTTGGAATAATCAATATTGTGGTTGGACTTGTATGTGTTGGAAGCTGGATGGTGATTAGTAAAAGGAAAATGATAGTCGATGTCCCGGAGATGGCAACTAATGTCCCCTAGAAGTCTAGCAACATTTAGTTTTTTTTATTTTTTTACTCCGTTGTGGAATCCCGAATTAATTTTACACATATAACCATTTCTTCGCATAATCCAAAATCCTCTCCGGAGGCAATTTGTACCAGAAGACGTTACACGGTTCATCCCAGTTGAGACTCATGTGAGGCTT
>JBDKTL010000044.1:0-29742 GCA_039698055.1 Methanoregula sp. | reverse complement strand
ACCGCATCAATAACGTCACGATCTACAATGCAAAATGGGAGATTGTAAAAGCTGCCATCGCGGACTATCTGGCTCATCCAAAATACACGCTCTAATTTTTTTCTAGATCTTGTGCGTAAGTCCTAAGGTATACAAGAGCCGGAACGTACCTGAATCGGGAAGGAAAAAATTCCTCAATAAAAAAAATATTTTTTATGGGTCCGGCACCGCAGCCGGCAGACGCTCCCCCAGCGACTGAACAATTCCTTTATCGATCTTCATCAGGGTGACCGATTTTACCGGGATGGGTGAATGGTTCCGGTAGGATACCGTGCCGGTAATGCCATCGTATCCGTCAATAGCGTATAATCCCTGCTCCAGATCGCCGGTACCTGCAGAATTGTGCAGGGCTTGTGCAAGGATATTCACGGTGTCATACCCAAGGCCGGAGAACGCGGTGGGTTTTTGCCCGAATGCCCGCTCGTACCGGTCGATAAATGCCGGCATCGCGGGATCGGCTGATGAACTGCTGATGTCTGCATGGGTTGTATAATACACCACGCCGCCATCGGCAGCAACAGCCGCGGCAGAACCGGGAGTATCAAAGGAGTCACCGCCCATGACCGGCGCGGTAATGCCGGCGTTCCTGATCGCATGGGCCAGTGGCCCGCAATCGTCAGGGCCGCAGGAAAGGTAGATGAGATCCGGTTGTGGTGTGAGTTTTTTTATGGCCTCAACCGGTGCGCTGTAATCGATTGAACCCCCGGCATAGGAAATATTCCCGGCAATTGTGCCCCCAATGACGGTGAACCGTTGTGTAAAGTAATGGGAAAGCAGTCGGGCGTACTGCATGGAATCGTCAGTGACAAGAAATGCGGTGCGGGCGTCAAGCTCGTTTCTGGCATATTCTGCTCCGGCCGCTGCCTGGGTGTTGTCGCCAAAACAGGCAAGGAACAGGTAATTGGGAACTTCGTGTGACAGGAGCGGGGACGTGGCACCGGAAGTGATAAAGACGGTACCGGAAGCAGCAGCCGTTTGTGCGGCCGGTAACACCATGTCAGAATCACTCATCCCGATGATGGCGGTAACATGATCCTGGTGGATCAGTCTTGCGGCCATTTCAGAAATCCGGGATGTGTGTGTTTGCCCGTCATAGAGGATGAGTCGTACCGGCCTGCCGTCAATTCCACCGCGCTCGTTGATCTCCTGTACTGCAAGTTCCGCGCCATGGGCCGAAGGGATATCGAGGGCGGATTGCGTGCCGTTCAGGTTATAGATCGCGCCAACCAGAATGGCAAAATTTTGGTTGTCAGCCGGATGTGCGGGGGTGGTCAGGAGAACTGCTGCAAGGAAGATTACGGCAAGGATCACGGCTCCGGCAAGAATAATCAAGGGTCGTGCATCCCGTGCATTTGATGAAGTCTTTTTCATGGATTTCCCTCTGTTATTCGGGCGCGACGGACCCATTTGGGGGAACATGAGTCCGGCGCCGGATGGTTCCCTATCTGTTTCAGCTGAAAAAGACCATAAACATACTGGATTTTCTCTTTAACCAGAGGTTCCGGGATTGAGAGCCACGCTTCGCTGTATTTGCAATAACATCCCAACCGGGAAATTTTTTTAATGGGATGGGAACCCGCCCTCATAAGAGGATTTTCCCCTGGAGAAATCAGAATCAGCGGGAAATGTACCCGCGGGAACAGGCAAGGGCGATTATATCGCTTACCTGCTCTTCCTGGTGGGGTGTCAGGCGTCCGCCCCGCTGGATGAGCCTGCCAATCCGGACGATGCGAAGTTTCTCTTCATGGGAAAGCGTAGGGGTGCTGTGAGCCCATTTTACCAGTTCAAACCAGTGTCCCCGGTTGAACTGGAGGCGTTCCTGCGCTATCCCGGTATTGAATTCTTCAGGAATGCCGGTACCGGTTTCTGTATCCTCTCCGGTGTCATCATACTCCGGAACCTGGCCGGGAATATCCCCGTCGTTTGTAGTCTCTGGTTCTTTGTCTCCGCTCTGCTCAGGTTTTGTCGCCAGAAAATCCTCTTCGCTACCGGAATCTTCATCCGGACTATCGCCCGTGTCCGGATTGTCCTTTCCAGGCACTGCCCCGTCATTTTCAGGAGATGCCGCAGGGACGGCATCGGGACTGGCAAATCCGGCAGGTTCTTCCCGGGGGAATTCCGGTGCCGGATTGGTGAGATCGGCGATATCCATTTCCTTTTCTGCTTCAAAAAGGTCTTCAACATCGAGGGAAACGGGAATCTCTTCATTTTCCGGGACCGGGGAACCGGCCGGTACAGGAGATCCGGGCTCTTTTTGTTCGACGGGTGACGGGATGGTGGCAAGAGATTGCGGGACATATTCAATGATCCGGGGAAGCACGGATTCTTTTATGGAAACAGCCTGGCTTTCGGTCGGGCTTGCAGCGGGGAGGATGATGGGATCGGCCGCATGCCGGTAATTTTCAAGTGCCTTTCGGGCAGCAGCCAGATCTTCGAGTGCGGTATAGCGCTTCTCTTTTTCTTCTTTGAGCGATTCCTGCATCGCTTCACATGTATCGGCAAGGGTCTGGAATGCCCGCTCTTTTTCTTCACGCTCCAATACGGCCTCGCGCAACTGATCCTCCAGCGACCGCTCCCGGGCCAGTATCGTTTCCATCTCGCTTTCCAGCTTCTGGAGGCTGGTGCTGCTGCTCGTTATCTGCTGGGAATTTTTGGCAGCGGTTGCCTGCATATCCTCTTCAATCCGGCTCTTTTCAAGGACAATCTCTTTGAGATTTTCCTCAAGGACCCTCCGCTTTTTCCGCTCGCTTTCAAGGTCGGATCGGATCTGCTCCATTTCGTACGATATCGAGCGTGCCAGTTTCTCGGACTGCGCCCGTCCCCCGACCGCTCCCGCAAGTTCGTCTTCAATGGTTTTGCGGGAATTTTTCAGCGTGTCGCGCTCATGAACGATGAGCGCAAGTTCTGCCTGAAGGCCCTGCACTTCTCCTTTAAGATCCCGGCATTCTTTTTCAATTGCCTGAACGGTAACATTATGAGCGGTGCCGGATTCCTTGTGGCTCTTTTCCGCAACCAGGCGCAACTGTTTTTCTTCTTCAAGAGCCGTGCCGGCAATCTCCAGCCGCCGGATCAACGTGCGCATATTCGATTCCAGCAGTTCTTTTGCTTCCCGTGCTTTTTTTATCTCTTCTAAAAGAGAATCGTTTTTCTGCCGTTCAGCGCCAAGCGAGGCAGTGGTCGCATCGAATTTTTCCTGCAGGGCAGTTCGCTGCTCAACGAGACTGGATTTCTCCGCACCAAGGGCTGCCTCCCTCTGCATCTTTTCCTGCAGGAGGGTCTCGATCCATTGTTCCGATGCAGTCCTCCGTTCCTGTTCCGAACTCAGGTCCGCACTTAACTGGGTCAGTTCCTGTGCCTGCTGTCGCGATCGGGTTTCTGTTTCCTGCAGGGTCTGCTGCAAGGCAGACTCAGCCCGGGTTTTTTCCGCGATGATCTCCTGCGCTTTCTGGTCGGCGATTTGGGCTTCGTTTTTAATGGTATCGAGAGCAAGTTTAAGATTTTCAATTTCACGGGAATACTCGCCGATGGTGTTTTCCATATCCTGCTTTTCCCGGGCCGACACGGCGAGATCCGATTCCAGCGATTGCCGGTGCTCTGCTTCGTTTGAGAGCGAATCTTTTATTCGTTCATGTTCGCCGGTAACATGGTCTCTTTCTTCAATAAGTGCGCGGATCTTCTCGTTTAGTTCCTGTTCGGCCTGGTTTTTTTCAGCGCTGATTGACTGGATCTTTTCTTCGGCATTTGTGAGGAGGTTTGATTTTTGTTCGAGTTCGCCGGAAATGCGCAGCAGTTCGGCAATTTTTTCCGATATGATGGCCTCCTGTTCCTGTATCTGCACGCGGAGAGCAGTTTCCCCCTCCTCTTTTTTCCGGATAACCGATTCCCGCTCGCCCACCTGCCGAACCTTTTCCTGTACCACGGCATTGAGGCGGCTGACTTCACGGGAAAGTTCCTGCGCCCGGTCGGAGACACGCTGTTCAAGAGTGGATCTAAGTTCATTCAGGTCGGCATCTGCCTGCGCAACAGTTCCTGCCTGCTGGACGGTAATTTCAAACGCGGAGAGGAGCAGTTCAAGCAGTTTGCGGCGATCTGCGGAAATGACGTACTCAGACTCGTCATACCTGATTTTGAACTGAGTCTTGATCTTCTCCGGATCGGGTCTTTCAAGAGGGGTGGCGATCGTGCTGTCGACGACCGACAAAAGGTAGGGAACATAATAGGGCCGGATGATGAAATTGTCTGCGTTGCAGTCAAGGACTTTGAGGAGATCCCCAAGCCCCGAAATACCGGTGACGAGAAGAACCGGGATCATCCAGAGGTCCCAGTCGGTTTTTACTTCCCGGCAGAATTCATAGCCGTCCAGTTCAGGGCTCGATGTATCGCAGATGAGAAGATTGGGTTTGCCATCGTGGAGAGTTTGCAGAAGGTGCGTGCTTTCGGTGAAAAGTGTTACCCGGTATCCCCGTGGTGCAAGCTGCTCTGCCAGTGCCTCGGCATCACCGGAGTTCGCACATAATACATAGATATCAATGGTGGGTTCCATGCCATCGATGTCTTCTTCAATGTCTGATGGATCGGTATTCATCACCATTTCTCTCTAACAGAATTAAAACCTCTATATAATATATGTGTATTTATACGATTTTAAAAGTCAGGGATTTTTACCCGTTCCAAGGTTCGGAATTTGGTGCGACCGGGAACCCGGAAGCCTTTACCGTTTCACGCCGCTGGTGCGATAACGGGCAAAATTTTTGTCAGGGCGAAGGTTGTGATTTTTCGCCCGTTCTTAAAAAACCGGCAGATGCCAGCGCATTTTCCGTTGAGCGCATACGCACAGGGCAGTCTGGTTAGATAATCCGCCCATAAGCATCACCTCCCGCCAAAAAACGGATTAAAAAACTGCCGTTTTTCTCCAGCCGGCATACCTCGCGATCTCTTTATGGATAATCAGGGACTCATGATGTTATACAAGAGTATCTGTCAACTGTTCAGGTATTCCCGGATCCTGCACCACAATACGGGGAAGGGAAAGAATGATAGCCATCCGTTTTTACCGCATTTTTGATATCGGCCGTGAGATCGATCTGGCATGGCTGGAGAAGGCACTTGCCCATAATTATTTCACCGCACGGGCAAGTTTCCTGCGGGTCAAACCAAAGTCCATCATGATGGAGGAACCTCCGCTTCTCATCCAGATGAATCCTGTACGGGTGGAGCGCGGGGGTCATTTTTTTGAATTTTCTGCCGTTGCACGGATTTACGACATCGGGGCAATCAGTTTCTGTTTCGTATACGAAAATGCCGGCGCGGATTACCGGGACCTTGAAGAGACTGCGTTCTTGTTTGCCGGGCAGGAAGGACTTTCTGAATATTATGAGCAGTATCTTAAAACCCTGAGCGAGATCATCCGCCCGCATATCCGTAATTTTGCGGTAAAATTTGATTTTTTTGAAGATTATACGGTGTACATCACGGACCAGAAAAACGATTCGGTTAATCCTGTTCCCCTCCTTCTGGGAGACCGTGCGGCGATCTCGGCGCAGATGCAGGAGGAAGTGACCAGAAATACCCTGAGTTATTCTGCCGACGATCGTTCAATCCTGTCATGGGATTCTGCGCTGCTCTGCGATCCGGAAAGTCCCACAGACATCATCGATCTTATCGAGTATGCCAATGTCCAGGTGCTGGAACTCCGCTACTATGACCGGGAGCTGACCCGGCAGATGGCAAAGATGTACGACGATATCGAACACGCGGACCGTTTTTCACCGATTCGGCGGAGCCGCCAGTACCATGCGATCATGGCAGAACAGATGGAAACGTACGCGGGGATATCCGAGGTCATTGAGAAAGTGGACAACCTCATCAAAGTGACCGAGGATGTGTATTATGCCCGGGTGTACTCGACCGCTTTAAAAGTGCTGCGGTGCGGCCAGTGGAGCGAGAGTGTCAGCCGGAAGATCGATGTGATCCGGGAGAACTACTCGATGTTGTCCGACGAAGTGCGGATCCAGCATTCGCATTTTCTTGAATGGGTCGTCATCATTTTGATTGCCCTTGAGTTTGTCCTGGCAATATGGCAGAGCATCCGGTAATTTTTTTTTTTTAGGATTTTTGCCATGCGCTATCGGGTTTATCCACTTTTGACTCGTGGGGATAATCCGGTCAATTATTTTCCCGTAGGAAAAGATCCTGAAAAATCTCATGGGTAAAAAAAGCCGGCAATTGTAAAAAAAGGAAAAGATAGACACCGGTTTTTTGCACCGGTGCGGGGACTGCTATCACCCGGTTTTTATTTTACCAAAAAAGAAAAGCAAAAAAATTATTTCTTTTTCCGGTCTTCTGCCGTATGTTTCAGCCATGCGTGCACCCGATCCCGGGCTTCCTGCATATCGGACTGCATGACGATCCTGCCATTATCGATGAACCGTACGAGGAGCGGTACGGCCCCTGCCGGGGGAACAGATTTGACCGGCAGGGTCCGGTGGTCGTCGCAGACGAGCCGGTACACCTGCTTGATGCCGCTGCGCTTCCCGCGTTTTGCTTTGGGCTGCCCTTCAATCTCAACAATGTCCATGGCAAAATCGATTACAGGAGCATTTGCTATCGCGCCGCCAATGCCAAAGGCATCCACCGATGCCCGGTACGCGATAACGTCCTCTCTGGTCACGCCGCCGGATAAGAAGATCTTGACGTTCGAGTACCCGTGCGCATCCAGCTCCCAGCGCACTTCATCGATAATCGCCTGCATGTTCCCGCGCCGGGAGCGCGGCGTATCGAGCCGGACTGCCGTTGCGCCGCATGCTGCCGCACGCAGGGACTCTGCTTTCTCATCGCAATAAGTATCGCACAGCATGATGCGGGGAACGTCTTTTGGGGCATGCCGGTCAAAGGATTTCCACGCATCCTCCGGTGTTTCAAAGCACATCACCATTGCATGCGGCATCGTCCCTACGACAGGCATACCCTTTGGGGCGCACGTATTGGACACACCGTCTGCACCGCCAATCCACGCGGCGCGCTCGATCATCGCTGCAATAGCCGGGTGCTGGCGGCGCGAACCAAACGAATATACCGGGCGCCCACGGGCTTCCTGCATAATATGCGTGGTTGCCGATGCGATACCGGATGCGTGGCAGAGAAAACCAAGGATCGCCGTCTCGTACCGGCAGAAATCCCGGTATTTCCCGGAAATGCGCAGCACCGGCTCGTTCGGGTAAAAGATCGTTCCTTCTGCCATTGCATCGACCGTTACGGGCAGGCCTTTAAGAAGAGAAAGCACATCCGCAAGCCCGCAGAATACGGCCCATGAATCCGGCAGTGCCATTGCCATTACTTCCATGGAAACCTGCGGGTTGATATGTTCGGCTTTGAGGGTCTCTTCGGTGCGGACAAAATAGATGTCCGTACATTCACCATTTTTTATGGTTGTATCGCTGACGGTATCGAAAATGCCCATGATAGCATGATATGTGCGCCCGGTATTTTTACGGTTGCCGTATCCCCGGGTCATGTGAGGTAGCTATTAGTGGAGGTGCGCACAACTTTGTTCGTGAGATATGATGGTCATGCATCCTGTATCCCCCCGTATAACCTTTTTAATGAGCCCCCGCCCGGAGCGTGAATGTTTTAGATGTTAGGCATCATCGGCGGGACGAGCCTGTTGTTCTCCACGCTTCCCCCGCTTGAAAAACAGACCGTTCACACGCCATTTGGGCCGGCAGAACTGCTGTGCGGTGACGTGGTAATCCTGATGCGGCACCAGCACCAGAAGCCCCCGCACCGGATTAATTACCGGGCAAACCTTGCGGCTCTTGCACTTGCCGGCGTCGATCGTATCGTTGCATTCGGGTCGTCGGGATCGCTTAAAACCGAAATTGCGCCAGGGTCACTTTTAATTCCCACCGATTATATCAGCGTGACCGATGTGCCTTCCATCCACGACCATGCCATGGAGCATGTCCGTCCCGAACTTTCGTTCGAAATGGCGCGGCGCCTCAGCGAGCTGGTGCCGTCAGCCCGGCTCGGGGGAATTTATGTCCAGACAAAAGGTCCGCGGATCGAGACCGTTGCAGAAGTTGCTGCGCTTGCAAAGGTTGCCGATGTGGTGGGAATGACGGTCGCTTCCGAGGCGACCCTCGCGTGCGAACTGGGCATGGATTTTTCTGCGCTCTGCACGGTGGATAACTATGCAAACGGATTGGGAGGCGATGTCCTCACGTACGAGCATATCCTCTCCACGTCACGGACTCACCGGCACCGGACCGAAGAGATGGTGAGATCGATTATCAAAAACATGGGTCAGGAAGGGTGAACTTTTACATGGACGATATTTTTGACGGAAATCATTCGCTTCTCATCACAAACGTGAAGGTGGATGAAAAAGCAGTTGATATTTTTGTAAACGAAGACGGGAAAATCGGCGATATTGGTGAACAGGTACGGGACCGGCACAAAGATGAAGCCGAATTCATTGTCGACGGCGACCGTGCAATCGCCCTTCCGGGACTGGTCAATACGCATACGCACGCGGCAATGTCACTGCTGCGCGGGTACGCAGACGATATGATCCTGCAGGACTGGCTCGCACAGAAGATCTGGCCACTTGAGGCGCACCTGACCGGCGACGATGTCTACTGGGGGACAAAACTTGCCTGCCTTGAGATGATCCGGACCGGGACAACGGCGTTCAACGATATGTACTTCTTCATGAACGATGCCGCACGTGCGGTCGATGAATCGGGCATCCGGGCACAGCTCAGCTACGGGTTCATCGATCTGGGCATTCCGGAAAAACGGGAGGCCGAGTGCAGGGCCACCGAGAACCTGGTCTCCCATATCCGCTCGCTTGGCAACCCCCGTATCAAAGCTGCCGCCGGTCCCCATTCACCCTACACGGTCTCGCCGGAAGGCCTGCGGTGGTGTGCGGAATTTGCGCGTGAACAGGATATCGGCATTCACATTCACCTCTCGGAAACTGAAAAAGAGGTCAATGACTGCGTTGCACAGTTCGGCAAACGCCCGGCCTTCCTGCTGGACGACTGCGGGCTCCTGACCTCACGGACGGTCGCAGCCCACGGGTGCTGGCTTGACGATGCAGAATGCGCACTGCTGGGCAAACGCGGGGTGAGTGTGTCGCACAACCCGGCAAGCAACATGAAACTTGCGACGCACCGGGCATTGCCCTACCGGAGCCTCAAAGCTGCCGGGGCAAACGTCTGTCTTGGTACGGACGGTTGCGCCTCTAATAACAATCTCGATATGCTGGAAGAAGCAAAAACCGCCGCTCTTCTCCAGAAATTTTTCTGGAACGATCCAACGATACTCCCGGCCCCGGACGCACTTGCGATGGCGACGACTGCCGGTGCACAGGCACTAAGGTTTGGCACCGGCAGACTTGCTGCCGGCACACCAGCCGATATCATCCTTGTTTCGACACGGGTTCCCTGCAACACGCCCCTGCACAATGCCAGTTCAAATCTCGTCTATTCCTGCACCGGTGCAGCGGTTGAGACGACCATCTGCAACGGGCGGGTATTGATGCTGAACCAGGAAATCCCCGGCGATGACACCATCCTTACCCGGGCTGATGCGGCTGCACAGGCACTTGTCAGCCGGGCACAAACCCGGTAAGGATTTTTTTTTAATTCGTTATTCTTTTTTGGCAGTGCGGCAAAACAGCACGGGTGCATGATGAAGGGGGGAAAATAATGTTCAACGATCCAAGGGAGGCATCTGGTGAAAGCGGTGGTTGACCTGCTGGACTTTGTGTTTGCGTTTCTCATCTTTGTGGAAGATAATGAAATCCGGATAAATATTCCCCGGACTTTTTGACCTCATGACGGTGAGGAGGGCGATATTATTACTGCAGTCTTTTAAACGCGATGAAGCAGCCACCTTTGAAACCAAGAGACGTGCGTCGGATTTTATTGAAACGCTGGTTCGCGGCAAATAACCTGTTGCCCGGTGCACCAAAGTCACCCACGACTAAACCCAACCTCTATACGTTTTTGCGATTAACCGGTATGCATGGAGCACTGTCAAAAACACCCGCATGCAGAAGGATCAAAAACATGCCGCATCTGTTCGTCCAGTTACTGCCATGAATGCACACCCTCCCTGTTTGGGATCTGTGAAAAATGCGGGTACAAAATTCTCATTATCCTGCTTATCGTAATGGTTGCCATATCGTACATCGCATGGTTTGGCGTCTTTTAATTTTTTTGTTGAAGGCCGATTAAAAAAACGCACGGGAACGGGATTACAGGTATGACTCCTGGTGAAGGGCGCGGACATTTCCGGCACAGGTTTTTCCGGCGGGGCATCGTATGAAAGAGCCATCTCCTGCCACGACCAGCAATACGCAGGATCCCCTGATCTGTCATACGCCGGCTACGGTAGTAACCAAGATAGAAAAACGCCTTGTCCTGGTTATTGCCATTCTTGCTGGCTTTCTTACACCGTTTGATGGCTCTGCGGTCAATATCGCCCTTCCCACCATCGGGTCAACGTTTCACATGGATGCAGTCGCGCTTTCCTGGGTGGCGACGGCATACCTTCTTGCATCCGCACTTTTCCTTGTCCCCTTTGGAAAGATTGCCGATATCTATGGCCGCAAAAAAATATTTCTCTACGGCATCGGCATATTTACCGTTGCGTCGCTGGCAATGACGCTGGTCGGTTCTCCTGAACAGCTGATAGCTGTTCGTATTATCCAGGGGCTTGGCAGCTCGATGATATTTGGGACTGCTGTCGCCATCCTCACCTCGGTTTATCCACCGGGCGAGCGGGGGAATGCATTGGGGATCTATATCACCTTTGTCTACCTCGGGCTCTCGCTTGGCCCGTTTTTGGGCGGCATTCTTACGGATCATCTTGGCTGGCGGAGCATATTTTACGTAAATGTCCCGATTGGCATTGCTGTAATCCTGCTGGTCTGCTGGAAACTCAAAGGTGAATGGGCGGAATGCAATGGCGAACCGTTCGATATAACCGGTTCACTGATCTGGGGAGCTACCCTTATTGCGATTATGTACGGGTTCTCGATCCTGCCATCAGTTACCGGAGGATTCCTTGTGCTTGCCGGCATCATGGGTGCCGCAGTATTCGTATGGTTTGAAAAGCGGCGGGCATTTCCCGTGCTGAACATCGGACTTTTTTCCAAAAGCCGGGTCTTTGCATTTTCCAATATGGCGGCACTGATTAATTACAGCGCAACCTATGCCATTGCATTCCTGCTCAGTCTCGACCTCCAGTACACCAAAGGGTTTTCACCGGAATCTGCCGGGTTTATCATTGTTGCAGCCCCGGTTATCCAGATGCTGGCATCGCCGTTTGCCGGCAGGCTATCAGACCGGTATGATTCGCAGATCATTTCATCCGCTGGTATGGGATTTACCGCAGCCGGGCTCTTCATGCTGGTATTCCTGACCGAAACTACCCCCCTCTGGTACATCATTGCTGCGCTTGTCATTGTCGGACTGGGATTTGGTCTCTTCTCGTCGCCCAACACCAACGCGATCATGAGTGCGGTCGAGAAACGATATTATGGCGTTGCCTCCGGCATTGTCGGGACCATGCGTCTGCTCGGGCAGATGCTCTCGATGGGAATTGCAATGATGATTTTTTCCGTGGTGATTGGTAGAGTCGAGATCACCCCGGCAAATTACCCGCAGTTTGTTGCAAGCCTCCAGTATGCATTCATCCTCTTTACGGTCTTGTGTGTCATCGGGGTATTTGCATCGCTTGCGCGCGGGAAAAAAGAGAAAATTCCTGCGCAGTAAGTGTATGATTTATTTTCTGGTAACGTGCAGGATGCGATTGTGCACCCTCTCACCTCCTTTTTTAAGAACCACCCTCAAAGAAGCTCGACTCCAGATAGTTCCGGTTCGCCGGCCGGAGGATTACTTTTATTACTGGTATTTTCATGGGAAAAAACCCGGCAAAAAATTGGTGACGTACCTTTGTCCTCCCAATGCCACAATCCCTGCCGGTCTGGTTCCGGGTAAAGCCGATATTATGATACATGAATCATGGATAGGCGGAATGCTTCCCGGTGTGTGAAACGTCATTTTTCGGCCGCGATATCAGTGAAGCACGATCCAGGACCGACTTGTCATTGTTCCAGGATGTAATTGCTGTGGCCACCTGGACTATTTACCGTACCCGGAATTTCAAAAAAAAGTATGCTGGTTTTACCTATTATTCCGGTCCGGGGCGATTGGTAATGTTTGCCGCAGGAAATATTTTTTTTTTACATCCGAACCTATGCAGTCACAATTTTTTCTGCTTCTTCTAACCCGAGCGCTTTTATGGACTCTTCCCGCATCTTGAATTTCTGGATCTTACCGGAAACACTCATGGGAAAATCAGTCACGAACCGGACATACCGGGGGATTTTAAAATGGGCAATCTTTCCCTTACAGAATTCTTTTACTTCGGCTTCAGTAAGGGTCTGCCCGTCCTTAACCTTAATCCAGACACATAATTCTTCGCCGTATTTTACATCAGGGACGCCCACCATGTAGGCATCTGCAATCTTTTCATGGTGATGCAGGAACTCTTCAATCTCCCGTGGGTAGATATTTTCCCCGCCACGGATGACCATATCCTTGAGGCGCCCGACAATCTTGAAGTATCCTTCCTCATCCATTGTTGCCAGATCGCCGGTATGGTTCCAGTGGTTGTTGTCGAGCGTTGCGTGGGTTGCCGACGGGTTGTTGTAATAGCATTTCATGACACAATAGCCACGTGCGCATATCTCCCCAATCTCGCCAACGGGAACAATTTTATGGGTTTTTGGATCGACAATCTTGAGTTCCGTGTGCGGGAATGCCCGGCCGATGGTGGTGACACGGCGGTCAAGGGGATCTTTTGTCGTGGTCATGGTAACACCGGGACTTGTCTCGGTCTGGCCATAGACAATGACGATATCGCGCATGTTCATTCTCTGGTTCACCTGCTTCATCACTTCTACCGGGCAGGGAGATCCCGCCATGATGCCCGTCCGCAGGGACTTGAGATTGTATTTCGGGAAATTCGGGTGCGCGAGTTCGGCGATGAACATGGTCGGCACACCGTGCAGTGCCGTGCAGCGCTCATTCTGGACCGTCTTTAAGACTTCTTCGGCATCGAATGTCGGGGCAGGAAGCACCATGGTCGACCCGTGGGTGGTACAGGCAAGGTTTGAGAGCACCATCCCGAAACAATGGTAGAATGGTACCGGGATGCAGAGCCGGTCTTTTTCCGTAAACCCCATTCCTGAACCGATAATATACCCGTTATTGAGGACACCGTGATGGGTCAGGACAACTCCTTTTGGAAAACCCGTTGTCCCGCTGGTGTACTGGATGTTGATCGCATCATCAAAGGAGAGCATATCTCCCCGTTCGATAAGTTCATCCATCGAAACCTCATCGGACTTTCTCAAAAAATCTTCCCACGTGAACATCCCGTTGTAGGGGATATCGCCGATAAATACGGCATTTTTCAGGAAGGGGAATTTCTCACTTGAGATCTTTCCCGGTTTTACCTCGTACGCTTCCGGGCATGCCTCGTAGAACATGCCGACATAATCCGAGGTCTTGAACCGCCCCTGCATGATGAGGGTCTGGATCTCTGCCTGCTTGAGCACATATTCCAGTTCGTAGGTCCGGTATGCCGGGTTGATATTGACCATGATCGCCCCGATCTTTGCCGTGGCGAACTGAACGGCGATCCATTCGGCATGGTTCATCGCCCAGATTGCTACCCGGTCGCCTTTTTCAACACCAAGACCCATCAGTGCCCGGGCAATCTCGTTGACCTTTTCAATAAATTCCCGGTATGTCCACCGGATATTCTGGTGAACGGAGACTACCGCTTCAGTGTCCGGGTATTTTGCGGCAATGCTGTCCACCATCTCCCCGATTGTCATTCCCAGCAGGGGAAATTCTGCCGTTCCGCACGTATAACTGCCCTCGACCATCTATAAAATATGGGGCGATGACAGGATATATGATTAATGATTTTTTTTATTCATGCGATGGGTAATCTGCTTAAGGGGAGACTGAACCAGTACAACTGGATGATAATAAACAGATCTCACCGTTGTGGAGTTTAAAAAAAGGAATTATCCCGGTTTTTACACGAACCTGTTTTTTTATGGGAACTGGCCCCCATGTACAAAATTTGATTACATCGCAATTGAAAACAGGAATACACGGAAAAAAGTATCTGTCATAATCCGGCAGACCGTCACCGTTTAATTTTTTTTTGGGAGAACCAAAAATGGATATTTCAACCAAAATCCAGCAGGGTATTTTAATCGTTGCCGTATCGGGAAAGATCGATGCAGTTTCGGTCTTGCTTCTCGATACGGAGGTAAAGAAGATCACAGCAGGGCAGGCTGCAAAAATCCTTTTTGATTTTTCGCAGGTGACCTATATCAACAGCAGCGGTCTGCGTGTCGTTCTTGCAATGGCAAAGGGTCAGAAAAATTCCGGAGGGAAATTTGCTCTCTGCGGTGTAAGCGACGAAGTAAAAAAAGTATTTACCCTTGCCGGTTTTATCCCCATCCTGACTATGTATCCTGCCCTCAACGATGCGGTAGCGGCAATGGCATCGGAAGCCGGCACCTGATCGGACACACCACGGGTTCCGTGCCGGGAGACCCCATTCTTTCATTAATAAATTTCCAATTTGAAAATCCGTGACATTCCCGGTACCGGTAGCAGGGTTTTTTCTGCGTGCAAATGGATGGTCTTTTTTTAGGAAGAACACTAAAAAATGAAAACTCATTATGGCACATGGTCCGGTACCTGTCCCTGGCAAAAATGAAGATACAACTTCTCCTGCAGCAAAGGAGCGGATGGTTTTTACAAGCCTTGCTGTAGATACCATCCTCTGGCTTCCGGATATCGCCGCAGCCCTGCTCGCCGGTTCTATCGTCATGTATGCCGATGTGCTCAAATGCGCCAACGAAATTCTTGCTACCTTCTTTGCATGGATAACCCTCAGAAAAATTTCCCGTGGCAGCGCCGGGATCTACGATTATGGCATGGGCAAATTCGAGACCGTAACTTCCATTATCACCGGCGGCGTGATGTTTATCTCACTCGCGTTTGTGTTCTATTCCGCGGTCAACCGCATCGAATTTCCTGAACCCATCAGGTCGTATGGTGCTGTCTTTGGTATTGTCCTCATGTTCATTGGTGTCTGTGCCAATTCATGGCTCTGGCGCAAGAACTACCGGCTGGCACTGATCGATCCATCGCCCATTATGGATTCCCAGTGGCGGCTTTTTCGGACAAAAGCCCTTTCGGATTTCTCAGTTTTCCTCTCGCTTATCCTGTCGGTCGGACTTTCGGGATTTGCATGGTCGGTATATATCGATCCCCTTGCCTCGTTTATCATCGCAGGATTCCTCTTCTTTTCCGGGTACCGGGTAATTGCCAGTTCCCTGCCGGATCTTCTGGATAAAACGCTTGACGAGGAACTCCAGATCGTGATTGTCCGTGAACTCGCGGCATTCTTCGATGAGTATTATGCGCTGCACGGGGTGCGTTCGCGCCGTTCCGGGAGCAATGTCTATATCGAAATTTTCCTCGAGTTTGAAAGCGGCGAACGGATGGGCGAAGTTCAGGAAACGATAGACCGGATAAAAATATCTCTCGAACAAAAAATCCCAAAAAGTTCCGTGAGTATTGTGCCGACAAGTACTCCCGCAGGTACAGCGCCGGAATAGCGGCACCGGACATTTTTTTGCCAGGGTTGCCTTTCCCGTTTTTTAAGAGGGCCGTTGTCTGGCTGCATTCCGGTATACAACCGGGAATCGTCATCTGGTCCAACCGGTGATATGTGTGGAATCCTCTGGAAGCCGTAAATCTACCCGGATTTGGCGAGAAAAGGAAAACCATTAAATTTCGTCAACGCGATTGTGTATAGTCAGCTGTAGGCGTGAAGGTTGCCTAGCATGACCAGAGGGGTTGTGGCCTAGCCCGGAATGGCGACGGGCTCCAGCGGTCTTTGCGTTCTTACGTGCTCGCAGATGATGAACAATGGGTCTACTGAGTTGATTCGATGATGACCCGTTGGAGCACTGATGCGCATGTCGGAGAGACCCGTCGATCGTGAGTTCAAATCTCACCAACCCCACGTTTTCTCTTAAACAATCCGTTATGAATCCGTTTGTTGTTGTTTTTGGCCGGTTGCATCCATCCTTTTCTTATATCACGGCTGGTGTCGTTGTCTTTAAATCCCGGTTTGTAGTATCCTGATTCATGGAAAGCGAACGCTATGAACGCGGCTGGGCCAAGCTCAAGGAAGTGGATGGTGAAGCGGGCGAAAAGGTTCTTGAAAGCCTCAGGGATATCTCCCCGGAATTTGGCAGGTATCTCATTGAATTTGCATTCGGCGATATCTACAGCAGGCCGGGTCTTGATCTGCACTCACGGGAGATTGCGGTCGTGTCTGCACTGACGGCTCTTGGAAATGCAGGCCCGCAGCTGCGGGTGCACATTCACGGTGCGCTTAACGTAGGAGTCAGCCGCAAAGAAATCGTCGAAACGATTATGATGATGGGGGTTTATGCCGGGTTCCCTGCCGCCCTCAACGGCCTTGCCGCGGCAAAGGAAGTATTTGCAGAACGCGATGCAAAAAAGATGACATAATCCTCTTTTTTATTACAGCACAAGAGTTCAACCTGTTGTCTGGCTGACAGGGTATGGGGCGAACATCATTGGCCCGGTATTCCTTTCCTGGTAAAAGCCGTCTTATGGGAAAACCTTGTTTGATAAATTTATCATCATCGACCATCCTATATACATAAGGAGAACGGAGAGTTCCATGTATTTAGTTGGAGAAGCACTTATTGGCGAAGGCGCCGAACTGGCGCATATCGACCTGCTGATGGGGGATAAGGAAGGCCCGATTGGCACAGCATTTGCAAATGCAATCTCGCAGCTCTCGGAAGGGCACACACCCCTCCTTGCGGTTGTCCGTCCGAACCTGCTGACAAAGCCGGTCACCCTTGTCATCCCGAAAGTAACGTTAAAAGACATGGCGCATGTCAACGAAATGTTTGGCCCGGTTCAGGCAGCGGTTGCAAAGGCGGTTGCAGACTGCCTCGAAGAAGGCACGTTTGCCGGTATCGATATCGAGAAAACCGTTATTCTTGTTTCGGCATTTGTCCACCCGGACGCTGAGGATTATAACAAGATTTACCGGTTCAATTACGGCGCGACCAAGCTTTCCATCCACCGGGCGCTCGACAAGTTCCCGGACGAAAAGACCCTGATCTATGAAAAGGATCGGGCCGCTCACGGCATCATGGGATTCAAGGTCCAGCGCCTCTGGGACCCACCGTACCTGCAGGCTGCCATGGATCTTGTCGATATGGGCAAGGTTGCACAGGTGTTAAGGGAACTCCCCGATAATGACCACCTGATTATTGAAGCGGGAACCCCGCTTATTAAGAAATTCGGCCTGTCGGTTATTTCCGAGATCCGCAAACTGCGTCCGAGCGCGTTCATCATCGCGGATATGAAGATCCTTGATACCGGCAACCTCGAAGCACGGATGGCAGCAGACGCCTCTGCCGATGCAGTGGTGGTTTCGGGGCTTGCACCGACATCAACGATTGAAAAAGCAATCAGCGAAGCCCGCAAGGTTGGAATTTATTCAATCGTGGATATGCTCAATGTCCAGAGCCCGGCAAAACTTATCGAGAAACTCAAAATCAAGCCGGACATCGTGGAACTTCACCGTGCAATTGACACCGAAGAGACCGCCCATGCATGGGGAGACATTGCGGCAATCAAGAAAGCAGCCGGCGGCAAGCTTCTGGTTGCAACAGCCGGGGGTGTGCGCGTGAATGTCGTCAAGGATGCACTTAAAGCGGGAGCAGATATCCTTGTTGTCGGCCGGGCAATAACGGCAAGCAAAGATATCCGCCATGCTGCCGATGAGTTCCTCGAGCAGCTTGACCGGGAAGAAATTGACCAGTTCCGGGTCATGACTGACTTTTAATATTTTTTTTTATTCCCGATAGTAAATCGGCATAACCGTTCGTGTTTATCCTTTTTTAGTGAAGTGTTACGGGCAGGTTGCCAATCTCACGCTGTTTAATAAAATGCCTCGCGTCAGTCACGCAAGGGGGTAAGAATTCATCTCCCTGATAAAAAATCTGAATTGGCACATGATCACCGTTCAATCCGGTTCAGATGTACTCCTGTCCTGCATATTTAGCCAGCTGCGTGAATTATTTGCGGACTCTTCCCCATCTCAGTAAATACCTCCACCCGAAAATTCCCATCGATGGCCTTTCAGGAAATACTCCTTCAGCCACTGATTTCACTTCTTCTACCGAATAGAAAGCGTTCGGGTTATAGAGCTTTATCATACTGACGATGTGGGCAAGATCCTTACGTTTGATAATGGTAAACACCATTTTTACCGGGCCGGTCCCGCCTTCCCCGTTTACGCTCGTGACGCCATAATCATGAGCCCTCAAAAATTGTATCAGTTCTGCCGGGTCCTTTTTGGTAATAATCCGGACACTGGTGAGACCAAGGGATAATTTCTCTTCGATGGCCATACCGATAAACGTCCCGGTTGCAAACCCGGCACCGTATGCGATATAGCAGACGACATTGGTCAGGTTATTCATCACCTGCCCGATGGCCACCAGCCAGATGATCACTTCAAAGAAACCAATAAAGGGTGGGATATATTTAATCCCCTTTGACATGAAGATGACCCGGAGGGTGTCAAGACTCATATCACAGATACGGGCGCCAAATATCAGCAGGGGCACGATGACAAAGGTAAAGATCCCGGGTGAAATAAGTGGCTCGACGATAATTATCACCATCCACGAAAATGCCGTGCCCGGTAACGATTGTGCTGGTTACGGGCAGTCATTTTGTTTTAACTGATTTTTCTTCACACAGTGTTCTTGATAATCCTAATAAAATAGTGAGTGGAGGTAGTTAGTATCTTTTATTGGCACATGTGTGCCGGGAGAGGAAATCTCATATTTCCCGTATATGCATTGAGCCGCCAGTTACCTCAGCCCTCTTTCATGAAAACCGGTTGAAATTGTCCATGCACCCCCGGGCAGGAGAAAGCATTTCTTGTCAGGTATCGTAAAAAAATTCCACATATGACAGAAAATAAAGGATTGCTCTACACACTGGCACTGTTCAAACAGCGCTATACCCGGGGCACATCGTGGACACAGATTCTCTTGAACTTTGGGATTATTACCGCGAACGCCAAACTGTTCGAAGACTTTTTTTATATTCATCTTGGCCTGACACTGCCCATGGTCATCATACTCGCCATTCCGGTATACATTCTCGGCTGTTACCTCATCGGGCATTATGACGAGAAGATCGGGTTCTGGCAGATTGAAAATAACCTGAACTACCGGGTCACCCCGCTCTCGGATGAAATGCTGACCCATATCCGGGAAATCCGGAAAAAACTTGATAAACCTGAGTAATCTTTTTTTTTATCTCTCTGCCGGGATTTGATATGCGTTTTTTTATATTCTTATTTCATGAAATGCCGGTTAACCTGCTAACGTGATGGTGTCGAACCCTTATCTTCCGTAAACTGTCAAAGGTTGTGCAGTGCCGGTATTTCCTTTACAACCGGATACGAAGGTATTGATTTTTTTACCCATACCGCCATTACAAACATAGACAAAAGTTCCGAAGTGACGTGTACCATTCCCGGCTCGTGCATGTTTCGCGGTGCCGGAATTAAATGACAATCATGCAATTCGTATCATGACACCTGCTGCAAAAAACCCGATACGTCTTACGGTGCAGGCAAAAATCCTTGTCCTGTTCCTTTCACTTGCTCTTATTTCCCTTCTTATTACAGGTTTTTATGCATTTTCAGCTATCGGCAGTATCGGTTCATATGCCAGAGCAAGCAGTGAGGAACTTGGCAATATTGCGGTAAACAATAGTTCGCAGGAACTTCAAAATGTGGGAGAGGAGTATCTGCTCCGTGTAGCTTCGGATAGGGCTGAGATCACAAATACACTCTTTGAAGACTCTAATTCGGAGATGGCCATCCTGGCGGCAAATACCGTTCTCCTCCAGAACAATTCTCCGCTCATCCCGTTCACAAAATTGTATCCCCCGGAATATGGCCCGGGGGACCCTCTCAATGGTGCGCTTATCCTGTTTGCACCATCGGCTACAGTAACCCCATCTTCTCGCGAATCCCATGTACTCGCCGGCCTCGCAGACAGTATCAGAGCGGTTTACAGAGCAGATAAAGACATGACCCAGGTGTATGTTGCTACGGATTCCGGCATGATGTTGATGTATCCCTGGAACAACACAACACCCCCCAACTATGATCCGCGGCTACGTGACTGGTTCACGACTGCAACAGCTGCAACGGGGCAGCCGCAATGGTCAAAAAAACCGTATGTTGATGCTGCCGATAAAAATCTTACCATGACGTATTCCCGTGCACTCTATAACCCCCAATTCGGGCACTGGGTTATCGGTTCCGACGTATCCGTCACAACAATCAACGAAGATTTTCTTGGGAATACCCTTGGAGGAAAGGGCTATGCCGTTCTCATTAACCAGAATGGAGATGTCATCAGCAGGCCCGGGCTGAATGCTGGTACAACAACCTGGGACAAACCATTTGCAGGGGAAAATGCCTTTTTAATGCCTGATCCGTGGCTTTTTGCTGTCACAAAAAATATGACTGCCGGCAAAACCGGCATAGACCGGGTCTGGTTTGCCCAGAACGAGACCTATGTCGCATATGCACCGGTCACATCAATGAACTGGAGTCTCGCAGTCTCACTGCCGGTGAGCCAGATAACCGATCCGGTAAACCAATTTGAACGTCAACTCACCGGAGCAACGGAATCATCCAGTATGGAGATTAAAAAAGAGACAACCCGGTTCAGTACAATTTTTGCTCTCCTCTTGTGGGTCATTCTCCTGCTGGTGCTGGTAATTTCTGTGATTCTTGCCCGTATTATCACAAAGCCGGTAAAAGATCTTGAACAGGGTACAGTTGCCCTCGGAAACGGCGATCTTGACTATCGGGTTCACATATCTTCCGGCGACGAATTTGAAGATCTGGGCAATTCGTTTAATTCCATGGCACAAGATCTTCAGAAAAATATCGCAACCCTGCGCCGCACCACCGCAGAAAAGGAACGATATGCAAAAGAGATGGAAATTGCCGGGAATATCCAGACCAGTTTCCTTCCTAAAATTACACCGGAAATTCCCGGGTTTGAGATCGCGGCACAGATGATTCCGGCTATGGAGATCGGCGGGGATTTCTATGATTTCGTTCCGTTAACCAGGAATCGCTGGGCACTTCTCATCGCCGATGTTTCCGGAAAAGGTGTCAGTGCGGCACTTTTCATGGCGATGTCAAGGACACTGCTCCGGGCAGGTATTGAAGGAAAAGAGGATATCCTGTCAGGACTTCGGGAATCAAACCGGCAGATCTCCCGTGATGCCCAGTCAGGTATGTTTGTGACTGCATATTCTGCGGTACTGGACCCGGAAACGATGACGCTGTCCTGTGCCAATGCCGGGCACAATCCTCCGCTTATCGTTCGCAATGCCTCGGGTGAAGGTACATTCCTTTCAGTGGGTGGCATGGCAATCGGTGTGGACCCCGGAATGGTCTATGGTGAAGAGATTGTCAGCCTGTACCCCGGTGACTGGGTGATATTCTATACGGATGGTGTTACCGAAGCGTTCAATGAAACCTATGAACCCTATGGCGAAGAGCGCCTTATCCGGGTTGCCAGCCGGTGCCGCAGCAGTCCGGCACAGGAAATGATCCGGACCATTATTTCTGATATCCGGACATTTACCGGCAGTGCACCCCAGTCCGATGACATTACCATCATTATTCTTCATGTCCTGCCAGTAAAGGGTCTGCATTCCCGGGGATGAATACAAGCAATCCCCGGGCCCGGCGTTTGATAACACATCATGACTTATCAGAAAAACAATCTGTGGTTGATTTAAAAAAAACTTTCATGCACCCGGGATAAAACCTATGGATAGAGAATCAAATTTTCCCTACCCGGATTTTATCTATTTTTTTTTGCGTACCATGAAAAATTTGTATCCGATGATGGACGGCAGATGGGAATCCCTGGTTTTTTAATCAGATGTCCCCGGAATTTAACATAAAAAAAATCCCGCCAGAACCCATTTGTGAAAAAAATTGGATTATTCTGGAAAGATTTAAAAAAAATTGCACAACGGGCGGTTGAATCCGTCAGTTGTCAGGTTCAGGACCGGTACTCTCTTCAGTGACCGGCGTAGTCCAGACTTTCCAGCAGAACCCGGTAATGGATAACCCGATAAAGACGACAAGAAGGATCGCCGAAAGGACATCTTCGGTAACATCTGTTCGCAGCGGAATATTCATACCCGACAGGGAATTAAACATCCCGATGAACAGGGCAACAACAAAAAAGAGAATCGAGCCGACAATGATTCCTAAAATGACTGCGGCAGCGAGTCGTAATATACTTGGTTTTTGGGCATTTTCGTCCATAAAATTCATGGTATATCGTTCAATATAAAACCACGGTCGTAACAGGATTGACAGAACCAATCATTTCCCTGAACTTTTTTGGTATTTATCCCGGTATATTACTTACTGATATCCCGATACTGCACGGCGATGTATTTATCGCAGATTAGGTAATATTTATATTACTAAATGTTTCATTTTCATTACAAAAGGTAGCCATGAAGAAAAATACGTTTTATCTGATCTGCGGGTGCATCGCTGTTGCCCTTCTTGCTGTTTTCTGGTATTCGGATGAGATTCACACGGCAATCTTTATCGAAATTGCATTTATCATCGCAATTGCCGCGATATATCTCATCAGGAAACAGGTTAAAGATCTTATTGAAGATGAACGGGGTGCAAAAATTACCGAGAAAGCTGCACTCCGCACCCTGCAGGTTTCATGGGTAATATTCTGTGCATTTTCCATTGGTGCCGTCATGCAGTTGCTGCGCGTACCAACGATCCCCCATATCGGGGAGGGATGGCATCCGGTAAATCCGTCCCCGCTGGGCTATATCATTCCGCCGCGATCAATGGGGTATGTCCAGCTTCTCATTCTTGTACTGATGATCTTTTTGTATGTCGGGTTCAGGTTTTATTACGCCCGGAAATATGGGGACTGGGAAACCGATGAAGAATAAGATCAAAGTTTACCGTGCAATGCACGATATGACACAGGAGGATCTTGCAAAGGTGATTGGTGTCACCCGCCAGACCATTCTCGCAATTGAGAAAGGCAAATATGTTCCCTCCCTCGATCTTGCATTCAAAATTGCCCGACATTTCAATGTCACGGTCGAAGATGTGTTCCAGTATGGCGATGTGGAAAGAACCATCGATATCGATTGACCGGGATCAGGTTATTCTAAAAAAAATATTTTATCCGGCTCATCACTGACATCTGCCCCTTAAAACCTGGGAAAAAAACTGATACAGTAGAAATTTTTATACAATCCTGAAAAGACCTTACAGGATTTGCCAATACGATAAAAAGCCCTGTACTTTGTTTTTGAGAATATATCCTATAGTTGTCAAATTGTAAAACATAGTAGAGAAATGAAAATCTTTATATTACAAAATGTCAAATAAACATTACATTGTGTGGGTGCAGGTGTGCTTAACATTCCTGCACACCACAATAGGAGACGAGCATAACGAAAACACCTAAAGTCTATTATGGTGCCCTTGCAGTATTCTGCGCACTGACCCTCTTTTCCGGAATAGCGCATGCGGCAGATATTTCGTCAACGGGTCACGGCAATCAGTTTTTTGTCGGAACCGGGCATACCGGTTTCGACTGGACCAACGTTACCCTCCAGCAGCAGATGATAACCAGACTTGAATCATCCGGTGTCGATGTGACCGAACTGAAAGCCGATCTGGCTGACGGGAACACCGATGCGGCTAAAACATGGATGCAAACATACTGGTCTGCTCACCAGAGAACCCACGGTAACCAGACATTCCAAAAACGATAAAACCCATTTTTCCACCCTCTCTTTTTACACCGTATTGGTTACTTTAATTGTGATTTCATCCAGACCATGACGCACATGATTTTTTTATTATCCTGTGGCAAAGAATCTCGTATTATTTCAAGATCTGCCGTTTAGTTCAGACAGATATCCGACTTGGGACTGCTCTGTATTTGCCCGGGATCATAAAATCACACATCCGATAATTTACATTTCGCATTTTTTTTAAATTTTCCTGAATGTTTCTCTAACTCCCCAACTTCTCAAAAGAAATGCTAATGAATTAATCCTTTTTACCCCTGTTGGATCCATACCGGGGATTTAAAAGAAATAATATCCTTTAAGTAAGATTCATATAACAATAAGTAAAACATTGTTTACAAAAAAATTGCCTGTTGAAAGAATCCGACACTTGGACAAGAATTGCCAACATCTGGCAGAATATCAATCCCCCTCGTAAAAGAAATGGAGATCCCTATGAAAAAGTATTACGTCATATTCAGCATCTTTTTGATTTTCCTGATGGCTGCTGGAGTTGATGCAGCCACCGGATCAAGTACCTCAAGCTCGACAAGCACCAGTACCGTCAGTTCATCGACCACACTTTCAGCAGACCAGGCTATTTCTTCAGTATATATCAGTTCGGTAACGCTGGATCCGCAGACTTTCTACCCGTACGAACGGGGGACAATCACCGTTCAGCTCACCAACTCCGGGACGCAATCCGTCGCGCTGACAAGTGCCGATATTATTGACAATCATATTATTGTTGATGATAGCAATCCCTACAACACGATGCTGTATCTGGGTCCGGGAAACACGATGAGTTATACGTTTGTCGTTACGGCAAAGCCTCCCGATGGAACCTATTTCCCCCTCTTTACGGTTGCTTCCCGGGATTCCGGAAGTATCCGGTACCCTATCCAGGTTGATGTGGATTCAACCGATATTCGTGCAACTATCTCACAAAAACCGGATAACTTCGCGGTTTCAACACGGAGTACGGTCAATCTCAGTTTGATTAATCCCCGCAATGGAGATATCAGCAATATCATTATAACACCGGAAGGAGATGGCGTGACGGTCAGCCCTGCCCAGTATTTCCTGAAAACATTAGATGCAGGAAGTTCTGCCGACATCCCTTTTGCCATAACACCGGATAAAGCAACGAATGTCACATTCCACATTACGTATCAGAATGGCCAGAAAAATCAGCATACACGCGACGTTGTCCTTCCCTTAAATATCGGGGAGGATAAAACCGCTGCAGTCCCGATTATCAACAACGTTGAGATCGTCAATCAGGGAGCTTCGTACCAGCTCACCGGTGATGTAAGCAATGCCGGTATCACAGATGCCAATGCTATGATCCTTTCACTTGGTGCTCCGGCAAAAGGGGTGGAACCATACTCGAATTATGCTATCGGGTCCCTGGCAGCTGATGACTTTTCAAGTTTTACCCTGGACTTTACAACAACGGATCTATCATCGGTTCCCGTTTTAATCCAATGGAAGGATGCTGATGGCAATACGTTTTCCCGCACCATAACCTTTGATCTTAAAAGCTCATACGGTGCCGCCATTGCCCGTACCGGTAGTTCTGGATCTTCAGGAACGTCCACATCCGTTGGCACTCTGTCAGCAGCTGGCGGAAACACCCGGGGCGGTGGAGGTTTGTTTGGAATTGGTGGCAGCAGGAGCGGTGGAATCAGTTCATTCTACCCGGTTATCGCTGGTGCGATAATCATCATCGCCGGTATCGTGCTCTGGAAGAAACGGAAATGGATTGCATCAAAAATAAAGAAGCAGTAAGGAGCCGGCAATGAGCCAGGATCCTCTTATTCGCCTCACGGATGTCAGTAAAGTGTACCACTTGGAAAGTGGGGACTTTACTGCCCTCAACCACGTTTCGCTCGATATCCAGGAAAACGAGTTTGTAGCAATTATGGGGCCGTCGGGCTCGGGAAAATCCACGATGATGAACCATCTCGGCATTCTCGATGTCCCGACATCAGGAACGCTTTACATTGACGGCAAGAATGTTGCCGGTTTGACTGCGCTTGAACGCACGCATATGAGGCGGGATATGATTGGATATATTTTCCAGAAATTTTATCTTATCCCGCTATTAACGGCATATGAAAATGTGGAATACCCGTTGATCCTGAAATATAAAAAACGGGACGCGACCGGAAAAGCAGCTGAAATGCTCAATGCAGTCGGTATTGATAAAAATATGAGTGCTCACCGGCCCAATCAGCTTTCCGGCGGACAGCAGCAGCGGGTTGCAATTGCCCGGGCCCTTGTAAATGACCCCCGGATCCTCCTGTGCGATGAACCAACGGGGAATCTCGACCGGAAAACAGGATTCCAGATCATGGAAATTCTTATCGACCTGCACGCGCACGGAAAAACGGTTATCCTGGTCACGCACGATCCGAAAATTGCAGAGTACGCTCACCGTGTTATCGAACTTGAAGATGGGAGGATTGTCGAATCATGAAAGATATCTTCTTTGATCTTTCGGTTCGCAGTGTCAGGCTGAATTTCCTGCGCTCGCTGCTTGCATCTATTGGGATCGTGATCGGTGTCGTCGCCATCTCATCGATGGGGATGCTGGGAACAAACATGCAGCTCTCGGTAAAAGATCAACTCTCCGCAAATGTGAACACAGTTATGATCACTTCCGATGTTGTCCGGATGAGTTCCACCGCGACGGGTTCAACCGCATCGTCCGGGATTGATAAAAGCCAGCTTAATGATATCAAGAATTCTGCCGGCCAGAACGAGGTTGTTCCAATACACCGGACCAGTACCCAGTTTACCATTGGCTCAACAAATGGACGGGGATCCATTTACGGACTGGATCCAAACGATATCCCCAAATTCCTCACCATTGAAGATGGATCCAATATCAAGGGAGGAACCGATGCACTCGTTGGTTCCACAATCGCCAGCAATTTCAACCTGCAGATTGGCAGCCGAATTAAGATCGGTTCGCCCGATACCGATTCCCGCCCGGTGCTCCGGGTAGCCGGTATCCTGACTTCCCGGGGAATGGCATCGGATGGCGTAAATGCAGATAATGCCATTATCGTTCCTGATTCCTGGTATACCGATCATTACGGCGATAAAGACGTGTACGACCAGGTCAATGTTATTGTAAAAAACGTTGACACCATCGGTGATGTCGAGACTGCTATTGACAAAAAGGTAAACCGGAATGACCAGGTTGTCCGGATTATGGATGCCAGTTCCCGGCTGACAAGCATTACGTCGACATTGGGAACAATAACCACCTTTATCATGGCAATAGGCGGCATCTCTCTTGTCGTCGCAGCGGTCAGCATCTTCAACGTGATGATGATGTCGGTTAAAGAACGTGTGCAGGAGATTGGTATCCTCCTCTCTATTGGAACCGAGAAAGGAGAAGTACGCCGGATGTTCCTGTATGAAGCAATCATTTTGGGACTCATTGGCGCAGTCGTGGGTGGGATCTGCAGTTTTGTCATCGGGTATTCTGTTGTCAATGCAATGCTTGGCAGCACAACCTATTTCTTCCGCCCTGAAAGCCTGATCTATATCCCATATGGAATGATCATCGGTGTGGTGGTCTGTATTATTTCCGGGATGTACCCGGCATGGATGGCATCGAACATGGATCCAATAGATGCGCTCAGAAGCGAATAATCTCAAAAACTTTTTTTCCGACAATACGGCAATCCCGGTAGATTTCAATTACAAATAATATGAGATCTAAGGTGATATGTCCGTGGAAACAAAAAATCTGCACCATAGAGGATATGTCCTGCACGCCAGTTTATGCCTGCATTCCCATATACACGAGAAAAATTATTTCTAAAAAAATTAACTATGCGGTTTTTTTAGGAAATTCCCGCAGAGACAAAAAAAACTATGGTTATTTTGCCGGAACAATTTCCTGACAATTCATTTCTCTTTTCCAATTCCGGATTGTTAAAAAATTTTTCTTTTTTTTTTTGGTGATTCGTCATTTGGCGCCACCAAAATTTTTCACGAGATTGATATTCCAAATGAAATCAGAGCCAGATCAAGAAAATTCAAAATATTTTATGAGATGAGGTAATACAGCATCATCGCAATATGGGGGGATACCCTAGTGGCGGGGGGCGAAGCCCCCAAGAACGTCTTTAAACTAAAAATAAATGAAATCCTTTGAATTTTTTCCATAACATTGCTGATTTATGGGGGTCTTTATTGAGCAATCACCTTTTTTTTATTCATTCTGCGTTAATTCCCGCAAGTTCCTGAATTTTCTTTAGAATGCAGGTCGGGTACCAGTGCGGTATCCAGGGCATTCAGCGCTTCCTGGTACCGGCCCAGTTTCATGAGCAGTTTCAGTGCATGTTTCTTTTTGTCCCAGGGCGTGGCACAATCCCCGGCAATTGCCAGTGCCGCATCCAAAGCCTGTACCGCTTCCTGGTACCGGTCAAGTTGGTTGAGTGCGTTGCCTTTATTGATCCATGCATCGGCATAGTGCGGGTCAATTGCCAGTGCTTTGTCCAGCACATGCAGCGCTTCCTGGTACCGGCCCAGTTTCACGAGTGCATGCCCTTCGTTGTTGTAGGCAATTTCGGGATCGATGAGCAGCGTTTTTTTATACATCGTCACTATTTCCCGGTACCTGTCCTGTTTAACAGGTTGAACTCCCGGGTCTGCTGGTGTTGTCCTGTCTTTTTCGCTGCTGAACAAACTCATCTGAGCACCGCCATCCCTGCAACTATGTTTGCTATCTGCTGAATTATTCTGGGGGTGAGAGACTATATATTTTTTCCTAATTTATCTATAGAAACCCCGGATATTCTTGCCGGCATAAAAACCGGCCCGGGAATATTTCACGGGAACGGGGGGGTGTACAGTTAATGACCCATGATACACCGTGCGGGAATTACCCGCCAGCCGCAGAGGCACCGGGCCCCCAAACGTATCTTGTGTTGTGGCGACGCAATTGCTCAATACTTCTCTATAATTATCGTGTCACTCACTATTCTATGACGAAAACTATGATATTCTATTTTGACATACCGGTGATTCGAGGTAATTTTATTGAAGATTCGTACCCGTTCGCGTCTTATCCTGATAGGTACGATTGTCGTTTTCCTCCTCGCCTTAAGCTATATTACCCAGTCGGTCATCATCGAATCGTTCGGTGCAATCGAACGGCAGGAGGCAACTGCCAACATGCAGCGCGTTCTTTCCAGCATGAACGACCAGGTCGAGCAGGTGGCGGCGCAATGCCGGGGCCGGGCAGAATGGGACGACACGTACCGGTTTATCGACGACAAAAACCCCGGGTATATCCAGTCGAACCTTGCATCGCCGACAACGTTTACAAACCTTGGCATTAACTACATGCTCTTTTACGATGTGTCGGGGTCGCTGGTCTATGCGAAAGGCTATGATATTGAAAACGGGGCGGAGCTGCCAATAACCGGTGACCTGACCGCACTGGTAAAAAACAGCATTATCCCGGAAGGGATGCCGGGCGGTGTCTCGGGCCGGCGGGGATTTTCCCTTCTTGACGGCCAGCCGGTGATCATTGTCGGGTACGGGATAACGACGACCAACATGACCGGCCCGGCCCGGGGGACGCTTGTCATGGTGCGGAAATTCGACG
>JBDKTL010000043.1:0-95605 GCA_039698055.1 Methanoregula sp. | reverse complement strand
AGCCTCACATGAGTCTCAACTGGGATGAACCGTGTAACGTCTTCTGGTACAAATTGCCTCCGGAGAGGATTTTGGATTATGCGAAGAAATGGTTATATGTGTAAAATTAATTCGGGATTCCACAGTTCTGTTCCGTCTCCGATAAAAAAATGATAGACGATCCGGCTACGGGATCCTAATTACCTCCTCCTTTGTTCTTATGGTGGATGGTGTAAATGGTGGCAACTGCCCCGATAATTGCTGTCATAATCCCCAGTACCGCTGCAATAACTGATGGATTTTCAAAGATTGAAGCCTGGGTTGCAACCGCAGTGACTGCCGATGTCGGCGCAACGGTGAGGATGACTGCTGTAGCTTCCCGTGGCGGAAGTGTGCCAAACGCGGTGATGGTCCCGCCGGAAATTATGTAGATTGTACTGTCGTAGTCATAATACCCGTCCAGGGCCATTTTCATGGCATGGGAACCAGGTGCCATGGCAGTCAGGTTCAGGGGCGTGATTCCCCTGTACTCC
Organism: Methanoregula sp.; assembly: GCA_039698055.1. Lineage (GTDB taxonomy): Archaea > Halobacteriota > Methanomicrobia > Methanomicrobiales > Methanospirillaceae > Methanoregula. Next base: position 95,093 of record JBDKTL010000043.1, on the reverse strand, counting down.
CCGTCGATAAAAACCGTAGCGCCAAGCGGCGAGGAATAAACGGATGCTGATCCGGATGCATGTTGTACCGGCGACGACGGGATCGCGACGGTCGTTGTGGTGACATTTACCGGGACAAACGTGGCGGAAACTGTCGTCTGGGCCGGCGATGCTGCAGTTCTCAATGCCAGCAGGTGAGTGATCAGGCGTTCGTTGATTGTGTCGGCCTCGGTACCGGTAAGATACTCACCGGTCGATGACGGTGTCCACGCAACGATAAACCCATTCCCGTATTTTGTATAGATGAGAGCTGGATCGTCGTTGTCATACCTGAGAAGCGTTACCGAGGCTGGCTTTGAGGCATACCTCTCGCGACTGCTGACCGGGGTCATGTTCGGGAAGCGTGAATCCAAGCCGGCGAAGATATCCTGCGATATAGTTGAATTGGGGCTTTCCACTTTCAGGTACAGACTCTCCGGTACAGTACCCGTCGCCTGCAGGGGAATGCTGGTGGCAAAATTCTGGAAATTTTGCTCTGTTACAACGAGGATCTTGCCGGACGATACCGCCTCTTCAATCTGTGATGCGGTACCACTGCTGAATGCGCCATCTCCCCCGATAAAAATGACATCGGTCGATGCATTCGTATACTGTGCCACACGGGCATCGAGATCGGATCCCGCAGTCCCGGGAAGAGAGTATACCAGGGTAAATGTATCCGGGTGAAGACTGGCATCGAACCCGGCCGTGTCACCATACACTGCCACGTTGATTGCCGCTACAGGCAGCGCACATGCAAGCGCGATACATACCATAAATAAAAGACCGGTAATAAATTGTTTTCCCGTGACCATCGTTTTCTCCATTCACATTCAGTAAGTATAGGATATTCCAACAGATTTTAACTTCTGTGCCTGCGGGCGTTTTTATAACCCGCACATTTTCCCCCAACCAAAATCTGCAAAAGGGATGAACGCCCATCCTTTAGTACCCTACAACGTGAGTGGACTCCTATGGCAAAACTCATCATCGAACCCAAAAAAGGAAAGGACGGGCAGATCGATTATGTCGTCACCTATCATGATGTGAAAAGCGATAACCAGTTCATGGTGACGACCACCGACAACCTTGACGAAGCGATCCAGCGCCTGAAAGATACGCTTGAGAGCGATGTGCAGGAAATGCATAAAAAATAAATCCCTCTTCTTATCAATTCCGCCAAATCCGAGTACCGATGCCGGTGTGCCCGGTCCTGTAATGATCATGTACAAAATCACCCCCTGATCCAGATACGGCGTGAAAAAAAAGAAAAAACGAGATGGACCCGGCGGGAATTGAACCCGCGGCCTTTACGTTGCGAACGTAACGATCTACCCCTGATCTACGAGCCCGCTTGGTGCGTTCAGTACATTTTGAGCCGCAGGGATATAGTTCTTGGTGTCCCTGAAGATTTAAAAAAAAGTTAGAGAATAATCTCGATGTCGAGCTTCTCTGCCAGTTCCTTATACCTGTTCCTGATAGTGACTTCGGTGACTCCTGCAACCTCTGCCACTTCTCTTTGGGTGCGGCGCTCGCCACCAAGAATAGAGGAGATATAAATCGCGGCTGCTGCGACACCGGTCGGGCCCCTGCCGCTGGTTAACTCACGTTCCCCGGCCTGTCGCAGGATCTCAACGGCACGGCTCTGCACTTCGCCTTTGAGCGTAAGCCCGGAGCAGAAGCGCGGTACGTAATCGATAGGGGATGTCGGGAGCAGTTTCAGGCCCAGTTCACGGGAGATAAACCTGTAGGTCCTGCCAATCTCTTTTCGTGAAACACGGGACACTTCTGCAATCTCATCAAGGGTCCGGGGCACGCTGCACTGCCTGCATGCGGCATAGAGTGCGGCGGCGGCGACACCTTCGATGCTCCTTCCCCGGATCAGGTTCTTGTCGACAGCGTCACGGTAGACAACAGCGGCGGTCTCACGGACGTTTCGCGGGAGACCAAGAGCCGATGCCATCCGGTCAAGTTCGGACAGGGCAAACGCAAGGTTGCGTTCTGTTGCGTTGCTCACGCGGATACGCCGCTGCCACTTGCGGAGACGATAGAGCTGGGCCCGGTTCTTTGAAGAAATTGCCCTGCCATAGGAGTCCCGGTTGCGCCAGTCAATCATCGTGGACAGACCCTTGTCGTGGATCGTAAAGGTCATCGGGGCACCGACACGGGACCGCTTCATCCGCTGGTCGTGATCAAATGCACGCCACTCCGGACCCCGGTCGATGAAATCGTCATCAATAACAAGACCGCAGCTCTGGCAGACCAGCTCTGCACGCTCATAATCATGGACGAGCTGCCTTCCCCCACATTCCGGACAGACGGTTTCCGTGTGGTTCTCGGCTTTCTTCTCGACCTCTTTAACTTTTGTACGTGACTTGAGCGCTTCCCTCTCATTCTGGAGGACTTTTAATCTTTCAACTTCCTGCATCCACATTCACCAGATTAATAAATTTTTTAATTGTTTTCTCCTGTTCCCAAATCAGGGGATTTTTGTGCTCTATCTTGCGAAGAGTTTCTCGCTGGGTAAGACCGTGCACGGACCTTTGCAGAGCACAAGAGCATACGGCGACTTGACGTTCCCGAACAGGTCCGTGATCTTTCCAACCGGCTTCATATGACGGTCAGTAACTTCGCTGTATAATCCCGGGAGCTGGGCTGCATCACACTGGATAATGAGCATCCGACTGCCATAGGTGCTCATCGCTCGACCAACAACCTTCATACAACAACCCATGACTATAATGGTACTAAATAAATTTAGTAATCTATATATGTGTGACAGAGTGGTATTTAAGCATTGCGTGAAAGTATATATAGAAAATTAGGAAGTGAGAAACCGGTCGATATTTAAAGATATTACGGCGTTCGCTTCACTTTCTGTCAACCCGGCTCCTATTGCTATCACAAATTTCGCGCGCTTATCGAGCAGATCGTGCGGGGCATGAGCATCCGAATCTACCACCAGCTGGCACGATGCTTCCCTGGCGATGTGGGCAACATGCCCGTTCGTCCGGTTGTGCCCTCCCCGCGAGGTGAGTTCAAGGGCGATATTGTTTTTTGCCGCGAGCCGGGCGTCATCAATCGTGAGAAGCCCCGGGTGGGCAAGCACATCCACATATTTACAGGTACAGGCTTCGTGGTTGGTTCCTTCCGCAACCGGTTCGACCGTTGTCTCACCATGGACAACAACGATGTCTGCTCCCGCGTCCTTTGCCGTTTTTGCAAGACCGGCGATCTGTGCCGGTGGGACATGGGTGATCTCCACACCGCACAGCAGGGTCACGCCGTATATGCGTGCGGATTCCCGCACCTGAAGAAGGGTTTCCACTACGGACGTGGTATTGGAGGTGTCCACGTGATCGGTAATCGCGACCGTTGAATATCCCATCACCGCCATGCGGCGAATAAGCTCGATGGGGAGCATCTCGCCATCGGACAGGATCGTGTGCGTGTGCAGATCGTACATGCCGTTCATCGCTTCACCACCAGTTTCTGGGCAACTTTTTTTATCAGCAGTTCCTTTTTGTCGCTCCACTCGACAATAACCCGGCCTTCATGCCGCATCCAGTGTGCCGGGTGATGATGTTCCTCAACCCGGAACGCGATGTTCGAACGGCTCAGCGCCCGCTCGATATCGCCAAGTACCGGTCCTTTTGCTCCCAGCGCCCGCGAAACCCTCCGCCCTTCAGCGCGGGTGAGGGACGCATTGAAGTAGCAGGGATACAGGATGCATTCGCCTTCTACCATTGCATCAGAATTTGGGGGTCAAGGTATAAACAGTGTCCGCTCCCACGGTACTGCATGCATCATATCGACGTCAGGATTGAGAAGGATGTCTACGACGCCAACAACACGATTGCTGACGATAACGCCCGCCATCTAAAGGGCCACGGCATCCGGGCGTTTGACCTTCTCGGTGCGATTGGATCGGGAAAAACGGCGCTGATCGAACGAATTGTTCCGCTCCTGGAAAAAAGAGGGATTCATGCGGGTGCAATTGCCGGCGATGTGTATGGCGATGACGATTTCAAACGGATTATCTCACTTGGGATTCCTGCATACAATGCAAATACCGGCAAGGAATGCCACCTCGATGCCCATCTCGTGGAGCATGCGATCGAACATCTCCCGCTGGAAAAAATCGATGTGCTCTTTATCGAGAATGTGGGAAACATGGTCTGCCCCACTGATTTCAGGCTTGGCGCCGAAAAGCGTATCGTTGTGGTGAGTTCGACCGAAGGCGATGATGTCGTGAACAAACATCCCATGATGTTCCGCGACTGCACCATTGCCGTGATCAACAAGGTGGACCTCGCGCCGCTTGTCGGGGCCAACATCGATCGGATGGAATCGGATATCCACCGCTATAACCCGACGATGCCGGTCTTTAAGACCAACATGAAGACCGGGGAAGGGGTAGGACCGCTTCTCGATGAAATCCTGTCTTAAAAGAATTTTTTTTAATTGGGTCATGGGAGCGGAGGACAACAGGGTTGCACATGGGCGCGAGGTTGTACCTTCCGGGCGTTTTATGCTTCTCGCGAACCAAAAAAAAAGAGAGGGTAAAACCAACATTCTTGAGGAAATAGTATAAATAATTCTGAAAGGAATATATAGAGCACCATCTCTGGGAAGGATTCCCGGAATATATCATATGGAGTTAGTGACACCATGCTCTGGCAGGGAGAATCAGTACGAAAGGTAACCGGCGGCAGGCGCAGGCCAGCCCAGGGAAAGCGGAGAGCAGAGATCGGGCTTGCACCCGCAGACACCCATATCGGCATCGACCGCAAGAAGATTGTCCGCACCGTCGGCGGGAACACCAAAGTCCGGTCCATGCGTGCAGCCCTTGCAAACGTGACCAACCTTGCAAATGGGGAAACTAAAAAGGTAAAAATTGAGACGGTCGAGGAAAATGGGGCGAACCCGAACTATGTCCGGCGAAACCTCCTCACCAAGGGCGCAATCATCCGGACCGAGATCGGCCGTGCCCGCATCATGAGCCGCCCGGGCCAGGATGGCGTCATCAACGCGGTGTTACTCGAATAAACTTTTTTTTAAAATCGCTTATTTCTGCATTCAGCGTATTTTTGTGTCGCGGGACACGATATACGGGATCTTGAACAAAAAGAATACGCTCCCAAATCATGGGCATCCCCAAATTTTTCTGATGTGGGAAACATACCACATCTTTTACGCATGATTTCCGGTATATCCCCGCTACCGGTTTAGCAATCTTTTTTCTTTTCAACCTCCACATACTGTAGCTATGCGAAGGATCTATTATCGGTTCCCCCAGCGGGTGGATCTCTCGTTTACCATGGGGATGCCCTTTCTGGAAACGCTGAAATATCTTGCCGAGCTCGATAACCAGGAATCTACAAAGACCACGGGCAAGGAACTTGTCAGGATAAAAACCCGGGTAGAGGTAGCCATTGACCGTGCGACGTTTGGGGATATCACCCCCGATATCATCCGGCCCGGGGTCATCACCGAAGCAGCAGATCTCAGGGTGTCCGTGCTTGCGCTGGCACTGCGGGGCGGGGGAAAAGTTCCGATCGCAAACGATATCTTTTACATACGGCTTTCTGACCGGGTTGCGACAACCGATATCGATATCGCAAAGGAAGGGCGTGCCGAAGGACTGGATGCGCTCGATATGAAAAATATCCTGCTTGGGACCGGAAAGTGACCTTAAAAACCACGGTCGCTGCACCGTTCAAACATACCCGGAAAACGGGAATGCGGAAAAACGAGCTCGTGTACTACTATGCGCTCGACCGCAAATGGATGAGTACAGATCAGGCGAACCTCCTGCTCAGGCGGGCTGAAGAAGAAGGGCTCATCCGACAGGAAAACGGCATTTATTCGGCAGTCTTTGATCCGGCCACGGTTACCATTCCGATCGGGTTCAAACCCGCATCGTCAATCTTTGAGAAACACGATCCTGCGCAGGAATTGATCGCCCGGATAAGTGCGGCTCGCGGCATGCAGGAAACCGATGTGGTAGCGGAAATGAACCATATCATCAAGGATCAGTTCAATGGCAACCTCCTCCCCCCGGCAGCGCTGGTCATCCTCGCAAAAAAATATGCGGTTCCCTTTGAGGATCAGCTTGATTCCCTCACCGCAAAGCTCATAAAAAACGGCCAATCACTGTAACGTATTGCTTTAAAATATCAACCGGTCTCCCCAGTGTGCCTCCCGGTCTCACGATGGATGAGAGGAACACACTGAAGGTCATATGGTTTGAGCATGGCTCCTGCCTGGTATCGGGGTTGTACCCGGTTTTTTCGGACACCCTGTCTGAAAGGGGAGTATATGGCTGGATTTTTTTTCTGATCGCTCCTGCATGATGGAATCCATCCGGCAAAAACAGGTTTGATAATTTACCTGATAAAAACTGAAACCGGCAGAACGATTTTCATATCCAAGGACGCGAATATAGTACCTATGCGAGGGAGCAGGCACAAATCAAAAGACATCCCGTGGCTTATGGTTGCCACGGTAGCCGGTATTGCCGCTGTCGTTATCATTGCCGTAGTCTATTCATCCGGCGGTGGAATACCTGTCGGAGAAAATGCCCATGATGCATCTCCTGTCCAGACCGGGGTAGTGGGCACCTCCACCTCCACACCTCATGTGTCCGCAACCAGTACGCCATCTGGAACCTCCACGGTGCCGGTTATCGTAAGGGAGACCACGCCGGTAACGGTGCCGGGTGAAGGTGTGATCGTGAAAGTGGATTATGTCGGGTCATTTTCCGGTTCATACGGGTCCGGCGGGCAGGTACAGACCGTAAAAAATTCAGGAACACAGGTCTACTCGCTTGACACAGCGGCCGGCACCGTTACTGCCAGTTTCAGAAAAGAGGATGGAACGACAAAGCACGCGCTCACTGTCGAGATCTACAAGAACGGCAACCTGCTGAAATCCGGCAGCACCATGTCAGCGTACGGGACTGTTGACATCTCGGCAGCAGTATAACCTGTACCGCGACCATGACCTGTCGCGTCTCTTTTTTTTTCCTGCTGACAGTAAACCCATCGCGTGCCAGTGAAAAACCGGGCGGCTCCCCGTTTTTAAAAAAGTATTTTTTTTTTAAATTATTTGCGCGTCTTGTCTCTCTTCCCCTTCTCAGCGGGCTTTTCTGTACCGGGCTCAGCTTTTGGGAAGATTTCATCGAGGGGCTTATCCCCATATCCTGTCACCCGGGCGTTGACCTGGACAAAATCTGAAGTGACTTCGTTTGCGCGGATCATCTTGCGCTTGCGTTCGCCTTCCATCACCGGGTGGAACCCGACACCCTCGGCAAGGAGCAGTTTCCTGCGCCCGGCACCGGGCAGGCTCCTGCGTGCGGGAGTGCCCGTCAGGTCTGAACCGCCGGTGATCAAAATCTTATAGCCGGCAAGACCCAGCGATCCTGCGTCCACTTCATCTCCGATACGTTTGCCAACAATCGCCCCAGCGGCGCCAGTGCCGGCAGCAACATTATATGCGCGACCGGTCTTTGGGTCTGATACGACAACCTTTAACTCAACCATTCTTACTGCTCCTTATCGGTTTTTTTAAAAACCCCGTAGTTCCCGGGTTTCTTTATTACTCTCCAGCTGACGGCGCTCTACGCCCATACATGTGAAGTACCCATTTAATTATACTGGTACGCTATTAAATCCTCGCGTGGCCCGGAAGCATGAATATTATTTGCCCCAGAACGGTTCGGTTTTGCGCTTGAGCGAGGTGAACTCCAGCAGCACTTCCTGCGTACTCACGTTCAGGTTCTTCATCATCTCCCGCTCAAGCACTTTCACATGCCGCTCGGGGACATCCACAAAGAGATCATCCCCGACGTTTACCTGCCGCCCGACCGTGGCGCCTTCAATGGATATTGCCACTTCAAGACCGGCATCCGCTTCCCGAATCGTTTCCTGCCGCAGCTGCATGGATTTCAGGTGGCCGACCTTTTTGCCGTCGGTTTTGATCAGGTCCACATCGCTCCGGAGTTTTCCGCTCAGGACCCTTACCCCGACCACTGCCGGGTTGCTCTGCCGGAACACGCAGTCCGGCAGGAGCCGGATCTTTGCCGGCATCATCACATGCTCGAACTGCTGGCGGTCGGCGATCCGTTTCTGCTCGTCCTTCCATGCAATGTACTGGTCGATCAACTGGTAGATCACTTTACCGTCAAAGACCTTGACCTGTGTATAGAGCGGGTCCTTGATCATCTCTGCGGCGTCAGGAAGGGTTGGCGTGTTGAACGAGAGAAGCACCCGGCACAGGGGATTTTTTATCGTCTCGGTGTCGATGAGGTCATGGCGGCTCACCGGCCCGACTTCTGCACGCATCACACCTATCTGTTTGCTCTCCAGCTCCTTGCAGAGCGCTTCGAGCGCACCGATCGTATCCGCCTTGATTACGATCCCCTCATCGGAGAGGGTGACGTGGATCTCGCTCATCTCCTTTTTGATGCGCTCTTCAATCTCCGGCAGGTTGCCTCTGATAACAAAAAGCGGCGAACCGGCGATTACCCGTTCGAGGCCTGGAGCCGAAACTTTGATACCGGCTGCCGCGACGACAGATTTTGCCCGCTCGAACTTTTCCTCCACGAGGATCTCCTTCATCGGGTGGGGTTTTAAGAGCGAGCGTACCTTGGTGACAATAACCTCGTCCTGCGTGGCAAGGGCAATCTCGTCACCGACCGAGAGTGTCCCATCGTAGAGAATCACATCAAGGGTCGGGCCCAGTCCCCGCTCTTCCTTGACTTCGAGCACGGTACCGGCGCCCGGGCCTTCTACCGAAAGCGCGAGTTCGCTTCCCATGTACCGCTGGGCAAGACCTATCATGATCATGAGCAGGTCGGCAATGCCTTCCCCGGTATGGGCGCTCAGGGGGACGATGGCGAGGTTCCGCTGGAAATCCGATACCCGGTCAAACCGGTCGGCTGAGAACCCGAGATCGGACAGTTTTCCGACAATCTCGTACGTCTTGGTCTCGATATCGGTTTTTACCCGCTCGTTCTGTGTATTGAATGTCGACAGGAACGGTGCATTCTCGTTTTTCCGCCACCCATGGACCCGGTCGATTTTAGTGGCGGCAATGACAAACGGCGTCTTGCAGTTGCGCAGGATCTGGAGCGCCTCAATGGTCTGGGGCTGGAATCCCTGGTTGATATCGACGACGAGGATTGCCATGTCTGCGAGCGCACCGCCCCGGGCACGCAGGGTCGTGAAGGCATGGTGTCCCGGTGTATCGATGAAGAGAAGGCCCGGGATGTTGATTGGGATCTTCTCCATGGATCCGCTCAGGGCCCGGATCGCCTCGATGGGAACGACCGTGGCACCGATATGCTGGGTGATTGCACCTGCTTCCGATGCGACCACCGATGAGCCCCTGATGCGGTCAAGCAGGGACGTTTTCCCGTGATCAACATGGCCCATTACACAGACAATCGGCGTCCTGATCTTCGGGTTTTGCGCCATAGCTCCCACCTCCTGATGTCGCTTGCTCTGATACGGGATGAACAATAGCCCTCTCATCCCCGGTAGAACGTGACGTAACGTTCCACGTTATACCTATGAAAAGTCTTTCAGAGCCACCTGTTATGTTATGGATGCCCGGTGTTATTAATAATCACTCCATCAGCCGGTAAAAACCTGTGCTGTTTTTTTGCCCATGTGCGGTTCCTGCACCCAAAGCGCACGAACAACCGGGAGGGCAAAGGAGATAAATTAATCAGAGTACACTGCCAAGTTAAAAGGGACATCTGCCAGGGTAGGGTAGTCTGGTTATCCTAAGGGACTGTGGATCCCTCGACCCGGGTTCAAATCTCGGCCCTGGCCTTGTTTTCATTGATCGCTCGTTTTTGTTTTTTTAAGGGGTTGTTCCCAGGAATTTTCTTGATCTCCGTTGAAGGAATCAGGCAGAACAGGTACCACCATACCCGTAGCCGGAACTATTTGCCTCTACAGTACATTTTTGTACAACAACCGACAAAATTATACAAAACGCGATGAACCCCCGCCGGATACACCGGTACTCGTGAGGATGCGTATGGTACACCACAAGTATGTTCATGGATATTCAGCACGCGAGTCGGAGCGGCTCGCGGATCAGGCCCAGACGCTTACGGACCTTCTCCATCATGATACGCATTACCCGGCCGGCTCCCGGGTGCTTGAGGCTGGTTGCGGGATTGGGGCCCAGACCGTGATCCTGGCAAAAAACAGCCCGGCCGCACAGATTACCTCAGTCGATATTTCCGAGGACTCCCTTAAAAGGGCACAGGAAAATATCCACAGGGAGAACATCACCAACGTCACATTCCGGCAGGGGGATATTTTTCATCTTCCGTTTGAACCGGCCAGCTTCGATCATATCTTTGTCTGCTTTGTGCTGGAGCATCTCGTAGAACCGCAGCGGGCATTGGAGCAGCTCCGTCCGCTTCTTGACGATGGCGGGACGCTCACTGTCATCGAAGGGGATCACGGGTCTACCTTTTTTTACCCAATGAGTGCAGACGCACACCGGGCGATTGAGTGCCTGGTTGAAATCCAGCAGAAGATGGGCGGCAATGCCCTGATTGGGAGGCAGCTCTACCCGCTGGTGGCCGGTGCAGGATATTCAGGTGTCAGCGTCTCGCCGCGAATGGTCTATGTTGATGCATCCCGTCCGCAACTGGTCGAGGGATTTACCAAACTGACCTTCACCGCGATGGTCGAGGGTGTTGCCGAAGAAGTGCAACAGCAGGGTCTGATGAGCCGGGATGCATGGGAGCGGGGGATTGCCGCACTCTACCGGACGGCTGATCCGGATGGTGTCTTCTGCTACACCTTCTTCAAGGCCACTGCACGGAAATAGGATCTGTTGTCTGGTTCTCCGGTTTCTTCACCCCCCAAAAAACAGGTTGTCGGGAAGCGCAGGAAACCGGCCGGCAGATTTATTTTAGAGGGTTTAAAAGAATTCAGTATTTCCTAAACACACACTCACAGATCACCCACTTTCGCGCTCCGCGACCGATTCTTATTACCTGTTCTGTTGCTGATGGTTATTCCGGAGAATTTATGGACACTGCTGTACCTGTACAGGAAATGAACCGGTACTGGTCCGGACAACGGGGCGGGGCACCGTTCCGTACACACATTCACAAGGATACTCCCGCAACCGCCCACCGGTATAAATCGAGGGGAAACACATAGTTTTGGAGATACTTCATGGATACCATTGTTCTTGTTGGATGCATTGCGGGGGCGCTCACCACGCTCTCGTTTGTCCCGCAGGTGCTCAGGAGCTGGAAACTCAAAGAGACAAAAGACCTCTCACTTGCGATGCTCCTGCTCTTTGCAATCGGCGTCCTGCTCTGGACGGTATACGGGATATGGATCGGATCGCTCCCGATTATCGCGGCAAACCTCATCACGTTCATCCTTATCCTGTTTTTAGTGTGGATGAAATTCAGGTACCATTGAAGAGAGCCGGTTGTCCCGCCGGTATTATCTGGCGGTAAAAAATTCATAACTCCGCAATGCCACCGGCATCTGATAAGCATCGCACAACAATAAACCAAATTAAAAGAAAGAAAGTTATTCCTGGAGGAGAACAAGGCAGCCGGCGATCTTGTCGTGAAGCCCCTGTTTCTTTTTGGTGAGCCCGATCATCAGGAATCCGATGAAGATGATCAGCGCCGAGATGAATTTCGCAAAGTGCCGGAGCGTCGCCCGGGCAAAGGTAGGCCGGGTCCCGTCGAGATCAGTCACCTCAATTTTCATCAGCACCTTGCCGGGGGTCGCCTGGCTGCGTGAGGATTCAAACCCTGCATAATAGATCCAGGGGATGATGATGATCAACATACCAACGGATGCAACGATCGGGCCGACTGCCGCGTCCACTGTTCCCGCTTCCGTGAGTGAATGGATCGATGCATGGCTGACCGTAAGGTAATAGAGGTATTTGATCCCGTTGATGAGGTTAAAAAACGATATAACGACGGCTCCGATAATGAGAATGAGAATGATATCGATAATAAAAGCGATAAACCGCCGGCCCAGCCCGGCGTAGATGCCCAGTTCCGGCCCTTCCACTTCTTCCGGGGCGGCAATTGCAACCGATTTTGCCGGAGCCGGCTCGATCGTTGCTCCGCACCACTGGCAGAATTGTCCGGAGGCATCAGTTTCTTTTCCACACTTTGGACAGAACATTCCTTGTACTCCTGATATGTAGAGTTAATCCGGGTGTCCTTTTTAATTTAACTGTTCTTATCGCCAATTTTGATGACGGGAACGGCCCGGAATGGGTATAAGAGAAGAAATATTCCGGAAAAATTCTTCTTTACCGTACGCGTCCGCCCGGAGCACAAATAAGAAATATACACAAATGAAAGCATTCCTTTATGAAATGCCCATATATTCTCCTTGCTTTTTCCGCGCTTATCTGCTGTGCGCTTTTTGCCGGGTGTACCAGCCCCTCGGAGGTAGCGATCACACCGGTTGAAACCACGGGTCCCCAGACGGCAACTACTGCTGCGGTCACCAGCCCGCCAACACCAATAACGACACTTGACCTGGTGGTTACCCTCCCCCCGGAGCAGTTCGTGGATCTCCAGCTGACAAAAGACCGGACGGACGGAACGATCCACCTGCTCTACAACGGGGGTATGGGAGAAGGTTATGTCCAGTCAATCCGCATGGTCGTCACCCTCTCTGACGGCACCGTCATCAACCGGGTCATGGATGCCGGACAGAAACCCCGGCGCGGCGATGAAATAATTATTGTGGGATCGCGGGGAAGCGACCGGAGCGAGGTGTACGTGACTTCGAGCGGCAAGGAATACAAGGTGATCGACGAATCGATCATGTCATACCGGTACTAACCCTTTTTTGCAAGCGAACACAAGCCCTGCATGCGGTGACTAAAAAAGCACGGGCTGCCGTATGGTACCCTTTTTTTCATCCCTTTTCCCTCACCAGCTCCCGCATGGACTACCGGCATTTTCGATTACGACCCGCAGTTACGAGGTATGATGTTCCCGCCCCACCCGCTCCGCAAACCGGAAAGTAACATACGAAAGGATGATGACGGCAATGACGGTTACCCCAAGGACCATCCACTGGGTCGTGCCCGCAGTCCCGACCGCGAGCTGGGTCAGGATATTGAGCGGGTTTGCCGGCAGGGCAAGCGCGAACAGGATGACGACGACAAGTGCGGTTGAGAAGATGAACTGCGCAGCAGTGCGCTCACGGTAGTGCAGGGCAACAAGAGCGCCGAGCAGGATCAGGATCAGGGACGAGATGCAGACATGGATTAAAATCAGTACGGGATTTTGTATGGCGATGCCGTTTGCCATCAGCAGGATCAGCCATGCGCCTGCCTGTACCGGGACAAGCAGTTCGCAGGCGAGCACTTTGCCCCAGACCATCTCGGCAAAAGTCACCGGTGTTGAGACCAGCGTCTCCAGTGTTTCGTGCTGGTATTCCTCGGTGATGAGATCAATCACGAGCGCGGATGCGATGATCGCCGGCATAAAGACGAGGAGAGGGATCAGCAGCCCGTACACAAACTCGTAGAAGTCCCCGCCACGGGTTTTGGGGATGCTGACCGGCACCGGCAGCTCGTTGAGGCGATAGGCACGGATCTCCCGCAGGTCTTTTTCATAGGACAAAAAGATCTCTTTTGCCTTGACATCGACAATGGCGCTCTGGATATCGTTTGAGAGCGAATAGAGCGTGATCTTTACCGGTTCCTGTGCATCCGGGCTCGTGTCGGGCACATAGATCACCGCCGCCAGTTTGCGCTCTTTGAGTGCTGCTACTGCGGGAGAAAGTTCCATTTTGTAGACGGTGAAGTCCGGGCTTTTTTCGAGATAGTCAAGGACTGCCGAATCGTTACCCACGTACGCGACGCTGTACCGGTAATGGGAGTACTGCGAGAGCGATGACGGGTCGTACATCGAGGTGAGCCCGACCATTAAAAACGATGAGAACAACGCCACAAAAAGCTGGAGCACGACGGCAAGCAGGATCGTCCGTTCGTTAAAGAGCCCCCGGAACTCTTTTTTGGCGATAATGGAGAGATGCCGGGGTTTCATCCAAGCCACCCCAGAATTATCGTGAAGTTATACAGGCAGTGGATGATGGTGGCGAGAGCCAGGCCCGGCACAAGCCCCTTTTTCCCCCAGAATTTCAGGCAGCAGGCAACAATGAACACACCGGCAAAATGCAGGAGGAGCGGCATCCAGAGCGCACCCAGCGAGAGGAAGAGGACGCTCCCGAATACCGATTCGGTGATCTGGGCAAGGGTGATGAAGAGCAGGAGTTTTTCCCCCACAAGAAAGCCGATTGCCGTGGCAGCGCAGCCAAGGACAAGATTTCTCCATGTCAGGAAGTCATGGTCGCCGGCAAAGAACGTATAGATCCCGATCGCTTTTACGATTTCCTCGATGAATGCGGCAAATACAATCAGGAATACCAGCGAGTACGGCATGGGCAGGTTGAAGAAGAGCACGAGGCACATCATCTGCACCATGAAGACAAACGGTATCGAGAACCCGGCAAGCAGGAAAAGGGAGATGTTCGCGTGCCGGCGCGAGAGGACTTCTGCGAGGAACTCACGGATCCGGTGCAGGAACCCTTTTTCCGAAAAGAGCCGCTCTTCCTTGAAGTTCTTTGCCCCGATATAGAAGAGCACGGCGCCCGTCAGCCAGAAAAGCGAGGTTGAGTAGAGAAAATCCGTGAGGGTCCATGCCGTTCCCTGCAGGGTGAGGACGATGAGCGTGAGCGGGGAGATAAGGCTGATAATGTGGACGTTTGCAAAGATGCTGGGGAAGAAGAGGTACGAGGTCGCGACCGTTGAGAAGAAGATGGAGACAAACGAGAGTTCCTTGAAACTGCGGGAGAGCATCCCGATGAGCAGGGCATTGGCCAGAAAGAAGAAGATGATCGGGATGAGGGGGAGGATGATGAGCGGGGAAGCCTTGATGTACACGGTGAGCGCGGCGCATATTGCGACCATGCCGATAAAGTACGGGAGCATCTTGCCGATGATGATCGACGAGGTTTTTACCGGCATGGAGAGAAGTGCCTCGCCTTTTCTTTCGATGCGCTCGTTCATGATGCTCATCATGAAAAACTGCGAGGTGAAGTAGAGCGGGAAGATGAAGACAAAGACAAGGATGATTGAATCAAAGGGCAGCGGGGGAGAGAGCTGGGACGGCGTCTTGAAATTTCCCATGGAACTGCCCGATGAGAGGACATCGGTGTACCGGGAGATCTGGGTGTTTTTGGAGGATGTTTTCACCAGTTCCTGCCGCAACTGGTCCTGGGAAAATTCAAGCGTAGGAGAAGGCGTGGGGATCGATTTTATCTCGCCTTCAGGAACCGGAACAACATTCTTTGGTGCTGCCTTCACGTACTCCCCGCTCTGGGTGGCCAGGAAGTCCAGTTCGCTTTTTACCCCCTGCACATCGATCCAGAGCGGGTATGCGGCGAAGAGATCGTCCTCCCGGTTATAGACGCTGTTGACGTATTTGCTGTAGTCCCTCTCCAGAGTTTTTATCGCTGCCTTCCCTTTCTCGGAGGTGATGCCGTAGACCTGCCCGTGGATGACGATCAGGTCAAACGTGTCCCTGTTCATGACAAGGGTGGGGGCATCGGTTTCGTATACGGTGAACCGGGCATCGGATGCGAACAGCTGGGCGAGACCCGGGTCATCGACGCCGATCTCGTAGATGCCGTCCTGCAGGTGCATTCCGCTCTGTGCGGCAAACCCGGTGACAGCAACCAGCAGGACAAAAAGAATAATGGCGATCGGCAGGACGTCCCGTGACATCATCGAGAACGACTTTTTTATTTCCCATCGCGCGATGGTGGAGATATCAGCAAGGGCACTCAAATATGGACACCAGATTTTGTACTGCTATTAAACCCCCGTGCGTCCGCCCCTCCGGCTATCGGTAGGATGAGAAGTACTGGTACAGAATAATATCGGCACCGGATAAAATACTTCACCCTTCTGACAAATGTGCATAAAAAATAACGAGAAATCTGCTCTCTGTAGAAAATCTCCGATTACAATTGTAAACAGCTCGCAATCACTTTTCTTTTAGAATAAATTTCAAGACCAGCATACTTACAAAAACAACGATTGGCAACAGCGTGGAAAGAGGGGAAGATTGAGTGGGAGCAGGAGAGGGTGTGGAGGAAAACGTTGCGGTTGCACCGAATGTCTGACCTGGAGTAATTTTGCTTTCCTGATTAACATAAAAAAATGCTGGTGCAGGATCCTGAGATACTAAAGAACCAACATAGACAACATATTTGCCGGGTCTTGCCTTTTCGAACGTGGGTGTTGGATTGGATGATTCTGAAGATGATTCATTGATCATTTCCCATCGGGAGGGTATGATTTCAGCAGACCAGGCATTGACCCCATTCTCGCCGGCCCTTATAGATATATTTGACCTGTAAAAAGGTACTCCCACTCCTGCAGAGTTAAAATCGGCCCATCCGATGAAAAGGGTGAGAGAGTCATTTGAATCTGGCAAACTTGTTGTCCCGTTAATGAAGAACACGTTCCCGACCGTATGGTTCCCGATAGGATCAATTTTGATAAACAGGGTTGGAGCTGGTGAAATTGTTGAATTGGTATTCGATCCTGCCGGTAAAATATCGAATAACTGGAACTGGCTTATATTGGTGTCCGTCGATGATTCGACTGTTACCCTATAATTATCTGGACGTGGATCCTGATTGGGACCCCTTCCACGTGGTTGGAAATTCACCCATCTTGTTGTTGTCGGGACAGTACACGACCAGAAATTCATGTCTTTTTCTCCCCGCTGGATGGGAACTGTTGCCTGGAAACTGGAACTAAATCCGCTCGGATTAAAAGTTGTTGGATCAATCAAGATAAGAAGAGAATCAATCACCGGGGGCAGATTCGTCGTGCCTTTAATAACGAAAACTTCGCCAATGGCGTGGTTCCCAATAGGATCAATTGTAATGAACGGAGTTGTGTTGTGAGTTACAGTCGCGTCAGCACTCACGAACGGAACCATTATTATCGCCACAAAGAGGATGGCAAGGAACAAACGTCCCAATACTCGCATCGTAATATTATATTATTATATCATATTCTAAATCCATCGATTAAATTTCACATCTGTAGAACTGTTTATTTTCATTTCGAAAAATAGCATTTCTTCAGGGCCGAGAAAACGTATGGGTGATACTGGCGGGCGTTCATACCCGCTCTCGCGCACGAAATTCTCTTTTTGTGCGACAGCGATCCTGACGGCGGTTCAGGCACCAGGTTGGCTTTATCCCAACTATTATCTTTCATACAGCACAAGTCTGATCGATTCAGGCAGACTCTATGATCACGGCAAAGAACCTGACAAAACAATACGAAGGCTTTCTGGCGCTCGATGACGTCAGCTTCTCATTTGATGACGGTGAGATCTTCGGCATTATCGGGCACAACGGCGCCGGCAAGACAACGCTGCTGAAGATCGTGACCGGCCTTGTGGCGCCGACAAAAGGCGAACTCTGCATCAATGATATCGATGTCGTGAAAAACCCGATCGCGCTCAAGGAAATGCTTGGTTATCTTCCTGAAGAATCCCGGCTCTACGAGACGATGACCGCAGAGAACTACCTTGCATTCTTTGGCGAGATCTATGGGCTTTCCCCGCAGGAGATCGCGGTGCGGTCCCGCCAGCTCTTTGCGGCGCTGACGCTTGAACCGGATGGCAAAAAAATCGGGGAGTTCTCAAAAGGGATGAAGCGCAAGGTGGCGATCGCCCGTTCGCTCATCCACGACCCGTCGTTTCTGGTGTATGATGAACCGACAAGCGGGCTTGACCCGATGACCTCCCGGTTCATCTCCGACTATCTTCGCACGCTTAAAAAAGAGGGCAAGACGATCGTGCTTTCGGCACACAACCTCTACCAGGTGGAGGCGATCTGCGACAAGGTGATGATCCTCCGGCGCGGGAAGATGGCCGCATTCGGAACTATGCACGAGCTCCGCGACCAGTTCGGGTCGATCACCTATACGATATTTTTCTCCATCGATGACCCGGGCACGCTGCTTGGCCATGCCAAACCCTACCGTCAGGAAGAGGGGTTCTGGGTCTGTGAAGTGCAGGACATCAGCGAGCTCAACGAGTGTTCGACGGCGATCACGGAAGCGGGCGGCCGGGTGGAGCGGATCGAGTCCCGGTACCCGTCGCTTGAAGAGATGCTTCTTGCGATCGGGAAATAAATCCCTTTTTTAGACGACCCTGACCGACGCACCTGTGTTGCGGGCCGAGGTAATAAGGGTCGTTCCTCCGCAGGTCTCGTTCATGAACGACTGTGCTGCCCGTTCAAGAGCGGGCATGCCGGTATCGGAAACTGCGTAAAGGGTAGGACCAAACGAACTCATGCCGGCCCCTGCGGCACCCGCCTGCCGGAGCACGTCGAGGAGCCCGGGGATTTCCTGTGGCTGGAGCCCGATCTCGACTTTTTTAAACCCAAGGCCCTGCACGGCATTGATCGATGAGCCAAAGAGATCGAGGTCCTGTTCAGCGATACCGGGCAGCATCCGCATGAGGACTTCGTGGCAGAGTTCCTGCACCTCTGAAAGCGGGACCGGGCAGAACTGCCTGAAGATGTCGAGCTCTGCGCTCCCGTTTGCCCCGGTGGGAAGATCGGGGACTACAAGCAGGATGCCCCATTCCGGGGGGAACTCGTGCCGGACCGTGACCGCGGGAGGCCGGATACCGCGTGAAGCAGAGGATGGGCGGAAATCTGTTTTGTCCTGGCCCGATCCAAACGTGTGGCCTCCGTCAATGATGAACCCCCCGTGATCGAATGCAGCAGTGCCGATGCCGGATGTTCCGCCGCGACCGGTCATCCGGGCAAGCGTGGTGGCCGGCAAGGGTTTTCCATAGAGTTCGGTGATCGCCCGTGCGGTTGCAAGCGCGATCTGCGATCCGCTTCCGAGACCGGTATGGGCAGGAAACTGGTCCCGCACGGTGATGCTGACGCTGCCGCCCATCCCGAGCCGGGAGAGGACACTTTCAGCCACCTGCCGGATGAACCCGGCTGCCCGGTCGTTAGTACCGTGGATCTCGAGCGCGGGGCTGTGCTCTACTTCAAGAAGTATTGCCGGATCTTCAAGAGCGATGCCGATCCCGCCATCCACCCGGCCGGACCCGCCATGCATGTCAAGCAGGGTCACGTGAAGACGGGACGGGGTCCGGACAATCACCCGGTGTCCGTCAGGGAACCGGTTGTACGGGAACTGCTCCTCGATAAAGATCAGCGGTTCGCCGCCATGGATGATCTGGTACTGGCGGCTGAGCAGCGGCTCATTTTTGTGAATCGAAAAGATTCCACTCACCTGTTCGGACGCCGGCGTTACACGCGCTTCCAGAATCTCCCGCCGGGCCTCGATCTTGTGCTGCCGGATGATCCTGCCGATAGGTATATCGGCTTTCATCAGGTCATCCTTAAACTCCGGTGAGAGCCGGGCGACCGGCGTCTGCGAGAGGGCATAGATAAGGACTTCACCGGTCTTTGTATCGATCAACTCCACGATCCGGTTGTTGACCGGCTCGCCGGGCCGGATTGCAAGGTGCCCGGCCATGAGGGGATCGGCCGGTACAATCTCCTGGAGCCGGGTCCTGATCTCAACGGGATTACCGGTCACCGCTTCGAGAAGCTGGGTGACGGAGCCGTCCGTGGAGAGAAGGATCTTCTGGACTGGTGAGAGCCTGCCTACCTGCTCTTCGATCTGTCCGATACTGCGTGCAATGTCCATCTCATCAACCTTGCCACGGGGAATAATAAGCCTGCTGTTCCAGGGGTATCCAATGGCAGGATGAGAGCAGACTTTTTTTATTAATCCGCCAATCATGATACCGGTTCTTTTTTTGCCAGCCCACAGGGAACGAGGGCAGGGAGATCACGGACGAGGCACTCATTGACGGGTTGTTGAAGTGATAGCCCTCGCGATCCGGAAAATAAAAAAGTCCGGGTCACGCACCATATCCCCCTGCCGCAGGCATCTTTCCCGGTAAGAATTATCGTAGTTGCCTGCCCACCATGAGTACGGGAATCTCTCTATGACCCGTGATATCATCATTCGCGAAGTCCGGGACACCGATCGCGAGGCGATTATCTGCATCTTCAACCAGTACGCCGCCACCGGCTTTGCCGCATATCCCGACAGCCCGGTTCCTGCGCAGCTCTTTGATTTCCTCCGGCAGGGAACCCTTGCGTTCTACGCGCTCGTGGGAAAAGAGGGGGTTGTCGGGTTTGGCCTGTTAAAACCGTTCATGCCGTTTCCCGCATTTTCAAAGACCGGCATGCTCACCTACTTCATCGCCCCCGAATACACGCGGAGGGGCCTTGGAGCTAAACTCCTTGATGCGCTGACTAACGATGCACAGGATCTGGGAATCAACCTGCTCGTTGCCAATCTTGCGTCAAAAAACGAGCCGAGCCTCAAATTTCACCTGCGCCACGGGTTTACCGAAGCAGGCAGGCTCCACGAGGCCGGAGCCAAGTTCGGCGAACCGTTTGATGTGGTCTGGATGGAAAAAGCGATCTGATACTCTGCGGCATAACCCCACTGATGGCATACGATATATCCATGAAAAAAGTGAACTGTCGTCATCGCCCGTGTGCATACCGGCTGCCCGCAGCGACCGGTCGCATTACCGGCACCGGTCATCTCCGGGATGCTGGCCGGTGGTTCCTGTCCCGGCGTTTATCTTCAGGATCGCCAATCCGTGGAACGAGTTCCCTGATGGAGGCAATCGTCTCTTCTGTCAGCCGCCCCCGCTTGCCGAGCACATCCCCGCTCCGGAGCACGTGGACTTTTGATGTGAGAACAAAACTTTCGCCAAAGAGATCGAGGCCGCCAACCGCAAAGTCATCGAGGGATATGGGGAGAGAGGCCCCGTCAAACGATGGCTTGCTGCTCACCGGGCAGACGTACACCCGGTCATCGGCACTGGTTGCAACGACCACTGCCGGGCGGGTCTTGGCACCGCCCCGCTCTTCAAACGGCACCGGGGCAATCACGACATCGCCCCGCAGAAACGATCCCATGCCAGTACTATTCCGACGCCAACGGGCATAAGGCAATTGCATGCCGCTGTTTTTTGGATGGCAGAAAAAAACAGGATCAACCTATAAATATCCGACCCGCCAGATTACCCGTTGATACCATGGTGGTGCACTAATGGAATTTTCAGATTGTGTGATGCAGCGATATGCAACAAAAAAGTTTGACGGGAGGGCAATTCCCGAAAACAGGATCAACCAGCTTATCGACCTCGTCCGGTATGCGCCTTCGGCCCTCAACCTCCAGCCATGGAAGATCAAGGTGATCACGGACCAGAACCTAAAGGACCAGCTCAGCCCGGCGTCCCGTGACCAGACGCAGGTCACGACCTGTTCTCACCTGCTGGTATTCTGTGCCGACACTGATTATGACGATCTGATCCTCCGGCTGGAAGCGCTGATGAAAAAGAACGGGATTCCGGGGGAAATTGTCACGTTTGTGATCGGCATGGCACAAGAATTTGTTGGCATGATGACACCGGAACAGCTGGCTGCATGGTCCCAGGCACAGACGTATCTCGCGCTCGGAAACGCGCTCAACGGCGCAAAGGCGCTGGGCTTTGATTCCTGCCCGATGGGAGGGTTTGACCCAAAGGAGTACTCCCGGATCCTGAAGATCCCGTCACATCTCGTGCCGGTGATGCTCTGCCCGGTCGGGTACGCGGCCGATAAACCGGGACCGAAGATCCGGTTCCCCAAAGAGGAGATCGTGTTCTGATACCGGTCTCTCCATTTTTAAAAATCAGGAACTGGTAGCGGCAAATCCGGTTGTTGCTTAATACCGATCATCCGCACCTGTCTGGTCAGCTGACTTCCCGACCCTGGACGACCGCTTGTTCCGGCACATCGAATGTCAGATCTGTGCCTGCAATCCGGTATTTCCCGGTGGCCGTCACGCCATTTGAATTGCCGGTTGTAGCGTAGGGAACAATAAATTCACCGTTGACGCTTTCCTGGCGATACGTGAAGTTCCGGCCGGTATTTGTCACCACCGGCAGCTCAATGATGCCGGTGCCATGGATACGGGCCCCTTTGACGTACTCGAACACTTTCACGAATTTCAGATCGGCCACAGTGTCCCCGTAGACCTTCGTGGGGGATTCATGGACAAGGCGGTAATGCTGGAGCGCCGGGACAGTATCGACCGGTAAAACCAGAGACTGGCTTGTCGCAAGCGCATGGTATCCTGCCGGAGCCTTGAGGTTATAGTCCCGGGCGAGCCGGACGGCATCGGCAGCGGACATCTGTTCTGCCCGGGTGATCACCGGCCGCGATGCCTGCGTGACATTTGTATCTGCGTATTCAACATAGAGTGCCGTTGTTGCATTGGTCAACGAACCGTCAAAGTTGTGGAGCCGGGATACCGTGGTGAGGTAGTAGTCCTGCCGGATGAGTACCGCCGGGTCAAGCCGGGAGCGGTTGTCTGTATTGGGGACAAGGAAGACCTGCTGGAACGGGGCGATACCCGCAGTGCTGTTGAACCACGTCGCCATTGCGGGGAATTTTCCTGTCAGCACATCATCCATGAGAATATCGGTAATTACGTACCGCGTCCCGTCATTGTCAAGGATTGTGTTCGCGGTCTCTTCTGAGGTTGCAACGAAATACGCAGCCGATCCGTTTTGGCCGGCAACTCCCTGCTGGAACGGGTTTGCATTCGGGATCCGGTGGGAGATGAAGGTTATCATGTGACCGTAGTCCCACCACGACATGACCCCGTAGGACTGCGGGGGGTAGACAAAGGTATTCTTATCGTAGATCGTGAGATAACCGACCCCGGTATCGGGGGTGTTGTTTCCCAGCCATCCAAGCGACTCCTGCCAGTCCGGGTACACATTCACACCTCTGCCCGATGCAGACACATAGCTCGTTGAAGCTGAAGTGTATACGAAGAGAACCGCGCAGCCGGCTACGATGATGAAGAGAATGATCAGGAAATAATGCCCGGCTTTGTATGCCGGGGCCTTTTTTATGGTTTTCTTCTGCTTTTTTCTGGATGATCCGCCCGGGACGGCTTCACCGGGCGATGACCCGGCCGCAGGCTGCGCGATCCCGGAGAGTCGCGCACTGAGTTCCGGCCACGCCTTTTCAACGACGAAAACCGTGCAGACCGCAGAGAGCAGTGCGATGTTGATTGCAAGGTAGTATTCGTACCGGACATGTTGCCATGTCGCGATAAACATGACAAGCGACCAGACCAGCGCAAAGACTTCGTGGGGGTGCTCGTCCCTTAGGTTGTTGTACAGCATGACGAGCGCACCGCCGACAAAGAGGATGAGCCCGTAGTTGAATGCCATCCATGCACGGTCGGGGGACCAGCCGCGTGCCTCGATAACGGTGTCGGTCACCGGCTGCTGGCCGAAGAAGGCAAACAGGCTGTTGATGAGCAGGTTGTACAGCTCCGGGCTTGCAACCCAGAGAATAATGGCAAAGAAGAGTGCGATCCCGATAACGGAGCCGGGATAGAAGAGCTTGCCCCTGCCCCGGCAATACCGTGCAAGAATGTACAGTACCGCAGTCCCGCCGATGAGCCCGAGGTATGCGATGATGTGGCCGATGGTATAAGCAGAGAGATCGAGCCCCGGGTTCTTCAGGCCGAACAAGAGGAGGCCAACGATGGCGGTGACAAAGACGCCGGTGTTGATGATCAGGAGATACTCGCCCGGCCGGTTACGGTAAACATCGATAAACGACTGGACAAGAGTAAAAACACCTGCGATGAGGGCGAAGAGGATCATGGTCGGCATCACGAACAGGCCGAGCAGGTAGGCGATGCCGGCAAGGAATGAGAAGGCGAGGAGGAGGCGATAACTGCTGAAATTTTTCAAATCGATCGCGAGATCTTTACCAGCGATTATCGCACCGCTGTACGCAAGACAGAAGATAGTCGAAAAGAGAACCTCGGCGATATGGTGATCGATGTACCCGTACCCGGAGACAGAAAAGAACTGCCCGGTGACAACTGCGGCAAATCCCGCCGCGAGGAGCCCGGTCTTCCAGTCGCCGTACGTCTTTCCGACAAAGTACATGACCGCAACAGTAGCTGCCGCGATGAAGGGCGGGACGAGCAGTGCAGTGGCGACAATCTCCGGGCGGGAAACTGCGCCGGTAATGAGGCAGCAGACGGCAATAATGGATGGAAAGAGGGGACCCCAGTACGGGACCGTCCCGGTTGGGTAGTTGGTCATGGGATCGAACCAGGCGTAGTTGGGGAAGTTTGCGAGGATCTGTTCCACCTGCCGCAGGTTGTAGAACGGGTCGTCCATCGCAACACGGCTGATGATATCCGTGTTTCCCATTGCTGCCATGGGAAGCAGGCGGAGCCAGAGGGCGAAAAGAGCAAATACAGTGATGAGAATTGCGATGCCAATGGTCTTGTTCGAGGGTCGGGTGAAATGTATCATGGGACCTGCATTCCGTTATCCTGATTCAAAATGTCGGGGATGATTATTGGTTATTTGTCTTTTTTGGTACGCTTCTGCCACACGAACCAGCTGATGCCCGCCACCACGACAACCACTGCGGCCAGCACGACAATGAGCGCTACGGGAGAAAGGGAAAATCCAATCGTCCTTGGGCTGACACCCATCTCTCCTTTTACCCCGGGGATTGTCTCTTCATATTCGACCCCGATTTTGACCGGTGCCGGGGTTACGGGGTATTGGGAGAGTATCGTTGTATTTGTAAAGGACGCATTGGTGACGTTATGGACCGGGGCTTCGGTCAGACCCGGGATCTGGTCGTTGTTGGCAGGAGATGCCGCGCTCACGGGGATGCACGACGCCAGTGCCGTAACTAAAACAACAACAAAAATACTCACAGGAAAAAATTTTCTGTTCCTCGTGCGGTTCATAAAAAAATACTGGAGACCCTGATCATAAGAGGTTTGTGGTCGGGGGAGCGGGATGGCCGACAGAACGATACGGTGTTGCGCATGTAATCTTCACGCCCCCGATCAGAAAAAAACGATGATCTCCGGACCCGCCGCCGGGCAAATCTTACATCAGGGTTCTGGAACACCTGCGGGGCATCTCCCGGTTGTCATCATGTACATATTCCACCGCCAACCGGTTACTTTTCAACTGTGTATTATTCAATGCCAATCCGGCCATGATTTTTGACCAGCCTCCCGGTCCCTGCCGCAGCTCTTAAACGTAGGGAAAAAAAGAGTGAAATAGAGAAATGCCAATCTGTGACTTTTGCGGCAAACCCACCACCATGCCGTTCCACTGCCAGTACTGCGGCGGCAACTTCTGCGACGAGCACCGGCTGCCGCCCAACCATAATTGTGCCGGCATTGAAATCTGGAAAAAGAAACCGGTGCCGGGCGTCGGCATCCGGTACGGCCATGGCGGGGGAGCGGTTCCCACCATGGGCGGCTATGCACCGGAACGCACCGGTAGAAAACCCAAAAAGCCGTGGGGTGCCGGTATCCCCTACCTGAAGATCGCGATTGCAATTATTGTGATCATCATCCTTCTCCTGCTGTACCTGGGCCTGACCGGCTATTTTCCCGGCGCTGAGAAAACACCGGTAAAATCCAGCGGTACCCCGGAAACGGTCAGCACGATCCCTGCACCTGCAAACGATCTCGTTCTGGAACCGGCGCTACCGGAATCGTCTGCCGGCAACAGTTCCGGCTTGGGAACCGGACAACCAGCAATCCTTATGGCACCGGTGGCAACGCCGGTACCCACAACCCTGCCGGCACCTGCCCCGACACATGTGCCGACACCAGCGCCTGCAAAAATCATGTCAGCCACAAAAACTCCAACCCCTCCCTTTACCCTGCCGCCCGGTCCTGCTCCGGGAAATCCGTACACGGTTTCAACGACCGGGCTGGCATCGCGGGTCCACGATCTGATCAATGAAGAACGAACCGCACAAGGGCTTACTGCACTGAACACGGATTCCGCACTTGCCAGTCTCGCACGCAGCCACAGTGCCGACATGGCGGGGAACAACTATTTCTCCCACGAGAACCTGAACGGACAGACGCCGACGGACCGGGGCAATGCCGCAGGGTATACGTGCCGCAAAGATTATGGTTCGTATTACACGTACGGTATCGCAGAAAATATCTTCCAGAACAATCTCTATGATTCAGTCACCAGCACCAACGGCGTGCTCACGTATGCCTGGACAAGCCCCGATGAGATCGCGCAGTCAACCGTTGATGGCTGGATGAACAGCCCCGGCCACCGGAAAAATATCCTGACATCAACCTACGACCGGGAAGGCATCGGTGTTGCCATCTCCACGGACGACAAGGTGTATATTACTGAGGATTTCTGCTAGACCGACAGGGGGAAAATCCCCGGAATGCTCATAATCCTGAACTATGTTGCCAGTATCACTTTTTTCATGGAGGGGTTCCTCTAAAAAAAAGAATTGGAAACCGGTCTGGTTCGTTGCCCGTCATGCACCGCATGCGATCGCTCCCGAACAGGAAAAACTAATATTTATCTGGATATCCATCATAAACCCGTATGTTCTTTTGTCTTTGATGAGAACCCGCTATGCCATCTTTCGCATGTCCCTGAACCCTGCCCCCCCTTCATCACCGGGAGATAAAATCCGATGATACCTGCAATTGAATATATTCTCGTTGCCGCTGCGGTGCTTGTCCTGGTAAGCATCATTGCCAATAAATTTTCAGGACGGCTTGGGGTTCCTGCGCTCCTGATATTCATCCTGGTTGGCATGCTTGCCGGCTCTGAAGGTCCCGGCGGGATCTATTTTGACGATCCCCTGATCGCCCAGTCCATCGGTGTCGTTGCACTTTCCTTT
This sequence comes from Methanoregula sp., assembly GCA_039698055.1. Taxonomy (GTDB): domain Archaea; phylum Halobacteriota; class Methanomicrobia; order Methanomicrobiales; family Methanospirillaceae; genus Methanoregula. The sequence continues at coordinate 68,178 of JBDKTL010000043.1, read as the reverse complement.
ATCCTTTTTTCAGGGGGACTGGGCACCCGGTGGTCACAGGTCCGGCCAATCTTTGCCAAAGGCATCAGCCTTTCCACCGTGGGAGTACTCCTGACTGCGATCTGCATCAGCATTTCCGCGGTCATCTTCCTCGGCTTTTCTCCCCTTGAAGGATTTCTCTTAGGTGCAGTTGTCTCGTCAACGGATGCGGCTGCTGTATTTTCCACCCTGCGTTCACGACGGGCAGGCCTGAAAGGCAACCTGACCTCACTTATTGAATTTGAATCTGCCAGCAACGATCCCATGGCGGTGTTTCTAACGATCGGGGCGATCGCGCTGCTCCTCAACCCCGGTTTTTCGATATTCATGCTCGTACCGCTTTTTGTACAACAGATGGCAATCGGCGGTCTTCTCGGGTACGGCTTTGGAAAACTTACCGTCTACCTGATTAACGCTCTTAAACTGGAGCACGAAGGGCTCTACCCGGTCCTGACGCTTGTTATGGTGTTGCTTATCTATGGCGTTACCGTTCTCGCGGGAGGGAATGGATTTCTCGCGGCATATATTTCCGGGCTGGTTCTCGGGAACAGCACGTTTATCCATAACCGGAGCCTGAAACGGTTTCACGAGGGGATTGCCTGGCTGATGCAGATTGTCCTGTTCCTTACCCTCGGGCTCCTTGTCTTCCCGTCACAGCTCCTGCCGGTGCTCGTACCGGGCATGATCCTCTCCCTTATCCTGATCTTTATTGCCCGGCCAATTGCCGTGTACCTGTCACTTCTTCCCTGGAAAATGGAACGCAACGAGAAGGTCATGGTGTCATGGGTGGGACTGCGGGGTGCAGCTCCCATTGTTCTTGCAACCTTCCCGCTCCTTGCCGGCGTGCCGCAGGCCCATATGATCTTCAACCTTGTCTTTTTTATCGTGATTATGTCCGCACTGCTTCACGGTACTTCAATTCCCTTTGTTGCCCGTATTCTTGGCGTGGCAGCCCCACTCCCGGGCCGCTCCCGGTTTAGTATGGAATTTGAATCGCCGGAGAATACTAAAAGTGAACTGGTTGAACTTGTGGTACCTCCGGATTCCCCGGTGACCGGAAAGCGGGTTGTCGATCTCGGGTTGCCCGCAGGAACGCTGATCATTCTCATCGCGAAAGGAAACGACCAGTTTGTTCCCTGCGGAGGCACCGTACTTGAGACCGGAGACAGTCTTCTCGTCCTTACCTCTGCGAATGCAGCCGATCAGGTCCGATCCATGGTTCTTCACGATTAAACGGTGGGAGAGGTTAAGCCCCCGGATTTATTTTTGTTGCACGGTAATATTGTATGAGGATTGGTACAATATGATGAGGGTTGCGGACCCGAAATCCCGGGTCTCATCCAATCACCTAATCCACCAAAATTAAGAGGATGAGCCATGAAAACCACACCGCAATTAACCCTGATTATCGCCATTACCATCTGTCTCATCGCTGCAGCAGGGTGCACGGGTACCTCAGGTACCAGCCCGTCTGCAGGTACGGCAGCCGGACAATACCCGACCGTTTCGTTCAACACAACCCCCGTCCAGTATGCACAGGTCAACGGGTTTTCTCTGGGATACCGTGAGTTCGGGTCCGGTGAACCGCTCCTGATGGTACCGGGATTTGGCGCGACGATGAATGACTGGAACCAGACCTTCATTGGTATCCTTGCCTCGAAATACCATGTCTACATCTATGATAACCGGGGAATGGGATACAGCAGTGACGATAATGCGACACCGACAATTCCCCGATATGCTGACGATGCGGCCGGACTGATGACCGTTCTTGGCTATGACAGCATGAACGTGTACGGGGTTTCCATGGGCTCCTCAATCTCCCAGCAGCTGGTCATCGACCATCCTGAACGTGTACGAAAGCTGGTCCTGGATTCCAATACGTACAGCATCCGGCTTCCTGAGACAACAAACCTGCTCGATGCCATTGAATCGGTTGCCGGCGACCCTGCCCAACCAAGGGGCACCCGCGAAGAGGCACAGGCAAATCTCGCGTGGAACGGATCGTGGGACGGTCTTTCCGGTATCCATAAGGATGTCATGCTCGTTGTGGGTACCGCAGATGTCCTGACGCCCGATCCGGTTTCAGTCCGGATGGCAGGTCAGATCAATGGCTCGTGGCTTGTTCGGTTTAAAGGACTCCCGCATGTCGGGTCTCACTATGCACCCGTAGAGTACGGGGAGAACGCGCTCACGTTCCTTGGGATGGATGAGTCCCCGCTGGAAACCTGATTTTTTCATGGAATAATAATTCTTTTTTTAAACTACCGGGAATTCCTGCGGGAAAAAAGGCGTTCGCTGGTTTTCGTATTCTGTTCAGGCACTCCTGTGGCACGTGTCCCGCTTGCATTGTGGGGCCCATGTGATTAGTGTAGTGACGACAATCGGTATACGGGCTCACGACTGCCTTTCCATTCCCCCGGGTCGTGGCATTCCTGACCGTACTTCCCCGCACCATAATAACCCCCGCGACCTAAACTTCTCATTACAGGAGCAAAAATATGAAAATTATCGCCATCCACGGGAGCCCCCGGACCCTCCAGAGCACCACGCGCAAACTGGCCGGGCTCGTGCTCGAAGGAGCCGCAGATGCCGGTGCAGAGACAGAAATGATCGACCTTGCCGATTACCGGGTCACCCCCTGTACCGCGTGCGAAGGATGTTCGTTTTCCGGGATCTGCGTGTTTGATGACGATGTCCCGGAACTTGTTGCCCGGATGCAGGAAGCAGACGCGATCGTTTTTGGTTCACCGGTCTACATCGACAACATCACCGGCCAGATGAAAGTGTTCTTTGACCGGCTCGCAGACGCGATCCATTACCAGATGCTTGCCGGGAAGTTCGGCTGCTCGGTTGCGACCACGCATACGTCCGGTGGGGATGAGATTGTGGCGTACCAGAACCATGTCCTGAATTATCTTGGCGTGATCGCGGTGGGTGGGCTCGGTGTTGCAACGGGCGGGAACCCGGCAGCGGTTGATGCTGCTGAGGGTTCCGCACGGGCGCTCGGGAAGAAACTTGCCGGGGCGGTCATGACCGGCTTTTCCGCTCCAGAACAGGAAGAAGAGATTGCCGGCAACCGGGAATTTTTCAAGGATATCGTGATCGGGAACCGGGACTTCCGCACCGAAGAGTACGAACGCTGGGTCCGGCTGGGCTGGATCCAGTGACGTTACGGATTCCCGTAATGAAAAGATCCGGTCTTCATCATTTTTTTAGGGGCTGTTTTAGATTAGCCATTGTGCCAATCTATGAAAATGAAGCTAAACAATGGTAAATTAAAGAAAAATTCTCAACTTAGCTGCTTGAATATTTTGTGCGGGCGGTGAACTTCCCGTCGCTATTGAACGTGACGGTCATGTTCACCGGTTTCCAATCCATCCTCGACTTGTCCCAGGGAATCTTTGCGCTCATGGTATACCGGTTGTTTACGCGGTCCAAAAGTGCTTGAGGAAATATAATGGAATCCACACGGATTCTTCCCCACTGTTTTTTTAAAAAGAGTGTGAGTTCAGGTTTATGGAACACCAAAGCAACAACTCGGGAACGTTTTAGGCTGTGGTGTGATATTTAAAACCCTAATCTGCTACAGTCACAAAGGGTTTATTCCGGTTATTTCACAACTTAGTAAAAGGAGGTTGTGCATTGGACATCCCACGTATCTTCAATATTACCGAAAGTTGTCACCGCATCCATAACCCGTTCACACCAGAAAATCTCGCCACTCTCGGCGCAGCGTTGCGCCTGGAACCGGGGACTCGCGTGCTCGACCTTGGCAGCGGTTCGGGCGAGATGCTGTGCACCTGGGCACGCGATTACGGGATCACCGGTGTCGGCATCGACATGAGCCAGTTGTTCACCGGGCAGGCGAAACTCCGGGCTGAAGAACTCGGAGTCGCCGATCGGGTCGAGTTCATTCACGGCGACGCTGCCGGCTACGTCACCGAAGAAAAGGTCGGTGTGGCAGCCTGTCTCGGTGCCACGTGGATCGGTGGGGGAGTCGCCGGCACCATCGGGCTTCTGGCGAAGAGTCTTTGCTCCGGAGGAATCATCCTCATCGGCGAGCCCTACTGGCGGCAGTTACCACCGACCGAAGACGTTGCCAGGGGATGCGGTGCCAGTTCTGTCTCCGACTTTCTCATGCTCCCGGAACTTCTTGCATCTTTTTGCGACCTCAACTACGATGTTGTGGAAATGGTTCTGGCTGACCATGGTGGCTGGGACAGGTACGAAGCGGCCAAGTGGCTCACCATGCGCCGGTGGCTCGAAGCGAATCCCGGTGACGACTTCGCGAAAGAAGTCAGGGCCAGCCTGACGTTGGAACCAAAACGCTACGCCGCGTACACGCGTGAATACCTTGGATGGGGTGTGTTCGCGCTGATGGCGCGGTGATGTGAGGCATCTGGGATATTTTAGCGGATTGTTAACGGCCGGGGCGGATGAGCTACACCCGGTGGCTCGTCGAAGTGTGAGTTCATGTTTAATTACGGAACACCCATGCAACAACCCGGGAACGTTGAGGCGGTGGGGGGATATAAAACTCTAATCTGGTACAGCCCCTAAAAAAAAAATATCAGTAATTCTCTGGCGCGATCTCGAAATATGCCAGCGGGTGATCGCAGACCGGGCATGTGGCCGGTGCGGTTTTCCCCTCATGGACATAGCCGCAGTTCCGGCAGTACCATTTCGCGGACGTCCCGGATTTGAAGACCGTTCCCTTCACCATGTTAGCATGGAGTTTTCTGTACCGGGCTTCATGGTGGGCTTCGACCGTTGCAACCAATTCAAAGAGCTTCGCGATCTCCCTGAATCCCTCCTTTTTCGCGGTCGCGGCAAAGCCCGGGTAGAGCGTGCCCCATTCCAGTTTCTCGCCAGCTGCGGCAGCGGCAAGGTTCTCCTTTGTTGTCCCGATCATACCGGCAGGGTAGGATGCGGTGATCGTGGCTTCGCCGCCTTTGAGCTGTTTGAAAAAGAGTTTTCCATGCTCTTTTTCCTCTTCAGCCGTCTGTAAAAAGAGTGCTGCTATCTGTTCGTAGCCTTCTTTTTTTGCCGCGCTTGCAAAAAAGGTATACCGGTTCCGTGCCTGCGACTCGCCGGCAAATGCAGCGAGAAGATTTTTCTCGGTTATGCTTCCTTTGAATTCCATACTATCTCACTGTTCCATGTAATCCTTTCCTGTCCGCAATAATATATTCTGTGCCGATCAGGGGCATCAGCCAACCTCTGACGGTGTGATCGGACGGGTTCCCGTCTTCAGATGTATCAGTCGCAGGGCATGATCGCGTGGAAACTTTGGGCTGGTCGGGGCGGTTTGAGGTTGCAAAAAAATTATCGCGGAGTCTTCACCAGACGCTCCATCCGTTCGATGAAGTTTCCGGCATCCCCCAAAGCCTGTCGGACTTCTTCAACCGTCGGGCGAGCGTCCAGGCTGTACTGATCATCCTGTCGCAGTCCCCGCATATGATCGAATTGTAAGACCCATTCGTCTTCCAGCAATCCCTTTTCGCGATATGATTCGATATATACGCCGATGCAATAATGACTTTTTTCCCTTACCCCGTCGCGAATTAAAACAGCACGGGCTGCATGAAAATATCCCCTGTATGCCGCCATGAGTGCAGACCGGAGCGATCCTGCATCGCAATCATATCCGGCCTCGGTCACCCACTCCCGCGCTTGTGCAAGTGACTGCATCGCTTTATCGTTTGATCCCGGAACCTTTCGCAGAAGCCCGCGTTCGTAACACTCATCAAGCCGTGTCAGGGAAATCACCTTCGAACGTGATCGATTGTTTCACAAACGACCGGTAAAACGGTTCATCAGATCCTTTCAACCTGGTAATCTTCTCTTCAGTGAGGATAAGAACATGGACTTCCGCAGAAAGTGCACGCGATATCTCCCGCTCAAGCTCTGCGACCAGAATTCCCGGCGGCAGGTTTTCACAATACACCCAGAGATCGATATCGCTCTCCTCTGTGTTCGTCCCACCAGCCCAGCTCCCGTACATTCCGATGCCGGACGCCCATGCCGGTTTTTTGAAAACGGCAGTGACGAGATCGATATTCAGGAGACGTTTCACGGCTACAGCCAGCGGGGAAAACTTCAGTTTGTATATTCGTTCGTCCTTCTCAAGCAGCCCTTCGCGTTCGAGCAGGGCGAGGTACGGGGAGACAAGTCCTTTTGACAACCCGGTCTTTGATGCTATCTGCCGCACCGTACATTTTGGCATGGTGAGAGCAGCACGGAGGAGGGTTATGCGTTCCTCCGTCCTGAAGAGCGCGGAGAAATCATGCGGTCGTTCGTTCATGGATCCTGAACAATAGGTTCACGTTACATGAACAAAATGTTTGCGGATCGTGAACAAAAATGACGAAACCTTGGCTGACGGGCATTGAAGACCTGCTCTCTGCCAGGATCACTTCTCCGTCGGAGACTCCACGTGCCCAGACATTGAAAGATGATCATTTTCCCGAATTATTTGCGAAAAATGGCGAATTCCAACACACGGTTTTCGGAAACCCCGATATAATCGCCCTGTTTGCCAAAATTCGGTATAAAATGAACTCTAAAATGTGCGTTAATAGCGGGCTTTGGACGGCGGATCTTTTCAAAACCGGGCTATAGTGGGTGAAAATGAAAAGAAGGCCTGTTTTGGGGCAAAGATCCCGGAACCCCCACTTCGGACACCATTGTGGATTTTACGATTACCCTGTGCGTGAGTTGGGAGACACCAGTCAACCCTCACCTATGTGGACGGACGGGGTCCCGTCTTTAGATTTATCAGTCGCAGGGAATGATCGCGTAGGGATTTGGGCTGGCCAAAGCAGCACCAGATTTTTGATTTTCCAAGAGGAAGCGCACCAATTGAATACACATCCTATAAAACGTGGTGCAGAATCATAACCCGGATTCAGATCTATTCCGTCCTCGCAAACAGCCCGGATTGAGATGGTCAGCTGATCGGGTCATGAGGATAAAAAAATGCACGGGCCGATCGCGATCGTGCCAGATTTTTTTCCGGCCCGATCCGGTACGAGCCAAAAATATTTTTGGCCCGATCTGAGGTGAGGCAAAAATAATTCCGGCGCGATCGGACCCCCTTCCCGAAAGTTGATTTCGACGGAAATGGTGTTGCCGGGAAGGGGTCGACCACGATTTTTCCGGCCCGATCGGGTACGCGCCGGATTTTTTTTCAACGCGATCCGAGTCGCGACAGAAATATTTACGGGGCGATCAGAGTTGGGCCGGAAAAATTTTGGCGGGGGGTGGGGGGGTGCCTGTGGGTTTGTAGTTTGTCCAGGCTAGATCCTGTTTTGAGGGGGACTGTGGTGCAGTGAAGTGGTGCAGGTCCGGATTATTCCCGGCATCTTTTAGGGCTGTATGCCGGACGGTGGGGGAACTCCCTGGTTCAATCGACGGCTTTTTAAGAGAGGAGTAACGAGACATCCACTTCTTTTTTGCTTTTCAGAACACAGTATCATCCATCATGCCGGATTCCCTTCCCACTCTTTTTGTGTCACACGGTGCACCAACCCTCGCGCTGGAACAGGGAGTGCCGGCCCGCAGGTTTCTTGCTGGGCTTGGAAAACATTTTACGGATATTAGTGCCGTGCTCTGCGTATCGGCGCATTGGAACACAACCCGTCCTTCGGTGAACACGATTGCCCGTCCCCCGACCATTCACGATTTCTACGGATTTCCCGATGAACTCTACCGGATTACCTACCCGGCGCCGGGCTCCCCGGATCTTGCCCGACGGGTTGCCGGCCTTGTTGAAGCAGCAGGACTTCCCTGCGACAGGGATACCGGGCGGGGGCTCGACCATGGGGCATGGGTCCCGTCAATGCTGATGTTCCCGGATGCTACGGTTCCGGTAGTCCAGTTATCGATCCAGGATCATCTTGACCCGGCTCTTCACCTCGCACTCGGCGAAGCAATCGCTCCCCTCCGGAAGGAAGGCGTGCTCGTCATCGGCAGCGGCGGGGCGGTTCACCCGCTTGGCGATCCGACGGTTGCACTGGGTGAAGGACTACGGACTGAGATCTGGGCGATCGCGTTCAACGAGTGGCTGAACCGGGCAGTGACGTATGGTGACAAAAAGAGCCTGATCAGCTACCGTGAGCTCGCACCATCGGCCATCCACGCCCAGTATTATCCCGACCATTTCATGCCGCTCTTTACGGCGCTTGGCGCAGCCGGGCCGGATGCAAAGGGAAAAATTATCCACCAGAGCTGGTACTGGGGCAACCTTGGTATGGGTGCGTTCGAGTTCTGGTAAAAAAAATTGGGATGGACCAAAAAAACAAAACTATTGCTGCGCTATCCTATTTCTTGCATATTCAGGTCAGAGAGTAATAACAGCATGCAGGATTACCGTTGGACAGTTCCGTGATGCGCTGAACCGATCTCCTCCTGTCTTAACTGTTCAAGCAAGGCAAGATAAAATTCGATTAGAACACTACGCTCCACTTCATCAGTTAATTATTCCACACCTCATTGATGCTATTGAAGGAAGATCATCTGATGAGGGTTTGTTTAGTTATGAGGGCTTGAAACAATGGTTATCACGAAATTCAGTTCCACTCTCATAGACAATGGGCAATCTCCAATTAAAGGATCTCCGTAAATTCTTCGAGCAGAAGTCAGATGAGATCGGATTCAACGACGCTAATAAGAACTTTATAATGTCTCATGGTGTCAATTCGATTAATTGGACATCTTATAAACAATTTCTGCTGGAGAACGTTTATAAGAGGTTCATGGAGCATTGGGGATCGGTAAGAATTCAATATTTTAATTCGAAATCTTGAAAGGTAATAGAAAGGTTAATTTCAGCATTCGGTGAAGTTAAGTTGTTTGCATGGTCAGAAATTCCACTCCTTCAAAAAAGAATGGTGCTGAAACAAAAACGTCGTTGTCGCCGTTCCAAGGTCTTGTGTCAGGAGAGGATCTTGATCGGGCATATAGTAAAAGAAATCAAAAATATGTGTCAAAAAATGTAGTTAAACAAGATATTTCATCATTCTTGAATGATAAGTGGGAAAAAGTCCGTAGCCGAAGTAAAACACATATTAAATTAAGGAAACTGAAGGATATTGGTTCTGGTTTTGAGGATGAAGTGTGGTGTATTTTTTACCGCATGGGCTTTTTTGAAATGAATAAAGAATCAAAAAATTTTGTTATCCCTAGATTTGAATCCAACATCACAAAACAAATCGATGTTTTCGCAAGGGAAGATCAATGTATCTGTATTGTAGAATGTAAATCTGCAGAAGAACAACATACAAAAAAATCGTTAAACACAGATATTACTGAAATAGAAGCAATTCGAAGAGATATTGATCTCTCAATTAATCAATATTATAATGATAAGGGGGAACCTCAAAAATTTAAATTTGTATGGATTCTTGCAACGAAAAATATCGATATAAATGATAATGATAGGCAACGGGCCGATCTGGCAAATATTTTCATCATTGATGATCCGCTTTTAGATTATTACAATGAGTTTTCGAAACATTTTGGTCACGCCGCAAAATACCAATTTTTATCCGATTTCCTAGAAAAACGAGAGATCCCAAATTTAATCGATTCAATCCCGGCTATGAAAGGAACAATGGGCGAAAAAGAATTCTACTCTTTTGTAATCGAACCTGACAAATTGCTTAAATTAGCATATATCGCTCACAGAGGTAAAAGAAATATTGAATCTCTCGATTCATATCAAAGAATGGCCAAAAAGAAGCGATTGAATAAAATCGCAGAATACATTCGGGACAAGAAGGGAATTTTTCCAACAAATATTGTTCTAAATATTCGAACTGACAGTCCGCTAAGATTCGATAAAGCCGCCGATATGGCTGGACAAAATGCAGTTCTTGGGAAGTTGTATTTACCGAATATATATCAATGTGCACAAGTTATTGATGGTCAACACCGTTTATTTGCCTTCGCAAATTTGGAAGAGGCGAAGACGGCAACGATTCCTGTTATAGCTTTTGAAAATTTAGATTCAGCAACACAAGCTCAGTTATTTATTGACATTAATGGAGAACAAGTAAAAGTACCAAAAAACCAATTATTAGACCTTCACTCTGAATTAAATTGGAATTCAGATGATCCAAATCTTCGTTTGGACGCTTTACTTGCAAATTTAGTAAAACAACTAGATAAAGACAAAAACTCTCCCTTGAGAGACAAGGTCATAAAAGTTGGAGGAAATAAAACCAAAAACCGGAATTTAACATTGACCGGACTAGTCACAGAAATGAAAAAAGATCGTCTATTCGGTGAAGTCTTGAATAAGAAAACTCATGACATCACGCATGGGCCTTTATACCATAATGATCTGGATTCAACGTTGATAAGAGGGGTCGAAGTAATTAGCGGTTATTATTCGTTATTTCTGAAAAACGATAAAGTAAAAACTCAATGGGATATTGGAAGCGGTGATGGCGGGTTCATCTGTACAAATCTGGGCATATTATCAACATTGAAAACACTGAAATTTATTTTCGACCATATTTCTATTAAAGACCAGGTTGACCCAAGAAAGTTAAAAACTCCTGTTCTTCTTGAGCATACCGAGAAATACGTCACACCTGTCATTAAATTTTTAGCTGATATCCCCCCCCAAGTTCGTTCAGAATTGCGACGTGGCACTGGTGAAGTAGGGGTGAAAGATAGTACTTTAGTATTACTCTCGAAGATTCATGAGCAATACCCGGAATTTGAGCCTGAAATTTTAAAAGAGTGGTTGAAGAAGAAGGATCCATCGATTAATCAAGCAACTAGGGAAATCGTTCTGGATAAAATTGAACCTATGGTTCACGATTATGTTTTCAGTACCTTAAAAGCAAATTATGGAAATGAACGTTCTCAATGGTGGTTTAAAGTTTCATCCCCAATTAGGGCAAAAGCCATGAAACGGGCTGATGAAGAAGGAGAATTGAACGATTACGAAAAGTTCATTGATTTAATTGATTTGAAGGAAATAATCGATTCCGAGTGGAGTCTATTTGGTGAAACGTTTTCAATTAATTCAAAACCTAATGATAGCAAATCGAAAAAATTATCTTGGTTCACCAAACTCAATAACATCCGCAAACAGGTTGCTCATTCGATAAAACCAAAGGGTGTTACAGCTCAAGATTTGGAGTATGTCACCATGATCTATGATGTGTTAAAACCAAGATTGGCATCTCCTCCAACACCCTCTTCATAGTCGCTTTTGGGATCTTCAAAATAAAAGATCTTAAATAATGTAGATCACTAACCTATCCTTGATGACCAATCACATACTTCTCGTCGAACCCGCATATTATTCCAAATTCCCGCCAATTGGTCTCTTAAAACTTTCTGCATACCATAAAACAAAAGGTGATACAACGGAATTAATTGATTTCGAAAAAAAGGATCAAAGAATTCCGAAAACGAATCCTAATAAAATATACGTCACCAGTCTATTCTCATGGGCGTGGAAGCCAGTTTGGGAGGCAGTTTCATTTTACAAAAAAGAATTTCCAAAAGCGGAAATTTGGCTTGGGGGCATCTATGCATCCCTCCTTCCTGATCATGCAAGACTATCCGGTGCCGATCGAATATACCAAGGTCTCTGTTCAAAAGCCGAGAATATTTTCCCGGATTATGATTTAGTCCCAGATTGGGATGGAAGTATTATTTTCTCGTCAAGAGGTTGCTGCAATAAATGTGATTTTTGTGCTGTTCCTCGTTTAGAAGGAAAAATGAATTCACTGAAAAAGAGCATCAACCCATTTGTTCTGGGTAGACATACAAAAATTATTTTTTTTGACAACAATTTTCTTGCAAACAAATACCGTATGGATATTTTTAAGGAACTCATCGATTTCGATAAAAAGGTTGACTTCAATCAGGGTATTGATGCAAAACTCATCACAGAGCCCGTTGCAAAAATGATCGCTTCTCTAAAACTTGATTCTACCATACGGCTTGCGTATGATTCTCATGATCAACAAAAATTTGTAAAAAAGGCTGTTGAGCGTTTACTTGATGCCGGTATTAAAAAAAGGGATATTTTTGTGTATACTCTTTTCAACTATAGAGAGACACCAGATGAATTTTTTAATCGCGTTCGGGAAATCTTAAACTGGGGTATCGTATGTTATCCTATGAGGTATGAATCTCTCTACGCAATCGAGAAAAATACTTTTATTTCTCCAAATTGGGATATGAATAAAATCGAACTTGTTCAACATGCACGAAGAGTCATTGGATATGGTGGTGCATTTCCGGCGTATGACGGACTTGTGAACAAATTTAACAGAGCTACGGATTTCGAAGAAGCTTTTGAATTATATGCCGAAAAAAAGAAGGGTGCATCGAAATGATTTGTTCCTCATGTGGATTTGAGATTAAAGGACCCCAACACGGCCCCTATGATGGAAGATATGTCTGTGAGAACTGCTGGAATAATCCTGCATTATTCTTCCCTGATAAAATGAATGATACTTTAGAGAAGATTGCACAGAACGAGATAACAAGCGATTTTAACAATCTCAGTGTCATCGAAATAATTGATATCTATAGGAATTATCCCAAAATCCAATCGCAAAATTTGGAAAAAGTATGGAAAAAAATCTCTGATGTAACTCTGAAGATTAAGGTAATCAAAATTCAACAAAAAGGAATGCCCCTTTATATTGGTAAAGTCCAGGCGAAGGAACTTTTGTTATTATCTACCTCTGACCAGTGGAGAGACGAGGTATTGGATGGATATCAACGAGAGAAATTCCGTGAAAGAACAAGTGAAATAAAAAAATATCTCGAAGGTTGTTCTATCTCTATTATTCCAGCAATATTAGCAAGTTTTGGTAATGCAAAATTCAAATCCTCTGATGATGATAGGGGAATTCTTGAAATTCCATTGAAACCCGGGGCAATTTCAATTTTGGACGGACAGCAAAGAACCGGTGGATTTGAGGAGATCTATAAAGAAATCAAAAAACTGCAGACGAAGCACTCATTACCCAATCGAGAAGAATTGATAAAAAAATACACGGAATTGTTGTCTTTTGAAATCCCAATTGTTTTCGTCGATTCTAAAGCAATAATTAAAAAAATGGAAAAAGAATCGCCTGAAAATCTGAAAATCAAACAGTCCGAATTAGAGGGTGCATTTTTCTTTATTATTAATAAAACTCAAAAACCCGTCAATCCCTCCTTAAAAGATGAATTAGCATATAAAACACTAAAGGCAGGGATTACTGGGATTCCGATTATTGATAAGGAAAAATGGAGAACAGAAATTGTTCCCATTGTAAACGAACTTAATAAAGAATCATCACCATTTCAAGGGCTCATCAATCTCGGTGGAACAATGAGTAATGGGCATCCGGTGCCATTATTCTCCTTTGTATCGTCGTTGAAACCACTTTTTGATAATAATCGGTTTAAAGAATTGGATTTTGATCAGAAAAAGACATTTTTAATAAATTATTGGGGTTGTATCAGAGAAATGTTCCCTCAAACGTTCGAAGAAAAAACACGGAAACAATTCTTGATGCTTCGAACAACCTCGATTTACGCATTTAATTATCTTGCAAATAATGTTTACTCTTGGTGTATTAGCGATAATCTAGATCCCTACGATAAGGATTCAATTAAGAAATTCCTCGGACTTTTAGATGATTTTGATTGGGATAAACAAACTTCACCCTTTGCATTCTTAGGTGGAGGAAAAGGTGTCCGAAAAGCACACGATGTTTTACTTAATGTCTTAAGTGAGAAAGGGGTAATTCAAGCAACCGAATTAATCAAGAATAGGAATTGAGGGTTAGAGATAGCGATAATAAACTCAAGTTTCAGTATTAACTGAAAAGCTGCATGTAATTTATTGAGAGGACAAAGGTTGGAATGCAAAGAGCAAGGGATGAGGGGAAACATTGCGGTAGACCCTTCAAAGATATCGATTGGAAGTATGTTGATCTTCTTCACAAAGATGGAATGAACTACAAGGAGATTGCAGAAAAGATTGGTGTTCCTTACGTGACACAGATTAGACGAAAACAAAATTATTCTAATATTTCAGGACGACTGTAGTTTCTCAAGGAGATGGGGTATCAGATCATTCGCTTCTTTCAAATAATTGCTAAAACATTGAATTTTTGTATAATCGGCTCTTGAAGGGTCTTTTTGGAAGATCTGTTGATGGCATTCACTTGCTTGAGTTATTTTTTGATAGAACTGCAAAAGTTTAGACTGTAAATCAAAATCAAGAAGTGGTATTTTTTCTTTGTATAAATGGAAAGCTCCATTATTAGGATAAAATTTTGGCATCCCATTGCCAAAATCCTTCATGATTATTTTACTCAAAGTGGTCATATCAGTTTGTGCTGCAATAATCGGTTCTAATTGTATCTTTAATGCTCTGATTTCTGAAAGGAAAATTGGTTTTATTTCTATACCCGAATTTGTAGTTCTTATCCCCTGAATTTTCTCATCCAACTTCGAATAAATCACATATCCTACAAATAGCGTAAAAATTGCATCGAGAAGAATAAGTGAATAGAATTTACCTTCAGGTGTTAAGGAATTGAACCAAGTGGGGATATCCAATTTAAAACCTGTTATTGCAGCAAGAGCTACTAGAAAGGTTAAACCGATAACAAGATCCCTATATATTCCAAAATAGTGATCTAATTCTTTTAATACCATGTTAAAGGCTCCTTTTGATTGCTACAATAACGCTAATGACGACGCTTATAGCGAGTAAAATGAATAATATTGTGAAAAGTAATGTGCTTTGACCTGTAGCGGTCGCAAACGCTGGTAGAACAACAAATCCGAAAATATAGATAATAAATAATGCCCCGACTGCTTGAACAATTGTATCGTATAATGACATAATTTATATTCTCGTCTTATTCTTTAATCAATCTCTCTTCCATAAAGCAATTTTTTTCACCGTATGATAATCTATAATCTTTCTAAAATCTATTGTAAAATATAGAATTAATTACGAAAACTCAATTTAAAAAATTGCATCCAAAGAAAGGATTCCTCGCTCCTTATATCCAGTTCCCTTGGAGTCATTATCGCGCACTTATCGGTAAGCCTGTATCCATCTGCAAGGTTGATGGTGGTTTCTTCCTATCAACAGAATCTAACGAGTTTAAACCGTTGAATTTGAAAAATGTCGAAACTGACATAACCGAAATCAGAAATAATGAGTTTAAACCGAATGAAAAATCAAATAAAACTCTGCGAGAGTCAGAATCACAAAAGAAAACGGGCCTGAAGGGATTTGAACCCTTGACCTGCGGATTAAGAGTCCGCCGCTATGCCGAACTAAGCTACAGACCCACTTAGCCTACTAATGTGGTCGATGATGCTGAATAAAGGTTTTGGAAAAACCATCATGGAGAATCACTTAATATGCACAGCGCCGTACATCTTTGGTAACATGCCTGAAACCGGCGTATTTGAATCAGCAGAACCGATAAAATACTGCATTTTTGGCTGCGGCACGAACGGGTACAACATCATTCTCGAGCTCGACAAGGAACACGAGCGGGTGATTGTTGTCGATAAAGATGAAACCCGGGTCCGGCACCTCAGGGACCAGAAATCCGATGCCTACGTGCGGGATATTACAACACCGGATATGCTCGTTGGCCTGCCCCCGTTCGAGATTGCATTTGTGATGACCGGTGATGCTGGTGCAAACCTTGCGGCGGTCCTGACAATAAAAAAACGGTACCCTCTCGTGCAGGTTATCGCCCGGGCCATCGACCCGGTGAGTGCAGAAAAACTCACGTTATCCGGAGCGGATTTTGTTATCTACCCACAGGAAGTGGTCGCCCGGGCGGCCATCCACCAGGTAAAAAAACAGCACGCAAACCGGATCTCGCAACGGCTCTTTACGCTCCTTGCAGGCTGGGACGGCACGCTTGGCATCGTCACGCACAAGAACCCGGACCCGGACGCGATTGCCAGTGCGATGGCGCTTGCCGAGATCGCCCGGCACGCCAACGCAAAAACCCTCACCACCCGGATTTTTTATGAAGGCAATATCGGCCACCAGGAAAACCGGACTTTTGTCAACCTGCTCGATATCAAGATGGAGCACCTGACGATTGAAGCGCTCCAGAGCTGCACCTACCTTGCTCTTGTCGACTGCCCGGCGCCCGGCGCAAATAACGACGTGCCGCCGCAGACCCGGTTCAACATCATCATCGATCACCACAAGGACGCACAACACCTCTCCACGCAGAGCAGTTTTGTGGATATCCGGCCCGGTGCCGGGGCGACGGCAAGCATCCTCACCCAGTACCTGCAGGAGCTCGACATCCCGGTGGACAAGCGGGTGGCAACTGCACTCCTCTACGGTATCAGGACAGATACAAAAGAGTTCAAGCGCAACGTCACCCCGCAGGATCTCGCGTACGCGGGATTTCTCCTGCCGCTCACGGACTCCGATCTGCTCGACAAGATCATGTCGCCGTCCATGTCGCAGGAAACCCTTGACGTGATGGGAAAAGCGATCCAGTACCGGAAGATCCAGAGCGGGTACCTGTTCTCGAACGTCGGTTTTGTCATGAACCGCGATGCCCTCCCGCAGGCTGCTGACCTTCTCATCACCCTTGAAGGGGTGAACACGGCACTGGTGTATGGCATCACCGACACGTCCATCGTGATATCGGCCCGCAACCGGGATATCCGGCTCCATATCGGCAACGCACTCGCCGAGGCATTCGGCGACATGGGCGATGCGGGCGGTCACCCGAACATGGCAGCAGCTACGCTCCCGCTCCACTATTTCGGGAACGTGACCAACAAGGACGAGCTCCTTGGCATCATCATCGAGCCGATCCTCCAGAAGTTCAAGAACCTCGTCGGCCTCGAAAACGAGGACAAGAAGAATGAACTTTGAATGGTGGGAGCCGCACTACCGCGAGATCCTTGAGTATTTCGGGTTCTCGCGGGAAGATGACGAAACCGCAGCACGGCTGCTCGCCACGCTGGTCACCCGCGACGACCTTTCCTTGCTGGAATCCCTCACCCGGGGCAGCGATGTTACGGTCTGCGGCAACGCTCCCTGCCTGAAAAAAGAGCTGGGCCGGGTCAGCGGAGTGGTCTTTGCTGCCGATGCGGCTGCCGATGTGCTCGCGGAAAACGGCATCCGCCCGGACGCGGTCTTTACCGATCTGGATGGCGCCACCGACCAGCTTCTCGACATGAACGATGCAGGAACTATCGTGGTCGTCCATGCGCATGGCGACAATATGCCGCTCCTCCGGCACTGGGTCCCGAGATTCAAAGGCCCGGTGGTTGCGACAACCCAGGGCACCCCGCTCCCGCACGTCCACAATTTTGGCGGGTTCACGGATGGTGACCGGGCCGTCTTTGCCGCCGATGCGCTGGGCGCCCGGATGGTCAAGTTTGCCGGCTTTGATCTCGATGACAAAAACGTGGACCCGCTCAAACGGGGAAAACTGTTCTGGGCGCGAAAACTTCTCGCGCTGATCGGCTATGCCTGCTGACGCTTTCATCCTTGACGGGTACGTGGACGAACCCGCGTGTCTCGGCGTCCCGCCCTACGTTTCGCCCTACATACGGACGGTGGCAGGAGCGCTTGCCGCCCACGGGTTTACCGCCCGTTATCTCACCATCGACCAGCTCCGCACCGATACAAAATGGATCAACGAGATGTCCCGGGCTGACCTGCTCGTCATGATTGCGGGGGTTACGGTGCCGGGCAAATATCTCGGGGGGACTCCTGCCACGCTCACCGAGATCCAGCAGACCGGCCACATGATACGGGGGCCAAAAAAACTGGTCGGCGGGCCCATCGGTTTCGGGTATGCGCATGAGGGCGGGACAAAAGCCCGGCGGCAGGAGATCTCCGGGTTTGATGCACTCCTTGTGGGAGAGCCGGCCATCGCGCTCGATGAATATCTCACGGGGAACGAACCGGTGGGGGTGCTCGACTACGCCCGCACCGATCCGTGGAGTATCCGGGGCAGCGGGATCATTACGCAGCACCCCGATTACCCGTACGTGATGTGCGAACTGGAGACCGCACGGGGCTGTTCGCACGGGGCAACCGGTGGCTGCTCGTTCTGCACGGAACCGTTCTATGGCCTGCCGAAATACCGGAGTATCGGGGGTATCGTTGCGGAAGTTGCAGCACTGTATGGTCATGGCGCCCGGCACTTCCGGGTCGGCCGGCAGCCGGACATCCTTGCATATGGCGCCGGAGCAGGCGAGTTCCCGGCACCCCGCCCGGATTTGCTGGAACAACTTTTTTCCCAAATCCGATCCGCCGCGCCGGATCTAAAGACGCTCCACATCGACAACACGAACCCGGCAACGATTGCACACCACGAAGAAAAAAGCCGTGAAGCGCTCGCGGCGATCATACGGCACCACACGCCCGGCGACGTTGCCGCGTTTGGCATGGAGACCGCCGATCCTGCCGTTGTGGTGGCGAACAATCTCAAAGCGCAGGCAGACGAGGTGTTCCGGGCAATTGAAATCGTCAACGAACTGGGCGGGATACGAAAGGACGGGATTCCCGAACTGCTGCCGGGCCTGAATTTTGTCTGCGGTCTGGCAGGCGAGACGGACGCCACGTACGGGAAAAATGAGCTGTTCCTCAAAAAAGTGCTCGACGCAGGGCTCCTTGTCCGGCGCGTGAATATCCGGCAGGTGATGCCGTTTGAGGGAACCCCCGCGTACACGAACAACACGCTCGGGAAGCATGACCGGCGGTTCAAAGAGTTCAAGGAATTTGTCCGGCAGAAGATCGACTTCCCGATGCTCCAGCGGGTGTTCCCGGTGGGGACGGTGCTTTGCGATGTGCGGGTCGAGGTCTCCGGTGAACTCTCCTTTGGCCGGCAGCCGGGTTCATACCCGATCCTTGTCGGCATACCCTTGAATCTCCCGATCCACACGGTGATCGACGCCGTGGTGGTGGACTGGGGCATGCGATCCATCACCGCATTGCCGGTGCCGGTGGCAATCAACACGCTCCCGGCATCCGCACTCCGGTGGCTTCCGGGCATCGGGAAGAAAAAAGTGGCGGCGGTGATCGCAAAACGGCCGTTTAAGGATATCGCGGCATACCGGAACGTGGCGGGGAAATCGGCAATCGATCCGGTGATGGATTTTCGTGAGATGAACCGGTAAAAAAGATCAGATCTTTTTTAATTCGGTCACTTTCAGGATATCGGTGCGGGTCACGATACCGACAATCCTGTCGTCCTGGACAACCGGTATCCTGCCGATATTTCTTACCGACATTATCCGCAGCGCGTCCACCAGCGGCGCCGTGGGGGGAAGGGTGATCGGGTCACGGCTCATGATATCTTTTACCTGCATCGCGTCCCGGTCTATGGGTGACGTCCGGTTAACGTCTACGAGCGTGACCATGCCAACCAGCGAATCCCGCTCGATCACCGGGAACCCGAGATGCTTGCTCGAATACATTAACTCGACGATCTTTGCGAGCGGGAGGTTTGAGGGGACGGTGATTACCGGGGAACTCATCATGCTCCCCACCGTGATATCCTGCAGGAGGAAATTATACTGGACCGCCGTTGATTCCATGCTCGCACCGATGTAGATGAAGAGCGCGATCAGGATTAAGAACGGCGAGAAGAAGAACAGGCCGACAAGACCAAAAATGATCGCAAATCCCCTGCCGACATTTGCCGCGATACGGGTTGCCCGGTGCAGTGGCATCCGTTTTGCAAGGATCGCCCTCAGCACCCTGCCGCCGTCCATGGGGAACGCCGGCAGCAGGTTGAAGGCAAACAGGATGATGTTGAGCACGCCAAGATAGCCAAAGACAAAGATCAGGATGCCGGCAGTTGCCGGGTCGGCGGTCATCTGCGGGACAACATAGACAAGCCCGCAGCAGATGACGCCGAAGATCAGGCTCATGATCGGCCCGGCGAGTGCCATGGGCAGTTCGACTTTCGGGTCAGGGACGCCCTCGTCCATCTGGGCGACGCCGCCAAACATCAGGAGCGTGATGCTCTGCATCTTAAGGCCCTTTGTCCGGGCGACAAGAGAATGGGCGAGCTCGTGGACAAGCACGCCGAAAAAAAGCCCGAATGCAACGACGGTTCCCAGCACCCAGGGCATGTATCCCGACGTGATGCCGCTCGTGTCGATCGGTATCGCGAAGAGATCTTTGAGCATATCCGTTGTCAGCGCGATCTGGCTGCCGATAATCCAGGCGAACAGCGGGATTACGAGCAGGAATGTATAATGAATAAAGATGGGAATGCCAAATATCCGTCCGATCCGAAATGACCCGTCCATAAAGTAAGGTTATCTTTTTAACCCATATGGTATATACTTTCATCTGATAACGATGGAAACCCAGATTACAGATTTATTCGGGCTGCAGATTTACACGGACAAGGGAATGTTCATCGGTGAAGTCGAAGATGTAGTCATAGACGTAGAAGCTAAGAAGATTGATTCAGTTGTTGTCGGCAAGGTCAACGACCAGCTTTTCGAGCTCAAGAACTACAAGGGATTGAAGATCCCCTACCGGATCATCAGCGCTATCGACGATATCGTTCTTATCCGTCATCTCCCGGGTGCATTTGCCCAGGGCGGCTCATTCGAAGATCAGTAAATCAATACAGTATAAGCGTGGTGCGGGAGCCCACGCGGTTTTTCTTTTCTCCCGTTCAAGGATCCTGATATGGAAAACCGGGAAATTTTTTCAAATATAACCACGATCCCCCCGGTTTTTGTCCGGCTGGATGGCCGGGCATTTCACCGGCTGACCAAAGTCCTTGCGTTTGAAAAGCCCTTTGATGACCGGTTCAACGATGCGATGGTCTCTGTCTGCCGGGCGCTCGTGGGGGAGAGCGGGCTTTCACCGGTGTTTGCGTACACGTTCTCCGATGAGATCAGCCTGTACCTGGCGCAACTCCCGTTCTCGGGGCGGGTGGAGAAGATCGATTCGGTGGCGGCATCGTTCGCTGCAAGTGCCCTGACTCTTGCACTGGGCATCCGCGAACCGCTGTCGTTTGATGCCCGGATTGTGCAGGCAACGCCGGCATCGGCGGTTGAGTACATGATCAGCCGGCAGGATGAGGCATGGCGCAACCATATCAACGCCTACTGCCAGCAGGCGCTGATCTCTGAAGGGATGAGCGCGACTGCCGCCGCAGCCAGGCTCAAAGGCATGCCGGCAAAAGAGCTCCACGAGATGATGCATTCGCGGGGTGTCAACCTTGCAAGAACGCCGGCATGGCAGCGCCGTGGCGTGCTGGTCTGCAAAACGGAAATTGAGAAAGAAGGCTATAACCCAAAGACAAAAAAAACGGTGGTGGTGAACAGGAGCATCGTCACCACCAACCGGGATCCCCTGCTGTTTACGACGCCGGAAGGGCAGGAATTCCTTAAAAATCTTGTCGGGGCCTGACCGGCGCGATTATTTCTCCCACATTTTTTTTCTCATTACCCCGATACATCCCGCACAGCCAAACGCGGCGCACGCAAGCAGGGGACTGAGCGGTACGGGTTGACGGGTTGGGGAAATCCCCGGCGAATCCGGAGAGCTCGTGGAGGCGTACGGGGAACCAGGCGGTTGTTTTTGGAGATATGCTTCGTTCATGATAGCCGAACTTTTCCTGATAACTTCATTTTCGTCGCCGGTCAACCGGATATTCTGAAGTGCAGGTGCAAACCTTGCCGTGACGATGGACCCCCCATAGGTGGGATACCCCGGTCCTCCCGGTGTTGTCTCAAAAACGACCGGGTATTTATCCCATATATCCTGCATATCCTGCTTCAGCCCGGCTTTCCGGGCATCTTTCTGCGGATCGCCGGGATAGAGGAAATCAAACGCCGCATCCAGATCGTGCAGCCGATTTTCTTTTCCTTCGGGGCTCAAAATCAAAAACTGGTAATCGGGTGTTGCATTCTTAATTACAGGATCAATCGACAGGACATCGACCGGGAGATACCCTTCGGTGTCATTTTCCGGGAAACCCGTTTTGCCTCTTGTATTCCTGCACCCGCCGGTGGTACCAGCAGGATACCTCCCAGCAGCAATGCGAGGAAAATTATTGATGGCGTCATTTTTTTCAGGGTTGTTCACTCCTTTTGGTGCATCCGGTTCATCACCAGGGAACCGACCAGCAGGATTACTGGTATTACTATCATGAGCGCAAGTTCTATCCAGAATATCGTCCAGCCAAGCCCGGTTCTCAGGTTCCGCTGGCGGGAAAAAACCGGCAAAATGAACACAAACGCAAGGAAAAATATGGACAGGGCGCTCCACAGGATCCGGTTTCTCTCATTTTTCACCAGGAAAAATATCAGCAGTGCTGCAACTGCTGCTTTTGAAAACAAATAAATCCCTGCCGGCCACCCGTCAAGTTTTATCCCGAAGAACCAGTCCTCCCAGTTGATCGTGAATACAAAAAGGGACGAGGCTGCCAAGAGCGTGAGAAATACCACAAGGTATATGCCAAGCAGGTTGGATGCGTCTTTTCTCGTCATTATCACTCACTCCTCTGTTGGTGGGTTGCTGCGATAATGGTGACACTCCGGGGTGCGCCCGTACTGCTGACGGGAGATACGCCCTTAAAAGAGGAAAATTCACACCTCCGTATCGACAACAACCCACGGATTATCCTGATCATAATAACTGATGACATAGACATGGCGTCCGAGGGATTCATTCCGGACAAGATCCGGTCCGCTGATGGTCACAGACAACCCGTCGGTGTACTGTGTGATCCCTTCAGGTGGATTGATAGTATCGGGCAGTCCCTGCTGGCGGATAATGGACTGGTTTTGGAAATCCCGGTCATCAACCATGATCTGCAACGGTTGGGATATAATGGGAATCGAGCGGTCCCTTGTATGGCCACCATAATCCAGGGAGAGTTGCAGGGTGATCGTCGAATTGTCTGATCTTGTTACCTTCATGGAAACGGGATTTGGGGGGGCACAGAACGAGTACGGAATCGTTCCTGATCTGACAGCCACGATACCCCCGCCAAGGGGAAGGATAATACTCATCAGGATCGCTGCGATAAACACAACAATCACAATTCTGACGCGCACTGGTTTTTTTCCCGGGGTTTTCGTACCTGCCAGGCTATCTTCCGGAGTGCGATCGCAGTATGAAAAAACCAGAGACCCTGTGATTCCCAAACCCACGATTGCAAGAAGTATCAGGAGCATAAAGGGCCCGCTCCAGAAAAAATGCATAAATGTCAGGGGAATGATATCCACAACAGTTGTACTGGCGATATAATGCCCAAGCTGGTATTCATAGACGACGCTCAGGAACAACATGCCAAGGAGATAGAAGATTCCTGTCACGCAGCCCGAGCAGGCACTTATCACCAGAAGATCCTTACGGGATTTGGTATATTTCCGGAATATCAGCGACGCGATGAAACCTGCCAGGATTATTGCCAGCACATACGCGATAAAAAAACCAAACTCGACAAATATCCCGTGAATCCCGCACCAGAAAAACTCGTGGTTGACAACCTGTTTTATCCACGTTATTGAACCAAGACACGCGATTCCGATGATTACGGCAAGCGCGAACAGGCGGATACTTCTTGTGTGCGTAATATATTCCACGATTTCACCGAGTCTCTTCGTTCATTTCCCATTTCTCCATTGACCCGCAGGCAAGTATTCGCGTGCATCCGATTGGCATCAGGAACACCACCGGTGTGATTACACCTGCACCAATGATGTTCATAATTCCTCTCCTGATAACGTTTTTGGAATTTGGCAACATCCGCTTGGATCATGATTCATCATCACGAGCGATCGGTAATACTGAATGTCTGGAATCCGCAAATCCCAACTCCGCAGGCAGTTACCGTTTTTAGCCCCGGACCAAATGCTGAGGAATCGATAGTAACCGACCAGCCATACGTACTCGTGGAAAGTTGCCTGACCTCTACATCACCATTGCTGTAGTCCCGGGTGGATTTCCCTGAAGAGACAGAGACAATTTCTACGGTGATCCTGTCACCCGGTCTGCAGTTGGTTGTCCCGTTTATGGTAAACACCTCGCCAGATCCATGATCAGTGACGGGGTCTATCCTTTGCCAGCAACCTGCGGGTGTAACCGCGAGGTGTAACGGTTCATTAAGGTTGAATTGTCGTGACGCACACATGTCCGCCGATGTGTTTTCGATACAGGCCGTAACCACGTTTCCTGACGTGTTAAACGAAGTCGAATCGAAGACAAACGACCACCGGTTCCGACCGCCGGGTTCCGGTGTAGCAGCAACCGTGTTTCCAGCCCAGGTACGCTGCCGGGCAGTACCCGGTGCAGCAATCACGACCCGAATCATGTTGCCCCCAGGATCGCTGGTTGTACCGGAGATTGTAATCGCATCGCCACGATACGCATCCCCGATAGGATCGATACGAATCCAGGGAGATTGATCCGGCTGAATCTCCCGTGCAGAAAAATCGGGTGGGGTCAGGTTGATCGCGCTATCAGGATTTTTTGGAACAGGGTGAGCCAGATCCCACATAACCATCGTGGCGTATGAGAGAATGATCAAAATAATAATGCCTATACCAGCCACGATCCATGTAAGATTATTCTCATTCCTGGGATTGTTCATCACGATCGCTCCCGTTTCATCCTGATGAGAGCATATCCCGCCGCACTGCAGCATAGAGAAATGGTCACGAGAAAGGATGAGAGTGGTGTTGGTTGTGATGGCGACGTTGGACGTGATGAGCCTGCAGCGTTGCCCGGCACAGGTGAAGTTGGTGTCAGGTTCACGTGAAAGATCCACGATCCCCGGTGAGAACCGGATGCGGTGAGATTGATCTCCATCTCATGAGCATCTGCCGGGATCGGGTCCATCTCATACATCGACCGGAACGTGTGGGGAGGATCGCAATTCTGGCCGCGGTAATAAAATTCCCGGGGGGAATCGTGATCGATGGAATACTGCGCTTCAATGGATATGAAATCCAGGTAACACATTTTCCATCCGGCAGGATGAGTCCGGTACTGGATATCTTCCGGCACCTGAACCGTGAAATTTACCTGTCCTGTAGTATTGGTGACATGGATTGATTCGAGGATTACGGATACATTATCCATAACCTGTGACTGGTTGACCGGAATATCTGTTGTCAATGCACCGGCTTTTGGCAGGACAATAATATCGACGGTCCGGGTATACGGGTCCGCGTGGGAGATGTCCCAGTCCCCGGCAGTATTTTTCGAAAGTAAATAATATACTCCTACGGTATAGAGCCCGGAATCAACCTGCAATCCCTGTGCATCTTTCTGGTCCCAGGTAAAATCGAATACAAGGGTGCGTCCCGGCCCGATTGCAGCAGTACCGGTGGATCGCTGGAAGATCAGGAAATCGGTCTGGTTCCGGTGATTGATTCCCATCCTGGGAGGAGAGCCCATAACGGTGATAGGATCAGATCCCTGATTGGTAAGACTGACCTTCACGACAACGGGTTCTCCAAAGGCATAGACGGGAGGCTGGTTCGTTGAGAACGGCGGAATATGCGAAGGTGTGAGGGTAAGGTCAACCGAAGGTGTAGCATGGACGGATCCGGTGAGCGCCAAAAATATCAGGAAACATCCCGGGATGATGAACCACCCGGGAAAACGATACTGGTTCATTGCACCCACTCCCTCGCGATAATAAACGTTGCACACGAGCGATCCAATAATAATTCCCGGGGGTTAGGATCCCGGGGATGCATCTGGGTATCGATGTAATCGCGGACGTAGGGACGCCCGCATGCAGGACAGGTATTCTGGAATTTTTCCTCAGTATGGTCGCATTTGGGGCAGGTAAACGGGGCTGTCGCGGCAGTCTTTCTGGACATATGCACTCCTACTTTTTTCTTTTTTTATAATCCTGAAACCATAAGCATAGCACCCATCGCGGCAAGGAAGACTTGCGATAGCGAGCCCGCACCCGATTTCCCTTTTGAGTCTTTGTGTGCATTCAAACAGGTTATTCCCCCTTTCGTTTTCGTTCTCCGCCATCGTTCACGGTATACAGGGGGAGAGCTTCCCCATGAGGTAAGATGGTTTTTCCCGGATTAAGCGAAATAGACCATTTAATCTTGTTAATGATCGGGAAATGTCCTGATTATCAGGGTGGTGAGGATAATGCCTGGTTAAAAAAATATATTCCATGAAAAACGCGTGAACCCGATCATCGCGCAATAACTGTGAAAAAAACCGCACCTAACGCCAGATTTAACCTGCCTGCGGGCAAAGGTTCAGCCATGGCAGCAAAAACAATTGCCATAGGTGCCCTTGCGGCACTGGTCGTTATCGGCGTGGTTCTTGCAGGATGTACCGGGACGATACCGGCACAACTACCTGCTGACAGTCCCTCTTCTGACAGCGGAACCGGCGTCGTTGAAGCAAACAACCGGTTCGCATACGACCTGTATTCACAGATGGCGCATGATAAGGCGTATGCGGGAGCCAATATCTTCCTGTCGCCGTTCTCCCTATCGTCAGCACTTGCGGTAGCGTACGAGGGTGCCCGGGGGAGTACCGCAGATGAAATCCGGTCCGTTTTCCACTTCCCGGGGAATACCTCCCTTCTCAGGCAGGGATACTTTACGCTCAATGCGGACACAAACCGTGAAAATGCCAACTTTACCCTGCTTACGGCAAACGCACTCTTTGCAGAAAAGTCGTACCCGTTTCTTCCCGGATATATCAGTACAGCCCGGACCTATTATTCCGCTAACACAACGAACCTTGATTTCATCAATGAACCGGATGCTTCGCGGACCACCATCAACCAGTGGGTGGGAGAAAAAACCCACGATACCATTCAGGATTTGCTGCCCGCAGGGTCAATTACCCCGTTGACCCGGCTGGTAATAACAAATGCTGTTTACTTCAAGGGTACGTGGGCCCGGCAGTTTGATAAGAATAAAACCCGGGAAGCAGATTTCCGGCTCTCTTCCGGGAAAAGCGTTCCGGTCATTATGATGGAGAGAACCTATGCGGATGCCATATACCCGTACGCCCAGACCGGGAATGTCCAGCTTCTCAGCATACCTTACGAACAGGAAAACGGGTCCGGGCTGTCCATGCTTATCCTGCTCCCCACAAACGATGACCTTGCAGCGGCAGAGACGTATCTTGAACCCCACAATCTTTCGGCATTACAAAACTCCTCTGTGTCCCGGCGCGTGAATGTTTACCTGCCGAAGTTTACCCTTGAAACAAAATACTCGCTGCGCCCGACATTTGAGGAGCTGGGGATGCGTACCGCATTTGGCGGTGATGCGGATTTCTCCGGTATGGATGGAACGCAATATCTCTATATCGAAAAAATTATTCACCAGGCGTACGTGGATGTGGATGAAGAAGGCACCGAGGCTTCCGCAGCGACCGCTGTTGTGATGCTGGGGAAAGGTGCTCCCTCCTCAGAAGATCCCATCCCGGTATTTTTGGCAGATCACCCCTTCATCTTCCTCATCAGGGACAACGAACAGGGAACTATTCTTTTCATGGGCCGGGTAGAAAACCCGGTCGGGTGATTTTTTTTATCGCCCCGCAAAACAGGCATATCCCCGTTTTAAACCTTATTCTGCCCCGTTTACCCTGTACGTGCGGGTTCGCGCATACCTTTTCTCTGCCTCATATGGAAAAAGTAACGCATAACCTCTGCCGGAAAAGTCCCCGTCATCCCCGGATAAAGACGCGACGGCATTTTTTATCACCGGTACCAGTACATCGATTGCTATCTTCATGCCCCGGAACAGCCGGGAGAAACCTATAAGTAACCTGAAGTAAATTTGTCGTTGGAATACCACGAATTCCGTGAAGTTGATCGATACGATATCCCTACCCGACGCCGGACAGGAACTCCCTGGTGTCGGCACAATGTTCCCTCAGCCGAAAAACAAATGTGAAGCGATTCCCGCACTGTCCGCTTCGATCACCCGCAGCTGCCCTAAAACCCAGGTGATGCCGGATATTTTTTCCGGCTTTTCGGCGCCGGCGATTATCTTTGGGAGAGAAACCAGCGGTTCAGGAAAACCAATAAAAATTAACGTCACGGAGGATGACCGTCATGCCTGAAATGCGTGCTCACGATATGCCGGAAAACGGCGGGACCGTGATCAGCGATCCTGCCTGTCAGCAACTGGCGGCGATCTTTGGGATCGGTGCGGTGCTTATCAGCATCCTGGAACTTGCCAGCATACACGTAAACCTTCCGGTGTATGCTTTTTTGTATCCGGGGTATAAGACCATTGCATTTTCCGCTGCAATAATATGGATCCTCTTTGGCCTGATCCTTGCATTCCACGCGAAAAAACCGTTCCGTGGCGTACTACGGTCATGCATCCTCGCCGTGATTGCTGTCATTGCCATCTTCTCGCTCATTGAATTTCCCCTCGAAGTGCTGGGACAACACTTCGCGGCTGAGGTATGGATGTACCAGATCGGGAATGTCATCCTTGCAAATCCCACCACCCCCATATCCCCGGTTGCTGCGGGACTTATTATCCCCACATCGTTTGCGATGTTTTTCCTTGTGTACGTTACCGGGTCACGGGACCAGGTACAGCGCATGAAAAATGCAGCCGGCATCCTTGGCCTGTTTGTTTTTCTCATCAGTATTACCTTCCTGCTGAGCTATATCTATGGCATCCCCTTCCTGTATGGAACCCCGATTCTTCCCATTGCCCCGGCATCCACGATTGCATTGCTCCTCCTCGGTGCGGGACTGATTTCCACGGCCGGTCCAAAATCTTTCCCTCTTGCCTGGTTTATGGGAAATTCGACAAAATCCCATCTCCTGCGGACGTTTGTGCCCCTCGTAATCATCCTCATCTTCGTTGAAAATTTCCTGACGGTGACGTTGTTCCCGGTTTATAAATTGAATACAGCGTTAACTATGGCGCTATTTCTCGTGACAATCACTATCATCACGACCTACGTTGTCGGGAGAGCATCCGCGACTGTTGGTACTGCCATCGACAGTGCCAACCAAAAAAGACGAACCGTTGAGACTGCCCTCAAAAAGAGCGAGGCACAACTCCGGCTTGCCATCATCGCGAGCCGGCTGGGAACATGGGACTGGGACCTGGAATCGGGAGAGCTGACAATGTCTGGTGAAGGTAAAACCATGTTCGGCCTGCCCCCGGGCGAGCCCATAACGTATGAAATTTTCCTGTCCGCGCTGCATCCCGGCGACCGGGAACAGACCGATTGTGCCGTTCGTCAGGCACTGGAGGAACAGACCGATTATAATACCGAATACCGCGCTGTCTGGCCTGATAAAACGGTTCGTTGGATATCCGCGATCGGGCGGGGCGATTATGACGAATCCGGCAAAGCGGTTCGCATGCGGGGTGTTACTCTTGACATCACCCAACGGAAACAGGAAGAACTTCTCATCAGGGAAATGAATGAAGATCTGTCCCAGGCACAGTCAATTGCTCATGTCGGGAGCTGGCAGTACGACCTTGTCGGGAATGTCATTACCTGGTCGGATGAGACCTACCGGATCTTTGGCTATGAACCCGGGCAGTTCGATCTTAAACTGGAAAAAATCCGGGAGCGAATCCATCCCGATGACCTGGATCTGCATGACCAGGTCCTCGCCGGGGCAATAACCGCTCACTATTACCCGCCGGAAGAGTACCGGCTCATCCGCCCGGATGGAACAATCCGCACAATCTACGGGACCGGGCGGGTCATTGACGATGATTCCGGTGCCGTAGTAAAGATTATCGGTGTCATCCAGGATATCACCGAACGCAAAGCCGTGGAAGTGGCATTGAGGGATGCGCTCATTCAGTGGAAGACGACCTTTGGAGCAACAAACGATGCTATCTGCCTGCTTGGTGCCGACCAGAAGATTGTCCAGTGTAACCAGGCAATGCTGGATCTTTTCAACCTGAGATCTGAAGATGAACTCATCGGCAGGCAATGCTGGGAGATCGTCCATGGAACAACGACAGCCATACCCGATTGCCCGATTATGCGGCTGAAACAGTCCCACCACCGGGAAGAGATGGTATTCAATACCGGTGACAAATGGTTCGATGTAACGGTCGATCCCATTTTTGGCGAACAGGAACAACTCACCGGCTTTGTCCATACGATCCGGGATGTGACTGCTGCCAAACGGGCAGAATCCGCACTCCGGCAGAGCGAACAGTTCCTCGACAATATTGTCGAACACATCCCTGACATGATCTTCGTAAAGGATGCAGCGGACCTTCGCTATGTGCGGCTGAATACAGCGGGTGAAAATCTTCTCGGCTATTCACGGGAAGATATGGTGGGGAAAAATGACTATGACTTCTTCCCGAAAACCGAGGCTGAGTCTTTTACCGAAAAGGACCGGGAGGTCCTTATCAGGAATCAACTGGTGGATATTCCCGAGGATAAAGTATATACCCGTTCCTTAGGGGAAAGAATCCTCCATACCAAGAAAATTCCCCTCGTGGATGAAGAGGGGAAACCAAAATATTTACTGGGAATTTCCGAAGATATTACCGAACGTAAAAAGGATGAAGAAAGGACCCGGCTCACGAACCGGAAACTTGCCCTTATGACCGATATCACGTACCAGGATATCCAGAATAAGGTCACCGGACTCCGGGCCTATGCCGGGCTCATGAATGAAGCGGCAAATGAACAGGACCGGCTTTCCCTCATCACTAAAGAGGACAAGGTACTGGCCACGATCCAGCGCCTGATAAAAAATACCAAGGATTACCAGCAGATGGGAATTGATCAATCCCGCTGGATGCTGCTTGAACAGATCATCCGGGTCCAGTGGTCGCTCATGAGCCAGAAGGATAATGTGGTTGTGCATAATGACGTGAACGGGCTTGAGATCTACGCCGATCCGCTCATCGAGCGGGTGTTTTACAACCTTATCCATAATGCCCTGCACCATGGAAAAAAAATTACCCGGGTCTCCTTTGGCTGGCAGGAAACCCCTGAGGGACTGGTTGTGGTCTGCGAGGATGACGGGATCGGTATTCCCGCTGAACAAAAACCCCACATTTTTGACCGGGTCGTGGGCGGCGGGGGCAAATTCGGGTTGTTCTTTGCCCGGGAATTCCTTACCCTTTCCGGCATGGCCATCACCGAAAATGGTGAGCCGGGCAAAGGCGCCCGGTTTGAGATCACGCTGCCCAAAGGAGCGTACCGTTTTACCGATGGGAAATAAGGGATGACCTCCCTCCCCGTTCATGGCTTACACCTCATTCCTGTAACCATTTCCACAAAACCTGACGGCATTTATCAAAGATCAACAATCCATGTCAGCAGCAATACAGCCACTAGGATAGACGTGGTCGACAAACCTCTTTTTTTGTGCCAGTTTCTCCACCGGGTCCCGATATCCAGGATTTCTCACGATATTTTCCGATGATTCACCCGTTTTCTGGTTTCCATCGCCCGCAATTCAGCGGTGCGGGCATAATGGCACCGTGCCTTATGATAGCCCTCGTATCCTTCCCTTCGTTTGTATAGTATTTGGCCCGGGCTTTACGGGCATGTATCTTCCCGTTCTCCGGGATAACCAATGCCATTCCAACCGAATATTGAACCCCATTTAAAAAATACGCATATTATTAAATTCATTCAATACCAATGACCGCATACTGATGAAACTCCAGTCAAGGGTCCTGCTGATCTACCTGCTCATTGCCGTACTGGTACTGGTCCTTATCGGGGGTGTGCTCCCGACAACCCTCCAGCAGCAAAACCTTGATACCATCTCTAGGGATTCCATCAACCAGCTCAGGCACATCGATTTTGCCCTCTCCAATTTTATCGGGGAAGCAAAATACGATGTCCTTGCCCTGTCGCTTAACGATAATATCCAGACAAGGGACGATGCCAGTTTTACGAATTTCCTGAATGCCTCTGGAGGGAATTTCAACCCTTCTGTTGGCGATAAGGAACAGGCGATTATCAATATCCTCCGGGATTACCAGACCTCGCACCCATACGTCAGTTCGGTGTACATGGGCCGGGAAAACGGGGCATTTGTCCGATCGTATCCCCGGCTGCCTACGGCATACGATCCCCGTGAGCGCCCATGGTACATCCTCGCAAAAGAACACCCGGGGCAGGTGACCGTGACAGACCCGTACCGGGCGGTCACGACACCGGATGTGAACATCGGGATCGTCACCCCCCTTCTTGACCAGAACGGGACAATGATTGGGGTCGTGGGCGCCGATATCACCCTTGTCAATCTGACCAGTTACATCTCCACGGTCGGGAGCATCAACGGCGGGGAGATGATCCTCACAGACCAGAAGGGCACGATCCTTGCGACCGGCGATTCCTCCCGCCTCTTTGGCAACATCAGCGATATCCTTGGTGACCGGACCCCCGTGTTTCTTGCAACAAAGGAAGGCGTGCTGGTTCTTAACGGGACGTACCTGATGTATTACACCTCCCCGGAACTTGGCTGGAAGATTGGCACGTTTGTTCCCTTCAGTACCATCGAACAGCGATTCAACGAATCCATCCAGCGGATCCTGCTGTTTGTTCTGCTCGCCCTTGTCCTGCTCAGTGGCTTTACCCTTATCGTCCTCAATCGCACCGTGATCCGGCCGCTTTCCCGCCTGACGGAAGTTAGCAGGAAGATTGCAGAGACCGGCAACCTCGACCAGGAGATCAGTACCGGGGGAGCAGGTGAGATCGGGAGCCTTGCCTCTTCGTTCAAGGCGATGGTTGAAAAGATACAGACCGAAAAACAGGAGCGGAATAATGCGCTTGCCGAGCTTGAAGCCTATCGCGACCATCTCGAAGAGATTGTTGCCCACCGCACCCGGGAACTGGCCACGGCAAAAGAAGCTGCCGAGTCTGCCGACCAGCTCAAGTCGGCATTCCTGGCCACCATGTCGCACGAATTGCGCACCCCGCTCAACTCCATTATCGGGTTCTCGGGCATTCTTCTCCAGGAACTGGCAGGCCCCTTAAATGATGAACAGAAAAAACAACTGGGCATGGTGTCCGAAAGCTCGGAACACCTGCTTTCCCTGATCAACGATGTGCTGGACCTCTCGAAGATCGAGGCCGGGCAGCTCAAGATCGCAAATGAACCGGTAAACGTTGAGTCCGTGCTTGAAAAAGTTGTCCGGATCATGAAGCCGCTGGCCGATAAAAAACACCTCCCGCTTGAACTGGAGATTGCCCCCGGTGTGGGAATGATCCGGGGCGATTCCCGGCGCGTCGAACAGATCGTTCTTAACCTTATGAGCAACGCGATCAAGTTTACCGATAAGGGACGCGTCAGGATCGAGTGCTTGCAGCAAGGGGAGAAGGTAGTGATTCGGGTAATTGATACGGGTATCGGGATTAACAAGATGGATCTGGATAAGCTGTTCAGACCATTCAGGCAGGTAGATGACGGGTTGACCCGGCAGCATGACGGTACCGGGCTCGGGCTCTCCATCTCCCGCAAGCTCGTGGGTCTGATGGGTGGTACTATAGGAGTAGAAAGTGAACCGGGCAAAGGAAGCACGTTTAGTGTCATCCTGCCTGCTGAAGGGAGCATACCATGAACACAAAAATTCTGTATATCGAAGACAATGACCAGAACTTCTACCTGGTCAGCTTCATACTTGGTGCGAAAGGCTACGAGGTCATCAGGGCCCGGGACGGACAGGAAGGCATCGATCTTGCCGCTGCAACCCTCCCCCGTATTATCCTGCTCGATATCCAGCTTCCGGTCATGGACGGGTACGCGACAGCCCGCGAAATTCGTACGCGCCCTGAACTGGCTGCAACTCCCATAGTCGCCCTGACCTCCTACGCGATGGCAGGCGATCGCGAGAAAGCGCTTGCGGCAGGATGCACCGGTTATATCGAAAAACCCATCAACCCGAAAACATTTACCGGGCAGATCGAGCACTACCTGTCGCCCGAAACAACAGGGGATGGAAGTGGATGACGAGAATTCTTATCGCCGACGACAACCCGCAGAACCTGTACCTGCTGGAGTCGATCCTGAAAGGGCACCAGTTTGAAGTAATATTAGCCCGGAATGGTGCCGAAGCTCTGGATGCCGCATTGAAAAATCCACCCGACCTTATTATTGCCGACATCCTTATGCCGGTCATGGACGGTTTTGAGCTCTGCCGGAAGTGGAAAGCAGAGGAGCGGCTCACTACGATTCCCTTCATATTCTATACCGCGACGTATACTGACCCAAAGGATGAGCAGTTTGCCCTCAGCCTTGGCGCAGAGCGGTTCATGGTTAAACCACAAAAGCCTGAAGTCCTCGTGCAGGCGGTGCGCGAAGTTCTGGAAAAAGCACGACACACAACACCCGGCTCCCCGGTAAAATCTCAAGGTGAAGAGATGGAGGAACTTCGGCTGTACAATGCAGTATTGTTCCACAAACTGGAAAAGAAAATGAGGGAACTTGAGGGAGAAATCTCTGAACGAAAGCGGGTGGAAGAAGAGATGCGGTTTAAAAATGTCATCCTGTCAACGCAACAGGAAACCGCCCTTGATGGGATTCTCATCGTGGATGAAAACGGGAATATCCTCAGTTATAACCAGAAATTTATTGAGATGTGGGGTGTTCCCGATACCCTGCTTGTATCCCATATTGATGAACCCCTGCTGCAGCACGTCGGGGAACAACTCGTCGATCCCGATGCGTTCCTTCTCCGGGTCAGGCACCTCTACGATCATAAAGACGAGAAGAGTTTTGAGGAGATCTTCGCTAAAGACGGGCGGGTGCTGGAGCGGTTTTCGGCCCCGATGCTGGGGGAATCTGGAAAATATTACGGGAGGGTGTGGTACTTCCGGGATATCACCGGACGCAAACAGGCTGAGAAAAAACTTCGCCAGTCCGGGACCCGGTACCGGAAACTGTACGAGAGTATGATGGATGCTTTTGTCCGGGTCAATATGGCGGGCAGGATCCAGGAATGCAATCATTCGTTTAAGGAGATGCTGGGATATTCCGATACGGAACTGGCCGCGCTGACGTACCTTGACCTGACCCCGGAAAAATGGCAGGCGTTTGAAAATTTTGTCATTGAAACCCAAACCCTGCCGCGCGGGTATTCAGATGTGTACGAGAAGGAATACCGGAAAAAGGACGGGACCATTGTTCCGGTGGAGGTGCGGACTTCCCTGATCCGGGATACTACCGGCCAGGCTGAAGGTATGTGGGCCATTGTCCGGGATATCACCGACCGCAAACGGGCAGAGGAGAAAATCCATCTCGCGAACCGGAAACTTGCCCTTATGACCGATGTGACGTACCAGGATATCCAGAACAAGGTTACCGGACTCCGGGCATATGCCGGGTTCTTAAAAGACGCGGTAACCAAACAGGACCGGCTTGCCCTTATCAAAAAAGAGGAAGCGGTTCTTGGAGCGATTCATAACCTGATCAAAAATACCAAGGATTACCAGCAGATGGGAATTGACCAGTCCCAATGGGTTCCGCTTCAACAAACAATCCGGGCACAGTTGGCGCTCATGAGCCAGAAGGATGCGGTGGTCCTGGACAGCGATCTTCGCGGGCTTGAGATTTATTCCGATCCGCTCATCAACCGGGTGTTTTACAACCTCATTCACAATGCCATATACCATGGCAAAAAAATTACCCGCATCTCATTCTCGTGCCAGGAAACATCGGATGGAATGGTATTGATCTGCGAGGATGACGGGGTCGGTATTCCCTCTGAACAAAAACCCCACATTTTTGACCGGGTCGTGGGCGGCGGGGGCAAATTCGGGTTGTTCTTTGTCCGGGAATTCCTTACCCTTTCCGGCATGACCATCGCCGAGAACGGTGAGCCCGGAAAGGGCGCACGGTTTGAGATCATGGTGCCCAAAGGGGCATACCGGTTTGTTTCACCCGTGATACCCTAAAACGGAGATACCTGATGATTCCTGTTCTCTATGTTGACGATGAATCCTCACTTCTCGATGTCGGCAAACAGTTCCTGGAGATGACCGGGGAATTCTCGGTGACGACGGCACTCTCCGCATCTGACGCACTCGACCGGATGAAATCCACTCAAATCCAGGCAATTGTCTCCGATTACCAGATGCCGGGGATAAATGGCATTGAATTTTTAAAACTCGTCCGGTCGACCGACAAGCTCATCCCGTTCATCATCTTTACCGGGAAAGGGCGCGAAGAAATTGCCATTGAAGCATTTGAGAATGGTGCTGACTTCTACCTCCAGAAAGGCGGAGATCCCAAAGCGCAGTTTGCCGAGCTTTCCTTAAAAATACGGACGGCTGTTGAAAAACGAACGACAGAACAGGCGCTGCGCGAGCAGAGAGAGGAGATGAAAATGTTTTTTGTCGTCTCCCTGGATTTCTACGCTATCATGACGACAGCAGGGTTGTTCGTCCAGCTGAACCCCGAATGGGAGCGGCTTTTAGGGTACCCGCTCCAGGAACTTATCGGGAAATCCGCTCTTGAGTTTGTTCATCCGGACGATCTCCTAAGCACGACGGCTGCGATGGAGGAACTGACTAAAAATCGTCCGGTGCTGAATCTTGTGAACCGGTACCGTTGCAGGGATGGCACGTATCGCTGGCTTGAATGGAGAATTTATCCCTCGGAAGGCACCCTGTTCTATGCCTCGGCCCGGGATATCACCGAACGTAAACATGATGAAGATGCCCTGCGGCATAGCGAGGAAAATTACCGGTCGCTTTTTACCACCATGCTCAACGGGTTCGCCCACCATGAAATCATCTGTGATGCAGCGGGCATACCGGTCGATTACCGGTTTATGGATGTTAACCCTGCATTCGAACGGCTGACCGGGCTGAAACGGGAGGATATCCTTGGAAAGACCGCGCTTGAGGTACTCCCCGGGCTTGAGCCGGTCTGGATCGAACGGTACGGGAAAACAGCGCTCACCGGGGAGCAGCAGTTATTTGAGAACTTCAGTTCCGAGCTTGGCAAACATTTTGAAGTAAATGTCTATAGTCCAAAAACTGG
The DNA here is from genome assembly GCA_039698055.1 of Methanoregula sp. Lineage (GTDB taxonomy): Archaea > Halobacteriota > Methanomicrobia > Methanomicrobiales > Methanospirillaceae > Methanoregula. Next base: position 31,183 of record JBDKTL010000043.1, on the reverse strand, counting down.
TGAATTCACGACCATCTTCTCTGATGTAACAGAGCGCAAGCGGGCAGAAGAGGCGCTCATCCAGAACGAAGAAAAGTTCCGGACGATCTTTGACACGGCAGCAAACCTGATTATCACCGTGAACCGGCAGGGTTTTATCGTTGACTGTAACGAGCGGGTTAAGGACCTGCTGGGCTATGAAAAATCAGAGATTATCGGGCAATCGGTGGCAAAGATCATCCATCCGGACCAGATTGTAAAGGCACAGGGATGCCTTACCAAAATCCTGTCAACGGGATCGTCCTATAATAACATCTATAAAATGGTGAAAAAAGATGGTGCGTTCGTTGATGTCAGCATCAATTCCACCGGACTCAAAGACAAGGACGGTGCCTATTTCCGGTCGGTCTGTATTATCGCCGATATCACTGAAAAGAAGCATGTCGTGGATGAGTTGCGGGAGAGTGAGCAGCGGTTCCGGACCCTGTCGGAAAACCTGCCGGATTATGTCCTTGTGCATCGAAATGGCGAGATACTCTATGCCAACCTGGCATGTGAACGGGGACTTGGCGTTCTCCGTGAAAACGTCGTGCACCACCCTGTACTGCCCTTTATCGCTCCTGAATATCATGAAAAAATTTTATCTGCCATGCACAGGAGGATGCAGGGAGAAGTCATAGAGCCCTACGAAATCGATATTCTTACGACCGATGGGAGTCGGCGTTCGGTGATCCTTAACGGTGCCCTGATCGATTTTGAAGGATCTCCGGCATCTTTGAACGTGCTGACCGATATCACTGACCTCAAAAAAACCCAGGACTCGCTCATTCTCGCAAATAAAAAACTCAATCTCCTCTCCAGCATCACAAGGCACGATGTCATCAACCAGCTGACGGCACTGCGCGGGGCTCTTGAAATTGCCGGTGAAACCATCACGGATGAAAAAACGGCCGGGTTTCTTGCCATTGCACAAAAAACCGCCACGGCAATCGATCGCCAGATTGTATTCACCCGGGAATACCAGGACCTTGGTGTTGCGGTGCCGTCGTGGCAGAATGTCAATGACAGCATAACCCGTGCGACCGCCCATCTTCCCATGCGGGGAATTCCTGTCATTATGGACCGTGCAGACCTTGAAGTGTATGCTGACCCGCTCTTTGAGAAGGTCTTTTACAACCTGATCGAAAATGCCCTCCGTCACGGGGGCAGCGGGATGACGGCAATTTCGGTTTCCGTGCATACGGCAGAGGGCAATCTTGTCATCTCGTGCGAGGATAATGGCAGGGGAGTGCTGGCTGCCGACAAAAACCATATCTTTGAGAAGGGATTTGGGGAAAATACCGGCCTTGGGCTGTTTCTCACCCGGGAAATCCTTTCCATTACCGGTATCGCGATCGCTGAAAACGGAACGCCCGGAAAAGGCGCCCGGTTCGAGATTGCAGTGCCCAAAGGGGCGTACCGGTTTACGGATGAGACAAAACCCTGAAGAGCGCTTTGCATACCTTTTTTGATCCATCGTGCGCCAAATATTATTTCACCTCTGCTCATGACTTAAAAAATGGACGCTCGGAATACAGGGATACCTTCTATCAAAAAAAAACGGATTTACGGTCCGGCTCATGAAATCCCGGGTGTCTTCAACAGGATAACAATCCTGATATATGCGATAGGGAAAATGTGACCATTATGATGGACAATCTTTTGTTATCCAGTGTCTACCGCTTCATTGAGCCGGGGCCAGTTGTCCTGGTGACAACGCAGTATAACGGCCGTCCCAATATCATGACGATGAGTTACCACATGGTGATACAGGACGGTGATCCGCCGCTCTTTGGCTGCATCATCGGGCCATGGGATCACAGCTTTCGTGCACTCAGCGAAACCGGGGAGTGCGTGATCGCTGTTCCTACGGTCGATCTCGCAAAAAGCGTCGTCGGAATTGGTAATTGCTCGGGAGCGGACATCGACAAGTTTGACGCCTTTAACCTGACACCGGTGCCCGCTGAAAAGGTAACGCCGCCGCTCGTGGCCGAATGCCTTGTCAATCTCGAATGCCGGGTGAAAGACACAAGCCTTGCCGGGACGTACAATCTTTTCATCCTGGAAGGTGTCAAAGCCTGGATCGATACGGGGCGCAGGGAACGCCGGGTCATCCACCACAACGGGGATGGCACTTTCACAATTGACGGCAAAATTCTCAACCTCAAAAAGAACATGGTGAAATGGCCCACATACATCCAGTGATTGATCGTATCTCTAAAATTCGTATGCAGCGGGGATAAATCGGGCAAACCCCGGCACCTGCAAGACATCCCTGCTGCCCTGTGTCAGGTAACCGTGGTAAGGTACCCACACGACCCTCCTGGGATCGTTCCCCCCGTGAAGGGAGTAAAATTATTTCCCGGCAGATGTCCAGAGGGTTGCGCTCAAAAAGCCGTAACCCCCGGGCGACACGGTTGCCCTGGCCCTGTCGCAAAAGGGCATTTACAAGCAGGTAACGGACAAGACTCTTGCATACAACAATATTTCCCCTGGATTTTTTTATTGTGTCAACCTCAATTGAACCCCTGCATCAACACGAAGATCCAGATCCCGTTGAGAGCAATCGCCACGGAAAGGCAGGACTTTGTCCTCTGTGCAGCACAATAACCCGCGAACCCGGCGATCCCGGAAAGAATGGCGACATACACGATTGTCCCGGTAACGTGAAAAAACACCATATTATGATTGGATATCACGATATATCCCAGGATAAAAATAACCGGCAGCAGACATACTCCGATAAGTACCGAACCTATCCTGTTTCCGGTGTACCATCCATATATGACGGCGATTGCAGGTATAACTGAGGATACAACATAAAAGGACAGGACCATGAGGACATAGACGATGACCTCACCTGTACCCATCTGCCCGGACGGACGCATCCTGGTGAATGCATACACCACGGTTGCCAACAAGACGGCAAGAAATGTGATGAGGGCAACCTGTTCTTTGATTCTGGTCAGCAGGGTCATGCCTGTCCAACTCCCACAGTCACCCGGGCTCCTTCCCGTATTGCTTTTCATTTCCCGCATCGCTCAAACCCTCGCCACAATCGGTTCCGTCAGCTAAAAAGGCTTCATCCCGGAATTATGGTCAGTCGCTTGTGCGTGAGATCCCGATCGTCATTGCGACGCCTTCGACATCCCACTCTTTGACCAGCTGATATGCCGCTGCTGCCGGTTCGGTCAGGCTGTGGAGCGAGAGAGCCTTTGCCCGGACCTCTTCGGCAATCCCGGCATTCCAGCCGGAGCTGACAAGATCACAGATCCGCGTGTCGGCAATACCGACATCGACGATGATAAAGTCCTCGACTGCGAGATCGAGCTGCCGGCGCATTTCCTGTATCCGCCGGATCACTTCACGGGCATAGCCTTCCGCTTCGAGGTCAGGTGTGAGTGCCACGTCCACGTACACCGTTGCATCCGTCATCGGAGCGGAGAAGACATCAGCAGGGAGTTTCTCGGTGAACGTCACCTGCGCAGCACCAATCTCGAAATGATGATCCCCTTCGACAAGGGTGACGGTGCGGCCGGCACCGGTCTCGCTTTTCAGCCGGTTGCCATCCGCCTTCTCGATTGCGGCTTTCGCCAGGGGTGCGTCCCTGCCAAACGCGGGACCGAGCGCTTTCATCACCGGCTCCGCATGCCAGCCGACCCGGTCCCAGCGTCCCATGACGACCTTGACCTGCCGGGCGTTTGCCCGGTCCATGCAGATAGCATTGAGGCGGGCAACAGCGTCTTTGACCGTCTCTGTGTCGGTCACAACGACCACTTCATTTACCGGCCAGCGGAGTTTGCGCCTGCCTGCCTGACGGGCGTTCTGCACTGCGTCGTCAAATGAGCGGACAAGTTCGGTTGCATGTTCGAGTTCCGGGTTGATGAGTGCAGGCTCGGGGACAAACCAGTCCAGCATATGCACGCTTGCCGGATCGCCGGCACATTTGAGGTTCTGGTAGATCTCTTCGGTGATGTGCGGGCAGAACGGGGCGAGGAGGCCGATAAGCCGGCGCATGACATAATAGATCGTCTCGTAGGCAAACTGTTTCTGCTCCGACTCGCCCTCAAGCCACATGCGGGGCCGGACGAGCTGGACATACCAGCGCGAGAGATCCTCGAGAATAAAGTTCGTGAGCTCGCGTGTCGCACGGTGGAGCTGGCACTCTTTCATCGCTGCATCGACAATGCCCGCGACCGTGTTGATCCGGGAGATGATGAACCGGTCCTCATCGGGCATTTTCAGCAGGTTTGCCCGGACATACGCGTCGTCCCAGGCACCGTTTTTCGATGCCGGTTCGAATTTGTCGAGGATCATGTACGGCATCGGGAACCGGTACACGTTCCAGAGGATGTTTGCCGCACGGTTGATTGTGGCAACGCCGTCCCAGTTGAACTTCAGGTCATCCCACGGTGCTGATGAGGAGAGCACGTAGAGGCGGAGCACATCAACGCCGACCTTTGCGATGACCTCTTCAGGAGCTACGACATTCCCGAGGCTCTTAGACATCTTCTTGCCTTCAGCATCAAGAGCAAACCCGTGCATGCAGACGCTCTTGTAGGGCGCCTTGCCAAACGCAATCGTGCTCGCGCCCAGCTGCGAGTAGAACCACCCACGGGTCTGGTCCTGCCCTTCGGTGATAAAGTCTGCCGGCCAGAGTTTCTCAAAATCTGCGGTTTTCCCGGGAAAGCCGAGTGTTGCCCATGACGCAACGGCGGAGTCGAACCACACATCGAAGATATCCTCGACCCGTTTCATCTCGCCACCGCAGGTACACGGGATCTTCACATCATCCACGAACGGGCGGTGCGGATCGGGAAGGCTCTTGCCGCTTGCATCTTCGAGCTCTTTGATGGTGCCGATGACCCGGTATTTGTCGCATTTTGTGCAGACCCAGACTGGGATCGGGATGCCCCAGTACCGCTGGCGGGAGATGCACCAGTCACGTGCCTCCTTAATCCAGTCGTAGAAACGGGCGCTGCCGGCCCATTCGGGATACCACGTGACTTTCTCGACCTCGTGGAGCATGAAGTCCCGCATCTCGGATGCTTTTAAGAACCACTGCGAGGTTGCCCGGAAGATGATTGGCGTCTTGCAGCGCCAGCAGTGGCCGTACCGGTGGACCACTTTTTCCTGTGCGAGCAAATAATCGCCCAGCGCTTCGAGCACATTCTGGTTAGAGTCCCGTACATACTGGCCGGCAAAAATCCCCGCTTCTTCGCGGAATTTTCCTGCACCGTCAACCGGGCAGACAATTGCAAGCCCCTCTTTTGTCCCGAGCACGTAGTCGTCCCACCCGTGACCCGGGGCAATATGCACCATGCCGGTGTTCTCCATTGCGACAAAATCCGCTACGACTACTTTGTGGGCGATATCCTTCTGGAGTGGCACCTGTTCAGCAAGCGGGGAATCGTATTCCCAGCCGGCAAGTTCCGAACCCTTCTTTGTTTCAAGAGCCTTGTAATCCTTGTAACGGCCTTTTTTCAGGACTGACTTGACGAGGGGTTCAGCAATCCAGAAATATTCCTCTTTATCATTTTTTGTCGCATGGACCCTGGCGTATACAAAATCCTTTGCCACGGCTACAGCGACGTTTGCCGGTAGTGTCCACGGGGTTGTTGTCCAGATGACAAGATACTCCCCGGGTTTTCCCCGGATCGGGAACTTCACAAAGACCGAGGGGTCAGTCTCGTCCCAGTATTCCACTTCCGCATCCGCAATTGCCGTCTCGCACCGGGGGCACCAGTTCACAACCCGGTTCCCGCGTTCGAGCATACCTTTTTCCTGTGCCCGGGCAAGCGTCCACCATGCCGCTTCGATATACTCGGGCCTGACGGTCTGGTACGCGTTTTTGAAATCGAGCCAGACACCGAGGCTCTCGAACTGGGTATCCATGAGTTCCTTGTTTTTGATGGCAAACTCACGGCACTGGTCGATAAACTTCCGGATACCGAACGTCTCGATGTCTTTTTTGGATTTAAACCCCAGCTGCTGCTCCACTTTTACTTCGATGGGCAGGCCGTGCATATCGTATCCTGCACGGTCGATCACGTTTTTGCCGTTCATCCTTTGGTAGCGCAGGATGGAATCCTTGAGGATCTTGTTCCATGCCGTGCCAAGGTGGATTTGGCCCGTCGTGTAGGGCGGCCCGTCCACAAAAAAGAACGCTTTTCCTGCACACCGGTGCTCTTTTACTGCCTTGTACGTCCCGTGAGTGCGCCAGTATTCCTGCACCTCACGCTCGATGCTTTTCGCGTCAAAGTTCGCGGTAACTTCCTTCACAAAACCCCTCTCGTATCTATTGGGACGACCGTTTAATCGTGGAGAAATATTTGTGCCACTAAACAAAGTAATTATCGTGTTCTGCACCGGCAGTTCTTTATGGAGTACCGTGGTATTCTGGCAGGGCGATATCTATCCGCGTATATCCCGTGAGCACCATCTGACGATAATACCAGAAAAATGGACTGATCGGACATGAAACCTTACCCGCTCCTGATTGGTGGCGTCTTTAAAGAGACAAACGAGATCGTCAAAGTCCGGTTTCCCTATACCGGTGACGTGTACGCGGAAGTCTGCCAGGCAGGTAATGCCGAGTTAGAGGAGGCAGTTGCCGCATCAGTCAGGGGATTTTCCGAGACCCGGGTGCTTTCGAGCCATGCCCGCGCCCAGATTCTTGAAAATCTTGCCGGGGAAATCCATTCACGCGCAAACGAACTCGTCGATGTCCTGATAATGGAGGGCGGTAAAACCCGGAAGTTTGCCACAAACGAGGTCGCCCGTGCCGGGATGACGGTCCGGACTGCGGCTGAGGAGGCAAAGAGGATCTACGGGGAGATCATCCCGCTTGACTGGAGCGAAGACACCACGGGCAGGACCGGGTATATCAGGCGGTTTCCGCTCGGCCCGGTGCTGGGCATCGTTCCCTTTAACTTCCCGCTTAACCTCGCATGCCACAAATTTGCTCCTGCGATTGCCGCAGGAAATTCCATTATCCTCAAGCCGGCGTCAGCGACACCGGTATCCAGTCTCTTGCTGGGAGAGATGGTCCTTGATGCCGGGCTGCCCCCGGATGCGATCAGCGTGGTGCCCTGCCCGGGTGTTCGTGCGGAACAGCTTGTCCGTGACCCCTGCATTGCGTTTCTCTCGTTTACCGGCAGTTGTGAGGTTGGCTGGCACCTGCGGGAGATTGCCGGCAGGAAAAAAGTCGGGCTGGAGCTGGGCGGGAATGCCGCAGTGATCGTGCACGAGGATGCCAATCTTGAATATGCCGCACAAAGGATTGCCGCAGGAGGTTTTATCAACGCCGGGCAGGTCTGCATCTCGGTACAACGGGTATTCCTGCACCGGTCGATCTATGAACGGGCTCTTGCATTAATCCTCGCCGCGATAAACCAGTTAAATGTTGGCGATCCCTGTGACCCGGCAACCGATGTGGGGCCGATGATTGACCGGGTGAAAGCGGAGCAGGCGTATGCAAAAGTGCAGGAAGCCATCATGCAGGGTGCCCGGTGCCTGACCGGCGGGACACTGGAAGGGACGATGTTCCAGCCAACCGTGCTTACCGGTACGACGCCGGAGATGCGGGTGAACCGGGAAGAGGTGTTTGCCCCGGTCATTTCCATCACTCCCTACGACAACTTTTCTGAAGCGGTGAAGATGGCAGATGCCGGTGACTATGGGTTGCAGGTCGGTATCTTCACGCAGAACATCAACCGTGCGATGCGGGTATTTGAGGAGATGCATGTCGGCGGTGTGCAGGTCAACGATATTCCCACGTTCCGGGCTGACCAGATGCCGTATGGCGGGGTGAAAAGCTCGGGTATAGGGCGGGAAGGTCCACGGTATGCTATCGAAGAGATGACCGAACTCCGGCTGATGGTGATCAACCGTGACGGCGGGGTGGAATAAACGGGGACTTGTGGGGATGCATCCACCCGCATAATTCCTGGGAAAAAGATCGTTTTTTATTTAGTTCTGGACCGCATCGTTTCCAACCATTCATAAACGGGCAGGATATGGATACGCCTGCCGTCAATCGTTTCCTCTCCGGATTCATCCCGGGTGATGATAAGCCCCTCTTTGAGATCGTATGCTGTCATCGCTTCGCACAACCCCCGGATCTCCCGTGTCCTTGTATTTGGGCTGGCAAGTGATTCGGTAACCTGGAGAACAAGTGAAATCTTCCGGTACGTTTTTACCACAAAATCGCACTCGTATCGATCCCGGTGGTAGTAGATCTCACCAGGTATCTTTTTCAACGCCATGAATACCGCGTTTTCAAGCAGGTTCCCCCGGTTTTCCGAGAAAGAAAAGGCGACAGCGTTTATGATGCCGGTATCAACGCAATAAACTTTCTTCTGGTTTGCCAGCTGCTTTTTCACCGAGTAATCGAATTTTTTCACTGAAGAGAGCAGGAACGCATTTTCAGCATATCCGATATATTCCCGCACGGTTTCAGGGGCAATATGTAGCGTACCTGCAATCCGGTTGTAAGAGAGCGGGTTTCCGATATTTGAGATCAGGAAATAGAGCACATCGTACAAATCGCTGTTATTTCTCACATTGTTGGGATAGATTATATCCTTGAGGTAGATGGTTTCATAATAATTTTTGAGAATCTCTTTTTTTATGTCATCCTGCGGTTCGAGTACCACGCGGGGAAATCCTCCAAAGGTCAGGTACGTGGTGACATGCTGGCGTTTTTGGATTGTTGTCGGTGTGCCGATGCCGGAAAATGTAAGGCTCTCGTTAAACGTGAGCGGCCAGATGGTGATGGAAAAGTATCGACCGGAGAGCCGGGTGCTGATTTCGCGCTGGAGTAGGGTCGAACTTGAACCGGTCAGGATCAGTTTGATGTCGGGGCGTGTGTCATAGATGGTCTTTACCGTTGCCACCCAGTGTTCGAAGTTCTGGATCTCATCGATGCAGATTGTGAACTGTGCGATGTCGGGATGTCGTGTGCAGTGGTCTTCGATGAGTTCGCGGAGGAACCCGGGATCTTTTGCCCGGTTGACAAAGAGGGGTTCGTCAAGGTTGAGATACAGGATGGCCTCGCTCCTGGTGCCCGCATCGATCAGGGAGCGGATGATCTGGTATACGAGCGTGGATTTCCCGGTCCTGCGGGCGCCGATCAGCAGCAGGATCTCCCGCACAGGGATGTAATTTTGGAGTTGTGGGAACCAGACTAAGCGGTCCACACCGGAGGTGAACGGTTTATCGAACCACCACGGGTTCTGGCTTTCAAGGGCAATCCGTATGCTCTGTTCCATGTGTCAGATATAATTGATGATATATGATAAAATTGTCGATTGTAATTGATGATTTTATATTTTAAGAGGGGGACTTTGGGATGCCACCCGGTTGATCACCATCAGCCGGAGGTTCTCCTGGGTAAGGTGGCGTAATCGGTGCATGTCCTGCAATCCATGGAAGCCCGTGTTTTATTGTGTGGGCGGTGTATGGATCGGTATGCAGATTGCTGTCATTGGTGCCGCGAACGCCACACCGGAAGAGTTAGCCGCAGCCGAGGAAACCGGCCGGCTCATCGCACAGAGCCATGAAACGCTTGTGTGCGGCGGGCTGGGAGGCGTGATGGAAGCCGCATGCAAAGGCGCACGCGAACAGGGCGGGCAAACCGTGGGAATTCTCCCGGATACCGGCAACGGGAACCCGTTTCTGGACATCGTCATCCGGACCGGACTTGGCCATGCACGGAATGTGGTTATTGTCCAGTCAGCGGATGCGGTGATTGCGATTGGCGGGAGTCATGGCACGCTGTCTGAAATTGCTATTGCGCTCAAGATGCAGCGCCCGGTATTTGGGATAAAAACGTGGGATATTAACGGGGTGCAGCAGTGTGCAACCCCCCAGGACGCGGTTCTTATGGCAGTTCGCGCCGCACGCCGGTCTCTTTAGTATCGTACCCGCCGAGCCGGTGCAGGATCTCGTGGAATTCCGGTGACACAATCGCGTCAATAAGCGCTGCCACCCGGGGATCGCCAAGATGTTTTTTCCGAATGGCAATCTCGTACCGCTCGGATGCCACCGGCACAAACTGAAGGCCGAGGGCATGTGCCGCACTGTACACGCACATGCCGGCGTCTGCTTCGTTTGACTTCACCGCAAGTGCCACGGCAAGATGCGTGGTAACTTCACGCTCGTAGCCCCGGATGGTTGAGGGATCAATCCCGGTTTTGCGGAGTTCAAAATCCAGCAGCATCCGGGTGCCCGATCCCCGCTGACGGTTGATGAACGTGTGACCGGGCAGATCGCCAAACGTGATCCCGTCACGGGAGACAATCCCCTGCGTGCGTTCTGCGACGCATACCAGGGCAATTTCTTCACCGGGAAGGATTTTTTTCAGGAAGGCAATATTGTAACTGCCGTCTTCAGCCAGAAGGTGGGTCGGCGCCGCATGGCACTCGTCCTTCTGGAGCGCCATAATCCCCCCCATGCTTCCCACGTGCGTGGAATGGAGGCTCACTCCTTTTTTCTGGAGCATGTCGGCAAGGTAATCGAGGACCGGATCATGGCTCCCGGTGACAAGCAGCGCCTTTTCTGCATCTGCACGCGGCACCGTCAGAGTAGCAGGCACCATTTGACCCGCCTCGTATCCCTCGCTTGCTGACGGGATCTTCAGGAATGCGTTTGCCCGCACCGCGCTCATCTGCACACCCGCACCCCGGGACTGGGGTGAGACGACCCAGCGGGTGCCGATTCTCCCCAGCGAACAGAGAATAAACTCGTCAGTTCCCACGTCCTTGTGGGTCGTGCGGGTGATCTGTGCCTCGATATGCTCCGGTACAGGAACCGGGAGGCCGTACTGCCCCATGAGGGGAACAACCAGTTCCCGCAGGATGGTCAGCGCCGAGAGCGGGTAGCCCGGCATCCCGATGACCGGCGTGTTGTGGATCCTGCCGACGATCGCCGGTTTTCCCGGTTTTATCGCGATGCCATGGACAAGAACTTCGCCCAGTTCCGCAATGATCTCTACGGTATAGTCACGGGTGCCTGCCGATGAACCGGCAGAGATGATGACGACATCGTTTTCGGCTACCGCCCGCTCCATCGCTTCGCGGATCAGCACCGGGTCGTCTTTTACCATCGGGTACCGGGTGCAGGACGCCCCAAGTTCCTCTAAGATCGCCACGGCCATCACGGTATTGCTCTCCACCACCTGCCCGGGCTGCGGGTGGGTGCCGTGTGCAACCAGTTCGCTCCCTGTCGGGATGAGCCCGGTTCTCACGGTAATTACTTCAAGATCGGTGACCCCGTATGCAGCAAGTGCCCCAAGTTCTGACGCTCTTACCCGGTGACGGGACGGGAGTGCCATCTCCGATTCCCCGATATCTTCCCCGGCAGGGCGGACATGCTGCCATGGCGGAGCGGCTTTGCGGATCGTGAACCGGCCGTCATCGATATGCACGTCCTCGATCATAATCACCGCATCAAATTCCGGCGGCACGACATTGCCTGTGTTGACCCGGAGTGCCCGTGAAAGGGCGATCGGGTGCTGGTCGCCAGCGCCAGTAGTATCGGCACTCACGACGGCGATCCCGTCCATTGCGGCAAGATGGACTTCCGGGACCGAGTACCTGGCGAAGATCGGTTCTGCGGTTACCCTGCCGGGCGCCTTTTCGAGCGGGACGTGTTCGCGTGACGGCGTGGGGGAAAACCCGGCCCGGAGCAGTTCACGGGCCACCTCCAGCGATATGACGTTCAGGTAGCGTTTTACCAAAGGATCACGTCCACGACCTCGCCGGTTTCCAGCCCCTCGCTCCCTGCCGGAACCCGGACAAGGCCGTTGCTCCGCACGAGCGTGTTGAGCAGTCCCGATTTGCCAAAGAGCGGCGTGGCAATCCCGTCCCTGAGGGCGACCCGGATATAATCCTCCCGGCCTTTTGTTGACGGTATATTGAGCGAGAGTTTCGCCGGCACCGTTTGGGCACCGGTATCTGATAGCCCGGTCATGCCCGCGAGCAGGTGCCGGCCGATCACGAGCAGCACGATAAATGCAGAAGCGGGATGGCCGGGAAGCCCGAGAACCGGGACGGTGCCGCACCTCCCGATGATGGTGGGTTTTCCCGGGGCAATGGCAACACCGTGGATCAGCACCTCGCCCTGTTCGGCAATGATCGCGGCGGCCATATCCCGGTCATCTTTTGAACTCCCCCCCGAGATCAGCACCGCGTCGCACTCCTGTGCGGCTTTGAAAAGAGTTGTCCGGAACGCATCCCGGTTATCCCTGATGATGCCGTAAATGACCGGCACACACCCGTGTTCGCGGACAAACGACGAGACCACGTACGTATTGACATCCCGCACCTGCCCGGTTGCGGGGACTTCTTCGACCGGGACCAGTTCATTGCCGGTCGATATGATCCCGACCCGGGGCATACAGGTGACAGGTACACTAGTGTATCCGACCGCTGCAAGAACGCCCATGTCCTGTGCCGACAGGCGGCGGCCTTTTTCGAGCGCCGTTTCCCCCCGGGAAAAATCTTCGTTGTAAAAAAGAACGTTCTCCCCGTGGGCGGCGGGTTTTTTCACGAGCACGTCATCGCCGAACAGTTCGGTATTCTCGATCATCACCATCGCATCTGCACCTTCGGGAAGGATCCCGCCCGTCGGCACGTAGATGCATTCCCCCGGCCTGACCGCTTGATCCGGGGAAGCGCCCATTGCAACCCTGCCCCGGAACGTGAGCATGGAAGGTATCCCGTCGCTGGCGCCAACCGTATCTGCCGCCCGCACCGCATACCCGTCCATGACCGACCGGGTAAATCCCGGGATATCCACATCCGCGTGCACATCTTCTGCCAGCACCCGGTGAAGTGCATCGGTAAGGGGGACTTTTTCGGTCCCTGCCGGCACGGCAATCCGTCGCACCGCAGCGATAGCATCGGAAACAGAAACGACCTGTAAAAATAGACTCATTTGAAGCAGCCCAACTGGCAGCCGCGAATCTTGATCGCGTGTGAGTTGCAGTACTCGCTGATCTCTATCTTTGGTATCTTGTGCTTCTCTGAAATGGCAAATGCCTGCGGGCAGGTGAGAACTTTTTCGATGCCTGCTTCTTTGAATGCCTTCTCTATTTTTGCGGTGTCCATGGTAACAATGTGATGTGTCCTCCATCATAGTGTTTACGTATCCTGCACGATCGCGAGGCTTATTTCATGAATAGAGCGTATACGGGATCTATGAAGGTCGCCCTGATCAATTCCCGGCAGGATATGGCGGGAAAAAACATCAGGCACTATATCGAACAGTGCCTGTCCGAACGGGCGGGTGCATCTGACGGTAAAGGCCGCACCTATGAATTTTTTGACGTGGAAGGCCGGCTGATCCATGCGGAAAATGTGGACGCCGGGATCGATGCCGATCTCGTGATCTTCCTGTCCCGTCATTCGAGTGTCAACCCGGTGCCGATCCTCACGGTTCACGTGACCGGGAATTTCAGTGAGGCAGCACTTGGCGGCACCGCCCGGACACTTGCCCCGGCAGCGCCCGTGATGATGCAGGCAACCCTGCGGGCGCTCGCCCGGCACTGTCCCGAAGGGTACCGGGTCTCCTACGAAGTGACGCACCATGGGCCGACCGGGTTGTGCCATCCCTCGTTCTTTGTCGAGATCGGGAGCACGGAAAAGGAATGGTCAGACCCGGCGGCTGGCCGTGCCGTGGCAGAAGCCGTGCTCGGTGCAACCCTTGCTGAGGGCGTCCCGCTGATCGGCTTTGGCGGCACGCATTACGCAGCACGGGAAACCGAGATCGCGCTCTCTTCACGGGGGGCATTTGGGCATATCGCCCACACCCGCGAGATTGCCACCATCGATGAGGCGATGGTCCGGTCGATGGTGGAAAAGACCGGGGCGGTTGCGGCGTACATCGACCGCAAAGCGCTCGATCATGCAGCTTTTGCCCGGCTGGCTGGTATCCTTGACGCAGTTTCCCTGATGCGGCTCTCGGAAAGCGAGATTGCCGCGATGGGACACCTCCCGTGGGAATCGTACCGGGCCGTGCGGGAAATAGCCGGGCAGGTTTCCCCCGGCGCCCGGTGTTATGTCCACGCCCTCGCCGGGGACGGCGCCCCGGTTACCGTGAACATCAACCCGGATCTCGTCGCATTTACTGTAAAATCTGACGAACCGGCATTTATACGGGGACTTTGCGATCTTCCCGTTGTGCATATTTCCTCGAATGAAAACCGTTTGCTTCCCGTTTTTGTCACGTATAGCCAGTATTCATCGCAAATAATAAATGCTTTAAATACGTTGTGCGTAAAAATCATACGTAGTAAGGAGATCACTGCAACGGAGAAAGATTTCCTGATCATCCATAAGGTCCGGTTCGATCCCCAAAAAGCGCGCGATCTGGGGATCACGGCCGGGCCTGCTTACAAGCAACTGGCTGCGGGCCAGCCGGTTGAGATCAACGGTCAGGTAATCACGCCCGCCATGGTGGCGTCTGAACGTGATAGTAAAATCCACATCCCGGGATTGGAGAACTATACATGAGGTCAATTGTTGAAGAGGCACTCACGAAGGCGATGGACACAACTCCGTCCGTTACCCAGAATAATGAAGACCTTGACCAGATCTTGAGCGAGCTCAAGACCGAGATCAGGGTGATCGGCTGCGGGGGCGCCGGATCCAATACGATTACCCGTATGATGGAAGAGGGTATCCACGGCGCCAAACTGGTGGCCATCAATACGGACGCCCAGCACCTTATCCGCACCCATGCCGACCAGCGAATCCTGATCGGCCGGCAGCGGACAAGAGGCCTCGGAGCCGGCTCCATCCCGCAGATCGGCGAGGAAGCAGCTCTTGAAAACGAGCAGGAGATACGGGCAATCGTCTCCGGCTGCGACATGGTCTTTATCACGGTCGGGCTGGGTGGCGGTACCGGTACCGGCTGTGCACCGGTCGTTGCAAAGGCGGCGCGGGAAGAAGGTGCCCTGACCATTGCCGTGACCACCCTGCCGTTTGCTTCGGAAGGAGCGATCCGCATGGAGAATGCGGAGGCCGGCTTAGAGCGCCTGCGCGATGTGGCAGACACGGTCATTGTTGTGCCCAATGACCGGCTGCTCGAAGTGGTGCCCAAGCTGCCGCTGCACGCGGCGTTCAAGATCGCCGACGAAGTGCTGATGCGGGCCGTCAAGGGGATTACCGAGCTCATCACGATGCCGGGTCTCGTGAACCTCGACTTTGCCGATGTCCGCACGGTCATGGAGCGTGGCGGCGTTGCCATGATCGGGATGGGAGAGAGTGACAGCGAGGACAAGGCGGCTGATTCCGTCAAGAAGGCAATCCGGTCCCCGCTTCTGGATGTGGATATTTCCGGCGCGACCGCGGCCCTTGTCAATGTGGTGGGCGGCCCGGACATGACGATGCTCGAAGCGGAGGGTGTCGTGCAGGAAGTCTATAACCGGGTCGATCCCAATGCGCGTATCATCTGGGGAGCGCAGGTCGATCCCGAAATGTCCGGAAAAATGCGGACACTGCTGGTAGTCACGGGCGTACGGTCGCCACAAATATATGGTCGTAATGAGAAGCTTACCCCAAAAGTTCAGAAACAGTTTGAGATCGATTTTCTCAAGTGAGCGCATATGGAAATTTCAAAACCTGATATCAAAGTAGACGTGCACGAGGAGTTATTCCGCAAATATTTCCGTGTCCTGAAACTCGCGCGCACTCCCACCCGTGAGGAGTTCTCCAAGATTGCGACCGTTGCGGCTGCCGGCGTCCTGCTTGTCGGCCTGATCGGATTTGTCATCTACGTATTTTTCGAACACAAGAAACTGCTGGGTTTCTAATCCTGATCGCTTATGACCGAACAGGCGCACCCCGGGGCAGCGGCACCGCAGACTCCCGCGGAACCCGAGGTCTTCAACAACCGGATCTTTGCGATCAAGACCACATCCAAGCAGGAACGTACGGTAGCGGATAATATCCTCAAGGCGATTGAAACAAAAGCCGTGGATATCAAAGTGTCGTCGATCATCGTGCCAAACGAGCTCCAGGGCTACGTCTTAGTCGAGACGCCGGAAAAGATGAACCGGATCGAGCAGCTCGTCGAGATCATCGCCCATGCGCGTGTCGTCGTCAAGGGTGAGACGAGTCTTGCCGAAGTCGGGCATTTCCTCATCCCCAAGCCGGTCGTGTCCGGTATTGACGAGGGCACGATTGTCGAACTGATCGCCGGGCCCTTCAAGGGCGAGAAAGCGGTGGTCAAGCGCGTCGATTCGCAGAAAGAAGAGATCACGGTCGAACTCTACGAAAGCGTCGTCCCGATCCCGATCACGGTTCGCGGCGACAATGTCCGTGTCGTTGAGAAGTTCAAGGACCGGTAATATCGTATCCATTAAATCTTTTTTAACCGGGTACTTTTTGCCGGGGCTAAAAAAAACGTCAGGTACGGGTGGCAGGTCGTGCTGCCTAAAAAAATTGCGTTTCAGGTATATTTTTCGCCGGTGAACTGTCCCCTGCCGTTCCTGGATTTCCCGGAAAATTTATATAGTCAACACTCTTACGTTGACACATGCTCCTACCAACGAACGACAAGCAGTTCGGGTTCTGGAAGATGCGGCGCAGCGGCATGCCCAACATTACGATAGCAAACCTTTTGGGCATCTCACGGCAGGCAGTCTCGCGGGCCCTGCTCCTTATGGACGAGAAGATCGGCTCCACGCTGTGCGAAATGGCGCAGGCAAACCAGATCTCCGTTGAGAAGATTAATGCGGAGCGGGGTATCCTGATCGGGCGTTCCATGCCGTTTCGGACAACCGCGATCATCTTTGTCTCTGAGAAACATGGCATGCAGGTCTGGTACGAACACGAGGGCGACTGCGGCACATGCCAGAGATATACGGAATGTATCGAACTGCTCTGGGATTATGCAGCTGAACTCGGTATTCGGATCGAGAAGACTGCCGACCCGACGAAAATGGCAGAAGAACTCTTTACCAAAGTAAAGGAGATTGCATGACCGTACGTATTTCTGAAGTTATTCGCGGATGGCTTGGCTGGTGCCCGAACGCAGGGACACTTAACCCCAGACCGGCCATTATTTCTACCCCGCCGGTAACGATATCCCCGACACAGCAGGATGGTGGCGCCGGGGGATCGGGACGGATTGACCGGGGATTCCGGCTGGCTGTGGGAAGTATAAGACTCCTGTTTGGGAATAAACGGCTGTTCTGGTTCTCGCTCATGACCGGTCTTGTCATGCTGTTCAGTATCGCGACAAACCTGCTCATCCAGCTGTATTCCGGAACCAACCCGTTTTCGGGAACCGGGCTTGTCACGGTTCCTAAAACAATTCTGGTTGTACAGGGCTCTATCCCGTGGTTTGTCCTGACATTTACCCTGGCGCTTGTCACCATGCTCCTCACGGTTTATCTGCTGGGAGGTCTGGTCACGTGTGTCTCTTATTTCATTTCCGGGAAAACGATCACCCCGTGGGAAGGTCTGTCCCGGGCGGGAGATCATATCCTGCCTCTTGCAGGCTGGGCGGTTATCGGGGCTCTTGCGGGAATCGCACTCACCTATATCACAAATAGTTACACAGCCAGTATCCCCATTATCCTCCTCTCAACGGCGGCGACAATTGTTTTTGGTATTCTTACGATGTTTGTTGTCCCGGCCATTGTCCTGAACGATGAAGGTCTGATCCCTGCACTCAGGACATCGTTCTCGATGGTCCGGAAGTTGTGGGGAGAGGTTATCGTCTGTGCAGGTATTTTTTTCCTGATCGTTTTTGGGATAATGCTCCTTGCGATGGTACCTATATCCATTATCGGTTTTTCTTCCGGGAATCCGGGGATGGTCGGGGTCGCGGTTGTCCTGTACATGCTGGTAATGCTCGTTATCCTGTTCATCGGCTCGACCATCGTGGGTATTGCCACATTGGGCCTCTATACCTATGGAAAGACCGGGACAATATCACCGGTGTTTGAAGGAAAAACGGTAGATGGGGCTCTAGCATGATCACCCGGATTTCTGAAGTTATCCACGGATGGCTTGGCTGGTGCCCGGACAGGATGATGGCGACACATTCCAGAACCATTCGGGCAGCCAATCCCGTGATGTCGATACCTGTCGGCGAACGTGGATATACGATGCAGGATGTGATCCTGGATTACGGATCAACCGGAATGTCGATACGCCTCTTTGCCATTATCCTCGGCGGAACGATCGCGGGATTGTTCGTTATCATGAGATACAACCTTTTTGAAACCTGGTCTTCTCTTGGAATGCTGATGCTGAGTGTCTTCATACTCGTTGTTGCCGTGCGGATGGTTCACCAGGATATTAAAAAAGCGATAATCGAATTTACCCCGGAATCTATCACCGTCTGGCAGCCTCTCTCAAAGTCCGTCATCATCCCAAAAGACACGATAACAACCATCGATGTCCGAAAAAATATCCATCACACGCACCGGTGGTTTTTCCGTGGGGCAATGGTAATCTTTTTTGCCGGTATTATACCCTCTGTTCTGTTCGGCGGGAATTCACTCCTTATCCCACGAATTATTTCACGGATCTCTCTCAGTGTTTTCGTGGTGTACTATCTTGCGGTGATCGTGTTTTTCGGATTGTTGTTCTATCACGGGTATATCCGATCGCACTATTCCCAGGTACTTGCGATATCGACAAACGACAAAAAAATCTTCGGACTGTATGTCGAGGATCCCAGCAACATATCTGAAATGTTGTCGAAGTGGCGTGGGGGGGCGGTCTGAACATGCAGCTTGCACAAACAATCCGGAAATATCTCGGCTGGTGCCCGCAGGTCCACGCAGTGCCGCAACGACTGGCGCCGGTACTTCATGAAAACGCCGCTGATCCTCCAGCTGACGCGACCGGGACGCCCGCAGTCAGCGGATGGCTGAACCGGTACCGGAACCGGGTACTCCTCTGGTCGGTTTTTTACACCATTGCCTTCATCCCATTCATGGGATCTTTTTATGCTCTCGGTTTCATGAGTGCTGTGTATATCGGAATCATTGCAGGACTGGTGATCTTTGCATTCTCCGGCCGGCGGCTCTGGTGCAGCTTCGACCTGACACTCGTGAAGGAGAAGAAGCAAAAGACCGGGCCGGAGGGATATATAATCCTGTTCTTCGTTGTCGGCGTAATCCTGGCGGCTGTCGTGCTCCTTGTCATGGCATCGCTCTCGATCGTCCCGCTCGAAACCGCGCTGGAACTCCCTGCGATTGCCGTGGGGTTCGCATTCATTCCATGGTACGTTCTCATCCTGATCCTGCTCTGGGAGCGGAGGACCGGGTATATCCTGGTTTTCGATAAAAAAACCTTTTTGGTTACTGTAGCGAGGTGATCGGGAAATGCACATTGTTGAGACCATAAAACACTATGTTGGCTGGTGCCCGAACGCACAGTCACGGGTTTTGAACACACCGGTTCAGCGGGAACCTATGACAGAAACTTCTTCCCAAAAAGGATCGTTAAAAACCCGAGCAACGAACTGGCTTGGCCTGTTCCGGAACCAGATGCTGCTGCTCGCCATCTGGTTTTCTATCGTTGGATACCTGTTGTTTGTACACTTTGGGGGATGGTCCGCCATCTCCCTGTTTATCCTTGGTCTGGTAGTGGGATTACCGACATCGGCAATTTTTGGGATCTGGTACTGGTATATATTCAACAAAGTGCTTCACGATGGCCCGATGGTTCTCTGGAACCGTTATGACAAAATCTCCGGATCGCTATCGGTTGTTATCTCTGTTTTATTCATCGTTGTTCCGGTACTTGTTCTTCTTGGGGTTTTTCCCGGTGTTACATTGAAAATGACAACAGCCTTTGCCGGAGGATTCGTTGCGGCTTCCATGTGGGGGATACTTGTCAGCGTTGGGATCTGGGAATCGAAAACTCATCGTCAGTTGCACTATAACGGTACGACTCTCGGGTTGGAAAAAGAGGCAGAACATGTACATGATTGACGCATTTAAACGACATCTCGGCTGGTGCCCGAATGCCCCCATGCGGTTGCAGTCGTCGCGAGAGCTGCATGAAGAAGTCGTGGACTGTATACAGGTACAACGGGATGGAATCTCGCAACCGGCCGGGAGGTTGCAGCGGTACAGGAACCAGGTACTGCTCCTGGCGGTCTTTTTCACTCTGGCTGCCATACCCGCAGTGGCGTTTTTCCAGGCCGACTATATCACGAGGCTGATGTTGATCCTTGGAACGATCACAGGACTGGGATTCTTTGCATTCTTCGCACCGTGGCTCTGGAACAGTTTCGGGATGCTCGTGAAAGGGATGACCATAAAGACCGGGCCGGGCGATTATATCATTTCATTCTTTATCGCCGGTATAATTCCGTGTTGGTTTATTATCATCCTCGGGGGAATACTCGCGGTTATTTCGATTGCAGGTGCACTGGCATTCCCCGCATTTGCAACAGGATTTGCATTCGTGCCCTGGTACGTCCTTGCCCTGATCCTGGTGTGGGAGCAAAGAACCGGGTGCATCCTGATGTTTGACAAAAAAACCCGTTCATTTACTGCGGCGAGGTGTTCCTGTTATGCATATCACTGAAGTCATCCGGGGATGGTTGGGATGGTGCCCGCAGGGTTCTCACCCGAAAACCCACACGTTTGCTGCCCCTGAATACGAGGGCATGGCAAAAACCCCTGCTCCCAGGGGTCCCGCAGCAGGATCTGCGGATAACCCGTTACCGGCAGAACACCGGCCGGAATACCAGACAAACCTGCTGTTAATCGTACTCTTCCTTGCGGGCCTTTACTCAGCAGCTCACATTAACCTCCTCATACCCTTCAGCCTCCTGAGTGCAATTCTCGTATACTTCGATGCAGAGAATATCCATGCCGGTCAGAAATTTAAGGAGGTGTCGCTGCTTGGCGAGGTGGCTACCTGGCGCCCGATTGTCTGGGCGGTTGCGGTTATGGTGGGATCGTTTTTCCTGCTCGCACTTTACCTGTTCTGCAGAAGGGAGATCTATACGGCAAATAACTGAAAGTATCGTGATCGCATCGACATTGGCTCGCTGCCGAACCAGGATCCGGGTGGGTTCCGGCCAGGCATCACCCCCTTTCAGATGTAACCTCCCCGGCCGATCCTGCGGAACACACGCATCCGGGTCCTCCCCAAAAACCAAGCTTTATTCTCTTATCCCGCGTAAAACCTGAAATATCTCAGATGACAACCAATCCACACGTAACTAAGACCGTCCTCATCCTCTCCGGCGGGATGGACAGCACCACCCTGCTCTACGATATCATCGACCAGGGGTACGACGTCCATGCAGTAACGTTTGACTACCGGCAAAAACACAACAAGGAGATTGCCTGTGCCCAAAAAATCTGCCGGAACCTCGGCATTCCCCACAAGATTATCGATACCGGGTTCTTAAACGATATCGCACCGTCTTCGTTGACCCGCACCGACTGGGCAGTCCCCGACGGCAATTATGCCGACGAAACCATGAAACAGACCGTGGTTCCCAACCGGAACATGGTGCTCCTCAGCATTGCTGCCGCATATGCCATCGGAATACAGGCACACCGTTTGTTCTACGGCGCACACGCGGGCGATCACACCATCTATCCGGATTGCCGGCCTGCCTTTGTCAGTGCAATGGCGACGGCCTTTCATCTCTGCGATTGGAGCGATGTGATCCTGGAAGTGCCGTATCTCTACAAGTCCAAGGGCGATATCGTAAAAAGGGGGCTCTTTCTTGGCGTGGATTATTCGCTGACCTGGTCCTGCTATAAAGGCGAAGAGAAATCATGCGGAAAATGCGGATCGTGTAATGAACGGCTGGAAGCGTTCCGTGACGCGGGTGTAAACGATCCACTGGAGTATCAATAATCTATTAAAATAGGCCCATGCTGGCTGGGGGGGGAACAGCCCATCCGGGCGTCACACCTTTGGGGCCGCTTACTTACTTTCCTTTGGCGCTGTCAAAGCCGCATCGCCTGCACCGGTAGCTGCCATCGGGCTTCTGGACGATTTTTGGGTCCTGGCACCGTTCACAGATCGGGCGATCGCGCTTTACCCTCGGGGTCTGGGGTTGTTTATCCATGGATATAGGTTGCGAAGGTACCCCATAAAGAGTTATTTGCGGGTCTGCCAATCGCGTCCATGTGCGGATTTTTATTGCGGGGCAAAGAGGGGGTCGCATAGGTACATTTGTAATAAGGCCCGATCGCGTACGTGGATGCGTGAGGCCCCTCAACAATAAAAAATTTCTGACGTAAATCATAAGGCATGATCGTGTCCCCATGTCCCCTGTTGGCAGGGTCGCCGGGTCGTGGCTGTTTGAAATGTACCTGTGCGACCCCCTTCATGACCTTTGTATTTTCAGGCCAAAATGATGCTGGATTGTTCGCTATTTTATGACGGTAAAATTTCTTACGTTGGGGGGCTTTTTATGATTGAGGGTGTGGAGGGGGTCACATGGGTACAATTGTGGTGGACGGGGTGGGGGTGGCTGGTGGGTGAGGGGGATCTGCTATTCAGGATTTTAGTGAGTTCACCCATATCCGAATGGGGGTCGAAAAAACCGGCTCTTTGCGGTCTTGCCGGTCAAGAGATTAAAGTGGAACCAATAGACCTCTCTATTTTTTAAAATCCGGCCCCTGGTATTATCGAATCTCACAGCGGGGACTTACGTCACCACAGTAACATCAATCTGGTTTTTCTCTTCATCCGGGATACCAACGTCGGCATTTATCCGTTCCCCGCAACCGTTTTGATTCGATCTCTCTATCTTGTCCTGGATGTATTGAGAAAAATAGCCCCTGTACCGTGCCTGTAATTCAGGAAGCATCCAGTCCTGTTCCGTTATTGTTTTCCGGCACCGGGGAGACCCACACGTACAATCCATTTCAAAGATCATCGTGCTTCCCATCGATTCTGAAACGGTCACGCCATAATCAAAGGTGATCTCCTCCCCGGCGTTGATGTCCCGCATGGCAACCAGGAAAACCTGGCCTTTAAAACCACTGTTCGGGTCGCAGCTGTGATTGAAAAAGTCCGTATCTTCCGGGATTGCACTGGCAGGACCAAGGACAAACCGCTCTTCGATCTGCATGGTATATCGCTGCATATCCACAGGGATCTGATACATCTCATCGATCAGCATGATCTTCCCCCCGAATATTGCCAGCCTCTCATCTTTTTTTATGTCTGCGTTGGCAAATATCCCCCAGCCATGCGTACCTGAATTTCTTCTCTCAAGATGGGGATTCAGCCAGCTGTGGGTATTCATGAAATACGCTCTTTTTTAGTGGGTAAACCTGTGTAAGTGATTACTATTTTTATCTGTTGCGGTAAAGTTGAGGTGGCCGATGTCGTTTTAATGCTGACATCTTATCGGGAATATTCCCTGAGAATCCCCGCAGTCCTGTCTTTTGTCTCCGGTATATTTTTTGTTGCAATCCGGGATATCGCTTCATGATCTACGGTAAAAAATGGTATATTCCTTTCTCTCTCAACCCGACGATTGTTTTCCATGGCTCCCAAGCATCCGGGAGAGTTACAGCCTAAGGGGCCGGGCATTCATGTGTACTGTTTTTCTGCTGAGATTACGTTGTGGATGAGCGGATGCAGAGATCGCCGGTCTGGTAACTGAAATTTACCCGGCCAGGGATCTGTGGTTGTGCGTGACGCCCGGATAAAAATACAAATGATAATATTACTGCAATCGCAAATCCGGTATTGTGACATCCCCTCGTTATCAGGATACATCATGCATCTATGCGACCTGCTGAAAAAAGAGATCCCGAACAGATGGTTTTTCGGTATACTTGTGGGGGGAATCCTGGGCATTGCGATAGTCGCGATCTGGGCATATTTTTCCATGGGTTTTAGTACGGCACAATGCGGGCTTCCGCCAGCAGATATCATGGTCATGAAGCTTGGCCCCGACGGGAACGTGCAGTGGCAGACCCGAATCGATAGCGGCGAGGACGACACGGCGAACGAGATTGTCCCTACGGCTGATGCCGGGTATATCCTGTCAGGACGAAACGATTTCCGAATTGATCTGCCGGCAGCCCGGCTCATCCGGCTCAACAGCAGCGGGGCGGTGGAATGGAACCGGTTATACCCGGAATATAAAGGAACATTCACGGGCCTCTTCCCGAACCCCGGCGGAGGGTTCTTTGCCGGGACGATCTTCCCCGGGAGAATTCTTGTCCTGGATGCGGACGGGAACGTCAGCCGCGAGATCCCGTTTGCAGACTATGGGTATGCCTCGCATTTCGCACCCACTACTAATGGCGGGTTCTTTGTACTGGCAGAAAATCTCAGCGGGAGAAACTCCATGCTCATGAATCTTGATACCGATGGCAACGAACGCTGGAGGTGCGATGCCCTTCCTCTTATTGCTCTTCATGAGCACCCGCTCCTTCCTGCGTCCGATGGCGGCTGCCTTATCGAGGGGTACGCGGATGATGTGCGGGAACTCAATTACTTCCGGTTCGACCGTAGCGGGAGGGTCGTGTGGAATGCAACGCTCGGGCAGTCCTGGGACAACCGGCCGGTCCTGATGGCCGAGGTCCGGCCGGGGACGTTTGAGGTCTTTTACGAATCGGCCCGGAAATCTGACATAACTCCAATGAATGTCTTGGAAACATTTTCCGTCACATTCGATGACAACGGCACGGTCCTGCAGCAGCGGATGCCGGATATTTCCCCGCCCGTAGTAAAGACCTCCGGGCAGGATTACCTTGCAACCCGCTTCCGGGTGAAGGATGCCGGGTCCTCCTACGGCTATGGCACCCCGCATCTTATCGTGAGGATGAGGGACGACGGGCAGTTTGTGTGGCAGACACCGGTTCCTTCCGACTGGCACGGGGTCATCCGGATTGCCCCAACCCCCGATGGCGGCGCTGTCGTGCTCGGGTCGGCATGGCAAAGGGAGAAGATTCTCTCCTGCCTGTAGGGTACGCCCCGGTTATCTCCATTGTGAGAGGTACGATTCGTGGAGCCAATCCGGGCCATGTACGGCCCTGGATTGCCCTTTCAGGAGGCACATTTCCGGAATTATGTGCAAAATGGGAAGCATTTTTACTCAGGCTTTTCAAAATCATGTGTAACGTTGGTTTTACGTCAATCGGACAACGATTGGGGCGGGAAATTGTACGCTAATGTACGCTTTTGGAGGGCGAAAGTCCGGTCGGATCGATCTGGTCATCATGCCAGGAAATATCGCCTGCCGGAACGCTTCTGTGGGCGTCTTTTTGCAGGGTGATTTCCTGTGGGAGCCTGTATGCGATGGACGGGCCGTTTTCCGGATTATTCTCTGTTGTAATGGTGCTATATTAGTGTTTTTTTCCGGGCACAATATGGCCATATAACGGTCAAATGGGGGCAAAATCATAGGAATCGTAAAACAATAGTGTTGGTTTTTGGTGATATAGTTCCGATCGGGCTGATTGGCGGGTTTAGCCTGGGGAGAATGGTGGGTTTGCGGCGTGTTTATCCGGGCGTGATACCTTTGCCCGGATTTTTCATTAACTATATTTCATGCCCGGTCGAATGTGACCAGTAACACAGCAATTCGTACGCATGGCGGGAGAAGAGTGGTTTGGTTCTGGACCGGGGCATAATCCGGCACCGGGGGAACATCGTCCGCTCCCGGAGAAGACAACAATCCACACAGTGCGTGGACAATTCTGGCTCCGATGCAAACAATGCTGGATTCGAGGGGAATGCTAAACAGAGATGATCTGATGAAGAAGGCTGGAAAGAATCTGACGAAAAAGACAAGCGAGGCAATCTCCCGGGACACCCTGGATCGTAAATCTTCTCCAGTCCCACCCGCATTGCTGGGGGATCTCCAGGCACTCATCGAATCAGCCCGGGTCCGGGTTGCAATCGGTGTAAATTCCGAGATGGTCCTGCTCTATTGGGATATTGGCGAACGTATCCGAAAAGAGATTCTTAAGGATGAACGTGCAGCGTACGGTAAACAGGTGCTCGATACATTATCCGGTGAACTGGTCACGCAGTATGGCCCTGGTTTCACGCGTACCAATCTGTTCAACATGGTCCGGTTTGCGGAAATATTTCCCGACAGGACAATAATCCACTCACTGAGTGGACAATTGAGCTGGACACATTTCAGGAATCTTATCTATGTCGATGATTCGCTTGCCCGCGAATTTTACACGGAGATGTGCCGGCTTGAACGGTGGAGTGTCCGGACCCTGCAGGCAAAGATCCAGGGAATGTTGTTCGAACGAACCGCCCTCTCGAAGAAGCCGGAAGAGCTGGCCCGGAAGGAACTCGCAGCGCTCCGCGAAGAAGACCGGATGACGCCGGACCTCGTCTTCAGGAGCCCATATTTCCTCGAATTCCTTGGCCTGTCCGATACGTTTTCCGAAAAGGATCTGGAGAATTCTATCCTTCGTGAATTAGAACTGTTTATCCTCGAACTTGGTACCGACTTCTCTTTTATTGCCCGGCAAAAGCGGATTACCGTCGATGCCGAGGACTACTATATCGACCTGCTCTTCTATCACCGGAAACTTCGCCGGCTTGTCGCGATTGACCTCAAGCTCGGGAAGTTCAAAGCGGCTGACAAGGGGCAGATGGAGCTGTACCTGCGCTGGCTGGACAAGTACGATCGGCAGCCGGGAGAGGAGCCTCCGATTGGGCTGATTCTTTGTGCGGGTTCGTCTGTCGGGCATATCGAACTCCTCGAACTCGAGGCGAGCAGCATCCGTGTTGCCGAGTACCTTACCGAACTGCCGCCCCGTGAAGTTCTGGAGCAGAAACTCAAGGCAGCGGTGACGAATGCGCGGGAGCGGCTTGCGGAACGGGGGAAGAAGGGCGAGATGCGGGATGGAAAATAATCTGGATCATGGGGGTATATTGGCCCCATATATGCAGAACCGCCTCCATGGAGAAAATAGTGTGTCCCGGGAATTGTGGGGTCACTGCACCCATAATCCGGGGGATGTCCAAGGGATATTCGTAAAAATGTCGGGAATAATCCCCCGGACCTCCCACCAAACCGGGCGATGAAAGTGTACCAACCCGGCAAGGCTATCTATCGCAATCTTCGAGATTGTCCCTCCAATCGCGTCTCTGCGCGGATTTTTACCGGGTGATTTCCTGCGGCAACCCGTACGGCACTACAGGCCGTTTTCCGGATTATTCTTTGCTGTAATAGTGCTATTTAGTGTTTTTTCCGGGCACGATAAGGCAACCTACCGGTCAAATGAGGGCCAAATCACCTCTCATGGGAATGGTGAGATGCCCCCTCATTATAGGTGTCGCCGGGTTGCTTTGTCGAGGGTTTTACTTATTGTGATACGTGTTTACTTTCGCGGTTCACTCCGATATCCTTAATACTCTCGATCCTTCAGATATGGATAGGAAATTCTTATGAAAGGGTTTGTCCCAACGCCACCATCTATCGTCGATCTCATGGTGGCAAAATTATTTGAAAAAGTGCCACCGGAACCAGAGGACACACTCCTTGATCCCGGTTGCGGACGGGGGGCATTTATCGACGGGATAATACGGTGGTGCGATCAAAACAACCGGGAAATCCCCTGCATTACAGGTATCGATTCCGATTCTAGCCACCTCGCAATAGCGTGTGAAAAATATTCAGGATATCCTTCAATACAAATCAGGCACGAGGATTTTCTCCTGCGAGTTCCTGACCGGAAATTTGATTTTATCATCGCGAATCCACCGTACGTTCCCATTAACGGGTTATCCGAGCACGAAAAGAGGGAATACCGGATGCGATTTCGCTCGGCAACGGGAAGATTCGATCTTTATTTCCTCTTCTTCGAACAGGCGCTCCATTGCCTGGAAAAAGAGGGGAGACTCGTCTTCATAACACCAGAAAAATATCTCTCCGTAAAAAGTGCGTCCCAGCTCAGGATCATCCTGTCGGGATATTACATCGATGAGATCGATCTGATCCATGAGCAATCATTCGGGAGCTTGGTTACGTACCCTGCCATTACCACGATAACTCCCCAGAAATCAGATAGGCCGACTATGATAGTATTCCGTGATGGTCATATAAAATCTGTCGACCTGCCAAAGGATGGTACATCTGCATTTCCTTCCCTCTACGGGAAAACAGAAAAAAAAGCAGGGTACTGTACGCTCGGCGAGGTATGTCTCCGGATCAGTTGTGGGGTCGCAACCGGAGCGGATGCAGTCTTTGTCCACAAAAAACAGGTGATCCCCACAGATTTGAAAATGTTTGCTTTCCCCACAATAGCCGGAAGAGATCTGTCATCGAATTCGCGTGATGTCCAGTCGGATCTTCAAATGCTCACTCCGTATGATCTAAATGGAAAATTAATTCCGGAAAGCCAGCTTGGTGCACTGAAAAACTTTTTACTGATCCCCCAAAATCACAGCATACTGCTGAAACGGACTTGTACGGCAAAAAAACCCTGGTACGCATTCCATGAAAATCCGCCGCTTAACCAGATACTGCAACGGAAAATTCTCTGCAAGGATATCACGGAAATGCCCTTCTTCAGGATTGACGATTCGGGTGGAATTGTCCCGGGCCATTCGGTATATTACATCATCCCAAAGAATCCCGACCATATCGAAGTGCTCAACGATTATCTCAATTCCCGTGAGGTCCGGTCGTGGCTGGAGTCGAACTGCCAGCGGGCAGCGAACGGATTTCTCCGGTTACAGAGTACGATACTGAAACAGGTACCTGTTCCACTTGGCATTCTGGAACCTGGATGGCTCTCGGGGCAGAAAGCCAGCCTTCTTCACGGTTCTGAAGATTCTCCAGAAATTGCCGTAAATGGATGATATGATGAAAACACCTTTCGACGAAGTGATCGACAACATCGTGATGGAACACTACCATAATCACCGCCAGCAGATGCACTCGGATATCGTCAGCCGGGGAATCTTCCGGGATCTTATGCTGAAATGTCCGGAACTGAAGCAGGACATCGATAATCACATCGTAAAGAGCTGGCTGAATGTCGAGTCTCCCACCCAAAGGGGGAGAAAGATGGATCTGCTCATCGGGGAACCGGATGTTGCCGGGAATCCCGATCTCCGGAACGTCAGGATCTGCATCGAGAATAAATCCGTAATAACCGCTCACCGCAACCGCGATGCACGGTTCGACGACCTCTACGAAGTATTGCAGGATCTTCACGGGATAAAATCCGAGATCATCATGGGAGCGACTGTCATGGTCGGGATTGCCGAACGGGTACTGAATATCCCCGACGGCGTCAAGTCCCATTTCAAAAAGAAACCCCGGGAGTTCCAGGACTCCGTTGTGCCCCGGTTATCTTCCGGCGATCAGACATTATGGACAGATTTTGAAGAGGATATCAGTGAAAACCGGGCGAACGATCCTGCGCAGACGATGGAGAAATTCAAAGGGCTTCCCACACGGAAGATCGGGCTTACCCATGTCAAGGGGTATGACTATATTCTCTTCGTCCCGGTGTTCATCGACAACGTGAACCCGCCATCTCTTGCCCGGGAAAACAATCTCGGTGTCGATATCGATGCTGAATACCAGAAGATGCTGGAGAAGGTTTGCTTGGCGTACCGGACCCGGTGGCATTTGTAGGCTTAAGGGTATGCGGTTGAGCATCATTTATGGCTGTTCAAAAGGCTTCAAAGAAAAGAAGATTTTACGGAAAGAAAAATGATGAAAAAAACTGAAATAATTCTTGCAAATGCATCCAAATTGTATCAAAATTATCAATATGATGAAGCCCTTAAGGTTTTTGACACAATTCCAAAATTAGACAAAAATACCATACAGGCTAGATCTTTAAAGGCGATAATTCTCGTTGATCGGTGGGATGGGAACATTCATTGTAGAAATGAAATTTTTGAAGCCATTAACCATTTAGAGTTTGTTCTTGAGAAAGATCCAAAAAATAAAACCCATCACCTATACAATCTTGGAAACGCATACCAAAAACTAACACTTTTTGATCTAATGACGAATAAGGGGAAATTAAACCCTGAAATAATAGAGCATCTAGAAAAAGTTAAAGGTCTTTTTGAAGAATCTTTATCGATAGATGACAATCAACCGGAGGTTTGGATAAATTTAGGAAATACTTTTAATGATTTAGGTCGGTATTTAGAAGGAATCGAATGCTACGATAATGCGATCGTAAGAAATCCCACCCATTATAATGCTTGGGCAGCGCGTGGAACGTGCTCTTGGCATCTTTCGACGTTCGTAACAAACGAACAAGATAAGAAATTGTTATGGCTTCATGCGATGACTTTTTTGAAAATGGAATATTCTTTGAATCCAAACAATCCGATAAATCCATCGTTAAAAAAAACAGCAGATGATTTTTTTGAAGCAAATAAAATCAAATTTAATCCTGAACGAACCCTTAAAAAATTGATACCCCGAAAAAAAGGAGTTCTTGGTAGTAAGTTTAATTATTATAAAGAATCCTCTGAAGGTTTTCAAGAGTTCTATCAGAAGTTTTGTGAAGACAACGGCCTTTTTCTTAATGTCCATTTTGATTGTCACGAGTGCTCATGTAAATCATTAGATTTAATCGATTTTAGGTTTATTACGTCAATTCATGACAACAAAAGATCATATGAGTTGATGAAGAAATGGTTTGCTTTGAGAGACGATTATAAGACAGCTCGGGTTACTCTCGCACTGTCTCATTTCAGGCATAAAGACCTTATTTTTTTAGATAAACAACGCTACGAACCGGATTACAGTTTAAATTATCTGTTCAATATTGAATCGTTAAAACAATCATTTGTTTTAATCATGAATATATACGACAAAATTGCTTTACTATTAAATGATTACGAGGAATTGGGTTTAGATGATTCAAAAGTAAATTTTTGGGGAGACACAATTTTCACTCAGACTGATCTTTTGGAAAAAAATTCGTGGAATCGTCATCTTGTTGCAATGGATAGTATCCGAAGAGATTTAGAGGGAAGATCTTCTACGGATAATAAATTTAAAAAGATGGCTGACATTCGAAATTACATTACTCATCGATATTTTAACTTGCATGATATCGTGGATTTGTGGAATCCCGAATTAATTTTACACATATAACCATTTCTTCGCATAATCCAAAATCCTCTCCGGAGGCAATTTGTACCAGAAGACGTTACACGGTTCATCCCAGTTGAGACTCATGTGAGGCTTG
>JBDKTL010000042.1:0-11816 GCA_039698055.1 Methanoregula sp. | reverse complement strand
GCGCAGCTACAAGGAAATTGATGTAATCCAAGTCGGTTATCTTCCGTGACTTGTCCACGGTCTTTTCTTCTGTCGTTAAATTATTTTGATCTGCCGGTTTGATCCCGCTTTTGCGTAAGTCCTATGAGATATGGGCGCTCGATTACAAACGAGCCAGCGTTCCGAAAAATTGTTTTGATAATTAGTTTTTTTCTATTCTGCTCTATGTACGTTAGTTTTCAAAATGGCGAGATTATTGATAGTATATCTGCCGGATTACACGCGATTTATAACTTTTTTTACGTCAGTATCTTTGTAACATATCTTTGGGCAATTGCCGCATGGGCTTTCAATAAATGGGAGATATTAACCGAAATTGGAATTCCAATCGCCCTATTTGTTTTGAGTTTTGTTTATCATAAAAGAAGATAGATTAGAGCCGAAGGAAACTTGGCTCAATCCCATTCTCGTACATCTCATGAATTACTACCGTCAGATTGTAGGCGATAATTTTTGCCAGTAGTTCATTCACCTGTGCGACTTGGTTTTTGGATTTGAGTGTTTCACCAAACTTCCGCTTGATCGCCGCATTGGTGGATTCTACGTTGCTCCGCTTGTGATAGTGCTCCATGAAATCATCCTTATTGAGTTGGAAGTAGTGGTACATTTTCTTCCAGATGGGGGAACCACGTGTCTTACCGGTTGCATGATTCTTGAACGGGATATATGCAGTACCACCGATTGCATTTACAGCCTCGTAATTGTCACGCGATGAATATGCCTTGTCTGCTGATACTTCGCGGATATTAAAGTTCTGTGCTGTTGTTTTTATGAGGGGATTAAATTGGGGTGAATCTGCGCCGTTTTCTCCGGTGATCTCAATGCTTGTTATGATGTTGGTTTTTACACCACATGCCATATGTGCCTTTATCCATTTATGTTGTTTTTTCTCTCCGTGTTTCATTCCATTGTAAGCGTTAAACGTTGTAGTCCTGAATCCCGTAGAATCCACCGCGAAATCCGTTTCAAGTTCAGCGACGGGTAATGCTGAGAGCGTGACTAATTCTTGAAGGATGGGCGTTATTTCGGGTTTGTTGAAGAGGGCTGATGGGGCGTTGAAATACGGTGCATGGTCGATCTGATTCTTCTCTACTGCGTTCTGGAACAAGCTGTGAGCGCGACGGCTTGATAACTGTGAGTATACTTTCTGTATGGCACAGAAGAGGTTTTCACTCATCGGTATGCGTGGGCGTCCCATATTCTGTTCTGGTTCGGGAATGGCTTTTACCAAGTCCTTTAACAGAGCATCAAATATCTTGATCTCTTCGGTCTGTGCCGCGTTGTATGCGCTCCATGCCTGAGTGTAAGTCAGGTGTATCTTTTCGGTGACGGTTCCCTGAGGAGTGTCCTTCTGCACTTCGAGATAATAGCGAAGTCCCAGAATGTGCTTGCACGGCTGGTGCCGGTTTTGGAAATCCGGGCAACTGCATTCGGCTCCATGCCCGGTGATTTTGATTTCATAAGAGCCGTTGCCAGATTGTGATTTTACCTTGTACTGATTGTCTTTGACTTTCTGGATCTGGTTGCCCTTTTCGGCGCTCATCTTTCCGCGCTCTTCTCTGGTTGTTGTTAGTTGTTGCATTTTTCTCACCTTAAACTTACTTATTTAGTATATTATTATATACGTAAGTATTGCATATATACTTATCGATTTACAAATAATACCCATCGAAGTTATATACTCCAAAGTAATATACTTTGTAATATGGCTAAAGTGAAACTTGAAGTTGAGGGGTACAGGTGTGAACGGTGTGGACACGAATGGGTAGCACGAGGTACTGAAGAGCCAAAAGTCTGTCCAAAGTGTAAGAGTCCCTATTGGAACACTCCGAAGAAAAATAAATAGCAGCACCCGAAAACTAATTTTTTAATGGTAGATACAATTACTATAATCTAGAAATTATATTTATAAGTAATAAAAAGAAATAAATAGATTTAATACCTTCTAAAGTGCAAATTTCGGATGATATGGCACAATCAAAAGAGATCATTTTTGACACTGTAAAAGAGGATTGGAATATCTATAGATTAGAAGATAATACAGTGGTCAAACTTAAAATAATCTTATTAAGAATCATTCAGGAAGAGGTACACGTGATGGGTGTACCTCCCGGAATACCGATGGGGGGAATGCAAATCAATAATGTCGTGGCTATTATTCCCCCCGAAGATCTACGCCATCTTAAAGAGATAGAGCCTATTTATGATATAAAATATGAAACAGTTAAAGAAAATTGGAATGAATATGTTACAGATGATGGATTTGTAATAAGGATTAAACCGAATATTTCTCAAATTGATAGACTCGGTAAGATAGATCCTCGTGGCGATCCGTTATACGGCGTTAATATGCAACCAACAGTAAAAAGAATGCCTGGAGGAAAATAAATGGATGTGGAAATGCAAATTGTTCCAAGTTTCGGATTATCTGCTGCTACTGCATTTACAGATTTTGGTGCCAGAGAATTGCAGTGTGAGTACTGGTTCCAATCAAACAAACCCCAATCAATAAAATGTAACAGTAGTTGGGGAGGAGCTATTGAGGGTATATTACTAAATACCCTAAACAACGTTGTAATTTCCCAGGTTGCGAGCGATGTAAATCTCCAAATAGATAAGTTCTTTTGGGGATTAGAGAAGTCGTTAACTATAATAAATAAAAAAGAAGTAAAAAAATTTCTAATCAGTCTTAATATTAATATGGGCGAAATTGTAGATCCGTTTTTAGAATTAAATAAAATAATTGCAACAGAATTTCGAGGAGAAAAAATTAAAGTATATATTGAAAAATATGATGATCGCGAAACTGAAGATCATTTTATTTTTATGGATGTTCGACATGAAAACTACCCTGATGATTTTATGGATAAAATTCGAGGCATCCGTGATAAATTTTCCGAGAAATTTCCAGATAACGATTGGCTATTAATTTCAACGCATTTCAAACAACCGAAGGAATAATTTATGACATATAATTGGTACGATTTTCTTGTTTTTGCACGAAATTTAAATATAAATCCAACTTTTGTATCATGCGTTTGTGAAGAAGAAACAATAAAGCGAAATATTGTCAGTCGTTCCTATTACGCCGCTTTTCATCATGCAAAAAACCATGCGGAAGATCAGGGCAACTTCAAATTTCCTAAAGTGGGTGTTCATTCTGCTGTACAACGTTGGTACAAGGATAAGAGACAGTTTAAAGTCTTGAATGATCTGCGAGAATTAAGCGATTGGAGAGACAAATGCGATTATCACGATGAGATATCCAATTTAGATAAATTAGTTAAAGACAGCTTAAAAGGCGCAGAGCGCATTCATCATTATTTTTAATTTTAATAATAAAATGATATCAATTAACTTTGATTTGTCCTGATGGACTTTACGTGCAAGTTTCATACTTTACGTGCAGAATCGACTTTACGTGCAAAGCCCCGGCAGGTTAACGGGACATGGTGCGGATTTCAGGAACCCTTTTTCTTCTCCACCACATGGATCCCTTCAATCCGCGTGACCGGGTACTGGCCATGGGCATCTTTCTCTGCGGATTTTACCATGTCCCAGATCGTGAGGAGCGCAACGGACACCCCGGTGAGCGCTTCCATCTCGACCCCGGTCTTTCCGGCAGATTTCACCCGTACAACCGATTCAAGGCACCCGTCGCCTTCGGTAAAATCCACCGTAATTGCACTGATGGGGATTGCATGGCACATCGGGATAAGACGCGGGGTATCCTTAACTGCAAGGGTCGCTGCCACCCGGGCAGTTGCAAGAACATTTCCCTTCACGACCGCGCCTTCACGGATTGCTTTTAACGTCTCCGGCCGTAAAAATATTTTTCCTGCCGCAACAGCTTCGCGCACAACATCAGCCTTGCTG
This sequence comes from Methanoregula sp., assembly GCA_039698055.1. Taxonomy (GTDB): domain Archaea; phylum Halobacteriota; class Methanomicrobia; order Methanomicrobiales; family Methanospirillaceae; genus Methanoregula. The sequence goes on along the minus strand of JBDKTL010000042.1, from coordinate 7,901 downwards.
CTGATATCCACCATCTGCGCCCGGTCATCTGCTATATGGGTAAACTCCACCATTCACGTTCTCTCCTGAAAATAATTCCGCAGGTATCCGGTCCACAAGATCGGAGGCCAGCATCCCTTCACCCCGCTCCGCCGCAACCCGCTCACCGGCACGGCCGGTTACATATGCGGCGATACATGCGGCTTCAAACGCCGGGATGCGGCAGAGGAGTGCCCCGGCAACACCCGCGAGTACATCGCCGGTCCCGCCAACACTCATTGCGGGATCCCCGGTCCGGTTGAACCGGACCCGCTTTCCATCAGTAATAATGTCAATATGCCCTTTGAGAAGAACCGTACCGGGGATTCCTGCGTCCCTTGCCATATGCGCACGCCCGATCGTTTCCCCGGGAAGTTCTTTTCCGGTCATGCGGGCCAATTCCCCTGCATGCGGCGTATATATCGTCTCATTGCCGGCAACGGGTAGCGGAAGCCGGAGGGCATCTGCATCAAAGACAGCCTTTTTACAAAACGGCGCAACTGCCCGGACCACGGCATGACTCTCTGTGCCGATACCATTACCGCAGACCACGACATCTGCCTTTTTTGCAAGCCCGATAAGCCGCTCCGTGTGTTCTTCTCCAATCCGGGTCCCTTCAAGCCGTTCGTAAATCAGGTCGGGAACCGGCTCAAAGACAGGTGAAGCAATCCGGACAATATCGGCTCCTGCCCGGAGTGCACCAAGCCCGGCAAGGTACGGTGCACCCTGGTACGGTCCGCCACCGATGACGAGCACCGCTCCGCCCACACCCTTATGGCTCTTTTTGTTCCGGGCGGGAATAAGCGTGAGCTCCCCGGGCCCGACACAACATTCCGCTTCAACCGGGATACCGATATCCACCACAATCGCCCCATCGGTTTTTGGCCGGTGAAACGCGCAGATGGTATCTGCACGCATACCGGGTGTCGGGACATCGGCAGCGATGATCTTCGCACGCGATGCATTCGCCATCGTAACACAGGTGAGGAGGGGTTCTTGAGGAGTGCCGACAGCACCGATCCCGAGCAGTGCATCGATAATGACATCAGCCGCATTAAACTGCGCGGCACAGGCTTTGAGATCATCGGCACACGTAAACGGGTGGAGGGCAACACGCGAATGTTTCAGCGCTGCAAGATTGTGGGTACAGGACGAACTCCGGTTGCCGCCGTCACGATAACAGACATGTGTCTCCACGCCGTTCTGGAGATACCGGGCAGCAACCATGCCGTCACCGCCATTATTCCCGTTCCCGCACAGTACCAGCACGCGCTGCGGCTTCAGCATTAACGCACACGCTGCAAGAGACTTTCCCGCGCTCTCCATCAGCTGGAGCTCCGTCACACCAAGCGCAATGGCATTTTTGTCCACCACCCGCATTCGTTTTAGGGTGATTATTCCCGTTTCCAGAAAAACCTCAATCTGATCAGGCTGCATACCAAAGTACAATTCATCTGTATGAACTCCCTAAATATTATGCAATGGGTTTTTGCGATGATGTGAAGGCAGCCGCAGAGCACATCACTGCAGCTCACGAAGTATCCATTATCTCGCACATCGATGCAGATGGTATATCCTGCGAGGCGATTCTCTCGCAGGCAATCTCCCGGTACGGCATTCCCGTCCGCTCTGTTTTTGTCCGGCAGCTGGAACCCCTCACCATGCCCCAGGTGCCGTCCGATACATCGCTCAAGATTTTTTCCGATCTGGGTGCCGGGCAGCAGAACCTCCTTGAAGAGAGAAAATTTTCTGAAAATGAGATCCTGATTGTCGATCACCACGTCAGCCAGCCATGCACCGTCGAATACCAGCAGGTCAACTGCCTTCCCTATGGCCACACCCGGATGAGTGCCGCCGGCATCTGTTATCTCATCGCCAAGCAGCTGGATACGGCAAATATTGACCTTGCAAAACTGGCTGTCGTCGGTAATGTCGGGGATATGATGGCGCGGGAGACCTGCGGTCTTGTCGGCCCGGCCCGGGATGTGATCGTGGAAGACGGTATCCGGCACCGTTCTGTCGAAGTCCGCAAAAAGGATCTTAACTGTTACGGTACCGCGACGCGCCCGGTCTACCTGTCGCTTGCCTATAACGATGACCCGTTTATCAAGGGGATCAGCAACAATCCTGAAGGGGCCAAACAGTTTCTTAAGCGCCTTGGCATCGTCCAGCAGGCGCCGACCGGGCGCTGGTACGTCTGGGAGGAGATCTCTGTAGAAGATAAGCGGACTATCATATCCGCGCTTGCCGAACAGCTGATAGCGAACGGGGAAAGCGTCGACCGGCTTCTTGCGGAGACGTACGGGTTTCCCGGCGAGATCCCAAGAACACCGTTGCGCAATGCACAGGAGTATGCCACTCTCCTCAATTCCTGCGGGCGATGGTCGAAACCTGCGCTCGGCGGGGCAATCCTGCGGGGGGACCGGGGCACGGCCTACCGTGAAGCCGAGCATATGCTCAAAAACCACCGGGCGATTATCCGTGACTTGCTCCAGTTCATCATTGAAACCGGCGTTCACGAACTCGATAACCTCCAGTATCTCCACGTGGGCAACCGGTACCCGGACACCATTGTCGGCATCGGGGCGGGCATGGCGCTCTCAAAACTGAACAGTGCAAAACCGATACTGATTATGTGTGAAGTTCCCGAAGATCCTAATCTCACCAAGATTTCGATGCGCACGACCGAACGGGTTGTCGAGAGAGGGATCGACCTCCAGCAGGCACTAAACGAGGCCGCAAAAGAGTACGGGGGCGGCGGCGGGGGCCATAAGATCGCTGCGGGGGCGTATATCCCGAAATCAGCAGAACAGGAGTTTGTGGGCCGTGTCAACAAAATACTCGGAGAACAGTTTACTGCGCAGGGTTCAGACCATTGCTGATTACCAGTTTGGAAATCTTATCGGCACCGGTCTCTTTACTGAAGAGTGTTCATTTATTTTCTCGACGACCGGGAGGATCCGCCAGATCCTCTGCGGAGGCGTGCGCCTCGCGACGGTCCGGGCATCGGATGGACGGCTGACGCTTGGCATCGAAGGAGCAAAACGGCTTCATGCCCTGCTGCCTGCACCGGCATACCGTGTCGTTATCCGTGACGATGTTGCAGAATTTGTTGCACAGGGAAAAAATGTGTTTGCAAAGCATGTCACCGGGACGGATGCGGGAATCCGCGCGGGAGATGAAGTGCTCGTTGTTGCCGGCAAGGACCGGCTGATTGCGTGCGGTGCTGCGCAGGTTTCCGGCGCCGAGATGCTTGCATTTAATTACGGAGTAGCGGTAAAAGTACGGCAGGGGTGCAAAAAAAATGCTTCCGGGAAATATCAACCCGCGCCAGATGAAGGCGATGATGAAGAAACTCGGCATGCAGGTCGATCAGATTGAAAATGTCGAGAGTATCGTAATAAAAACACCGCAGGGCAATTACATCTTTGATTCCGCCGAGGTGTCGGCAATGACGATGCAGGGATCGACCACCTACCAGGTCACCGGCCATCCACGGTTCGAGCCGGCGGCAGTAGCGATACCTGATGAGGATATAACGATGGTGGCAGCACAGGCAAAAGTCTCCAATGATAAGGCAAAAGAAGCGCTTGTCGCCACCAATGGCGATATTGCCGAAGCGATTCTCCGGCTCTCTGCGCCATGATTGAACCCGGCGATCGTATTCTGCTGATCGGTGAAGGCAGGGAATTTTTTACCCGGGCAGGGCCAGGCATGCTTTCAACGGATAAGGGACAGATCGATCTTTTGCCTCTTGTCGGCGCTTCTGCCGGCGATATTATCACCACCCATACCGGTGCACAGTTCACGCTGAGAATCCCCCGGCCGACCGACTTTTTCACGCACGGCAAGCGCTCCGGGGCACCGATGCTGCCAAAAGATATCGGGCTTGTCATCGCTTATACCGGCATGAGCAGCCGGGACGATGTGCTGGATGCAGGTACCGGCAGTGGTATCGCGGCAATCTATTTTGGCGGTATTGCAAAGAGCGTAAAGACGTACGAAGTCCGCCCGGATTTCTCAAAGATTGCACAAAAAAATATCACCGAGGCAAAGCTCCTGAACGTGGAAGCGGTTGCCGCAGATGTCCTCACGGCGGAAGGAACCTTTGACGTGGTGCATCTCGATATGCAGATCGCACCGGAATATGTCGCCCATGCGTTTAACCTCCTGCGTTCAGGGGGTTATCTTGCATGTTATACGCCGTTTCTGGAGCAGATGGCAATCGTCGTCGATGCAGCACAGGAGCGTTTCGGGGAAGTGCATACCCACGAGCTGATCGAGCGGGAAATGACCCGGTCGAAACGGGGGACAAGACCTTCGACAAGCGTATGCCACTCGGGATATATCACGATTGCACGAAAATAGGGACTGGTTCATACAATTCTGTTTTGACAATTAAAAGGCAGAACGTCACCTGTCCGGCTGATGAGGGGGGACTTCTCCCTTAAGGACTTTATTTTTACGTGGACATTCCCGTGGCTGATGGCGCATCAATAAACATCCGCAGCCAGAGTTCGACGCACGCAAACCGCCATAATTCAGAGGAATACGCGATTTTCCCGTCAAGAAACTTCTGGTAGTCCTGCATGACGGCACCGGCATCCCAGTAGGGACGTGTCTGGAATGATTCCGAATGAAATAACGTTACCATTTCCTCCCGCAACTCGTTTTTCATCCAGACTTCTTCAGGTGTTGAAAACCCTTTTTTATCCATCCTGCAGCGTATTTTTTCCGGAACAAGGCCCTTGATTGCTTTTCTTAATACAAATTTTGTAATGCCGTTCCTGATCTTCTGGTCCTGCGGCAGGGAGGCCACAAATTCCACCAGCCGGTAATCGAGATACGGCACCCGTGCTTCAAGGGAAAATGCCATAGAGGTACGGTCTTCCCAGTGGAGGAGGTAGGGTAAATTCTTGGAGATTAAATCTTCATGGAGAGCCTGATCCAATGACCCCCGGTACCGGTAAAATGGTAAAACTTCACCTTTTAACAGGCTGCGCCGGCTTTTCCTCGCAAAAACCTGCTGGATAAAGTACTTCAGGAAATCCCGGTGATGGGTGACGGTTCCCGCCAGTTCCTCAAGTACCGTAAAAAGATGCCATTTTTTTGTTAAACCCATGATATGGCAGTACTGGTATGCAATATACCCCGCGAGGATTTCATCTGCGCCCTGTCCGTCCAGAACCACTTTTACCTGTCGTGACGCCTCCCTCATAACGCAGTACTGGGAGTAGAGGGTGAGCGCGGCAAATGGTTCGTCGTTCATATACAAAAGATTTTGGACATCGTCAAGCACTGCACGGCCATCCGGCATGGTCTTATACGAAGATACCCCGGTTTTTTTCACAATGATATCAATAAACGCACTTTCATCGAAACGCTCATCAACAAAACAGGCTGAAAACGTATTCTGCCGTCCCGTCACCGGATCTTTGGAATGCCGGGCATTCTGTTCGTTGATGAGAACGGTAAGCGTTGATGAGTCAAGTCCTCCGCTCAGGCACGTCCCTATCGGGACGTCACTCCGGAGATGCACGTTCACGGCATCCCTGAGAATCGCCATAAACCGCTGTGCCGATCCGGCATCGTCCTGTTTTTTTGTGAAAAATGCAGGATTCACTGAAAGGTCCCAGTATTTTTTCTGGATTATCTCTTTTTTTTCAGTTACGAGGATATAATGTGCAGGGTTTACCTGAAAAACACCTTCAAACATGGTTTCCTGCGAATGATCGGCAGCACCCCACGCGAGGAACTCGAGAACCTTTGGATTATTGGGTTTTTTCCCGATATGTTCGTGCTCCTTGAGGGCTTTGATTTCAGACGCAAAGAAAAAAGCACCGTCAAAAACAGCATAATACAGCGGTTTTATCCCGAGACGGTCCCGAGCACAAAAAAGCATCTGGTTTTTTTTGTCCCAGAGAGCAAATGCCCACATCCCATTAAATTTTTTCAGGCAGTCAACCCCCCATTGTTCGTAGGCATGAAGGATCACTTCCGTATCGGAATGCGAGGAAAAGGTATGCCCGTATTTTTTTAATTCGTCAATAAGTTCGAGATAATTATAGATTTCCCCGTTAAAGACAAGCCAGAGATTCTTGTCTTCGTTGGTCATGGGTTGTGCTGCGTCGTCAGACAGATCAATGATGGCGAGTCTCCGGTGAATGAGCCCGACATGGTCATCGGAGAAAAAACCTTCGCCGTCAGGTCCACGGTGAACTAACCGTTTTGACATTTTTCGGAGAAGAGGTTCATTTACAGGATTGCCGGATTTGGAAAATTGACCTGCAATGCCACACATCGAAATAAAATCGATTCAAAAAAATAAATACATATGTAATGTTATTAAGAGCGTGGACGCAGAAAAATACCCGAAGCCTCACAGCAATATTCCCGTTACAAGTGATTTGATGAGTGTTAGATATTTTACTGCCTAAAGGACCTGTCCAGTCCGGACAGGTGATCCCTCAATATCATGACCGTGAAAAAAACTGCGTCAGGACTGAGTGTCCTTTTTTTTATCAGATGTACTTTCCCAGACCCGCACATCCCTGCCAAGATGCAATAATCCGACAAGGAGATAAAACTGGCTCACGATAAATGCAAAAAGGAGGTTTTGTTTCCGGATTAATCCCACAAGCAGGAGAAGGAGAAGGATCGTTACGGGAATAAGAGGATTATACACAAAGAGTCCCACCAGCAATAGTGCAGTCGAGATAAAGAAAAGCAGGGGCGTGCACAGGTACATAAAAATTCGCAGCGGGTAAAAAAATCGCGAAAACCGGTTATTTTTCCCAAGGAGATCGAGATTTGCAAGGGTCGCTTCGATTAACCGTGTCGCTCTTCGGATTTTCTGGCGATACTGGACTGAGAAGTGTGCAGGGATATCTTCGTATACAACAGCCCTGCTCACGTACACTGCACGGTATCCCCGGCGGATCGCTTCAAATGCGGTGTTTGCGTCGTCAGATCCCCGTTTGTCATTGATTCGCCGTATAAGATCCGACCGGAACGCAACCAGCCCCCCATTGAAATTATACGTGGAATCCCGGGAACTTTCCCATTCGCACATGCGACCATAAAACGATCGGTAGACTTGTTCCATCAACGTTGTACTGTTCGCATTTTTCATGGGCACGAGTTCACCGGTAACCGCTGCAATATTCTGATCGCGGACAAGGGTTCCGATCAGATGTTTCAATGCATCGGGTTCAAAAAAAACATCGGCATCCGTGGTTACGATAATCGGGTAATGTGCCTTTGCGATGGCAAAATTATAGGAACGGTTGGTTCCCAGTCGTTGACTGTTTGCAATAATCTGGTAGTGGAGCCCTGATTGTTCCAGGCAGGTTTTTGCCATCTGCAGCGTAGTATCGCTGGAACAGTCATCGATGAAGATGATCTCATAATTTTCTTTGGGATAATGACAGGCTTTGATATTGGCAACTCGTTTTTCAATGACCTGTTCTTCATTGTATGCAGACATTATTATGCTGATATTCAGGTATACCTCCAAGACAGCCGTATCCCCGGGCTTCTTTCCAAAAAAGATACCTGCCAGATAAATGATGTAGGGGATCAGGGCAATAAATAAAAGAATTAGTGCAAGAGTTATGACCATTCCTGTATACATTTTCCAAGAATCCGATTTATACGTTATCTAATCAGAGCACATGCGATAGCCAGATATGAACAGGAGCATATTGGAAAAATAAGTAAAAATCCACCGGATTTTTAAAAAGATAGCCGTGTTTATTGGTAGTGTACACGAAGTGCTGTAAAAAGTGAAGATGCCCTGTATCCAACAGTGAATTGGAAACAAAGAGGAACAGGGCAATGAATCTAAGCGACATCATACTAAATTACCTTACCGATAACGAAAA
>JBDKTL010000041.1:0-16070 GCA_039698055.1 Methanoregula sp. | reverse complement strand
CCGGTTCAATCCTTATCGATATTAACGAGGAATGGATCACGGGTAACCGGTATTTATCTGTGATGAGTGAGATGATCTCTCTGGATACAGGTGCTGCTGATTTTACAGCATTATAGAGACACTACCTGTTTATTCATTGAAAAAGTTTTATTATAGCCGTATGAATGGAAATCACGGCAAAATCCTTATCAAAATCAAACTCCGGGGAATTTGCCGGCAGCGCTGTTCTGGAAAAACCAAAGATCCCAATTCAAGGAAACCAATCATTTAAACGGCCCTCTTTTGTTTTTTTTTGAGGGGGAGATATTTCACGTTATCAGGAACTCACGCTCGGTTCCAGACCGGCCCGGATCTCTTCGCACATCTCAAGGTTGCGGATAGCCTGTTGTGGAGTAATAAGAAACTGCTGGCCGGTTTTTACACACTCAATGAATGAGGCCAGTTCAACCTTGAGAGGCTCAATCTTGTTTACCATCACCTTTTCAATGATATTTTCCTGCACGTACCGTTCATTCTCGAACTGGTACTGCCCCGGTTTACGGTAGATAGTAATTTCCTGGGACATAAAGTTCCCTTCGACGGTGAAATCCTCTTCTTCAACATAGATCATCCGGATCTTCTTGGATGATTTCCGGCTTGCCGAGAGCACAACCGGCACATTTCCGCAGTTCAAAAGGACGCTGCACACATCAGCATTCCCGCCGGAATGAAGATGGCCGGGTTGTGGAAAGAATACATTGAGCAGGATATCGATATCATGGATCATCAGGTCTTCAACAACAGTACTTCCGGTGATCCTGGCTGAATCCGGATTGTGCCGTTTCATCTCGACATAGAGCGGTTTCCGGATAATCCGTTTGATCTCGGTTACAATCGGGTTGAAGCGCTCGATATGCCCGACACCAACGGTAATTCCGGATGGGGCGGATTTCATAAGATCTCGCGCTTCGGCAGCAGTGGCACAGATGGGCTTCTCGATGAACACATGTTTTTTGGCAGCAAAGACCTGTTGTACGACACCCGCATGGAACTGGGTGGGAACGCAGACACTCACCACATCGGAATGGGCGAGCAGATCATCGACCGAGGAGTATGCGGTGGCGCCATGCTGGGTGGCGATCGCCGCAGCTGCCGCTGCATTTACATCGAATACGCCAACCGAATCCACACGTTTCAATTCGGAAAAGACCCGGACGTGATTTTTCCCCATCGCCCCGGTGCCGATAATCCCGACATCCATCTCATGTCACCTTGTTAATAGTATCACAGATAAAGGCAAGTTCTTTTCCATCAAGGAGCGGATGGACCGGCAGCGAGAGTACGCTTTCTGCAAGCCGGGTAGATACCGGGCAGGGATCGGGGTCCTGTGCAACATCATAAAGAGGCTGGCGGTGAAGAGGGATAGGATAATGCACGGCGCAGCCGATTCCTTTTGCCTTCAGGTACTCCATGAACTCAGGCCTTTTCATCGGGAACTCCCCGGTGAGCCGGATGACATACTGGTGGTAAACATGGTGCATCCCTTCTGCAACATACGGTGTCACCAGCCCGTTTACTTTGAGATGGGTGTCGTAGTATTCGGCATTTTTCCGGCGCCGCATATTAAATTTGTCAAGTTTTTTTAGCTGGACGATACCGATGGCAGCGGCAATATCGGTCATACGGTAATTGTATCCCAGCCGGGTATGAAGGTATTTCTCACTCTGCCCGTGGTTGACAATCAACCGCAGGCGCTCTGCACAGGCTTTCTCGCTCGTGGTGATCATCCCCCCTTCACCGGTGATCATGTTCTTTGTCGCATAGAACGAGAAACAGCCCATGTGGCCCAATCCACCGGTTTTTTCCCCATTGCACAGTGCTCCATGCGCTTGTGCGGCATCTTCAATCAGGATCAGGTTATGGGATTCGCAACATTCCTTAACGGCATGGACATCAAATGACTGCCCGAACAAGTGCACGCCAATTACCGCTTTTGTTTTCGGAGTTATGCGTTCTGTAATCTGCTGCGGGTCAATGGTGAAGGTGCGTTCATCAACATCCGCAAAGACGGGTTTTGCACCGCACATAGACACCGCAGTTGCCGTTGCAATAAAGGAGAACGCCGGTACAATCACCTCATCTCCGTAACCGATCTCCGCAGCGAGCAGTGCAGCATGGAGTGCAGCAGTACCATTATTTGTCGCGACGGCATGCGTGGTGCCGCAATAATCCGCGAACTTTTTCTCAAATTCAGCCATCTTTTCGCCCTGCGCCAGCATACCGGACACCAGTACCTCGGAAACTGCTGAAATTTCGTCCTGACCGATCGCTGGTCGCGCTATGGGGATCTGCACGGTTATTCACACCTTTTTGAAAATGAATTTCTTCTATAAATCTGCGTAACAATGGAATAATATCATTCCTGTCAGCCCGCCCTGGTGTATAAAACCCCGGTTTATTCCCGAGTGCCAAAAAAATCACTCCCATGAGAAATAGATAATTAGCGCAGGAGTATCATATATCGATAACAATGTGCGGGAGGAGTTGCGACGCAACATATCATATCCATCGGGGATTTTGACCGTGCCGGGATCGATCAGCTGCTCGATCATGCGCGCCAGATCGATGAGAAGAAATTTGATAAGACCGCCCTGCAGGGAAAGATCCTTGCCGTGCTCTTTTTTGAACCAAGTACCCGGACAAGGATGTCATTTGAATCGGCCATGGCCCGGCTGGGTGGGACATCCATTTCCGTGAGCAGTGTCGAGGCATGCTCCATGTCAAAAGGGGAGACGCTTGCCGATACCATCCGGGTTGTCAGCGGGTATGCGGATGCGATCGTCATCCGCCACCCAAAGGAAGGCGCGGCACGCCTTGCAGCAGAGTTTGCTCATGTGCCGGTCCTCAATGCCGGGGACGGCGCCGGCCAGCATCCGTCCCAGACGCTGCTTGACCTCTATACCATTCGACAGTCAATGGACATTGACGGGATTGATGTCGCACTCGTGGGCGATCTCCGGTACGGGCGGACGGCGCATTCCCTTGCATCTGCACTCTCCCTTTACGGAGTCCGGCTCCATACCGTCTCACCCAAAGGACTCGAGCTACCGTCGTCTCTTGTCAATGAACTCACCGAAAAGGGCATGGAGATCATCGAGCACGATGACATCAACGATGTGATCGGGCTGGTGGATGTCCTCTACGTCACCCGAATCCAGCGTGAGCGGTTCCCTGACTCCACCTCGTACTACAACGTTTCCTCCAGTTACCGCATCACTCCGGAACTGCTCGTTGGCGCACGCAGGCACCTGATCGTGCTTCATCCTCTTCCCCGGGTGGATGAAATCGATCCCCGTGTCGATGCCTCCCCGCACGCACGGTACTTCGAGCAGTCGAGAAACGGTATACCTGTCAGGATGGCAATGCTTCTCAAGGTGATGCAATGAATTCTCCTCACGAACCTGAAGACGCTGCCAACCAAGACCTTCTGATCAGCCGGATCAAAAACGGCACCGTCATCGATCACATTACCGGCGGGGAAGCGCTCAATGTCATGAAGATCCTCGGGATAACGGGATCGACCACGGAATCTCTAAGTATTGCAACAAATGTTCCCAGCAGGAATATGGGGAAAAAAGATATTGTCAAACTTGCCAACCGGGAGCTCCTGAAAACAGAAGTGGATCGTATCGCACTCATCTCTCCCAAGGCAACGATCAACATCGTCCGCAATTTCAAGGTCTGCGAGAAGAAAGGTGTGGAGATCCCCATCCTGATCGAAGGAAGTGTCCGCTGTCCCAACCCCGGCTGCATCTCAAATACCAATGAACCAATCAAGAGCAGGTTTGCCGTGCTGCCGGAAGGAAAGGGCCTGCGATGTCTCTACTGCGAGTCTGTCATTAAAAAAGATCTGACCAGCCACATCATCTGATCAGGTGCCCGTGCACATCTATCTCACCGCGCCAGATGCGGGTGGAGGAGATCCAGCGGCCATCATCGGCGAGCACGCAGGTGATCTGGTGGATATCCACTTTTCGTTTCTTTTTTTCGCGCCGGACCTTGTTTATCTCAACAGCCACCGGAAGGGTTTCCTCGGAGACAACGATCGCGTCAAAATCCACGTCGATTGCAGAACCGTATCGGTCACTGAGCGGTTCGATCTCCCAGCGGGCAGGGTAGTTTTTCCCGGCAATGAATGTTTCCAGATCTGCTTTTCGCGCAGAGAATTCATGAATAGGGTGCGACTTCTGGCGTGCAAAGTCGTCAGTGGTTAGTCCGATCACCACATAACCATCCGGCCCGGCAAGTTCAAACGAACGGGTCAGAAGGCGTTTATGGCCGTCGTGAAGAGGGTCAAATGTGCCCCCTACCATAACCTTCATACGGTCTGTACCTTACATTCCTATGGTATTATGGATATTGATGGAAAGGTCGCCGGCAAACCATTATTTGTTGCCAGTAACGCTACCGTTATGGGAGATGTTACCCTCGGAAACGGGGTTGGCATCTGGTTTGGCGCAGTTATCCGCGCTGACAAGGACCGGATCATGATTGGAGACCGGTCAAATATCCAGGATAATTGCGTTGTCCACACCAGCAAAGGATTCCCGGTGACTCTCGGGTGTGATGTATCGGTCGGTCACGGGGCGATCCTTCATGGCTGTACAATCGAGGACCAGGTGCTGGTTGGCATGGGAGCAATTGTGCTCAACGGGGCAACGGTAAAAACAGGCGCGATGATCGGGGCGGGAGCAGTCATAACCGAAGGTATGCAGGTACCGGAAAACTCAGTCGTTGTCGGAGTTCCCGGCAAGGTTATCAAACAGACAACGGATGCGCAGCGGGAGCATATCATGGACAACGCCCGTTCATACGTCAAACTTGCCGGGGAATATGCCCATGAGTGACGTTGTCGTCATTGGTGCAGGAATTGCCGGGATACAGGCAGCTCTTGACATTGCCGGCCACGGTATCAATGTCCACCTGATCGAACGCGAACCTTCCATTGGCGGACACATGGCACAGCTCGATAAGACCTTTCCAACAAACGACTGCTCCATGTGCATCCTCTCCCCCAAGATGGTGGATGTCGCCCGCCACCCGAATATTAAGATCTACACGCTTGCTGAAGTGGAAAAAATTGAAGGGGAAGTCGGGCATTTCAAAGTAACCGTCAGGCAGCACCCGCGATATATCGATATGGAAACCTGTACCGGCTGCGGCGACTGTATACAGGTCTGTCCCGTTGAAGTCTATAACCGGTTCGACGCGGGGGTTGGGGTAAGGAAAGCGATCTACAAGCCCCACCCACAGGCAGTTCCTGACCGGGTGGTTAAAGACCCGGAGCATTGTATCGAATGTGGCCTGTGCTATGATTCCTGTGGTCCGGAAGCGATCCTCCGCGAGGATACGGAAAAAGAAATTGTTATTGATGCTGCAAGCATCGTAATCACGACAGGGTATTCAGTCTTTGATGCCCAGAAAAAAACCCAGTTCGGGCACCTTCGGCTTCCCGATGTGATCACGAGCATGGAACTTGAACGGATGATCAACGCGAGCGGCCCGACGGGCGGACATATCAAACGGTTAAGCGACGGGAACGAGCCAAAAAGCATTGTCTTTGTGCAGTGCGTGGGATCGCGGGACATGACCATCAACCGGCCGTACTGTTCCTGCGTCTGCTGCATGCAGGCGATAAAGAACGCAATACTCATCAAGGAGAAGCATCCTGAAACCGACATCACCGTCTGCTATATGGATATCCGTTCTTACGGGAAGGGCTACGAGGAATATTTCGAGCGGGCAAAAGGGCTCGGGATCCGTTTCCTCCGGGGGATGCCCTCAGATGTGCTGCCCGACCGTAACGGGATGATGATGCAGGTCGAAAATACCGAGACTGCCGAAGTGCAGGTTCTCCACCCGGACCTTGTCGTGCTCTCGATCGGGATCGGGCCGGCGGATTCGACCGGCGATCTTGCGAAGCGATTTTGCCTGCCGCTGGAAGAGACCGGGTTTATCAGACCGGCCAACGATGCAGTGAATACCGTCGCCACCATTCGCCCCGGGATTTATGTAGCCGGTACGGTCACAGCGCCCCGGGATATCCCGGACAGCGTTGCATCCGGGGGGTCGGCGGCGATGCGGGCATATATCGATGCACTAAGGGCAGGATCAGTGTGAACGAGTCGGCTACGCTCTGGTGGGATGCAGCGCTGCCGGGAATCCGGTATATTGACCAGACACTGCTCCCAAACGACTATGCGATTGTTGAGTGCACAAGCGTTGATCGTCTTGCAACCGCCATCCGGCGCCTTGAGATCCGTGGTGCACCGGCACTCGGTGTCGCGGGAGCATATGGTGTTGCGCTTGCAGCAGTTACCAGTTTCAGGACAGGATGGGATGCATTTTGGGCTGATGTGCGTCGGGATGCAGAACTGCTCCGCGCAACCCGCCCGACTGCAGTCAATCTCGGGTGGGGGATCGACCGGGTTCTCACGCGACTGGAGGAGACCGGGGATATCAATTCTGCACGGGAAACTGCCCTTGCTGAAGCACAGGAAATAGCCCGGGAAGATACCCGGTGCTGCCATGCCATTGGCGAACACGGGGCTGCCCTGCTTCCCGATACCTGCACCGTGCTCACGCACTGCAATGCCGGGGCGCTTGCCTGCTCCTCGTGGGGCACTGCGCTGGGCGTCATCCGTTCAGCAGTAGAGGCAGGAAAAAACGTAAACGTGCTTGCCTGTGAAACCCGCCCGCTGCTGCAGGGCGCACGGCTGACGGCATGGGAGCTTGCCCGGGACAGTATTGAGGTAACCGTCATCACCGATTCCACTGCAGCGCACCTCATGCGTACCAGCACTATCGATGCCGTGATTGTCGGTGCGGACCGTATTACGGGGGATGCGGTCTTTAACAAGATCGGAACCTACATGCACGCGGTCTGTGCACACCACCACAACATCCCGTTCTATGTCGCCGCACCGTTCTCCACGTTTGATATGTCCAGAACCGAGCAGGACGTTGTCATCGAAGAGCGGGGAAGGGACGAACTTGCCGTCATGGGCAGCCGCACCCTGATTCCTGATGGTGTGCCCGTGAAAAATTTTGCGTTCGATGCAACACCCCTGGAACTGGTGACTGCCGTCATTACAGAACAGGGTGTTTTTCGCGCGCCGTTTGACTTCAGAACACGTTTATCCCGCAGAGAAGCCAATACGAAATAACGTTTACGAGCACGTTACCTATGGATTTTGATTTTACTCCTCTTCACAACCTGATGTATCTCATCGGCGAAATTACCATTATCATCTTACTTGGGGCGCTCGCGGTTTCATTTGTGCTTGTGGTCATCTCGATCTATTCTATCAGAAAAGGGCGGTTGTATTTCCCCCGCATGATTAAAGCCGGACTGGTACTGCTGGAAGGATTCATGAAGTCGTTTTTCCGGCTGCTCGGCCTTGAAGACCGCGAGATGCTCGCATTTTTCATCAAACTCCAGAACGCGATGAACGAGAGCGCATTTGAGCGGATACCGGTTACAGAGCGGGCGATCTTTCTGCCGCAATGCCTTCGCTCATCGAAATGTCCCGCGCATCTCACTCCTGAAGGGCTGAAATGCCAGAGCTGTGGGCAGTGCTCTATCGGGGAATCCCGGCAGATTCTTGAAACGATGGGGTACCATCTTTTTATTGTGCCAGGCTCTTCGTTCATCAAACGGATGGTCAAGAAATACCGGCCAAAAGCCCTTATCGGGGTGGGGTGCCTCACCGAAGTCAAAGAAGGTATCGATATGGCAGACAAGATGGGCCTCGTGGTCATGGGCGTGGTGACCTTAAAAGAGGGATGTGTTGAGACCATCGTGAACTGGCCGGATGTCTATGAAGTCGCCATTCTCGGGGTCGATCCTGCGTTAATTCCCGAGAACCTTCATATTCTTACCGATTAGGTTCCCGCTTTTAATCTTGCCGTGGACAATGATCGTATCGCTGCTGGTGACATCCCCAACACGGACGTCCGGGCGCAGGATTACTTTTCCGCCAGCCTGGATGGAATGGACGGTGGCATGGTCGAGGATTGTGACATCGCCCGTGGCAATGAGCGGGCCTTTAATCCGCGACTGGTTGCCGACAATTGCGCTGCCGCAGATCACGTCCATTGCAACGCTTGAACGGGATCCCAGTTCAAGACTCCCCGAAACAACCAGCCGCCCCCAGAAATGCGTGCGTGCCGGTACGACAAAGTCCCCGTCTATTTTTACATTGCCTTCAAAATAGGAGCCTTTAGGAGCAAAATACGTAGAGCCCTGCCGGAAAACCTCTGCCATGACTGCCTCACGATAGATGAGGGATGATCAGGGGATAAAGGTATTGGACGGTCGGCCGGATGCCGTTATACAGGCTACCCGGACAGGAAAACCGCCGATACAGTGAATACGATAAGGGAGGCAAACATCCCCACTTTCAAAAACGTTGTTGAACCGGATGCTTTTACACACGCGGGGGTGGTGCAGCACAGCACCCGCAGTGCCGCTGCAAGAATGGTGCAATCGACGACAAAGATGCCGGCGAGGTACCCGATTCCCCACCATGAACCGGGAACCACGCTTGCAATAACGGCAAGCACCGCAAAGATAAAAGCAAGCCGGGCGGTTGCATTTACGCCGATCCTGATCGGGAGCGTCTGAGCTCCCCCTGCGAGATCTCCTTCCACATCTTCGGCATCCTTAAGGAGTTCACGGGCAAGCATCGCAAGGAGAGTAATGGCGGCAACCGGCAGCATGTGGTAAAGACCGGTGACACCGGCAAGCGCCCCGCCAAAAAGGAAGATACTTGCTGACAGGTACGCGACAGCAAGGTTGCCAAAGAAAGGGGTGCTCTTGAGCTTCGCCGCATAGTACATGAGAATGACCGAATTGACAAGAGCAATGGCAATACAGATTGGGTTGGTAAAGAAGCTGACAAGAATACCCGCGAGGAAGAGGGTAATCGCAAAACTTTTAGCAGTAGATTTGGTAACGGTCCCTGATGGAACCGGGCGATCAGGGCGGTTGATCGCATCGATCTCCGCATCATAATAATCATTGATCACGTTCCCTGCTGCCGTAATGAGGGCGACAATGACAAACAGGAAGAGCGCTGCCGGGACAATTGTTCCGGTTGCAATAAGATAGGCAACGATCGCCGCGAGCCCGGCGACGAACGCGTTTGCCGGGCGGGTAATCCGGAACAGTCCTGCACAGCTCATGGGTACACAGGTATCTGAACGGTGTGATATTAACCTGTGGAAAAATGCTAAAAGATAGGGTGTCCCGGTTTCGCGCTTACTTGAAATATGCAGGGTCAATAGTCCAGAATGCATGGAGTGTGACGGGTGTTTCATTGGCATCCTGTTGTCCGGAGAAAGCAACATCAAGCATTGCACCATGAGATAATGCGGCATACTCCTTGTCCGACTGGACCACAACATAATCCCGCGCCGTTTCTGATAACCCCGGGGACAGCAGGGAACTATGCGCCCCAGCGCCACCGTGGGAGACGTTAACTCCACCAAATGTTGTGCCATCCGGACCGGTAAGTTTACTGAACCACGTAAGCCGGACAGGATTTGTCCCGGTATTTTTCGCAGTGATGAAAATATTGATCGTATGGCCGCCGGTTGCTGACGAATCAACGGAGATTTCGCTGATCGATGCGTTGAACGAATAGTTGCCGCCCGAAAGCGCTGCAGGTTCGTTCATTTTCAGGGAAGAACCAGGTACCGTTTGACTCGGAGAAGAAATAGTCGAACAACCGGCAACAAGAATGAGACATGCGGTAGCTATCAGGATGAGAATGGTTTTCATGCGGTCACCACGGAGTTATTTTTTTACCAGAAACGGTTAGCTATGAAATAATAAAAATTTTGAGCCATAATCTTTTTTTTCCGGGTAACAGCCCCGGGCATTCTGAGGTCAGGTCCACATTTGACGGAAAGACATGATTGCCAAGGGCACGTTTAAATCAGGAATGTCCGCAGAAGGTTTGCCATAATTTAGGCTCTGTAGAAAACCTGTAATCATCCAATTTAAAAAAAAAACTCTTATGTAAGTTATGAGTGTGACCCCCTCTCTTCCGAGAAAGGGGGAGGCCCCCCAAGGGGAGTATCCCTTTGACCCCCGGTATTCCTCTCTTCTTTTTGGGTTTTTCACTAATTCTTTGAAGATCTACCACAATCTGGGGAGGCTATGTGGCGGGGGCAGGGAATCCAGATACCCCGGATTTCAAAGAGTGCCTGAGATAAAAAAACAATGAGTTCTACAGAGCCATAAATTAAAAAAAAACGGGCCAGAAACATTGTGCGCCAACGGGCGAGGGGGGATTTGAACCCCCGGCATTCAGCTTAGGAGGCTGACGCTATGTCCGGGCTAAGCCACTCGCCCTGCCTATACCAATTACCGGGGAATATGTATAAGTTTTGCGCGCTCCCAACAATTCTTCCGCAATGGAGTTAATCGAGGCAACAGAAGGAAAAACGACATTTTTTGTCCCGGTGCAGGACACCGATACACAGTTCCCGCCATCGTCTGCCGCCATCTTTTTCAACCGGCGTATGCAGCTGAACCGGGACGCAACGGTCCTTCTTCTCTCGATTCTCAAACCTTCCGATTACCTTGACGCTATGGGAGCAACCGGCGTCCGAGGGCTCCGCGTGGCAAACGAATGCGGTGTGCCGGTGACCATCAATGACCGGGATGAGACGGCCATACCGGTGATACGAAGAAATGCCGACCGCAACAGTGCAGATATCGAGATCACGAACCGGGATATTAATGCCCTGCTCTCCGAACGGTCGTTCGATGCGGTCGACCTCGACCCCTTCGGGTCACCGGCAACGTTTATCGATGCGGCAATTAGGGGGTGCCGCCGGTTTCTCCTGGTCACCGCTACTGATACCGCTCCGCTCTGCGGGGCGCACCTGAAAGCAGGGATACGCCGGTACGATGCCCGCCCGGGAAATACCGAGTACCACAGCGAAGTGGGGCTGCGAATCCTTCTTGGGTTTGTTGTCCGGCAGACGGTGAAATATGACCGGGGTATCGACCCGCTCTTCTGTTTTGCCCGTGAACATTTTGTCCGCCTCCACCTCCGTATTACCCGGGGGGCAAAAGCGGGTGACGAATCTCTCTCCCATATCGGGTATATTATGCAGTGCCCATCGTGTCCGTACCGCGAGGAGCACCAGGGCAGGTTCCCGCCATCATCCACCTGTCCTCACTGCGGGAAACAGCTTGACCCTATCGGTCCTCTATGGCTTGGCAGCCTCATGAAACCGGAGATCCTCGACCAGATGAACGACCTTCCTATGGGCATGGAACTCGGCACGAAAAAAGAACTCCAGAAGATTATCGCAACCTGCCGTGAGGAACTTCCCACGTCAAGTTTTTACGATTACCACCATCTTGCCCAGATCCTGAAAGGATCACCGCCCGATATCACGGTTGTTCTTGACAGGTTACGGGCAGACGGCTATGCTGCTACCCGGACACATTTCTGTGGAACGGGCATCAAAACCGACGCTCCGTTATCCGTGATATTTGGTGCCATCCGGGGATGACCTGATGCGGGACAGCGACTGTCCCCTGCAACGCATTTTAAAAAAAATACAAAATCCGGGATTTTAGTGCTCGATGATGATGGTTAAGATATCGCCATCAACAAGCTCGTGGGTCAGTCCCACCCTTTGTCCGCCGTGCTTGACGGATTTTCCCCAGACCCGGGCATAGCGGAACCGGTACACGAAATCCCGGTGGAGCTTGGTGCAGACCGTTTCAACCGTGCTGCCATTACGGATGATGAGCGGTTCATCCATATCTGCCTCACCACTCTGGGGACGGAGATATAACCGCATAAACCCGAGACAGTCATAAATGGCGTCCTTGAGTTCTTCCATGTGATAGCCCGCATGGGCAGAGATCATGATCGGGGGGTTTGCAAACCGGGCGGCAATGTCATGCTCGATCTCCAGGTACCGTTCCTTGTCCACGAGGTCTACCTTGTTGACCGCGATGAATGCAGGAACATAGACCCGGTTGCCCTGGACGGCATCGATGAAATCGTCCTGCGTTGCGCCACCACGGACCAGCACATCCGCGTTCATGATCTTGGACTCGGATAAAATGGAACGCACATCTTCGATGTCGAGATTGAGCGTGCCGACGGCGGAAAGCCGGACACCGCCCATTGACGATCGCTTGATGGTGATATCCGGTTTTGGCACATTGATGCGGATACCTGCATCGTATAATTCCTTGATGAGCACGTCAACGTGCCGCTCGTTGAAGACATCGACGAGAATGATGATGATGTCTGCGCCCCGCACAACACCGATGACTTCCTTGCCCCGTCCTTTACCCATTGCCGCTCCGGCGATGAGCCCCGGGATATCGAGCAGCTGGATCTTTGCTCCTTTGTGCTCCAGTGCGCCGGGTACTACAGTAAGGGTGGTAAACGCATATGCGGCAACGGCACTTTCTGTGCCGGTGAGTTTATTTAAGAGGGTACTTTTACCGGTTGACGGGAAACCGACGAGCACTGCGGTGGCATCGCCGGATTTCTTGACGGAAAATCCTTCCCCGCCACCACTGGATTTCATCGCCCGGTTGACTGCTTCGTCACGGAGGCGGGCGATCTTTGCTTTTATCCGACCGATATGCTTGGAAGTAGCCTTGTTGGATGGCGTATTGGTGAGCTCGGTTTCGAGCTCCTGTATCTGCTCTTCAAGACTACTAACCATTTCCTATATTATTCGATGTATGTTCGGGATATAGTTGTTTATGATCTAGCCAATTAACCGGCGAGAGTTTTCTTTTGGAGAAATATGAGTGCATCGCGGGTAAGGTCCGTTACCGGTAGTTACGGAGGGCAGAAGAAAGAAAATGATGTATTCTGCTCATCATTCTCCCCGTGTGATAAACTATAAGTAAAAATATCACGCATGTTAGTGAGCAACTGCTGTTATAGTGTAGACCGGCCAATCATGCGAGCCTCTCACGCTCGCGACTGGGGTTCGAATCCCCATAACAGCACTCTCCTTTTACGTTGTTTTCTTTTAATGGTGTAAACTCGGTCTTTTCGATTGGAGTAGGTTCTTTTATCGTCGTTGGAATATCTTTTTTAATATAATCGGGCAGTGTAAACTGCTTGTTCTCCAATGCTAAAAAAATCCGCAATCCACTTTATAGACAGACACAGATTTTCCTATCAGTGAACCTTTTTTATCCCCAAGGTAACTGAATATAAGGTGCAATAAATCCCTCTTTCGGACTGATTTTTTAAACATTGTGTTGGCAATCAACTCCATTTACATCACCCTCATGATCTTTTTTATTTCTTGAAGATCTGCCTCAATAGAAGACAGACGTTGATCAATGCTACTCTTTTGGATTAGGGCGTTCAACTTTTAGGGAACTTGTTGTATTATCATAAGATACGAGTAACAATGCCAGACTCCGGGAGGATGCAAATAGATCAACCGAATTGAATTTTATTCAGAATTGCTTCCTTTATTTGGATCGGAATAGAAATTATCAATCCTCTTTTTGTAAAATCAAATTTTACTGAATTTGCAGCTGTGCAAAAAATATCAATTGTCACATCTGCATCAAATCCTATTTCTAAAAAATGTGATATTTGAATTGCCAACCTTGAAAAAGCGGATAGATCTCGATCAGGTTTGGCATAACTTTCAATTGTGCTTAATAAAGAAATCACCTCATTTATCTTTGCAATTTTTTGAGAGTTATTTAATTTTCCCGTTTTAAGTTCTGAAGTTATTTTACAAATTTCTTCTTTTTTCTTAACAAGCATTAGCCGCTCGTTTTCAGATAGTTCCATATAGTCTACTTTCCATTCCGAATAAAAAACAGTATTGCCATAAAAACTGAAAGTTTCATCCCACATCTCCAAATGAGGCCGCAGATAAAACTCAAGTGAGTTAACTGACCCGGAATATCTTTACCTGGATGGTATCCCCGTTTTTCTTTATCGACACTTTGATCTTTTTTTCCCCATAGGGGACCTCATGGACACCAAATTTTTTTTCATCAATCAGGCGCTGGAGTTTTGCCATATCGGTCCGGGCCATGCGCCGGAAATCATCATCCACGAATACAGTTTTTGACATAATTGTTCACTTCCGCTTTTTTCACGTAGTGCTCCAATTGAGCCCGGGAAGGTATCAATCTTCTGCGATACGATTTTTAACCGTTTCATACATCCAATACTCAAAATGCCCCACAGAACTGGCTGTTTTCTTAAGGAAGCATTAAATATCGTTTCCCCGCATAACGGTATATGAAGAACTATGAGCAGGGAGAAGATCAAGGTTCCAAACGATGTGTTTGAAGAGTTAACAGCTCTCCAGCGTGAGATCCATTTCACGCTCGATACACAGGACACGATCAAACGATCGGAAGACCGGGGCTACATGAAGGCAGCCAACTGGATTCGCCAGAACGAAAATGCATACAAAATCGGGTTCTCATGGGGGTTTGAAGCTGATACCAGTGAGCCGGCACCCATGGTTCGGGATATTCCCGAGCGGGAAGCACCGGCACCAAGGCGAACCATCTCACATCCACCCCCCGTCGAACGCAGCCGGCCCCAGCAGCAGCAGACCCGGCCCCAGAAACGATCTTCATCCAGCTCAGATGACGGTATTTTTGCCGGCATCAGGGCCTGGTGGAAAAAATATTTCTGATATCCATCACTTTTTTCCCGGCGAGAAAACATTAATCCGTACCTGCACCACAGGTCTTTACTTGTCATCCCGCAACCCAGCCGACGCGGAAGAATGCAGGATCTGTAATACATATACAGGAATCATGTCAAAATAATATACCAGGGAGTGTCTGACACCATGCCACGGGAACTTACCGAAAAGGATATCGAAATATTGAAAAAATGTGCTCCCGAATGCGGAGATCTCTCCTGCTCCGGGTCAGGCCACATGTTCCATTCCATCCTGCCCCCGGTCTCTAACCATTTTTCCGAGGACAGCGATGATTTCATCGAGCGAATCGGCCGGTTAAGTGATGCCGAACTCACCTATCTCACGGAGAAGATTGAAAAAGGGGAAGAGAGCATGGGGTGCCTGCCGGTGGAGGATGTGGAGGCATTTACCCACCTCATCCATGACCGGCTTGGCGAAGATGTTGCAAAGAAAGTCATCTCAGCGTACGAATCCGGGTACGAGTGCGAACACTGATGCCCACATCAGAGCCCCTGATTTCTGATCTTGCTCCCTTTATTGCAGCGCTTGCCAGCCCAGCCGTAAAAAAGAGAATCGCCGCGATCAAAGATCTCGGGAGATCTAAAAACCCGGCAGCGGTACTGTATATCGTGCCGGCCTTATCAGATCCCCATCCCGCCGTCCGGTGTGAGGCTGCACAGGCGCTGGGGCGGCTGGATGATACAGATGCCGTGCCGGAGCTCCTCGCTGTACTCAACGACCCGGTTCCGGATGTCCGGGCAGCAGCGATTGTTGCATTCCGTAAGCTGCACGATGGGCGGGCGGTTGATCCACTCATCTGTTGCCTCTCGGACAAAGATTCCCGGATCCGCGCCAGTGCCGCTGAAGTACTTGGGCATTTTGGTAACCGGAGGGCACAGGAAGCGCTCACCGCATGTGCTGCCGATCCCTTCTCCGAAGTGCGTGAGGCTGCGATCCGGGCATTGGAAATAATCCATAAAAAATAAAAAAATGCCATTCCATGCTGGGTTCCTCTCATGATTAACCCTGTTGTTCTCCCCGGACTAAACACGCGGGTGATTTTCCACCTATTGTGGTGCGAGGAGACAGGAAAAAGAAAATGAGGGGGGTTGGTAATGACCAAGGTATTAATTTCGGGATCAACCAACAGGTGAACATATACACAGGAGATCGACTTTATGTCCGACAATAAAACCGTAGTTGAGTATATTCCTGCTCTGTAGAAAACCTCAATGGCGAGAAATAGTAAGAACCTGTGAATGTTACAGACAATCATTTTGTTAGCGATTTCTTTCATCTGCATCAGGAATCTTCGAGCTTTGAGATCGCCACTGAACTTT
>JBDKTL010000040.1:0-9307 GCA_039698055.1 Methanoregula sp. | reverse complement strand
AGCCTCACATGAGTCTCAACTGGGATGAACCGTGTAACGTCTTCTGGTACAAATTGCCTCCGGAGAGGATTTTGGATTATGCGAAGAAATGGTTATATGTGTAAAATTAATTCGGGATTCCACAGTTACAACATTAATTCTTTATTTTGCTCTACCGGGTGGATCATTTTCGACCCCGGATCTTTTTTTGTAATTTTAACAATATCCGGATACCATTGCGTTATTTCATTGGAAGCATAACAATTCTAAAAAAACTCGCCGGATTACTCATTCCGCATCCCCGTGACCCCCCGTTCTTTACGAGAGATTACCTGGCGGAAACGTCCCGCTTTATTCATGCACCAGAGTCCGGCTTTAAGCACCGGAACAATAACCCTCATGCCACCTTCCATTTCCCTCGACACGTCTTTAAGCCGTTCGCGTATGGGTATGTGCTGGGGGCATGCCTTCTCACATTTGCCGCATTCCCTGCAAAGTCCGGCATACGACACATCGGACAACAGTCCGCCGTGGCGTCCGAGATAATGAAATTTTGCACTCCGGTCATGCGGGAAGAGGTGGTGGGCATTGTAGAGCGCAAAACAACCGGGGATATCCACGCCCGCAGGACAGGGCATGCAATAGCCGCAGCCCGTACAGCCGACTTTCATCAGCCGCTGGTAGGTTTCTTTTACCTGCCGTATCCGCTCATGATCTGCCGGCGTCAGCGCATGGGGATATGCGTCACCTGCCACCCGCAGGTTTTCGTCAATATGCGATTCGTCGTTCATCCCGGACAGCACCACCGTCACTTCGGGATAATCCCACACAAAGCGAAACGCCCATTCAGCAGGGGATCGTTGCACCGGTGCGGCATCCCAGATCTTCTGCACGTCAGCCGGAATTTTTCCTGCAAGATTCCCGCCCCGCAGCGGTTCCATAATCATGACGGCAAGGCGTTTTTTTGCCGCGTACTCCAGTCCTTTTGTTCCCGCCTGGCACTGCTCGTCAAGATAATTGTACTGGATCTGGCAGAAATCCCAGTCATATGCATCCACGATCTCCTTAAATGTCGTGATATCGCCATGAAACGAGAAACCGGCATTTTTTATCCGTCTGTCCTTTTTTGCCGCGTCAAGGAATCCCAGCACACCCAGCCGGTTCATTTTCTCCCAGTTCTCGTGTGCGAGGCTGTGAAGCAGGTAATAATCGATATGGTCGGTATGCAGCGTCGCAAGCTGCGACTGGAGAATATGATCCATATCCTCACGTGCCTGCACCGACCATGGCGGCAGTTTTGTTGCAAGCCGGACTTTTTCCCGGTAGCCATCAGCTAATGCCCGGGCGAGCACCTTCTCGCTTTTCCCGAAATGGTAAGCCGGTGCCGTATCGACATAGTTGACACCCTGGTCGATGGCATAGCGGAGTTGCGCAATCGCACGCTCCTCATCAATACCCCCCTCTTTTTTTACGGGAAGCCGCATATACCCGAATCCAAGAATTGAAAGCCTGTCACCGGTTTTTGGCACGTTTCGGTACAGCATGCAAAGACTCATCTCCGGAAGAGTATTTTTACTTAAGAACCATTTTTTTCATAGCCATATAAGCGTTCATGCATCTGCTTACCCGGCCCTCTCAATAACCTTACCATATCCATGGATATGATTCCAAAAAAAGAATTGAATTGATAAAAATTTCCCGTTACGATACCATCTCATTTCATCGCATGCCAATCTTGTATCCGGCCCCCCCGCATGTTCCCATCGTATCCTTCCCGCCCCGCCTCCGGCAAGAATTTAATAGTATCCCGGTCGAATTGTAATCCTGATTTATGGATATCCTTTCCATCATCCTGACCATTGCAGGTCTCTGCCTGTTTGAGACGATCACGAGCATTGATAATGCCATCATCAATGCCGAAGTGCTCTCCACCATGAAAGAACGGGCACGGCGCTGGTTTTTGATCTGGGGGTTGTTGTTTGCCGTGTTTGTCGTCCGGGGCATTCTCCCGTGGCTGATTGTCTGGCTGTCCACACCGTCCCTTGGCCCGGTCGGCGCACTTACCGCAACATTCTCAAGCGACCCTGTGGTGATCGCCGCGATAGAACAGTCCGCTCCGATGCTGCTGATGGGTGGCGGCACATTCCTGATCTTCCTCTTCTTCCACTGGCTGTTTCTCGAAGAGAAATATTTTGGCATTAAGGGTGAACGCTACATCGCGACAAAAGGCGTATGGTTCTTTGCCGTCGTCTCTATCCTCCTCGCTGCCCTTGTCTGGTTCGCGCTTGGCAGAAGCCCGATGATTGCATTTGGTGCAGTTGTCGGTTCTACTGCCTTTTTCATAGTACACGGTTTCCGCCAGAACGCTGAAGACGCGGAGCGAAAAATGGTCTCGGGAGACATGTCCGATATCAGCAAGATCTTTTACCTTGAAGTGATCGACGCCACCTTCTCCATTGACGGCGTACTGGGGGCCTTTGCCTTTACTATGGCAGTCCCTCTCATCATCATCGGAAACGGCGTCGGGGCATTTGTGGTCAGGGAAATTACGGTGCGGAATGTCGATAACATCAAGAAATACCGGTTCCTCAAAAACGGTGCGATGTACTCGATCTTCTGCCTGGGAATCATCATGGTTCTGGACAGTTTCGGTTACCATATCCCGTCATGGTTTTCACCCCTCATCACGTTTGGCATCGTCGGTATTTTCCTTCTCAAATCCATCCGTGCCGGTCCGCCGGCTGGAACGGTTTGAACGGGTACATCTTTTTTCATTCATGCAGGTAAAAAGGTGGGGGCGATTATTCCTTCATCCATTGATAATGAATTGCTCGTTGGTTTTTTTAATTCCTATAGCACCGGCTCCGGCTCTGGGGAGACTAAAAATCCAATGATTTCCCTGCACAAAAGGACTCGGGTATAAACACTATATGCACAAACCAGCGGATTCATTATCCGTCCCTGCCAAAATAAAAGACGCGATACATATGACAACACAAAAACCTGATTCAAAAGAGTGCGACAGCAATTGCAGCTCCTGCGCATCTGCACAGAAACCCCAAGCGCCAAAGGGATTGCCGCCCAAGTCAAAGATCGATGTCAGGCACGTCATTCTTGTGTTGAGCGGGAAAGGCGGCGTCGGCAAATCCACGGTATCGGTTAACCTTGCCTATGCACTTGCCAACCATGGCAGAAACGTGGGCCTGCTCGATCTCGATATCCATGGCCCCAGTATCCCAAAGATGTTGGGTATCGAAGACCAGAAACCTGCCGTCCTTGACAAGACCATCGAACCGGTTCACATCACCGGCAACCTTGCCGTCATGTCCATGGCATTCCTGCTTCCCGACACGAGCTCGCCGGTCATCTGGCGCGGCCCGATGAAGATGGTGGCGATCCAGCAGTTCCTTGAAGAAGTAAACTGGGGGTCCCTCGACTACCTCGTTGTCGATCTGCCGCCCGGCACCGGCGACGAAGCACTTTCCATCATCCAGCTCGCACCCCATGTGCAGGGCGCAGTCATTGTCACCACGCCCCAGGATGTAGCCGTCCTCGATGCAGTAAAGGCGATCAAATTTGTGGAGAAACTGGAGCTGCCGGTCATCGGGATCATCGAGAACATGAGCGGGATGGTCTGCCCCCACTGCGGTGAGACAATCAACCTGTTCTCGGTTGGAGGCGGCGAAAAAGCGGCAAAGGAGTTCAATGTCCCGTTCCTTGGAAAGATCCCTCTCGACCCCGAGATGGTAAAAGCCGGGGATTCCGGCAGGCCCTATATCCTCCGCCATGCTGACTCCCCGACATGGAAAGCTGTCGATACGGTTATGGAAAACCTGGCAAAAGTCGTAGAAGGATAATTTTTTTTATTTTTTCCTGCGATATCATGGGCAGGCGGATTTACTCAAAAGATCGTTTTTCCATCGCAGTGAGCATTTGGTGGCGCGAGCCCTCATCAGCAGGTTTACCTAAAAGCCGGTTTTACTTATAACAAGCCAGGAAAAACCTTCAAATCCTGCACTATTCATTCCGCACCGCTGCTCTTTGACCATGGATTAATTACTGTTCAACAGCACATGGGAATACTGGATTTGCCCTTAAAAGGCCGAAAAATAACGGACACCGCTGGATTTTGCCCGTCATACTGGTGATCACTGTGCTTACTTCCGATAATCTCGCTTCTCTTTCAGGCTCAAACGGCCTTTCTTCCGATCAGGTACCTACACTGCGGAGCACGTACGGAGAAAATGTCCTGACTCCTCCCCTTCGCGATCCCCTCTTGAAACAATATCTCGCCCAGTTCAAAAGTCCCCTTATCCGGATATTGCTTCTTGCCGTGATCGTATCCGGTATCATTGCGGTCATCGAAAATAACGGGTATCCCGACACCGTTGCCATCATCGTCGCCGTCTTTCTTGCGACCGGTATCTCCTTTGCCAGCGAATATAAAAGCAACAAAGAATTCGAGATCCTCAATACCCACCGGGACGATATCCCGGTAAAAGTTATCCGGGATTGCATGCCCCGCATCATCCCGGCGCGGGAAGTTGTTGTCGGAGACCTCATTCTCCTTGAAGCCGGCGATGTCGTCCCGGCTGACGGGTATTGCCGAAAATCCGATGGCCTGTCTCTTGATGAAGCCACCTTTACCGGCGAAAGCGAACCGGTCCAGAAAAACAATGATGATGAACTGTACCGGGGCACGTTTGTCCGCGCGGGAAAAGGACAGATGCAGGGCGCTGCGGTGGGTGATGCGACCCGGATGGGAACCATCGCCCACGCTCTTGGCATCGATCATACCACCCCGACACCATTAACAGAAAAACTCTCCGGCCTTGCCGGTATCATCAGCCGGTTTGGCTACATCATGGCGGCACTCATCATCCTGTCGCTTGTGATACGCGGATATCTCATCGGGGATATCAGCGGGCTGAACCTCGATACCGCACGCCACCTCGTCAATTACCTGATCCTTGCCGTCACCATCATTGTGGTAGCGGTTCCCGAAGGCCTCCCGATGAGTGTTGCCCTTTCATTATCCCTTGCGATGCAGAAGATGACCCGGGCGCATTGTCTTGTCCGAAAACTCGTTGCCTGCGAAACAATCGGTTCTGCGACCATCATCTGCACAGACAAGACCGGCACCCTCACAAAAAACCAGATGACTGTGGTGGAGTCTTCAACCGGCAGTCCCATGGCAGGAACCGGACTGCCGCAGTCCCCGTCGGAGTGGGTGACGCTGAATGCCGCCGTCAACAGCACCGCACACATCACCACGCAGAACGGTACTCCTGTAATCATCGGCAACATCACGGAAGGTGCGCTGCTCCGCTGGCTTGAAGATGCCCGTATCGATTACCGGGCCGTTCGGGCCGGTTATCCGGTTGAGACCCAGCAGTTGTTTGACGGTACCCGCAAACGGATGTCTTCGATTGTTACCATCGGCAACCGGCAGTGGCTGCTGGTCAAGGGCGCCCCGGAAATCATCGCATCGCGCTGCACCGGAACCGTCGATCTCGATACGGTCAACGCGTCTGCTGCCCGGGCAATGCGGACGCTTGCGTTTGCCCACCGGGAGATTGCAAACGGCAATGACGACGAGACCGGTCTTGCCTGGGACGGGTATGTCGGCATCCGCGATGCGCTCCGGGAGAATATCGGGAGTTCCGTTGCCGCCTGCCACCGTGCCGGCGTGCGGGTCTGCATGATAACCGGCGATAACCCGGAAACAGCAAAAGCGATCGCACGCGAAACCGGTATCCTCACTACCGGTTCTGTCATGACCGGCGCCGGGTTCCGGGCACTCACGGAAAAAGAGCAGGTCGTTGCCGCACGGGACCTCGAAGTCATCGCCCGGGCCGAACCTCTTGACAAACTCCTGCTTGTCCGTGCCCTCCAGCAGGATAATCACGTCGTTGCCGTAACAGGGGACGGGATCAACGATGCCCCCGCGCTCAAACATGCCGATGTCGGCCTTGCCATGGGCCTGTCCGGGACCGATGTCGCACGGGAAGCAAGCGACCTGATCCTGCTCGATGACTCGTTTGCGACGATTGTAAACGGGATACTCTGGGGGCGTTCTCTTTTTGAAAATATCCAGCGGTTCATTGTGTTCCAGCTCACCATCAATATCGCCGCGTGTTTTCTCGTCTTCCTCTTTGCCCTGATGGGATATCCATCTCCCTTCACCATCATCCAGATCCTCTGGATCAATATCATCATGGACACGCTTGCCGCGTTCGCTCTCTGTTCGGAAGCCCCGCATCCGGGACTGATGACCCGTCCTCCCGTGCCCCGCACGGCAACGATCATTACCCGGTTCATGTGGATGTCCATCCTTGTTACCGCGGCATTCCTGATCCTGGCAGGCGTTGTCCATCTCCGGACCGGTTTTCTGGGGGGGTCCACCGCAGCAGAATCAGGCACGGTCTTTTTTGCGGCATTCATTATCGCACAGGTCTATAACGGTCTCAACTGCCGGGCCCTCAACGGGGAGATGCCCCCGGTCTTTACAGGAAACCGGGTCTTTTTTGCCGTGATGGGGATCATTGTGGCTGCCACCGTGATCATGGTCCAGCTTGGCGGGGAAGTGTGTGGAACCGTGCCGCTGTCGCTTTGGCAGTGGGTGTATATTGTGCTGGTGACGGCATCCATCCTGGTGCTCGGGTATCTCCTCAGATTGTGCGAAATTTTTTTGAACCGCAGATATCCCGTACCGGCATAAGAATATTTTTTTACCCGGGGGATGTATCCCGGCAAAAATCCCGGAAATCCGTTCGTGACTATCGCCGGCCATAGGAACGGATGTGTTTCCATGACTTGTGGAAGGTGTCAAACGCCGGGTTGTCTTCATCGTACATCGCCATATCAGTCCGGTTAAACTGGAGCCGGTCCATTCCTACCGGACAGACTTTGATGCACAACCCGCAGGGCGAGATGAAACGTTTCTGCAGGCCTTCCGATCTCACGGCACATGCCGTTTTATCCGTCAGTCCCGCAGGATAATTTTCGTCCGGGATCGCGTGGACCGGACAGGCATCGGCACATTTCATGCACCGGGTGCACAGGGATTGTTCCCTGACCGGGTCGGGAGGAATGTCGGCAGACGTAAAAATTGAGGTGAAGCGGACACGGGGGCCGTACTCCGGCGTCAGGATGACATTATTCAGCCCGAATGTTCCAAGGCCGCAAAGGTATGCAGCATGCCGGTGCGAGAAGAACGCATACGGGTTATCCCTGAGCACTTCGATCGATCCATAGCCGTCGCGGGGAGTCCAGACTGACGGGTATCCCTGTTCGGTAAGAGCGGTGGCAATACGGTAGGCGCTCGTATCCAGCAGCGTATTGACCGTGCGGTACAGCTCGTGGTAATAAATCGATGGCGCCGAATCAATAACCGGCAGGCTGACCGGGATACCGATAACCATGACGGTTTTTGTTTCCGGGAAAAGTGCCGCAGGACGGAATGCTTCCGGCACCCATGGCTCAAACAGCGGGGTGTCCCACCGATCAGCAGGTGCAAAACCCACAAGAGGGATATCCAGTGCCGCACATTTCCTGATGATCCGGCGCTTCAATGCCATGCTCATGTACCAACAATTGACGGAGTTGCAATAAATGGGTTTGGCATCGGGACACAGAAAAGGGAGTTGCCGGATTTGAACACCGGGTGCCTGCCATTTTATAAAAATATGAAGTTTTATTATCAGCGGGAATGAGAGGGGTAATGGTGGCACGAAAATGATAATTGTTCCTGATCCGGTCGTGATTATTAATCTTCTTCTCTGTATTGTGATCTTCATTCTTGGATATGTCGTATACCGTAAAAGCGATGATGTCAACGCGCTCCTGATCGGTATCGCATTTGGCCTGTTCGGGCTCTCGCACCTCAACACGCTGCTGGGGTTAGCCCTGTTTCCCGAGATTACGTTCGTGCTGCTCAGGCTCTGCGGGTATATTCTCGTTGCAGCAGCACTCTACCGGTACGTGAAAAAATAACCGGCTGCCCAAGGTTTTATCCACAGGGCAGGGTATTTTTCCGCCACACGGTCACCCGGCTACCAAGATATCCGGCAAAGCGGCCCATGGAAATCCCTGATTATCCTTTTTCTCCCATAACCGTGCAAATCACCGTGCGCACCCGCCCGGCATTCACGTCAAGTTCCAGTAATACGACCTGCTGCCATGTCCCGCAGGCAGGAGTGCCATCTTCGACCGGGAGCGTGAGCGCCGGCCCGACCAGTGCGGCTTTCACATGGGACCGTCCGTTACCGTCGCCCCACCGGGTATTGTGGGCATACGGGATTTCATCCGGGGCAAGCACAGCAAGAGCACGTTTTAGATCCGCGAGGACACCGGGCTCAAACTCGATGGTCGTCAGTGCGGCAGTCGAGTGCTGCACAAAAAGATGGACAAGCCCCTGCCTGATGCCGCTCTCACGGACAGCAGTATTGATCTCCTCCGTGAGGTTGATGATGTCGCCTTCATGCTGTGTGGTTACCGCAAGAGTTTTCCGGTACATGCATTCACCAGTAAACGATCTGGCTTCCGGTACAAAAATGCTTTTTTAAAGAACGGGTTCTGCCGTCCCCCAGACCCGGTGCAACAATGGTTAAGTCGTTCTCCTGCTCATGAGTAATAAGAATTTTTCACAATGACTGCCACGGGTAAGATACCGCAGGATAACGCCGCTGACTCATCCCCGTACCGGCAGCAGGTGCCTGTCCTGCTGATTGTGCTTACGGCAATTTTCATGGCCGTCATTGACGGCACCGTGGTCAATATTGCCCTGCCGACCATAACCCGGTATTTTTCTGTGGATCTTGCTGATTCCCAATGGGCGATTACCGCGTACCTGGTCACGATGACCAGCCTTCTCCTCATCTTCGGGAAACTTTCCGAATCTCTGGGCCGGGCCCGGCTTTTCTTTATCGGCATATTTGTCTTTACCGCGAGTTCCCTTGCCTGCGGCCTTTCGGGAAACCTCCCGGAACTGGTCCTCTTCCGGGTGATGCAGGGCACCGGTGCCGCCATGCTCTTCTCGATCTCGTCGGCGCTGATCTTTGAAACGACCCCTCCTGACACGCGGGGCCGGGCGATGGGGTACATCGGTTCGACCGTTGCCATCGGGAGTATTGCAGGGCCGATCGTAGGCGGATTTGTTGTGGATGCGCTGGGCTGGGAATATATCTTTTTTATCAATATTCTGCTCTGTAGAAAACCTCAACGATGAGAGAAAGTAAGAACCTATGAATGTTACAGACACTCATTTTGTTAGCGATTTCTTTCATCTGAATCAGGAATCTTCTCGCTTTGAGATCCCCGTTGAACT
>JBDKTL010000039.1:0-66353 GCA_039698055.1 Methanoregula sp. | reverse complement strand
CATCAATAACGTCACGATCTACAATGCAAAATGGGAGATTGTAAAAGCTGCCATCGCGGACTATCTGGCTCATCCAAAATACACGCTCTAATTTTTTTCTAGATCTTGTGCGTAAGTCCTATGAAATTAAATATTGTAGTGCCATATCCCCAACCCATGCAAGGGATCTTGCGGCTTCAGGACCGGCTGCCAACTTCTTCAGCATATCATCAGAGATTCCGGTTCCCAATTCGGTTTCAAATTGTTTATTAATCTCATCAAACGTATTTTTCAAACTCGGTTGGAGCATCGCTGTAACAACGAGATTTTTGTTGCTAAAATGATATCCCAGATCCTTCGATATCCGTGGTATTATTTTCTGTTCGATGGTTGAGATCTGGTTAAGAATGATCCGGAGTTGCTTAATCCAGTCATCGAACTTTTGCTGATGTGTTGGCTTTAATGAAGTGTTACTCCGGATTGTGGTAATCTCATTCAAAAGATTTCTGACATTTAATTCAAACTCATAAGGTTGGAATTTTATTTTTTTCAGATGAGTGTGTTTCCGGGTCATTAAAAGTCGATATTGTATCGTTATGATGAAAAAGGTGGGGGCTTTATGGTTTGGAAAAGCAATTCCAAGTTATATTTTTCTGGGAGTGACAAAAAATGAAAGGAGAATTTAATGAAATTGTTGGTAAATTCCCCGGATGGTTGGACAGGTTACAAAAATCTCCCTCATTTTCAAGAGACCAATTACAAAATGTTCCTGATCAGGGGATTTATGTATTTTATAGCGAGAAAGATCAGCCATTATATGTTGGTCGGTCAGATCGAATGAAAACCCGTTTGCTTGAACATAGCCGTCCTAGTTCTGGACATACATCAGCGACATTCGCGTTTATTCTTGCTAAAGAAATCTGGGATAAATCTCACCCAAATGATACCCGGACCCGCAGAGAACAAGAATCGGATATCGATTTTTTATCACTCTATACTAAAAAGAAAAATGAGGTGGCAACCATGCAGGTCAGAGTCATCGGGATAACTGATCCGGTTGAGCAGGCTCTGTTCGAGATCTATGCGTCGCTAGAACTGGAGACACCGTATAATGTTTGGGATAATCATTAGCTGATTCAATATTCACTTTCAATCGATGAATAACCACATTTTAATACCCTTCCAGGTCTAATTTCATCAGGCTAATGAGTGAAAAATTTCTCGTTCTTGATATGTTCTCTGGTGGCGGAGGTCTCACTGAAGGGTTCATACGGCACTCTTTTGATTTTCTCGGACATATCGAGATGGATAAAAATGCAGCTGATACACTGGAGACTAGGTTGCTGTACCATGAACTCAAAACAATTGGGAAAAAAGATCTCTACGGACAATACTATCGTGGAAATATCAAACGGGATCAGTTTATCCAATCCGCCAAAGATACAGGGATTGAAATCCCTCCTGTAGTTAACAAAGAATTATCTGTTTCGACAAATTATGCAATCATTCAGGATTTGAAAAAAAACCTAAAAACGAAATATCACAGGTCTGATGTTGATGTCATCATCGGAGGTCCTCCCTGTCAGCCATTCTCTCTTGCAGGAAGAGGCAAAAACAAAGAGAAGGCACATACTGATCCACGAAATTATCTTTATCGACATTATCTTCGTTTCCTGAAAGAATTTCGGCCAAAATTGTTCATATTCGAGAATGTTCCCGGCCTGATCA
This sequence comes from Methanoregula sp., assembly GCA_039698055.1. Classification (GTDB taxonomy): domain Archaea; phylum Halobacteriota; class Methanomicrobia; order Methanomicrobiales; family Methanospirillaceae; genus Methanoregula. Next base: position 64,646 of record JBDKTL010000039.1, on the reverse strand, counting down.
CCGCAAAAAAAGGAACAATTTTCAATAATGTTATTACCGGTTGTTCAAGAATCGGGTATCATCTAGATAAAACCGCTCACATTCTAAATGCGTCTGATTTCGGTGTGCTGCAGGAGCGGGAACGGATTATTTTCATCGGATGGAAAAAAGAAAACAAATACATCCAGTACCCTGAATTTTCAAAAACCAAACCTGAAGGAACCATTAAAGACCTGCTTATGGATCTTCCTGAACTTCAGGCAGGGGAAGGAACAGATGAATTTCAAAAATATAAGAAAACCCATCCCTCGCCATATCTCATTGATAAAGAAATCCGTAATGATTACGGGGGCATCCGCCATCATGCCGCACGGACGCATAACGATAGAGATCGTGAGATATATCGTATCGCTATTGAGAGGTGGAATAAATCCGGTCACAGGCTGAATTATAATGAGCTTCCTGAAGATCTTAAAACACACAAGAACCGCCATTCGTTTATTGACAGGTATAAAGTAGTCAATAAAAATTCAGTCTCACATGCCATCCTTGCGCATCTTGCGAAGGACGGGCATTATTTCATTCACCCGTATCTCAAGCAGGCAAGATCGCTGACAGTACGGGAATCTGCCAGGATCCAGTCTTTCCCAGATGATTATCTGTTTGAAGGGCCGCGATCAGCGAAATATGTACAGATCGGGAATGCTGTTCCACCTCTTATGGCAGAGGGAATTGCAGAAAAATTCAATAAAATGCTGAATGAGATGTGAATTTCGATTACTTCAAAGAAAGTAAAATTTTTTCAATTACATCTTTAGGGTTTTTCCTGATTTCGTGTTCCCAGAATCGCAGTACGGTCCAGCCATCTTTCTGTAACTGGCTGTTGTTTTTTATATCCCGCTCAACATTGGAATTAATTTTTTTCATCCAGAATTCTTTACGTGTTTTCGGTTCCTGAAAACAGATGGGACACTTATGCCAGAAACAACCATCGATGAAAATTGCAATTTTCTTTTTAGTGAAAACAATATCGGGTTTGCCTGGGAGATTATGATGAATTCGATAGCCACGGATACCCTGTGACCACAGCATTTTTCGAAGTTTTATTTCCGGTTCCGTATTCTTTCCACGGATGCGGGACATGTTGAGTTTCCGCTGTTCCTGAGTGAGGACATCGGTCATTAACCATCATTTAATAATCGAATTAATTAAAATGACGGATACTGTCTGACGCAAATTCTTCCTGTAAGCAATAAACAATACTTATCTCATGATAACGAGAGTCTTATTCTGGTGCAATAAATGCGGGATTCTTACATATCAGAATTAATAAAAGAAATTCGTGGTCCCCGATATGGCCCAAATGAGATCCTTTCCTCGAATCCTTTTACCGAATATGTCACTGGAGTAATCATACCAAAAAGCTGTAAAACTGCAGAACCTGTTCCGGATTCTGAATTAACCAGACCAGAAAATGATGATACTCGAAGTGAAGATGGTGAAGCTGGAATAGACTTTACATTCTCTGTTCCGAGTGAATTGGATCCGCAAATGAAGCCAAAATCTTTTGGTGTATCCTTTATGATTGACGGATCCGCTCCTGAATTTGATATTTGCATTTCTTGGGCTCGATATAAAAAAAATATTGATGATAAGGAAATCCATACCGAAAAAAATCCAACTCCCGATAAGCAAGTAAACTGGCAACGATTTCCTTATCTAAAGATCATTAACCTTAAAATTCAAAAAAATATTAATGAAAATATCCCCGTCTACGAAAAAGATGACGGAAAAATTATGATAAATACCAGAGTTATCTCGTTAGAGGGAAACACCAGGCATATTATTATCAGTCTTGTGAATGATTTGAAATGTGTTGATTTTAAGGGAGAGGAAATAACAAGTGCATCAATCTTTCAACCGTCAATAAGAGTAAATATCAAACATGATTGTAAACTCATCTCCGCCGAGTCAGAAAAAAAGACCATACTTGAATATCTTTACAAGGATCAACCTGTTCTCGCAAGAGGACATATGTGCTCAGCAGTCTGGAAATCCGTTGATTTCCAGGAGCATCTTGATCCGGCTCTGATATGGCCGGAAAGTGAAGGTTTTACTGAGGCATCTGATTTTATTCACTGTGATGTCCGATCGGAGTTCATACCCTTACATCCCACACCGTCCCCGGATTTCGGTTGGAATGAGTCAGGTTCAGACAACTCACCAGTTTTTTCAGCACATAACCTTTCAGAAATGTGGAGTCTTGAGGAAATTGATCGTTATCTGACTCCCCTTACAGTAGCATATCAGAAATGGATCGCCGAGAATGAAGCAGCCTTGGAACGTGGAATCTATGAAAAGAGTAAGATAAGTGCTGATATCATTCAAAGCCAGAAAACCGGATTAAGTCGATTAAAAAAAGGGATCGAATGCATAAAACAACATGAGGATGCCAGGATTGCATTTTGTTTTGCGAATCGGGTGATCTGGCTACAGAACCTTTGGAAAAAGAGAGAAACCATTCATAATTCAGCCGATGAAGATTTTCCCTGGCGACCTTTCCAGCTTGCATTTTTTTTGACATGTGTAGAGTCACTTTACAATAAGAATTCCGATTACCGCGACGTTCTGGATTTGCTCTGGGTTCCAACCGGAGGAGGGAAAACAGAATCATATCTGGCAATTATGGCATTCACAATTGCTCTACGGCGCAGGAACTCCACAACAGGGGCCGTTGATTCCGTATTCAATAATTCCGGAGGTGGGGTTTCGATAATAACCCGATATACCCTGCGTTTATTAACCGTGCAACAATTCAGACGCACGCTTCTTATGATCTTGGCTGCAGAATATCTTCGGGTCGTTGAATGCAAGGGCAAAAAAGGATGGCGGCCACAGCAGTGTCCAATCGATAATGACTGGATATATGGAGAGATCAGGTTTTCCGCTGGGATGTGGGTGGGTGGAGCCGTCTCTCCAAACCATCTAAGAGGCGATGATGGTGCAATATCAGCTCTAATAACAACACCTCAAAAAGGGGAGCCTGCTCAAATCGTAAAATGTCCCGTTTGTGGCTCTTGGCTTTCGATTCCTCGCGCAGGTCTTTCTGAAGGGAATAATATTTTTTATCTCATTATCCGCTCTGAAAAGGATAAACAAACACTTTCTTTAACTTTGGAAAAAAATCAGTATCCGGATTTTATAAAAGAAATCCAACTCATTGAAAGTGAACTACCTGACCATTTTTTTGTCCTGAAGATTGATCTGATTTCTTCAACAAAAATACAGGAAATTCAATTTGATCAATCAATACAGACTCTTGAAAAAAATATTGGTTTCAATTCTGTTTCCTTCCGCCCTTCACGTCCGGGGTACTTCCCCGTTCCTGCTGAACCTGGGAGAAGAACTGAAAGTTTCCTAGACTTTGAAATTTATTGCCCAAATCCCGGTTGTGATCTAAATAAGATCGGGTCTTGGGCAGAGGGCACTCCCTACTCTGGGAGCGATGAAAAGATTGGATGCGCCGGTCTATTTCTTCAGTCCCCCCATATGCCATTTTCCGGAAGGAAATGGATGCCAATTCCGGCATATACAACAGATGAACAAATCTACCATCACTGTCCGACAGTAATTATCTGCACTGCAGATAAAATTGCACGACTTGCATTTGAACCAAGAGCCGGCTCTATGTTTGGTACAGTAAGCAGGTATAATCGGTATTACGGATTTCTTCGTGGAGATGCTGAAGAATTTCTCCCGACGCAGTATGTAAAAGGAGCCCTCCAAAAAAGAGACACTGTTGAAGTGAAGCCGTTTCTGCCTCCGGATTTGATTGTACAGGACGAACTTCATCTGATGGACGGTCCGCTTGGGAGTATGTATGGTCTGTATGAAGCAGTCGTAGATGGATTGATCCGGCATGCCGGAGGCAGACCAAAATATATTGCTTCTTCAGCAACGGTTAAACGAGCAGAAGATCAGGTAGAACTTCTATTTAATCGGAAAACTTTTCAATTTCCTCCAAATGGACTGACGTATAAGAACAGTTTCTTTATCAAATTTCCAAATCCGGAAAAAGCATGGGATGAACATTACCCCGGAAAAATTTACCTGGGAATGTATGCACCAGGGATGGGCCCCCTCACTCCGATAATCAGAATCTGGTCGAGAATTCTCAAAACAGGATTGGATCTACAAAATGAGGAAAATATCAACAATTTCTGGACACTTGTTGGCTTTTTTAATTCAGTGCGGGAACTCGGGGGTAACAGAGCATTATATCGGGAAGACATTGTTGAGAGATTGAAATATATCTCAGGTGCAACTCCAAGAACACTTGATGCTGAAAAAGTGATCGAATTGTCAAGTCGTATCAACTCGACCGATATCCCTCAAATTTTAGAGGATCTTGAACAAGGAAAAATGCGCCCCCATACTGAAAATCCGGATGCGATTTTTACAACTTCCATGTTTGGAACTGGTGTAGATATTCCCCACCTGTCGCTAATGGTTGTCAATGGGCAACCCAAAACCACGTCCCAGTATATTCAGGCAACAGGCCGTGTTGGAAGAGAACATGGGGCACTCGTAGCCGTTTTCTATAAAGCGGGGCGACCACGTGATCTCAGTCATTATGAGATATTCATGGGATATCATAACCGGATAAACCTCTCTGTTGAACCAGCATCTGTTGCTCCTTTCTCCAGAGGGTGTCTCGATCGCGCTGCCGGCCCGGCGATGGTCGCGTTTCTCCGGAACATGAGAGAACCTGTCATTCATTGGGAATCCTCCAATGGCCATATTATAGACACAAAAGATGCAAGAAAGGATTTGGCTGAGTTCCTGCGGGTTTGTTTAGAAAAACGTGGGAAAAACCAATCTGATACTGTTGAATTTCTTAAATCACAATTTGATATGTGGGAAAAATGTTCCCAGAAAATTGGGCCGGGAATACCTCTGAAATTCCATGAATATACACTTTTTCAACGAGCAATGAATCATGTAGTTCTTGGTGATCCTGCGCATGAATTAAAAGAAAACTTAAAGACTGTATTTAAAAATGCCCCGCAATCCCTGAGAGATATTGAAGAGACAACGAGTTTTGAGGTGTGAATATGACAAGGGAATATCAACCAATAAGTCGTTCCCAATTTGTATTAACATACGGTCCAGGTTCAATTATTGAATCAAAAAACGGCCCACGGCTGATTCCAAAAATGAGTAATGGTCTAGGTGAATTTTACAACCCGTCCACATTTGAAAGGTTTGAGGTACTTGATGTTCGCCTCTGTAAATATATTCAGAAAAATTCCCAAGTCGAAAACCGGTGCAGAATTCTCTCTCTGCCCTCTAATGCGGGTCTGGACAGACAACAAAATTACAGGGTGTATTCCACACAAATCTTCCCCACGTGGAGAATTTGTTATGGCAGACTTGAGGGACGAAAACATGATCCGGTTCTTTACAATGGTCCTGAATGTCCAGTCTGTAAATCGGGTGTTGATTCAGGCGCTGTCAGGTTTGTAGCAGCATGTCCTGATGGCCATCTTGATGATGTTGATTGGCATTACGCAGTTCATAAAAAAAGAACTTGTAATCAACGTTATTATTTGTGGAATGCTTCCGGAAGTTCACTTGCAAATATTGAAATCACTTGCCCGGATTGTGGCGCCAAAACGAATATGCAGGAAATTTACAAATTAAAGTTTAGATGTTCCGGAAGAATTCCTGAAAAAGAACGTCCTTTAAGCAATAATTCTCCTTACTACACTACACCACTTCGCCCCGGAAATTGTAGTAAAGATATGCGTATAACTCAGCGACAATCTACATCTCTTCGCATGTCAGAAACTGTAACTCTCCTGACCATTCCAAAATATGATAACACAATTTCAAGAATTCTTCAACAAAGCCGTGTCTCATCTGGCTTAAATATGATATTAGATGCTCCTATCGAATTCGAAGAAAATGACAAAGAAAAATTCATCAAATGGATTATAACCGGCCTCACTAAGAACGGTGTGTCCAAAGAATCTTTGGATATTATCGTATCCGAAATTCATGTCGCTGGAATTGGTAACTTCCTTAACCTGTTTAAGCAGTTAAACTCTGATGAGCGATCATTTCTTGATCTTATCTACGAAGAGTATGAATCGCTGTTATCTGGTGCAGGAAGGCCCACTGATAATTTTGTAATGGATAACTTTGAAACGGTACTAACACTGCCGGAATCTATTATCCCATCTCTCCATGTTTATCCAATAAGAAAAATCCGAACAATCACGGTTCAAACCGGATACAGGAGGATGGTTGCGCATGCTGATAAAAATGATACAAAAAAGGTATCCACAGCGGTTCATTTAGAGCAGGATTTCTGGTATCCCGGTTTCGAAGGATTCGGCGAGGGTCTTTTCATTACATTCGGTGAGGGTCAGTTTCCAAAAATTTTGGATGAAACTGCTTATAAAAACTGGAAGGATCACGACAAAACAAAAATTCAGGATAAAACCGATTGGGCAGATATCTGTACATTACCAGAATTTGTGTGGCTGCATACGCTCTCACATGCACTGATACGGGCGGTTTCTGAGTATACAGGGTATTCAGCTGCTTCTTTACGCGAACGCATCTATCTCTCACGAGATAAGAAAACCGGCGGAATTCTGATCTATAATACAACTCCTGGTCAGGATGGGGGTATGGGTGGCCTTACGGGAATTGCAAAAACATTTGCCCCGGTCGTAAAAACAGCGGAAGAGATTATTAAAATTTGTTCGAATGATCCATTATGTTATGACCTGAAAAAATCCGCAGAAAATCTCAATGGAGCAGCTTGTTACAGCTGTTTATTAATTTCTGAAACCTCGTGTGAACACCGAAATCTTTGGCTCGATCGGCATCTTTTATTGAAAACGGGGGATTAAAATTGTTTGTAAATGTTACCCCGGTTGCTACGGGAGATGTATGGATCGGTTATGGTGTAAGATCGTTTCATTCTGTCATAGGTGAATTAATCTCAACTGCAAAAACAGAACTTGTCATGACCGCTTATCTGCTTACTTCTAATGAGATAGTGAATGATGTAAGGGGAGCTCTATCCCGGGGTGTAGCAGTAACAATTTATCTTTATGATGATGAGAGAAAAATCACGAAAACAGCCGCAGTGAGAAATATCTTCAAATTACAAAAGGATTATCCATATCTCAATATCTGCATTATCAAAAACAGAGTATTACATGCGAAAATCCTTGTGGCTGATGGTAAGAAGGTTCTCGCAGGTTCCGCAAACTTAACACAACCCGCAATGGTGAGCAACTATGAGATGGGATTTTTAATTGAAGATCCGACGATATCAGGACAAATTATTGCTCTCATCCAGAAAATGGGGGACGAATGAGAGAATATTATCATTTCTGTCTTACCTGTCCTCAATGTCATGAACCGTTTAAAAGTTCGGGTACTAATATTTCTTATCTCTCCTTGACTGATGATACAAATTTGATATGTTCAGCATGCAAAACAGAATTTCATCCGTATGTGAATTTCTCCAGTCTTTTTGATCAACTCAAGGAATATATGAAACGGAAGGGGAAATCCTCAATCTTTTCGAACCTAAATGGTCTTCCATTATTTTGGAATGTAGTAATCAATGAAATTGAAAAAAATTATGTGGATTGGGCAATACAAAAACCCGAAGGTATTTTTCTCATTACCTGGCCATGGCCAGATGTACGTTTTCTTCCGGTCTTATTAACAGAATATTGCATCTCTAACAAAAATGAAAAGGTTGTCGTAATCGGTGATTACGAGGCATCATCTGAACCAAAAAAAACAATTAGTACTCCGACACTTATTGAAATTCTTAATAAAACCGTTTTTATTGATAATCTTGTCCCTCCTTCAGATGGACTAAAGAAAGAAATGATAACACTTAAAAAAAATCATTCTATCCTTTTTGAACAAAAAAAAGTTGTATCTGTGAAATATAGAAGGTACGGTTCAGGGAATATAGAAACGTTCCTCTGTCCACACTCATTATCAAAATGCTCAAATGATGTAAAAAAGGATGCATCAATTGAAAATTTTGGAAAAAGTTACTTAAGAACTATCACTCATAAAAAGATCAATAGGCAGGAATCAAAAGGATACAATGAATTGGATGTGAAGAACAAGATTGTTGATCCTGATCATGGTCTTTGGGATGTCACATTAACTGAACAGAATCAGTGGTCCGGAAAATTGAATTATAATATTCTCTGGCTAGCAGAAATTCTTCAAAATTTTGAGAAAATAACATCGTGCCAAGACATCCTTTGCTCCGTTTGTTATTTCGATGACCCTCAAACTGTAGACCCTGATGCAAAAGTACATCTGATCTCATCCAAGATTGATTTAGATAAGATATTATCAATAATCCAAAAAATTTCTCCAAACCTGCTAATTATCGAAAATGCTGATGATATTATCAGTGATATTCGATATTGCGGTCCGGCCAGTAAATCACTTATAGAATATCTTGCACACCCCCCAGGAATAGTTTTTCTTTTCTCAACAAATCCGGAAAAACGTCAATTTTACAGACTTGAATCTGAAACAAATGTATTTTCTCCCGTTTCAGTCGTTGTGCAAACTCTCGATTCATCTCAGGTTCTGACACAGTTATCTCCTGACAATGCCCAGTCTAAATTCCATAATCCAATTTCATCAATGACCAGCGATCTTTTGGATGAAAGAAACAAAAAAATCGTATCTCAATATATTAAACTCGACAACCTCACTTCTTTTTCACAAACGATAATATCTCTGCTTGATTCAATTGAAAAAAAATTTTCACGAGACATTCGATTTTATTTAAGGCGCGTAGTTTCATCGCCACTACATATTATTGGGGACTACTCCGATCCGAAATTTCTTTCAGCGAAAAGAGGATTTACAGGTATAAGCATTACCTACCATTCAATCCATAACGATCTTGCAGAGTATGCAGATGACGGAAGAATATCAAAAGACGTTCCAGATTTATTTCATAAAACATTTTATGATCAATATCTTCCGGATACAAACCAGAATAAAAATCCATTAAGGGATGAATTTATCAGAAACGCCAGAGAACTTTGCAAACGAAATTCATCTAATAATGTAATTTTTGTTGTGAATTTTCGAGACATAAAAGGTCTGGAAAAAATCATTGCAGAAGATAAAACTCTCCCACAAGACCTGAAAACTAGAATTTTTGTATCCGGTTGGAATAATTTGCATGAAACTGAAACAATGGTGGATGCAGATACTCCATTGTTCGTTATATCATCTCAGTATCCCTCGTTGAAGTATAACCTGCGTAATTCACGAATCAAGGAATTTATTTTTCTCAGTGATAATGATGGAATCGAAGGAATCAAAGAAATTATTGACCATCGTCTGCTTGAAAGATTTTCATTTCCGGTTGTATCTCCAAGGGAGAATTGGGATGGGCCATCATTTTTACGAGAATCTCTTGGAAAACTCGAATTGCCGCCCCCAACCCGTATCAATGAGCTGTATCTAGATGAAGACGATGAGATTGTTCATTTTTCTGACTGGAAGCACAATGATACCGAATCACATGAACCCTCTGAATATCAACCCCTTTCAATTATTGAAGCTGGTGATGAGGTTGTTCTTTGCATTAACAGAGCAGATCTGGCCATTTTCATTCCATTTGGAAAATCCGTAATGGTGCAAAAAGGCGAACTGCCAGAGGATATTCATATTGATTTTAAGAATTCAGATGCAGAAATTGGAAAAAAATTAATTAACACGGACATTATCCTTGGCAAATCCGGGCTTTTTCTTTCATTCAGAGGAATTTTTTTCAAATTTATGATGCAGTATGGAAAGCGAATGAAATTTCAAAAACGCCCATACGCATGGGATGGATATGAAAGTCTATTTAATGACTCCATTCACTGGATTCGACTTATTGAGAAGGCAATCCAAGAATGTGCAATTAAAGACCCAAAAAACCAAAAAAATGCAGACGTAATTGTTTCATTGAAGTTGATTGAGTCCGATATTACAGCAAAGGAACTTGGAACCGTAATCGGATGGTTTACAAATTACGACGAAATTTCTTTGAATTCCGGTCAATATAGATTATATCGAACCGAACATCCATTTAGGTTGGAAGATCTCCGCAAAATTTTCATAGCATTACAAGAATTTCTTATGCTCTCTGATCTTAATAAAGTGGATCCGGAGAAAGTTTATGCGGCCTCCCTCTGTCTTCAGGATTTTAGAAGAAAAATATTCCAGAGTTCCCCCGAAGAAAATCCTATGTTTTTTAGCATTAGATCGGGACTTAAGAAAGAAATTAATAATATCCTCATAGAGGCAGAGACATTTTCACCACTTATTGTGAAGAAAGTGAAAATCACAAAGACCGTTCAGCCCATGAAAATTATCAAAAATTATCAAGATTATCTTTGAAAATTTCAATATTATCATCGAATGTATATTCATTTTTTACTAAATATTAGTTATACTGTTTTTGATCCCAAATGATCCAAATTATTACATATGCTTCACTACCCCCGCTTCCCCGGCACAACCCCCCGGATCCCGCCTCTCGCATCCGGCACCTACCCGCCATTTTAAAATAATAGGTTACCATGGCTCCACGTTCGTTACAGCCCGGCTGCCGTACAGGCACCCCAACCCCGGTATCGCAAAACTAATCCCATGAGACGGACAACTACCCATAATGACAGCGCAGGCAGCTTCACGGGCACCAACGGATCATCCGGCAAAAAAGAACACCGCCCGGCAAAAAAAGACCGATAAGCAAGGCAGGAATGCCTACTCCCTTTCTGAATTTCTTGAAAATGAACCAGACCTTTACTCTGTATCGGACCTGAAAGTGCGGTACAAATGAAAGCAAAAATTGTTCTCGTTCATTTCCCTCATTACCGATCTTTTAAGGTTCAAAGCTCCGGCCGGCACTCGTTATCCATGAGGGAGAACAGGATGTTATTGTGGCATTTATTTCATCAAAGATCCCCTCATCACTCCAAAAATCCGATCTGCTCATAATGACGGATCATCCGTCATTCCGGTCAACCGGCCTGAAAATTTCATCGGTCATAAAATTCGACAAAATTGCCACATTATCAAAGACACTGATCGAAGGTGAGACGGGAGAAATTCTCCCGGGCCTTGCTGATGAATGCAATACTATCATGCATCATCTTTTCCATTTCTGACCCGGCCCCTTGCTATTTCTTTTACATTATGGCCACCACAACCTCTCCGGATAGCACCTTTACAAGAATCAATCAAAGTAAGCACAGCCTCCCACTCTACCGGTGTAGTCGATGAAAAAGTGAGACGGGCATTTAATTATTTCAAAGATCCGCAGAAATGAGTAGTGAACCCTTCCCTACTTCGTCCCATCCACCTCAGGGTGGTATCATCCTTTTTGGGAAGGCCTTACTCACTGATGTACACATAGGCAATACAAAATTAATAAATTTCTCCTGAATACGATGAAAAATTCCGGGATATAACAGCCCGGACGTGGAGATATCCGGGGTTAGCCCATGCTGGCCGGGGGGCGGGACGCTACGGGTGAGTGCCCGAATCCAATCTTTTCCCAACTCAAAGTTATATATAGTTATATACCAAAAATCATTTCATGACATCGGAATCAAAAGCGATTCATTCGCCACAGCTTGACACCGTTCTGATGGTCGAATCATTCATAAAAGAACACAGCGGGGAGTTCAAAAAACGGGCACTATGGGAGAGCCTGCCCAAGAGAATGATGTACCAGACGTTCTCGGTCGTCATCGGGTACCTGCAGGACTCCGGGAAGATCGCAACAGATCCCGAGGGAAAAATCTGCTGGATTTACAATCCGGAACTTATAAAACGGTATCTTGATAATGCTAACCTGAAGATCCAATGAAGGCGGCCCTTTTTTTTATCGATGAACAATCCCGCCAGGCTTTTTCAGCGCTCAACCTCGGCAAAGCAGAGGAGAAAGAACTTTTTTAGGGAGTTAAAAACCGCTTTTGATGCGATTGCGCTTGACGCATTTTGTGGCATTCAGGTCCCCAAGCGACTGATCCCAAAAACCTGTTCCCACTACGGGATTGACAACCTCTGGAAATATAATTTCCACAAGAGCTGGTGACTCATGTACACGGTAGCCGGAGACGGCGAGAATGTCATCGCTTTAATCATCGAATGGCTGCCGCACAAAGAGTACGAGCGAAGGTTCGGTTATTAAAATCCGGGATTCTTTCACAAAGCCCGGGCACGGGAGATACGTTGATGAATTTTTGCGGGGGGAGACACCTCACCATTTCCCGGGTCCACCCCACTACGGCCGTGGGGCGAAGCCCCTTATGAGCGTAAAACCCCCCTACCTCCGGAACCCACCAATCTCCCCGACAACCCTCTCCACAATCCCCTCAAACTCCCCGCCTTCACCATCGATCGTGATATCGGCATACTTCTCATACAGGGGAATCCTCTGGCGATACATATCCAGAAGACTCTGGCCCGCAATTAACACAATTCCCCGGGTCGTGATGTTATTGAGCCTCCTCGCCATCTCATCAAAGGAGATCTTCAGGTAAACGACAACGCCCTCCCTCTTCAGGCAGTCCATCGCTTTCCCGCTGAAAACAACACTGCCCCCCGTGGCAATGACCGAGTTGTGACAATCCAGCGCCAGCAGGGTTTTCTCCTCAAGGTCCAGGAACGCTTCGGGCCCCTCCGTATCAATAATATCCTGCAGGAGCCTTCCGGACTTTTCCTGTATCGCGATATCCGTATCGATAAAATTCTTCCCAAGCGTCTTTGCAAGGATCACTCCCACGGTGCTCTTCCCTGCGCCGGGCATCCCGATAAGAATAATGTTTTTCATGGGCTTGTGCAGTCTTTTGGAAATTCTTTTCATCGTAAATCGATAATCCCTGTTTTCCTTTTATCGCGTTCAGATGAAATATTTGCTATCACCCTGTCTTAAAAAATATCCAAAAAGGTGCACCATCAATTGCATCCCCGGTTCTCCTTTTTTAGTTCCGGGGAGTTTGTTTACCCATCGCATGAAATCGTCCGGGCTTACAGCCCACGCCGGCCGGGGGGCGGGAAGCCCCGTGGAAGTGCCAGACCCCCTCGCACCACACGAAACTCCTTTATTCTCTCCCGCATAAACACTGGAAAGAAACAGGCATGACAGCAATACCCCGGAAATACATCACCGATGCCAGGAACCAGAAGCAGGCGGTGATTGTCGACCTTGAAACCTTCAACCGGATGGAAGCGATCATCGAAGATCACGGGCTTGGTAAATTCATGGAAGAGGCGGAGAGCGATGAGATCCTCTCGGTCCACGAAGCCAAAAAGCACTATAAATCTTTAAAAAAGGATTGAAATGCCAGCGTGCGGATACAAGAAAATTTTCCTGCTACAAAAGAATTATCGCCCCTTGTGGAGAACAGTACTATATCATATCGCAGATGTGCTTTCATGCTCGTCAAATTTGAAATTTATTCTGATGGCAAATACTGGTGCGGCCGGGGCATCGGTGTCGATATTTTCACGCAAGGGAAAACTCTCGATGAGCTGATGGCAAATATCCGTGAAGCTGTCGAGCTCCACTTTGATGAAGAACTGGGTAAAGGGGAGAGCATCCGTATCCTCTCTATTTCTGAGACCGAGGTAGGTACTGTTGCCCGGGCTTCCGGTTGTTAGCGGAAAAGATCTCATCAGGGTCTTTTTTAAACTCGGGTATCATCTTGTCCGGCAACGGGGCAGCCATGCCCAACTCAAATGTGTCACGCCGGCTGGCGAGCATACGATCACTATTCCGATGCATGATGAGATTGCGCCCGGTACATTGAACGATATACTCTCGAAAGTTGCAATCTGGAAAGGAATATCAAAAGATGAATTGATCCGGATGCTCAGTCGCGGATGACCCGATCAAAGAAAGATTTACGACATTTTTTTACCGGGCGGATATTTTCCCAATCCGGTTCCTGGAAATCTGGATAAAACGGTTAAGCTTCGCCAATAATCTCAAGTGCCCGGGTCACCGCATGTTCTGTCGTTTTGTCATGGGTGAGATCCTCATAAGTGACAGATGACCGGAGTGACTCGAGGTACATCATCTCATCAAGGATATGCTGGAGGTAAACCCGGTCATCCTTCAACCCAGATCACCTCACGCTCCACCCGGGAACGGATGTATTTGTCAATTCCCCCGATCGTCAGGAGATCCACCTTCCGGTTAAAAAGGTCTTCAAGGAAATAGACCAGCTGCATGAAATTGTCAAACGTAGCCTGCCCATCGGCAAACTCGACAAGTACATCCACATCGCTGGAACGGGTCTGCTCGCTGCGGGCGAATGAGCCGAATATCCCGATCCGTTTCACACCGTACCGTGTGCGGATCGACGGTATTGCATCCTGTAATTTCTGGAATACCGGACTTTTCCTCTTCCGCTGCACAATAACCTGCGATGCCAGAACGTTCCCCCCAGTACCAGTTGTTTGGCGATGGGGATAAAAAAGAGTATGGATACCCACCCGGACAAGGCCTTTGCAGCGAGGGGCCGGGAAACCCCGTGTGAGCATCACACCCCCATTTCCCGAAAAACCCATCATCTTTGTCACCCAAAATAGTTCTATGCACCCGGTCTTCAAAGACACCCTGGGCCTTGGCACCCTCCTCTGGCTTATCGGGTACCTCGCGTCAATGCTCTTGTATTTCACGCCGTTTTCCGGTACCATGGGCTGGATCATCACGGCCATCTTTACCCCCGTCACGATCCTTATCGCGTGGTGGTGGTTTGCGAAGCGGGAACGCCTCCCCCTGAAGTATTATGCCGGCGTCGGTGGTGCATGGATGCTGATCGCGGTCGTGCTCGACTACCTGTTCATCGTGCGGCTGTTCAACGCCACGACCTATTACGCCCCGGATGTGGTCCTGTACTATGCACTGGTGTTCCTGATCCCGGTCGGGGTTGGCTGGTTCCTGAACCGGGCAGGGCCGGCGGCACATGCCGGGTGATGGGATGGGAGAAAACCGGCGACGGAACGCATCGATACCTCCCATCCCCGGCCCAATTCCAAATCCTGCACTACCCGGTTACCATGATATACTCCCCCGCCCCATGGTGGTTATCTTAAAGGCAGCAAATGATCTTTTGTCTCTTTAAAATAACCAAAAAATAATAAACATCCCCAAAAAAAGGAGAAGACCACAACAATGACCGACGTAGAAAAAGTTAAGGAACGGCTCGCCCGCGGTGACGGCAGCGTGGCTCCCCATCACCTGTCCGGCAGTGCAAAAGCCCTTGAACAGGAACCCGATCCGGGTGAGGGAAAGATCAAACCCCATGACCGGGAGAGCGAGGTTACCCTTTCGATCACGCAGGAAAAACTCATCTGCCCCAGGTGCGGGAAACCCGCCCTTCATGCAGAATTCCCAGACCGGTATGAAGCCTGGACAAAATGTTCGGAGTGCGGTTTCTTTATGGGGATGAGTGGAAAGGAATGGCACCTCATGGAGAGCAGCCCCAACCTCAATGAAAAGATAAAAAAGATGGCAATCAAAAAAGACCTCGTGGAAAACCAGGCCCACCACGCTTTAAAAGCGTGCGATGAGTAAGAACAGCCCATGCAATAATTCAGGATACCTGTCCCACCGTGCCGACCGGGAAAACCCGGAACGCCAGACTATCATTGTTCACAATAATGAACATATGCTCAAAACTACGAACAATCCCATCACCCCCTCTCCCCCGGCTCCGGAAACTGGCCCGGTCTCATAAAAAATTCCAAAAAAAACACCACAACCGGGGAGGAAAACCCCTCTCCGGTGTGCCACATTACGGAGTCGCTGCCGCTTTAAGGCCCGGTGCAAGCCGGTGCAGGATCTCGCTGTCAGCGGGGATTACATAGACCAGGTGCTGGCCGATCACAAAGAGCCGCCCGACCGGCCGGCCGTGGCCGACCAGGTTTGCATGGTAGAGCCGGATCGCCGCATCCCGGGATTCGGCGCTGTCAAATGCCTGGGTATCAACAATCGTAACGCCACCTGAATTATCCGAGAGCACGTAGATCTTTCCCCCGGTTGCGCCGGGCAGGTTCCAGGTCGTGTTCTCCACACGGGTGATCGTGATGTTGGACGCCAGTGCCGCGTCATGTACCGGCTCACCCGGAACCCGGAAATACGGCACTTCTGTTGAAACAAGCGTGACAACACAGATGGGAATCACCACGACAAGGATGATGAGCATGATGAGTCCCGTTTCGAGCCGTGAAGGCGTGTTCATGGAATTCCTCCGTTCCGGATGATGCCAGCCATATCGTTCATCGGTTTCATTGCCGGTCACCTGCCTTTTTTAGCCAGCCGGGTTTTTTGCATTTCAAAAATACCAGCGGCGGCACGGCAAGAAGGAAGGTGCCAAGCAGCACCGAACCCACGTACACCCAGCCGCTTGTCGGGAAGTATGACGGCGGCATGAGCCCGACAATAAAAGCAAATGCCGTGCCAAAGAGTCCCAGTCCCCCGACAATCCAGATCCCTGCCATCCCGCCGGGGATTTTAAAGGGCCGGGGGGTATCGGGCTGGCTGTACCGGAGCTTGATCACCGAGGCAAAGACAAGGATATACACGATGCACAGGAGTTCGACCGTCATCGCGGACAGGATCCAGTATGCCTGGTTGACCGACGGCAGGAAAACGTAGAGCAGGGAGATGGCCGAACCGATCAGTGCCTGGACGACAAGTACTGCAACGGGAGCCCCGTACTTGTTGGTGCGGTCAAACATCGGGGGCATGTTACCTTCCTCGGCCACAACCCCCAGTCCCTTTGCCGGGCCAATCAGCCATGCCGCAAGCGAGACCACCCCGCCAAGGGTGATAAGCACTGCCATGGGGGCCACGAGCCCGGGCATGCCGGCGGCTTTGAAGAAGTACTCGATGGCCTGCATGACGCCCGAAGCAAGATTGAGCTGGTTTGCCGGGATGACAAAGGCGATTGCAAGGGTCGCAAGCACGGTGCACACGACAATAATGATCGCGGACACGGCCATCGCCATCGGGAAATCCTTCTGGGGGTTTTTGGTCTCCAGCGCGTGGAACCCTGCCATCTCCATGCCGGCAAAGAGCAGGATGATGGTGGCAAAGAACGGCAGCGTTGCAAGGGATATGGTGGGGACAATCGCCGATAACGAAAACGGCGGGAGAACAATCGCCGCTCCCGACGTGGTCCACCAGACGCCTAATATTATGATCAGGATCGAAGGGATGATGCTGCCAATGATGACACCAAAGTTGCCGAATTTTGTCGACGTTTCCTCACCGAAATACGCAATGGCCGTCGTCCCCCAGAACGCGATCATCATCACGCTGAACATGTACCACGAACTGTTCGCAAGCGCCGGGGTCAGGGCAAACGCAAGGGTGGACGCGATAAAGGAAAGAACCGTCGGGAACCAGACAAGGTTGTTTGACCATTCGCAGAACAAAGCGGTAAACCCGCCCTTTTCCCCGAATGCCTGCTTGACCCACGCATAGACACCGCCTCCCTGCGGCCAGCCGGTTGCAAGTTCAGCACCGGCTAGGGATATGGGGATCAAAAACAGGACTGCCCCAAGGATATACCAGCCGATGCACGACCAGCCGTACACCGCCATGGAGGGGAAATTCCTGATGCTCAGGACCGCCGCGACGTTGATCATCGCAAGGGCAAAGAGGCCCAGCACTTTTTTTGACGGCAGGCCGCCGGCTGCTTCTTCACTCATTTCTTCTCCTTAAGAACATACATCATATACTCTCCCTTGACATTTTCGACACCATGCGTATCGTGTTCAAAGCCCGGGAACCGCCGGTCAAAATCCTGCAGGGATTTTAAGTACTGGAGGACCGGCCCCGACTGTTTTCCGGCCCGTTCGCCCGGGGCAAGGAGGGGAATGCCCGGCGGGTAGGGCACGATGCCGGTAGCAACGACCCGGTTTCCGGCTTGTGCGATGGGGAGGTATTCAACCTCGTTTCTCACCAGTCTGCCAAACGCCTCTGCATACGTGACTGCCGGCTCAGGCAGGGAGGAGAATGCTTTCTGGAGCAGGTCGCACATCGCATGGTCTTTCTTGAACGCATGCATCTCCCGGACAAGGCCCTGCAGGGTCATGCCGCCATACCGGTCCGGGTAGCCGGTGGTAAGATCGGGAAATACTTCCTCAAGCGGGATGTCCTCGTCGTAGATGCGCTTGAACTCGAAGAGCTCGGCAATCAGCGTCCCCCACTTTCCTTTCGTAATGCCCATCGAGAAGAGGAACAGGATACTGTAATCGCCGGACTTCTCGTTGACGATGCCCCGGGTGTCGAGGAATTTGACAACGATGGCTGCCGGTATTCCCCAGCCGGCAAGCGACCCGTTATCGTTGACGCCGGGCGTGAGCACGGTGACCTTGATCGGGTCAAGCAGGCAGTAGTTGTCCGGCAGCCCGTCAAACCCGTGCCATTTTTCGTGCGGGTGAAGGACCCAGCAGGACGGATTGTCGCGGAGGGTGTCCAGCGATGCATCGGCAAACCCGGTCTTCTTTTTGGTTTTCGGGTCGGTGACCGTATCCGGCTGCCACATCGAAAACCACCAGTCGGCAGCAGTCTTCCCGGTACCGATCTCGGTTTTTATACGGGCCATCGTGCGCCGGAACCGTATAGCCTCCTCGATGGACTCGGTAGTAAGGATGGTGCCGGATGCACCGTCCATCATCTTTGTGGAAATATCAAGGGACGCGATGATGGGGTAGAAGGGGGAGGTGGAACTGTGCATCATGAACCCCTCGTTGAACCGGTCGTGCTCGATTGGCACCCGCCCGTTCCTGATGTGGATCATCGACGCCTGCGAGAATGCCGCCAGCAGTTTGTGCGTGGACTGGGTTGCAAAAACTGTCGGGCCGTTTTTATCCTTTGCGCCGTCACGCATGGCAAACCGCTCCCGGTAGAACGGGTTGAACCGTGCGTAGCCATACCATGCCTCGTCAAAGTGGATGCTGTCCACGCTTTTGCCGAGCACCTCCTCGACCTGTGCCGCATGGTAGCAGAGCCCGTCATACGTCGAATTGGTGATGATCGCGTGGACGGGGGTCTTGTTTTTGGCAGTCTTTGACAGCGGGCATGCGGCAATTTTTGCTTTCAGCGCCTCATGCGTCATCTCGCCCGGGGGGATCGGGCCGATAATGCCGTACCGGTTCCGGGTCGGCATCATGTAGACAGCGACCGAATGAGTCATCGTGAGGGCATGTTCGGCAGACTTGTGGCAGTTCCGGTCCACAAGGACGATGTCGTCTTTGGTCACCCGGCCAAAAAAGACGATCTTGTTTGCCGTGGATGTGCCGTTGGTGACAAAATAGGACATATCGGCGCCAAACACTTTTGCCGCATAGCGCTCTGCCTCTCCGACCGGCCCGGAATGGTCAAGGAGCGAGCCAAGCTCCCCCACCGATATGGAAAGGTCAGACCGGAAGATCTGTTCGCCAAAGAACCGGTAAAATGCCCGGCCGGACGGGGATTTTAAAAATGCCGTGCCGCCGGTGTGGCCCGGGGTATGCCATGAGTATTCAAAATCTTTGGAGAATTTTACCATTTCCTTAAAGAACGGCGGAAGGAGCTGGTCGCGGTACCGGTTTGCCGCAGCCCTGATGCGCCCCGCGATAAATGCCGGGGTGTCTTCCATGACCCAGATATACTCGTTGATCTCCCGGATCATGTTGATGGTAAGAGCGACCGGAGGAGCCGTTGTCGGTTCGCCCATGAGGAATATGGGTATCTTTTCATTTCGCGCCCGTATTTCATCGATGAGACTTTCTATTGTCTGGTATCGTGCGGGAGAATCTCCCCCGACGTTCCAGTTTATCAGGATGCAGTCAATTTCCGCAAGGGCGGAGTAGGCAGCCCGGGCATCATCGGGAGACGCTACTGCGCCCACCTTAATACCGAATTCACGGAGCCCGTCAATGATCCTCTGGATTGCCCGTCCCTGCGGCGTGTCGGTCTGGTGGACATCGTCCACCACCGCGACATTGAGCGTCTCTTCAGCGTTCATCGCACCACCCGTCTGGATAAAAGACCTGTGCGCCGTTCACGTTGAGGCTGCCATCGGGCGCCTCATGATTCCCGTTTACTCCGTTCATGGTGAAAATCATTCTCCGGTATTTTCTTTTTTTCCCCACCCGGTGTGCAAAACTGGCACACCCGGACTTTTTTACCAGTGCAGGATTCTGGATCGGTGAAGAGGCCCCACAAAAAGGAGCCCGGATGAATCCCAGGGTTCATGTGTGGAATGGGTTCATGGTTTCGCACCCGGTAATGACCATCGTTTAGAAAGCAACGGATTTAAATACAGAGCATAATTTCTTAAAAAATGGGGCCCGTCGCCATCGCACCGGTCCCTTAAGGGATACCTTGTCACCAATAATCCCGCTGGTACCCGGTGTTACGGCAGCGGGATGAAAGCCGGGAACGCCCCGGAGAGATCTGTTGTTTCCCAGCCGGATGCACAAAATCCGATCCGCGATGAGCACGGGAATAATAAAAACAGTCTTCATTTCCGGTAAAACCGGGAAAAACGATGGGCCCGCTGAGATTCGAACTCAGGACCTCCGCCATGTCAAGGCGACGTCATAGCCAACTAGACCACGAGCCCGCATCTGCCTGATGCTCTATAATGTCTGTCATCATCGTATTAAAAAATGCTGTACTCCCCCGCGTCCCGGAAGCACAACCCGGTGTTTATGGGATTTCCCGTGCCCGCCTCCGGGTGTGTCGCCACATACCCACAGGTATTATACCATTTCACGGCACATTCCCAAACGGGGTGTACCCCTTGACAGAAGAAACCGGAACAAAAAAACAGCTCTTTGTGTTCGAACATGACGCCGGGCGTCTTGAACTCCTCATCCGTATCGTCTATTGGATCCTCATTGGCATTGTTGCCTGGGTCTATGGGATCATCGCGTTCATCTGCCTCTTTATCCAGTGGTTCCACATCCTGATTCTCGGGTGCAGGAACGAATCGTTGTCCAATGTCGCAAAAGGCTATCTTGAGTATCTCGTGCATGTCATGAGCTACGTGTATATCATGAGCGACACACGCCCGGAGATCCTGCCGGTCTCCGTCAGGGTGTACGAAGAATTTTCATAAAAACAACCGTGAGGCTGGCCGGATCCGGCCTGAACATTTTTTTTAATCCATTATCAACTGCGATTTCATCAAAAAGGATTGCCTGTGATTTTTAACACTCATGAGACGTCAAAAATAGGGTTTATTGACGAAAACCTCAATTATCGGGTTGTTTTATAACTAGTATGCGAATCTCTTTAAGCCCGGAAGAGTTTAAAGAACTTTTACTTTCTCACCATCCAAATCTTCCTTGTTTTAAAGACGATGTGATTATTTTATTCGATAGAAGGATATGTGCGGGATGTCTGTTGGGGTATCCAACAGCACTACTCGTGTTACTCCTTCTCAAACCGTCAGGATTCGAGAGTATATTTTTTTCTTTGGTATTTGCGATACTGTCGCAATTCCGGAGATTATCAAAAAATATCCTGATTCAACACTTTGGCAGAGTTGTTGCTGGCGTAGCGTTAGGTTTTGGTATAGGTGGGTTATATTGGGCATTTATTAATGGCAAATGGTTGGCAATTCTTATTTTGATGTCTGGTGCAGGGGTCTATCTTTTCTTGAGATTTTATTCAATTAAGAGTAAATTCAATAAAGAGTGCAATAAAGTCTTGTAACTAAAAAAATAGAATTCAGGATATTGTTAAAAAAAATTAAAACATCTTCATGAATTCTGCTGCATCCTTTTTTGCCTGGTCTGTATTTCCAATGGCCGAAGCGTGTACATCAGTCGCTCCGCTTAAAGAGATCGTAATCTGATGTTTATGGGTAAACCAGTAATAGTATATTGCAGCGGGAATAAGCCCACAACAACAAAAGATTACAAAAATAATCCAGTTTACATCACGATCCTGAGATTCGAATGAGATTAAATAATCCGTTTGTGTTTGAATTGCATATTTTTTAGTCGCAAAAAATGGGATAGCCTTTTCAAATATTTCAGACCGGGTCGAGGTTATGCGGTTGAAATTTTGATGTTGCTCATTTAACCCGGGATTAGTCAGGTCGGTTCCACAATTTGAGCATATTTTTGTAATATCATCAGTTACCGGTTTTCCGCAATTGGGACAGAATTTTGTCATATATATTGCCTCCTTTGGATATTGATAATCCACGGTTCTGACAATAAATCTATTTATTTGATGACCTGTGGGAATGATAATTTTTGCAATTAATAGTAAGATCCCGAATTCGGGATATTTTTGTGCCGGTTCTGCACCTGCATCCTGATTCCCGGGTGCAGGAACGAATCGCTGGCCAATATCGTAAAAGGTTAAATCAGAACCCTCATTATCTCTAAAAAAAAACGCAGGTTATGGAACAGTCTGGCCCGGCCCGGGGTCATGGTGGAGCGGTGCACACGAGAGCAGGGCCCAGCCGGACCGCAGAGGGTGTCGCAGCATTCCGGGCGGCCGAATCGATGCTTCCGGAGGATGAGCGGATCTGCTGCGATCCTTACGCGATCCATTTCGTCAGTCCGGCCAAGCGTGCCCGGGTTGCTGAATATTCAACGACGAGGTTTCCCGGGCTTGAAAATACCATCGTGGCCCGGGTCCGGTATTTTGACGATACCATCAGGGCCGCTGCTGGATGCGGACTTGAACAGCTGGTCATCATGGGGGCAGGGTATGACACCCGGGCGTACCGGATCGACGAACTTAAAGGCCACGTCCGGGTCTTTGAGATCGATCATCCCGATACCCAGCAGGTCAAAAAAGAGAAGATCCGGGAAATTTTTGGCAGGCTCCCGGATCATGTCGTGTACGTCCCGGTCGATTTCGAGACGCAGGAATTTGGCCGGCGGCTGCCGGAGTGCGGGTATTCCCCGGCAAAAAAGACCCTTTTTGTCATGGAGGGCCTCATCATGTATCTTCCGCTCCCCGCCATCGATGCCATGCTTTTTTTTATTGTGCAGAATTCCGGCAGGGGCAGCGCCATACTCTTTGATTGTTCGGCCACAACCCGGCACAACGCTCCATCCCCGGATGGCACGCGAAAAAATCTCGGGGAGCACACGGCACAGGGCGGCGAGCCGATCCGGTTTGCCATGCCGGAGGAAGGTGCCGAAGCGTTCCTTGAAAAACGGGGTTTTACCCGGGTCCGGACAGTGACCAGTGATGAGTACCGGCAGATGTACTTCCATGGGAAAAACAAAGACCGGGAACTCTACCGGTCGTTATCCTTTACGTACGCGGTTGTCAGGTGAGCGGTCAGGAAATGCTTTTGCAATAATTCCGCTCGTAACACCTGCCAGGCCGGATCAGCGTGATTTCGTTCTCCGGTGCTCCGGTTTTTAATTGATCGGATGATGCCGGTAACATCGGAGAATGCCGGTATTTGTCAAAGAACTGACCGGGTGCAGGCACGTAAAATCCAATCCTGTAAAAGAGATTTCGCGGGCTGACAACCCGCCTGCCGCAAAATCAATTGTTACAACAATGCGTGACCATCAGCCTCACCGCAGGACCCGGATGGCATGTGGTCACACACACCCGCGATTATGGTTAAATACACATACATACACAGAATTGATCATGTCCACAAAAACCATCAGCATCACAGAAGAAGCATACGATCGGCTGAGGGCATTAAAAAAAGATGATAAGGTAAGTTTCTCTGACGTGATTGTAAAATATTACCCCATCAAGCGGAAATTATCGGACGTGCTTGATGAGCTCGGGGACTGCACGGACCTTGCCGATACGGTCGAGAAGGTATCCCATGAGATGCGCAAAGGCAGGATGCATGAGGTCAAGTTCTGATGCCGCTTGCCGACACGTCGTTTCTTGTTGACCTGATGCGAAGAGACCGTGGCGCATTAAAACGGTATACCGGTTTTGAACAGCAGGGAATCGCTCTCTCGACAACCGCGATAACGGCCATGGAATTATACAAAGGAGCGTACGTTTCAGGGAACAGCAAAAACCTTGACAAAGTCAGGACCCTCCTTGAATTATTTACCCTCCTGCCGGTTGACGAAACCATGTACGAAGCCTTTGGAAGGATTGCGGCAGGTCTGTATATCAAGGGTACCTCCATCGGGGACTTCGATGAAGTGATTGCGGCAATCGCCCTCTGCAATGACGGGGAGATCATAACCCGGGACCGGCATTTTGAAAAAATCCCTGACCTGAGAGTAATCGGGTATTGATTTTGTTTTGCCCGGGAAAAAACGCACAGCAGGTAGCATGCCAGAAGAAGATCTTCCCGGTTGCCCCATCATACGCGGGCCCCTTGATTATTTTCATGCTCTGTGCACCACCTTTTTAAAGTCTGAACATCCGGATTAGAATAAGAAGATCGTAGTGCAGGGAATAGGTCATGATCGATAAAAAATATCCTGTGCATCGGCACCTGAAATTCCGTATCCATGCGTTACGGCAGATGTTCCAGCGGAAAATATCAGATTCTGATATTCGTGAACTGCTTGGACCTGGAACAATTATAGAAGAATACCCTGATGATGTACCATATCCCAGTTGTCTTGTTTCAGGAAGGATAAGCGGTCGTCCGCTTCACGTGGTCATGGCATACAATAATGTAGAACGTGAAGCAATTGTTATCACAGCATACGAACCAGACCCGGATGTGTGGTCTGATAATTATACGCGGAGGAGATCATGAAGTGCGTCATCTGCAAACATGGGGATACCAAAGGAGGTACGACAACGGTCACCTTTGACCGGGACGGAATGACCCTTGTCGTAAAAGAGGTCCCGGCACAGATCTGCACAAACTGCGGCGAGGATTACGTGGATGAACAGGTTGCTCATGAAATCCTTACTATCGCAGAACGTATGGCAAAGAGTGGGGCACAGGTAGATGTACGAAGGTATGTTCCCGGCTCCGCTATGCCATGTTAACCAAACCACTTTTTTTTTGTAATACGATACGGTTGATCCCGGTTGCCCGTCATTTGTTGAGATAGGGTCTTTGAGTATCTTGTTCCTTGCCATGATCGGGTATCTCCTGCTCTGGCTCTCTTTTTAAGGAAATCAGACATTGATCCTGTCGGGGTTCTTGTGGGTTTCATCGCCATTTTGGGGAGATGATTGTATAGTACTCCGGGACAGGCGTTGGTTACTGACAGGCGGGTGTATGCAGATGGTGAATCTGAAGATGGGTTATGATCAACGTAGGGAGATCTTCAACCTT
The DNA here is from genome assembly GCA_039698055.1 of Methanoregula sp. Lineage (GTDB taxonomy): Archaea > Halobacteriota > Methanomicrobia > Methanomicrobiales > Methanospirillaceae > Methanoregula. The sequence goes on along the minus strand of JBDKTL010000039.1, from coordinate 39,330 downwards.
TGAACACAGGTCATCATAAAAAACACACCAAGAATGGTGCATTGTTAAAAAAAAGGTGAGGAATTTCTCCTCAGATCTTTTCTGCTGATATTTTGGCAAACGTTGCGGTGAAAATTCCCGGCATGGAGCGGATCTCGGCCATCACGTCTTCGGGCACTTCGCTGTCGACATTGAGCACCATGAGCGCCTTGTCGCCGGGGTTGATCCGGCCGACCTGCATGCCGGCAATATTGATCTCGCGTTTCCCGAGGATCGTGGATGCCCGCCCGATAACCCCGGGCTTATCCAGGTGACGGGAGACAATTACGTACCCTTCGGGGATCATGTCCATCGTGTAGCCGCCGACAGCGACAATCCGGCTGCGGCCCTTGAAAAACACCGTGCCGCTGACCGTCTCTTCTCCCTGATCGGTCTTGATCCGGATGGTGATGAGGTTCTTGAATCCGCTGGACTCCTGCGTGACCGTCTCGCTGACGGCGATACCGCGTTCTTTGGCAATGAAATCCGCGTTGACGATATTGACCGGCTGCTGGAGGACCGGATCGAGAATTCCTTTCAGGGCAAGGCGGGTGACGTACTTCATGCTGCCGGCATACGCGGAGAGTTCCCCGCCGTAGATCAGCTCAACCGATGAGATCCTGCCGCCCGCGATCTGGGTGACAAAGCGTCCCATCTTCTCGGCGAGCTGGGCAAAGGGTGCGAGCACTTCTGCATGCTCGGGCGGGACCATCGGGGCATTGACCACGTATTTTGCCGCCCCGCCTTTTAAGACTTCGATGCACTGCTTTGCCACGGAGACGGCGACGTTCACCTGTGCCTCGACCGTGCTCGCCCCGAGGTGCGGGGTGACGATGATCTGGTCAAGCGTCAGCAGCGGGGATTCGGTCGGGGGCTCGTTCTCAAAGACATCGAGTGCAGCACCGGCAACCTTGCCGCTCTTGACCGCATCGTAAAGCGCCTTCTCGTCGATGATGCCGCCACGGGCGCAGTTGATGATCCGCACGCCGTCTTTCATCGTCGCGATGCTCTTTTCGTTGATCACATGCCGTGTCTCGGCGATCAGGGGCGTGTGGACGGTGATGACGTCGGCGACCTTGAAAAGATCGGCCATGGACATCATCTCGACGCCGAGCTGGGCGGCCCGCTCTTTTGTGATAAACGGGTCATAGGCGACGACTTTCATGTCCATCGCGTTTGCCCGTTTCGCCACTTCACGCCCGATACGCCCAAATCCGACAATCCCGAGCGTCTTTTCGTTGAGCTCCACGCCCATGAACTTCGAGCGCTTCCACTCCTTCTTTTTGAGGCTCGCGTTTGCCTGCGGGATGTTGCGGGCAAGGGACTGCATCATTGCCATCGTGTGCTCGGTTGCGGCAAGGGTGTTTCCTTCCGGCGCATTGGCAACGATAATACCTTTTCGTGTCGCCGCATCCATATCGATATTATCCACGCCGACACCGGCACGCCCGATAAACTTCAGCTTTTTGCCTGCCTCGATAACCTTCGCATTGACATCCGTGCTGCTCCGCACGAGCAGGGCATCGTAATCCCCGATGATCTTCAAGAGCTCGTCTTCCTTGAGGTCGGTCTTGACGTCCACGTCAACTGCCGCCCGAAGGATCACGAGCCCTTCTTCCGCCAGCGGATCGCTGACGAGCACTCTCGCGTTTGCCATAAAAAACCCATATACTATCTGCGCAATACTTAATCAGGGTTATTCTTTTCCGCGCTTTCATGGCGTTTGTACCGGGATCACCCCGACACACCGGTTTATGAGAGAAAATCCGCCGTCCCGTCATATGATAATTATTAAACAGGGTGGAGATGAGATCATAGTGGTGCGAGCATGAAAGATGTGCCCAATATTCTATGGCTCGAAGAGATTCGAAAGGAGGATATCAGTTCCGTCGGAGGGAAGGGGGCTTCCCTTGGCGAAATGGCATCCATCGGTCTGCCGGTTCCCCGGGCGTTTGTGGTAACTGCCCAGGCATTTCGCAGGTTTCTGGTCGAAACAAAAATAGACCAGGAGATTTTTAAATCCGCAAGCCTGCTGGATGTGGAAAATAACGCAGCGCTTGAAAAGGCTGCTGACCGGGCAAAAGCCCTGGTCATGGGGGCAAAGATGCCCGCTGCGATAAAAGACGAGATCAAGAAAGCCTACGCAAAAATGTCGGCGTCCGATCTCGTGGTCGCGGTGCGATCGAGCGCTACGGCTGAAGACCTGCCGGACGCAAGTTTTGCCGGCCAGCAGGAGACCTTCCTCAATATCAAGGGTGAGGTGGCGCTCGTCGCAGCAGTCCAGCAGTGCTGGGCATCGCTCTACGGGGCACGGGCGATCTATTACCGGTCAAAACAGGGGTTTGACGACGCCACGGTCAACATTGCCGTTGTGGTCCAGCAACTGGTCCACTCGGAAAAAGCCGGGGTTATGTTTACGTCGCATCCCATCTCCGGTGAACCCCTCACCATCATCGAGGGGTCATGGGGGTTGGGCGAAGCCGTGGTCTCCGGCTCGGTCTCTCCTGACAAATACGTTTTTGACCAGCGGACGGAGAAGATCGTCGAGCAGATGATCGCAAACAAAAAAGTCGAGATCGTTGCAGACGGCGATCACGGCACAAAAACTCTCAATGTATCTCCCGCACGGCAGGACGCCCAGGTGCTCTCCGATGCGGAAGTGACAAAACTTGCGATGTACGGCAAGATCGCGGAGAACCATTACGGAATTCCCCAGGATGTTGAATGGGGTATCGTCGCCGGAACGATCTATATCCTCCAGTCCCGGCCCATCACGACCATCGGTAAAAAAGAGGCAAAGGGCATGTCTTCCAACAAAGATGCAAAGATCATTTTACAGGGCCAGGGAGCGGCACCGGGTATCGCTTCCGGCAGGGTGGCAATTATACGGGATGCAAAGGATACGGGCTCAGTCAAAGAGGGCGACATCCTCGTCACCCGGATGACCAACCCGGACATGGTGCCGGCGATGCGCAAGGTTGCCGCCATTATCACCGATGAAGGCGGGATGACCTGCCACGCGGCAATCGTCAGCAGGGAACTGGGCACACCTGCAGTTGTCGGTACAAAAACCGCTACACAAATCCTCAAAAACGGGCAGATGGTCACCGTTGACGGCGAGATGGGGCTCATCTACGAAGGGGTAACCGGCGCAGCTACTGCCGCAAAAACCGCCCCGGCGGCACAGGCAGTGATCGCTTCGGCGCCCATCATCACCGCGACCAGTGTCAAGGTCAACGTCTCCATCCCCGAAGCCGCGGGACGGGCAGCAGCGACCGGCGCAGACGGTGTCGGCCTGCTCAGGATCGAACACCTGATCCTCGGGCTCAACAAGACCCCCGGCTGGTTTATCGCAAACAAGAAAGAGGAAGACTTTGTCAAGGAACTCCACGACGGCATCAAGATCGTGCTCGACGCGTTCCCGGGAAAAACCGTCTGGGTGAGGACGCTTGATGCGCCAACCGACGAGTTCCGGAACATGGCAGGCGGCGAGAACGAGCCCCATGAGCACAACCCGATGCTTGGCTGGAGAGGCATCCGCCGCGACCTCCAGAGCAAGGAACAGTTCCGGCTCCAGGTGGAAGCGTTCAAGCGGCTCTGGAAAGAGGGCTACGAGAACCTCGGCGTCATGTTCCCGATGGTCTCCCACCCCAACCAGTTCATCCAGGCAAAAGAGATGATGCGGGAATGGGGCGTGGATGTCGAAAAGGCAACGCTTGGCATCATGATCGAGATCCCGTCAAGCGCGATCATGATCGAGGACTTCTTAAAAGCCGGCATCAGGTTCGCGTCCTTTGGCACCAACGACCTGATCCAGTATACCCTTGCCATCGACCGGAACAACGAGAATGTTGCGGACATGTACGAGCCCACCCACCCGGCGGTGCTGCACCTGATCCACAACGCAATCCAGGAATGCCGTGCCTATGATGTGGAATGCTCGATCTGCGGGCAGGCTGGCTCTGACCCGAAGATGGCAGTCTGGTTAGTCGAGCACGGCATCACGAGCATCTCGGCAAACATCGATGCGATTGCAAAGATCCGTGAGGCAGTCGCCCGCACGGAGAAACGTATCATCCTTGAAGCGGCGAGACAAAGCAATGCTGAATAAGGGAATCACCGAAGAAGAACTCTTCTCATTTTTCTCCTGTAAGAAACGGGAGGATCTTGACCATAATTATATCTTAAGTTCCATGTGCACGCTGCCCCACGATGTGGCCGTGCGGGCGCACTGCATGTTCATGGAGACCAACCTCGGCGACCCCGGGCTCTTCCCGGGCACCGCATCGCTTGAACGGCTGTTGATCGAACGGTTCGGGACACTTTTTCACCTGCCGACTGCCGGGGGATACGCGACATCGGGGGGCACGGAGTCCAATATCCAGGCCCTCCGGCTTGCAAAGGTGGAAAAAAAGGCTGCCGCCCCAAATGTCGTCCTGCCGGAATCCGCCCATTTCTCGTTTAAGAAAGCCTGTGATATCCTCGATCTTGAGATGCGTTCGGTGCCGCTTGGCGCCGATCTCCGCATGTGCCCTGACCTCGCGGCAGAACAGGTGGACAAGAACACGGTCTGTCTCGTGGGTGTTGCCGGCACGACCGAGTACGGCATGGTCGACCCGATTGCCGATCTCTCGAAAATTGCGGTCCAGCACGACGTGTTCCTGCATGTCGACGCCGCGTTCGGGGGCATGGTGGTCCCGTTCCTTGACCGGCCCATCCCCTTTGACTTTGCCCTTCCCGGCGTCACCACGATTGCCGTTGACCCGCACAAGATGGGGATGAGCACGATTCCCGCCGGGTGCCTGCTGACCCGGGACCCGGAGATGCTGGACGCTCTCAATATTGCGACCCCGTACCTGACGGTCAAACACGAGTATACGCTTGCCGGCACCCGGCCCGGGGCGCCGGTGGCCGGCGCACTTGCTGTGCTCGATTACCTCGGCATGGATGGCATGAAAGCCGTTGTTGCCGGCTGCATGAAGAACACACAGCGGCTGATTGCCGGCATGGAGACCTTCGGGTTCCCCCGAGCTGCAACGCCGGATGTGAACGTGGCAACATTTGTCGCAAAAACCGTGCCTGAACCCTGGAAGGTATCGTGGACACGGAACGGGCACCTGCGGATCGTCTGCATGCCCCATGTGCACCGGGACCGGATTGAGGCGTTCCTTGCAGATATAGGTGAAATGCATGCTTGATAAACTGGTAGAATCACTGGAAACCTGCCCGATGGTAAAACGGGGCGAATACAACTATTTCATCCACCCGATCACGGACGGGGTGCCCATCGTTGAACCGGCACTGCTCCGGGACGTGTGCACCGCGATGATCAAGGTGCTCGACCTTAACAAGGTGGACAAGATCGTCGTTGTCGAAGCGATGGGCATTCATATCGGCGCCGTGCTCTCGGTGATGACCGATATCCCCATGACGGTCATGAGGAAACGGGTGTACAACCTGCCTCACGAAGTTGCCGTCCACCAGTCAACCGGGTACTCAAAAGGCGAACTCTACCTCAACGGGGTTTACAAGGGTGACCGGGTGGTCATCATCGACGACGTGATAAGCACCGGCGGCACGATGCGGGCACTTCTTCAGGCACTGGAGATCGCCGGTGCAGAAGTCGTGGATGTCTGCTTTGCCGTCCAGCGTGGCGAACCGACCATCGGGCGCCCGTACAAGGCGCTTGTCAGGATCGATGTCACCGAAAAGGTGCATGTGGTTGAACGATACCTCTGATATCATCAAAACACTGAAAAAACGGGGGGCACAGAGGGTCGCCCTCCAGTTCCCCGAAGGGCTGAAACGGCGGGCAGCAGGCATCGCAGCTGATCTGAAAGCAGCCGGGTTTGACGTGATCGTCAGCGGCGATCCCTGCTACGGGGCATGCGATCTCGCACTCGACACCCTTGCCGGTGCAGATGTGCTGGTCCATTTCGGGCATGCACCTGTCGATGACCGGACGAATGTTATTTTCGAGCCGTTCGCTGTGGATTTTAACGTTTCAGTCCTCACAAACGCGATCCCGCTCCTCAAAGAAAAGACCACCTGCCTTGTCACCACCGTCCAGCACGCCCACCTTATCCCCGCCATGGAGGCATTTTTACAGGAACGGGGATTTGATGTGCGGGTCGCTGACGGCAGCGGGCGCACACCGGTGCGGGGGCAGGTGCTCGGGTGCAGTTTTGCCGCCGCCCGCATGCCCGGTGCCGGGGAATGCCTGTTTGTCGGCACCGGGGTCTTCCACCCCATCGGCATCGCTCTCTCCACCAAAGCCCGGGTGGTTGCCCTCGATCCGCTCACGGGATCTGCACAGGAAGTGAACGGGGATGCCCTCCTGCGCCGGCGGTTTGCGGTGATCGAAAAAGCACGGGCAGCTAAAAGTATTGGCATCATTGTCAGCACAAAAAGCGGACAGCAGCGCCGGGCACTCGCAGAGCGGCTCGCCGGCCTGTCACCCCGGGCAGTCCTTGTCACCCTGCGGGAGGTAAGCCCGGACGAGCTGCTCAATTTAGGCTTTGACGCTTATGTCAACACCGCCTGCCCCCGGCTTGCCTATGACGACCAGGTCCGGTTTCCGGCACCCGTCCTCTCCCCGCAGGAGTTTGAGATCCTCTGCGGCGTGCGGGCATGGGACGACTACGCGATTGACGAGATCTAAATGAAACTCAAAAACCTTGAGATGGCATTGCAGCGCCTCGCCGGGTACACAAAGCCCCGGGCATCCCTTGAACAGTACCAGACACCGGCGCCGCTTGCCGCCCGGCTCCTCTACCATGCATTCATGAAGCAGGATATCGAAGGGAAGAGGGTGTGCGATCTGGGGAGCGGCACGGGTATACTTGCGATCGGCGCCGCAATCCTTGGCGCAGCATCGGTGACCGGGATTGAAATCGACGAGAAAGCCATCGGGACTGCGCGGGAAAATGCCGCACTGCTGGATGCTGAGGTGGAGTTTGTCGTTGCAGACGTAACCGACACGGGGGCGGCGATTCCCGGATCGTTTGACACCGTGGTCATGAACCCGCCGTTTGGCGCCCAGAAAGAACATGCCGACCGGCCGTTCATCGACCGTGCATTGCAAATCGCACCGGTAACGTATGGCATCTTTAATGCCGGATCAACACCATTTATTAATGCCTACACACAGGACCGTGCAGAGATCACCGAACGGGTTGGCGGTCATTTCCCCATCCGCCGCACGTTCTTTTTCCACACCCGGGAGATACAGGAAATCGAGGTCGAAATTCTACGACTGAAACGCCGACAGTAACCCCACCCCGCAGCATCCGCCAGACCATCACCGGCCTTGCTGCCGCACACATGGTCACCGACATCTACCTGCCGGTCCTGCCCGCGATCCTGCCGGTCCTGATCGCCGCAAACGGCTATTCCTATTTTGCCGCGGCACTGCTTGTCACCGCGTACAACATCACCTCATCATTTACCCAGCCGGTCATCGGGTGGCTGTCCGATACCCGGGGCATCACCATCAGCATCAGTATCAGCCTTTTGATCAGCGGCGTCTTTATCGGGCTCATGGGTCTGGCCCAAAACTACTATCTTATCATGGCCTTTGCCGTCATTGCGGCCCTCGGGCATGCCTTCTTTCACCCGACCGCACTCAGTATCGTCAGCCGGTCCTGCACCAGCGAAAACCGGGGAAGACTTACGTCATATTTTGTCGTGGGAGGCAATATCGGGTATGCGATCGGCCCGGTGCTTGCCGGTGCACTGGTCTTCTGGCTGGGGCTCCATGGGCTTCTTGTCCTCATCATCCCGGCGCTTGCCATGATCGTCCTCTTAAAATTCCTGCTGCCCGGCGGCATTGCCGGGGCGACGGCAAAACCAAAAACCGTCCTCACAGAGGCTCCCGTTGTAACATCAAAAAAACCCTTTATGATCCTGCTTATCGCATCGATCCTCCGGGCATGGTCGGTGTTTGCTGCGATCACGTTCCTGCCGATGTTCCTTGTCTCGCAGGGCTACACGCTCTTTATCGCAAGCATGATTGTCACCCTGATGCTGCTTGCCGGTGTCGCCGGGCAGGTGATGGGCGGGTACATCTCCGACCGGATCGGGAGAAAAGAGTTCATGATCCTCGGCCTTGTCGCCTCGGTGCCGACTTTTTACCTGTTCTTTGTCAGTTCGGGGATTATCGCGATCGTCATGCTCATCCTCTTTGGTTTTGCACTCTGGTCGACGTTTGCCGTTGCCGTCGCCATGTCGCACGAGCTGATGCCCGGTAATATCGGTCTTGCGTCGGGGCTCATGCTCGGCCTTGCAATTGGCGTGGGGGGGCTTGGCGTTGCCATCAACGGCGTGATTGCCGACCACTACTCGCTTACCGCAGCTCTTGGCACTATCCCCCTCCCGCTCATTGCTGCAGCGGTGCTCATGCTGGTGCTCCCGTACCCGTGGAAAGCCTATGCACGCCGGCATGGGTGAGAATTTTTTTTTTTTATGGAAACCGCCACGCGCCGTCCGGCACGGTCATCTCGAATTGTGCACCCTTGCCCGGGACACCGGTTTCGGTAATGGTGATACCGGTAATTGACAGGATCTCGCGCGACAGGAACAGGCCAAGACCGGTATGCCTGCCAAACCCTTTGTTGAACAGATGCTTTTTATCCTCATCGCTGATGCCGTTGCCGTCGTCTTTTACCGCAATGACCAGCTTCTGGTTCTCTTCTAGGGCCGTCATACGGATGGCAGTCATCTGCTCTCCCCCGTACCGCAGGGCATTATCGATAAGATTGTAGAACACTTTTTCAAGCAGCGGATCGGCAAAAACCTCAAGGACAGGACCGTCGGCCTCAACACGGATAGTGCGCATAGGAAGAGTGCCCACAACTTTTCTGATAATCCTGTGGACATCCTGCCACACGGGGGCATTCACCCCCATGTCCTCGTAATCCTTCGTGAAATCGATCTGGTGACCGATATTCTCTGCGATCTTCTCCTCTTTTGCAACGAATTCCCCGGTTTTGACCGGATCAGAAAGAGATCCTTTGGAAAGTTCAAGATATCCTTCGAGTGCCAGAAGCTGGTTCCTGATATCGTGACGGGTAATTGACGAGAGGAGGGTCAGTTTCCTGATGGCAAGGGCAAGGGCGGATTCCGCACGTTTCCGTTGGGTGATATTGCGGATATTGCACTGGACAATCTTGTGATCGTTTACCGGGTAAACGTTGCTGATAAACTCGACATCAATGCTCTGCCCGTCTTTTCTTTCGAGGGGAAGATCGTCATACCGGATAGAGCCGTTTGTCTTGAGCTCGGTAAATGCCCGCTGGGCAAATGATTTGTCCTTGATGAACCCCAGTTCCCAGAGGCGTTTGCCGATAAAATACTCTAAGGGGTAGATCAGCATGTCGAGAATACACTTATTTGCATCGAGAATCATGCCCGTCTCTTCATCGAGGATCAGGATACCGTCCTGTGCGGTTTCAAAGAGCCGGCGGTACCGTCTTTCAGATGCCAGCAATGCATCCTGGACCGATTTTCTCCCGGTAATATCCCTGATGTTGCACTGGATAATCCGCTTATCGCCAACAAAATAGACGTTGCTGACAAATTCGACCGCCATGCTCTGCCCGTCTTTTGTTTCAAGGGGGAGATCGTCATACCGGATATAACCCTTCGTGGTCAGTTCGGCAAATGCATGCTGGGCAATATATTTGTCCTTGATAAAGCCAAGTTCCCAGAGATGCCGGCCAATGAAGTACACCAAAGGGTATCCCAGCATATCGATAATGAATTTGTTTGCATCGATGATTTCCCCGGTATCCCCGTCAAGGATCAGGATTGCATCCTGTGCGGTTTCAAAGAGCCGGCGGTACTGGAGTTCTGACTTTTTCAGTTCATCTTCGACCGCCATCTTTTCTTCATCATGCTCAAGGGTCACGAATGCAAACGAGATATCCCGTGACTGTTCATCCAGCAGCCGGATTATCTGGTCGTTAAAAAAACCCGGTTCCGAAGCATAGAACGTAATGACACCGGCATTTTTGGTGTCAGCTGCAAAGGGAAATGCAGCAACCGACTGGTAGCCCCGCTCAAGCGCTCCTTTGCACCATGGTGCCTTCTTTGCATCAGTCGCGATATCATTGCAGACATTGAATTTTTTCTCGCGAAATGCAGTTCCGGTCGGGCCCTGCCCCAGGGGAATATCGTCGGTAGATATTGCGATCTTGTCCATGAAACCGTTGCTCTGCCCGTACGTCGCAACGGTTTCAAGGGTATGGTTTTTAGGGTTGACAAGTCCTGCCCACGCCATCACAAAGCCGCCGGTATCCACAGAAATACGGCAGATCTCGTTTAACAATTCCTTTTTGTCATGGATACGAATGATTGCCTGGCTGGTTGCAGAAAGCACCGAATAGAGCCGGTTGAGCGTCTTTACCTGCATATCTGCATGCCGGTGCTCGACGGCTTCCTTAATCTTGTGCATAAGCTCGGCAAACTGGGATTTGGGATCGCCTCCTTTCTGGAGATACGAATCCGCACCGTTTTCAAACGCCTGGATGGCAACCTCCTCACGGCCTTTACCGGTGAACAAAATGAACGGGAGGTTCTTTTCCGTTGCCCGCAGCTTCTTTAAGAATTCTATACCATCCATCCCCGGCATCTGGTAATCGGAAACGATGGCCTGGATTCCATTGGATTTTATCAGCTCGAGTGCAGCCGGTGCGGACGTTGCGGTGGTGACGGCAAACTCATGCGTCCGCTCAAGATATGCCTTGCTCACATCCAGAAGTGCGGATTCATCATCCACGTAAAGAACTGATATCGGAATTGCCAACGACGCTCCGGGTGTTTTCTTGTCGATTAGTCTATATCAACGGCAATAAATGTTTCTTCAAAAATAAAAATATGAAACGATCGCCAGCGGCATAAGAGGTATGCCATGACCTTTCAGGACAACGATGACCGGCGACTACAGATCGGCTCTCCTTCCAGGGGGATGGATGTGGATGCGGAATTGAAGATCTGGATCAAAACGGTGAAGAAGTTCCTGCTGATCAGACCGAAATAATAAATCCCGCAACTCTTTCAAACCACATCCCTGTATACCTGAGTCCGATTTACGATTCTTCATTCTGACAGTAGCTTGTGTCACGGGTGGAATTACCAGAATATCGTCGCCAGCCTGGCCCCTTTTTAGATTTTAGATATACGAAACCCGCAAACATCCCTTCGAACTGCTGATTGCAATGTTGCCATTCGGATCATTAGTACGACCGAGAAAATGCGTTGCACTACTCCGGAAGGTGATTCAGGACGCATGATCGAAATTCCCCGGGGTTTTGTACCTATCCCAAACTTAATATGCATTTAAACTATCTAACAGAATATAAATTAAATTAATTTTGATTTATTTAACGGGATCGACATGACTACGCTCAACAAACTGAGCAGAACCTGGACATCCGATGACACTAAACGTCCCATGCAAGTATCCGATGAAGTCTTCATCGCAAAGGAAATTGCCCGATTCAACCACGGGGATGATGCCCGGATGCACCAGTTAGGCGGGATACAGGTGGACATGATACTATGAAAACAATTGCTATTGCCGGAGCCGGTGAGGGACTGGGATTTTCTCTTGCCCGGAAGTTTGGGGCGAATAGTTTCCAGGTTGCCCTGATCGCCCGCAACAAAACAAAGCTGGATACGATGGCAGAGAAACTGAAAACTGAAGGGATTGATGCTTCCCCGTTTCCGGCAGATCTCACCAGAAGCAACCAGGTGGATGATGCATTTGCTGCTATCAAACAAAAATATGGTTTTATTGATGTGCTGGAATTCAGCCCGCTGCCCGGCAATCTTCCCCCTCTTTCGACATTGGAACTGACGGAAGAAAGTATAGGACAGCAGTTCAACGGCCTGATACTTGGAGCAGTACGGTGTGTAAAGCATGTATTGCCGGATATGCAGGAGCGGGGAGAAGGGGCCCTGTTGTTTACCACACCCCTCTCCTCGATTTACCCGTTTCCTCCGACAGCCAGTGTGGGAATCATGGCATCGGCACTCCGGGCGTATGCCCGCAATCTGCACATTGAGCTCAAGCCAAAGGGAATTTATGCAGGACACCTGTCGTTAGGTCTTTTTATGAAGCCCGGGGAAGAAACTCCAGCCCTTGTTGCAAACAAATGGTATGAGATGTATCTCAGCAGAGGAACGGATGAAGAAATATATCCCGCCGGTGTCACCCCGGCAACTATAGCCTGGCCACAACATCTGGGGCATTAGTCGATTTAACAAAATGGAGATCTGAACATGAGTGAGAAAAAATGGGATTATACCGCAGACATTGTTGTTGTTGGAAGCGGCGCTGCAGCTTACGTGGCGTCCGTTACAGCGAAGTCACGCGGAGCAAACGTCATAATGGTTGAGAAAGGCGCCACCCCGGGAGGAACGACCGGCAGGTCGGGTGGAGGATTCTGGATTCCCAACAACCGTTTTCAGCGGGAGAAGGGAGTTGAAGATCCACGGGACGACGCGATACAGTATATGGCCCGCTATTCATTTCCCCATCTTTACAATCCCGGCGATCCGCGACTGGGATTGCCGGAAAACGAGTACAATCTTATCGCCACGTATTATGATACGGCGTCGGAAATGGTTGATTTCCTCTGGGACCTGGGCGCGGTCAAATCGATACAGGAGATCAACTGGACAGGTCAGGCTCAGGTGGATTATATGGATCACCTGCCCGAAAACAAGGGCATCCGCGGCAGACTTATCTACTCCATGTCTCCAGAAGGCAAACAGAGTTACGGCGTAGAACTCATCCGCCAGCTCAAGACATGGGCCGATGGCCACGATATCCCCCTGCTGCTCAACCATCGGGTTAATAGAATCATCAAAAACCACAGAGGGGAAGTCACCGGGGTTGAAGCAATTACCGGCAAGAACTCTCTGGTAACTATCAGGGGCAGAAAGGCCGTGGTGTTTGGCTCGGGCGGTTTTACGCATAATCCCGGGCTGATGCTGCATTTCCAGCGGGGCCCGCATTTCGGCGGATGTGCCGTACCAACGAATACCGGCGATTTCGCCTTGATGGGCAGTGCAATCGGTGCCCAGTTAGGTAACATGGCGGGTGCATTCAGGGCAGAAATTGTTCTCGAACAGGCACTCATCGACCCTTACGGTATACACAATGTGTTCTGGGTTCTTGGCGATAGTGTTCTGGAAGTGAACCGTTATGGCTTAAGAATCATGGACGAGAAGCGGAATTACACTGACAGGGCCATGACGCATTTCGTGTGGGATCCGCAGCGTGCGGAATGGACCAATATGCTGGTATTCATGATCTACGATGAAAGAACCGCCACTCTCTGGCAGGGCTTCCCTCCCCTTCCGGCCCGGGGCGAGCCGGCACCTCACATTATCAACGGCAATACGCTGGATGAGCTTGCGCATAACATAGAGTCCCGCCTTGCGCTCTTAAAGACTAAGACCGGCGGGTTCCAGCTTGACGGGAGTTTTGCGGAAAACCTCAGAAAGACCGTGATGCGGTTCAATGAATTTGCCAAAACCGGTGTGGACACTGACTTCCACCGCGGCGAATATGCGTATGATCGTGAATGGACCACGTTTCCGCCAACCGTTCCGGGCGTAAAATGGCCCCCGGCTGAATCAAAGAACTACACCATGTATCCGATCAGTCCGGACGGCCCGTACCACGCGATCATACTGGGTGCAGGAACGCTTGACACGAACGGGGGTCCCATCATCAATCATAAGGCGCAGGTCATTGATACAGACAATAAACCCATCCCGGGACTCTATGGCGCTGGTAATTGCATTGCCTCCCCAACGGCTAACGCGTACTGGGGAGGCGGTAGTACCATTGGCCCGGCGATGACCTATGGCTACATTGCAGGAATACATGCGACGGAGGAAACTGCAAAAAAATTTGATATTCACAAGGGATAAGTGCTTCATGTCCGTCTTAATGAAGTAATATGTCCAGAAAGTGATAACGAAGATCACCGTCCCCAAAGACCGGCAGGCCGATCCAAAACGGAACGGGAAGATGAAGAATAAGGAATAATTTTTGTGAATCCGGGATCCGCGACCGTTTCCAGAGAATGATGAGGCAGAACACCTGACGGTTTTGAACTGTTCTGGAACCATCCGGGCCCACCCCGAACCCGACCAGATACCAACGCCGGGCGGGACTGCAAAGGACGCCCGCTTGCGGCATCAGGGATCACGATAAGCTCCAGATATGAAAAGTCTCCGTCTCGAAAATATTTGACCCCGAATTCGATCAGATGATTATCTAAAGGAAAATAACCCCAAATTGAGCTCCGTATCCCTTACCCTCATCCGGAAAACTCCGTAAAATCGAGATTTTCCCCCGCCCGGAAAAATAAACCCAAAATACTCCCTGTTTGCCAAAATACGGCAAATAGCCGTATCTCCAAACGGCCACCAGAGCCCTTTCTATGACCCCTTTTTTGACACCTGCTTTTCCCCATACGGACCCACGCCACCGGAACCCCAATACGGGGCTTGTCTTTTTCGGCGGTATTTTTATAAAAATGCCAAAATGGGCATTAAACCGAAAAACGGGTTATTGGTAGGGGATCAGCGGATATATTCCCGTAATTTTCCAAGGAGAGCGAGATGGTTTTTCGCTTCTTTCTTCTTCTCTTCTTCGATAAATCCCATGATTTTCGTCATAGGCACTGCCAGTTCGTAGACTTTGGAACGGCCCTTGCTTTCGGAGGATTTCTCTTGTATCTGTAGTGTTTCCGCTCTCTATCACCTCAATATCCAATTGTTCCCCGTGGACCCTGATAGCACTAAGTTCCATCGAGATCGTAGATATCAAATCCCCGTTTTGTGATTTTTGCTCTGATCGGGGTTCGCTGAAGTATTAAGAAAAGTCATTTCTAATCAGTTCGTCCCGGGTACCTCAGGTGATCCTGACCGTGGCGGCATTGACATTGCTGATGGTGCCATCCGGGGGGCTTATCCATTTAAAATCCATGAGAGGACTCCGGTCGAATTGGTCGGATCTTTCCCGGACTTCTCATTTTTTTTGTATAAATGCATCTCCGGTATAAAGTTGAATTATGCTTTCCTGAATTAACAGATCGGGGAGGGCAATAGTATACACGTTTTTTCCTGTAATGGTGATGAGCGCGAATTCCGGAGAAACCACAATGGGAACTCATGAGAGGAGAGGACTGCCATTCTGTATGGGGGAAAGGCCAAACCGAACGGTAACGGCTCTGCATCCGAAACCTGTGGTGGGGGGACAATTGCGGCCAACATTTGTTTCGATCCTCCCGGTGATCGTGGAAAACGACCAGACAGAAAAAAGCATGTAACCTGGGGGTTATCCGTTTCGCCGCACTATTTTACACGAAAAACCTGCTCCGATTTACGAATACATATGCCGGGCATTGCAACAGGTGATCAGGGTGCGGACAGCTCCCCAGTAACATCGGAGGAAACAGTATGAATTCAAAAACACTCATGAAAGGCGCATTTCTCGCTCTCTGCCTTATCGGGGTCTTCGTACTACCGGCAGCAGCGGCAACAACCGCTCAGGCGAGTACAGGACAGGCATCGGTCATTGATCAGGGACTAAAGGACGACCTGTGGACAAACCACTATCAGTACCGGCTGCAGGAGTTCGACCTGCATGTAGAGCGGGCGAACAGTGTTATCAGTGCACTCAACACGTACGGCATCGACACGACACAAATGCGGGCAACGCTGGCAACGATCACCGGTGAGCGTGCAGCACTTGATACCGCCATTGCAAACCGTGACACCGCAGCCCTGAAGACCATCAACGCAGACCTCGTCCCGCTCTGGAAACAGTTCATCCAGGAGATGAAGGCCAGTGTCAGGGAACATTATGCGGCGGCACGGGCTGCAGCAAAGGCAGGGACCGACACCGTTCCTGCTGGCACGACAGCGGGTGCGGTATAAGACCTGAAGGAAAAGCGGTTTTGAAGCGACTGGCTGGGAGGAAATAACTCCCCCCAATTTTATTAGTAATTCTCATTCGTTAAAACCGGGCCGGTACGGGAAATATTTTTTTAAAAATGCTGCCATGCACGACGATTTACTGGGAAGTGCCGGTTCGAATCTTTCATCTTCTGCTTCCCGGTAATTTCATGGCCTTTTATGCCTGGGTCCTTTTGCATTCGCCCGTATCATGAGGAGCTATTCCCTTTAGGATCGGCTCCTTTATATAGCATTGTTCCATTTCATGCAAGATCTAACCAGATGGTTAAACGTATTCCCGACTCGTAGTAAACCCGGGAGCCCGATCATTTTGACAATACATATGCACGCCCGGCCGATGGGGATATGCACATAAAAATGTGCAGGATGCATACTAATATGAACATGAAAAAAATCCTTGTCCACCTCGGACTTGTTATCTTGTTGGCGTTTACGATTCCGGCCTATGCCGCGGCGGACGACAACCAGACAGCGGTACCGGCTGAAGAAACTGTAGCCCCTGCGACCGGCACGGGTTTTGACCCGTTCGGCACTATCGCGGGAATCTTTGGGTACCGCCAGGAGATCCGTGCAGAAAAGTCGGCCGACGCAAATCTCACGCTGCCCGACCAGTCGGCCCGTGAGGAGATTCACCAGAACTGGTGGGATAGTATCCCGGTGATCGGGGACATTATCGGCAACCATCAGCAGGTAAGGAGCGTGCAGGAGCTTAATAGAGCAAACATATCGGAGAACGCCGCCAGCCGGCAGACAATCCGCACGAACCAGGTGAACAAGTATGAAGATCCCGGTAACTCCAGTGCGTACCAAGATGAAATTAATGAAAGCCGGATCGGGATTCATGAGAACCGCCAGGATCTCGCGACCAATCACCAAGAGATAAAAGTCGAGCGAAACGCTTCCGTACAGGATGCTGCGGAAATAAGGGACACTCACCAGGAGAACGCCGGGATCCGGGGAGTTAACGTTTCGCACCAGGAAGTCCACGAGAACAGGCAGGACGTCCGGGCTGCCCGTACAGTACCGGCAAAAAGCTCGGGATAGCTCCCGACCCCGGATATTCTTTTTACCCTCGCGAAAAAATTGTCTTGACGATCAGGAGCGACAACCTGTTCGGGATCCGGCACAAACGATCCTGTCCAGCTCTTTATTACCGGTCCAAAAATCAGTTGGCTTTAGTTGGTTCTCCCTTTTTTGTCTTCTCCCTCGACACTGCGAATGTTTTTGCCTGCCGGTCACCTTCCCGGGAAACCGGAGTGCATGTGACGAAAACATCAGATATTTTTACCGGGAACACCGACCCTCAGGATAATACGTCCGGAAAATCCGGCCCCGGGGGCAAGTAAGCGTTGACCGACAGCAGGAAAGATGTAAAGACCGTCTCCATATCCGCTGACCCCCAGTTCCTCGTCGAGCTCTCGGAGTACCTTGAGGTCCTCTCCCACCCGGCCCGGCTGACCATTCTAAAATTCATCGGCGGCGGGCCAAAGGAGATCACCGCGATTGCCGACCACATCGGGATGAGCTACCAGAACGCAAAGAAGCACCTCGACCGTCTTGTCGCCACCGGCCTCGTGACCCGGTCCGCCGGTTTTGGGAGAGAGACGAACCGGGGTATAGCGCCGGTCTGGAAATACTCACTTGTCGCAGGTGCGATGGAAGGACTCGTCGCTACGCTCGGGGTTTTCTCAAGCGTTACTGCCCAGCCTGGTTACCAGGATATCCACAAGAGGATCCGGCTCGTCCGTGAAGCAGTCACCGGCACCGAGGGGGCTCCGGTCCTCAGCCTCCTTAACGGACCGGATGAGGGCCGGACCTTTCTTGTCCGTGAGTCCCGGATCAGTGTCGGCCGCGACGACCCGGACCACCCGGTCCCCCCAGGTGATGCGGTCATCATCCTCCCCGATCATTACCGTGCAGTGACCCGGGTTACAAAGCCCCAGGCAGTGATCTCACGGTCCGGCGATTCGTGGCTCGTCAGGGACGGGGGAAGTACCGGGGGGACGTTTGTCAATTCCCGTAAGATTGGACCCGGTGAAGGCACGGTCCTGGAGACCGGCGATGTGATCGATCTTGGGGTCGGGGCTCACGCGGCCCGCCTCCTCTTTGTTGCCGGTGAATGATCGTATGGCAACGACAATGCGGCATCGTGGAAAAACCGGGAACAATGCGTGGCACCTGCCCGGACTGTGGCGTGCGGTCCTGTTCGTCATCCTTGTATCGCTCGTCTGCCCGGTATTCGCTTCGGAGACCGGTGTCCCCTCTTCTTCGGCCTCCGCAAGTGCTGTTCTGGAACGGGTTCCGGAAACTGCACCCGGAGCCGGTATCCCACAGACAGAAGTGGCGAATTTTTCAGAATCCAGGCCGGGCCTTGGTTCCGGTCCGGCAACTCCGGTCCGGACACTTCGCGAGGTGCGCGTGGCTCCCGAGACTGATAGAACACCAATCCTCCCGGCCCTCAGGAACCGGACCGCGGTTGTGGAAACACCTGCTGCCATAACAATCGTACGGCCGACGGTAAACGTACCGGCGGGAGTCCTCATCACCATCGCTCTTATCGCAGGTGCCGGTATCTTTGCCATAGCGTACCTCTTGTTCGTGAGAAACCGGAACATGGAGACCGGAACCGGCAGGGAAAATACGGCCGGGGAGGAATCCCGGCACGCGACATTGGTCCCGGTGATGCCGGGCCGGGTCCCGGATGGAGAGCACGGGTTCCCCCGGAACGGACCCGATGCTGCGTTCCCTGCTTCGCTCGAAAAACGATTCCTCAACCCGGAATTTATCGGGAGGGAGGAATCGCACGGGTGTTCCGGGCGAAGAACGCAAAGACCGGGAAGACGGTCGCGGTGAAAGTCCCCCAGCGGTTCGATGAAATGACCGGCACCCACTTCACCCGGGATATCTTCTTCTGGCAGGGCCTCGGGCATGAGAATATCATCGGGATCTACTCGACAAACATCCTGCCGGTCCCGTATGTCGAGATGGAATATGCCCCTTCGTCCCTCGCCAGGATGAAACTCCCCCTTCCCGAACCGGAGGCGCTCGCGATCGTCACCGGCGTAGTGCGTGGACTTGCCTTCGCCCACGGGAAGGGCATCGTCCACCGGGATCTCAAGCCGGAAAATATTCTCATCGCAGAAGACGGGACACCTAAAATCACCGACTGGGGCCTTGGGAAACGGGTGAACGACCCCCGGCAGTCGACCATGATCGGGTACTCTCCCGGTTACGCGGCTCCTGAACAGGTCGCCCCCCAGATCTACGGCAAGCCCGGGGCAGCGACCGACATCTATCAGGTCGGTGTCCTCTTCACCGAGCTCCTGACCGGGACGAACCCATTCGCCCGTGAAGGGATACACGACACGAACATGGCAATCCTGAACGATCCCGCGGGTGAGCCATCGTGGGATGGCAGGCATGTCCCGGAAATCCGGGCTATTATCAGGAAGTGTCTTGCCCGACGTCCCGAAGACCGGTACAGTTCTGCCGCCGACCTTCTCACCGATCTCGAAGCAGTCGGCCGCGGGGCGGAATAACGTTGCTCAAATCTCACAAAAAGAGAATCCCGGTTTCAGGAGCAGTGTTTCCATGATGTTTCGGATCTACCTCGAACCTGTCCAAAGCAGAGCCCACATCAGCTGAAAAACCGACAATCTCTTGGTACGGCTCCCGTCATCGGTCGATAATGCGAACCGACAACAAGGGATGAATCGACGTTCTGGAGTGAGGACACCACCTTCATTCACAGGTACTAGTACTGGTCGGTATAGTGGGGAGGAGATCATAGGGTCCATTGAGTTTTTCGGTTGGGTTCTCTTAGCCGGTTGCCGCTTATACAAGCAGAGAGATGCGAACACTTGAAGCTGCACACGCGGCGTTGTTTTGAGATTACATTTCTCTTTAACAATCACACATTACAGGGATGGGGGGATAAACTGAACAATCGGGACTGTTACCAGTTCCCAATTCCCGTTTTTTCCATTTTAGGTGGTTTCGTACGATCAGAATTTCATTTCTCACCCGGCCGGTTCCTGATGTAATATACCAGAACCGGTTCATGAGCAACTTTTTAATCAGCGAACATAGACATCACATTTGTAGAGTATGGAGGATTTCCTGAAAGAAAGACTGATAAAATATGACAGGTGGTTGGATCACGGACTGATTTCATTTTCTTCAAAAATAATCCCCACCCGTGAATCCTTGTCTGCTCAACAATGGGTGCTGCCATCTGAACAGGTCCTGGATATTTTACGCAATGCGCAATCCATAGCAGTGCAGAAATGTGGCTGCAGAGTACATTATTCCCGATGCAACAAACCCCTCGAAGTCTGTTTTTTACTCAACAAGACGGGTGAGCATGCGATAGGAAAAGGCCAGGCACATTCGGTGTCCTTATCAGAGGCTGCGGATATAGTACGTAAAGCGGATGAATACGGTCTTATTCATCTTACCCTTTACCAGCCCGACCATGAAATTTATGCACTCTGCAACTGTTGTCCCTGCTGCTGCCATGACCTTCAGCTCATGAAGGTATACAATCGCCGGGATCTGGTGGTTCGCTCTGAATATGTCGCAGTGACTGACAAGGACTTATGCATCAATTGTGGCAAATGTGTTGAGAGATGTATTTTTGATGCCCGGACATTTGTTGACGGCCAGATGCTGTACAATTCCGGTTTATGTCTGGGTTGCGGGCTTTGTGTCACGGTCTGCCAGGCCCGTGCGACTGTTATGGAACTGCGGGATCCCTGATACTGAATGGAGTCCAGGATATTTCTCCCGTTTGTTTCAATTTAAAATATCGTGAAGAAGGATTTTTACTCATACTGCAATCAGCGCGAGGTTGAATAGATAATACCCGGAAATTTGTTACATTTCACTGCTCCTGCCGGAATTTCAGGAAGATGATGTGATATACTGCGTAGAATCCCACAAGCACCGCAGCGCTATATCCGGCAACCGCTATCCACGAAACTTCCGGAGGAACGGCCAGGGGGATGGACATGAGGAACAGCGAAGACCCGATAACCAATGATCCAATAACAAGGCCGATCATGAACTTATCGCTTGCCAAATCAAGCGCCACCTGGAATTCCCGGAGATCCTTATCTATAAGTTCCAGGCGGAACGTGCCCGTGGAGAACCGCCTCAGCATCAGGTTGAGATGACGGGGCATATCGAGAATGGCATCCGTGGTCTCCAGCAGTGAGACGGTGACCTTTTTTGCGCTGGTGACGGAGAAGGTATTTTTTTGTGCGATTCTCACGAGATATGGGGACAGCTCCTTCTCAATATTGAACTCAGGATCGAGGCGGACACCGATATCGAGTATCATGACAAGGACCTTTAAGAGCAGCATCAGGTTCATCGGCACCTTGATCCGGTAACGGCGCATTACTTCCGAGAGCTCGGTCACGAACAGCGCAAAATTGAACCGGGAGATGTTCTGACCCAGACCCAGGTTCTGTATCAGGACAAAGAGATCGTCCTGCAGCGGTTCCCGGTTTTCAGCGGGTATCACGACCCCGAATCCTTCCAGGGACCGTATTATCAGTTCTGTGTCCTCATTCATCAGGGCAAAGAGGAAGTTGATGAAATTTTGTCGCTTTTCCGGACGGAGGATCCCAGCAATCCCGAAGTCCAGAACGACAATGGTACCCTCCTTTGTGACCAGCAGGTTGCCCGGGTGCGGATCGCCATGGAAGAATCCGTCTTCAAAGATCATCTTGAGGTAGGCATGAAAACCCCTGGCCCCGATCTCGTGTGGGTCAAGTCCCATTGCGGATATCTCTTCCAGGTTATCGATACGAACCCCCTCAATGAACTCCATGACAAGCATACGGGAAGATGAGTATTCCCTGTACATTCTCGGAAAGTGGATGCCGGTCATATCCCTGAAGTTATGCCTCATCCGTTCCGCGGTCCTCGCTTCCTGGAGGAAATCGAGCTCTTTTCGTATCTGGTGTGCGAAGTCCTTTACCATGCCGGTCGGGTTGTATACCTGCGCGTCAGGAAAGACCTGTTCAATCCGTTCCGCCATTGACTGCAGGATATGGAGATCGGTCTCGATAACATCCCCGATACCAGGGCGCTGTATTTTGAGGGCTACTCGTGTCCCATCCATGAGGATTGCACTATGGACCTGTGCAATTGAGGCGGAGGCTACAGGGATCTCATCGATCTCACGGAACCATTCACAAGGATACGGGCAGCACTCTTCGATCACGGGGCGGACTTCAGAGAATGACACGGGCTTTACATGGTCCTGCAGTTTTTTTAGCTGTGTGATCATCTCCGCGGGTAAGAGGTCTGTCCGCGTGCTCATGATCTGCCCGAACTTCACAAAGGCCGGGCCGAGTTCTTCAATGGCACGCCGCATCCGTTCGAATATGGTAGACGGTTCGGGAGAAACACCGCGGAACAAAAACCGTACGCGGAACTGTCCCGGAAACAGCTTTTCCAGCACTATGCCAAAACCGTATTTGCTCAGGATTTTGACAATCTGGGAGAACCGTTGGATTTGTGTGACCACGCTTGTTGACCTTTGCGATAATTAAGGGATGTTTTATTCATCGGACAGGTACGGACAATCCTGGAACGGAGATGAGATATAATGATGAATCATCTCCATACCCTCATGAGATGTTGAATATGAAGTAACAATCCATTTCATTGGATCTAAAGATACCAATTTCGTTCCTCCTGTACTTGTAGCATGAGAATTGAAATTGTCCTGTACTAACAGCACTGCCATCGATCTCATACAAGCCCCCTTCATCCGGATAGCACAATACTAGAATCCCGGCAAACCTAGAATCCCGGCAAACCATAAGCATCCTCAAACGTGCCTATCCCGTTACCTAAATCTTTCAACGTAATGGTCTGGTCTTTGGTTGTAAACCTGAATTGGGTAGGCGTGACCGCATATTCATTATACACCTGGGAACCGCCACCATTCATAGTGAACTTTATGTCTGCATAGGTCTCCAACACTATGCTGAGTTCATTCTCCTCGTCCCATCCCTTGAGAGTCCACGTTGTTATTCTATCCGTTTCCTCTGAAATTTTCAGTCGTGGTTTCTTGAACCGGATGTACTTTCTGGTCTGGTTATCATAGAAGTTCATGGATATATGGAAATACATTTTTGATTTTTCCCCGGTTTTCAGGCAGAAAAACGAGAATATTGAACCGTTTTGGAAGACTACTCGTGCCCAATGGAACGATCCATATGGCATTATGCCAACGACTTTTTGCAGATGGGCAGTTCCCACAAACTTTTTTCCCAGCACATCCCCCTCAGCGTTTGAGAAGATATCGATCCATCCTGCTCCGAAGGGGGGGATGTAAACCCCATGGGCACACCCGTTTTCGAGAGATTCTCCCTTTGTCATTTTAAGATGGACAAGATCTCCTATCTTCAATTCATATTCAGGGAAACTCCCCTTGAAGGTCATCTTCCTGTCGGAGACTTGGGAGACTAACGCTTTTCCTCCAGGGGCAGATACAATTACAGGATTTGAAACTCCCAAGTCGTATATTCCCTTCCCATCATAGATCCAGCCGGTTGTCACCGCTTGAAATGTATCTTGGTCTGCCTTCCTGAATACAACCTCCTTCCCGTTGAAGACCATGCCTTTCCCAAATTTGCGGTACACCAGCACCATCATCTGCCTCCCGTCATTACCAAAGAACAGGAACCACCAGTACTCTTTTCCCAGGGGGGGCAGGGTTTCAACGCTGTACATCGCCCTGTCCAGAAGTCTGCGGCTGATGTTTGCCCCGTTTATGGAACTGAGTTCCCGGAGCAGAGTGTATGTTTCCCGTATCTTCCCAACCTTGTCTCTGACACGTTTCTTCGCATAAACGGCCCTGTCAACAATCCTCATTTCGATCCCCCGATGACAGCAGCATAACTTCCTATCCTTTCCAACGTCCTGATATTATGAGCAATGATTATCTGGGTTGATCCCAAACCGATCGCGGCAAGCAACCTCGTCCTCTGCCACATTTCATCTATCCCCCGTAGAGAGATTGTCGCCCGGATACAATTTTTCAGGAACTCACGGTTACTGGTGGTGCCCTTTGACAGATCAAGATCATTGAGATCAACATCGAGATTGATGGTCGCATCGTCAACCTTTCCCGATATGGCCTTCACGTACTCCACGGAACTCGCTGTGGTTTTTATAATATAACTTGTAATCGGCACGCCTTCCCTTGTGATGGAAAATTGAATCTTCTGATCCCCTAAGACCTTGAGCAAAAACCGGGGAAATTCTATGATGTTGTGCACACCAACCTCCCTTGTGTACTCTTCGACACAGGAGTTTGCACCAGCTTCGGCAGCAATCCTCATATGGGTGAAAATGTTTTCTGCCTGGAGATCCGCCGTTGTGTTCCAGCCAAACCTCAAAGTATTGAGTATGCCTCCAATAAAATCTTCCAAAAAAACTTTCCCTCCGGGTTTCAGAGTGAGGCGGGCCTGCCTGATAAACACGTCCAACGTCCAGAACCTGGCGTGGCAGTAGGTTGCCAGTTCCTCAAGCCTCTCCCTGCTCACATCTTTCAACTCGAACACAGAGTGCATCTCATCGTACCTGATCCAGTCGCGTTTAACGATCAAACCATCCTGCTCCAAATCTCTGTAGAATTCAGTTCCCGGGAAAGGTGTAGCTATGCCGAATGCTGCACCCGTTAACCCGATTTCTTTGGCGTACGTGGGAAATCTCTTTATCTCCTCTTCGGTCTGGCCGGGCAAGCCGATGACGAAGGTGCCTCCGACCCATGCACCATGGTCTGCCAATATCTTCACGGCGTTCTCCTGCATCTCCAGGGTAATGTTTTTCCGGATATTCTTCAGGTCTTCAGCTTTTGGGCTTTCAATTCCCATCTCATAGCTGAGTATGCCGTTCTCGCACATCTTCTTGATAATCTCAGGATTTCTTACGACGCTGTCTGCCCTCACAAGAACAGAGAACTTTATGTCTAACGTATGCCGGTGCAACAGATCACACAAGCGATCAACCATTTTGGGAGAACCCATAAAATTGGGGTCCGTTACAAAGATGGAGAGGGGGCGTCCCTTGTGGAACGACACTATTTCCAGTAATTCCCCCATCACGTTTTCGGGTGAGCGAAACCGTTGATGCCCATGACACATCATAGGTTCGCAGCAGAAGCTGCACCGTCCCCAGCACCCCCGGGACATAGTAATCACTTCCCTCACCCTGCCCTTGTCGACCATTATGTGATCTTTGTATACATGTCTCCTCAGATGCCGTGCCGGAAATGACAAGGCATCTAAATCCTGAATGAGCGGACGGTCGCTATTGTGAATTATCTTTTTATCCTTTTTGTAGGACAGGCCGGGGATATCTCCAAAAGAGTCCTCCATAACCAGCTCTTTCATCGTGTATTCCCCTTCACCCCTGACAATCAGATCAACCTGCGGGTATGAAAGCAGTTCATCGGGTATGGCGGTCGGGTGATAGCCACCTAAAACAGTTGTACAGCCTTTTTCCTTTGCGATTTTTGCGAGACGCAGGCCTTCCTCATTGTCGGTTGCCGACATCGTGATGGCAACCAGATCTGGGTTGAGAGTATCGAGAAAATATTGGAAGGAACTCTGTTCAAGGTCCAGGTCAATGATAGTGACTTCATCAACGATGTCCTCAACAGTGGCGGCGATGTACTCCAGACCAATAGGAATTACATCTGAAGCAAAACCTAATCCTTTTCTTCCCGGAGGTTTTACCAGTAAGATTCTTTTGAATGACATTTCAATCCTTCTTCCCATCCATGCTGCCTGAACTGGCTTCAACAACAGTCATCAATTTTCCCGATTTGGAAACCTGAAATGTGTTTTTGCCGAGCTTGAAAGGTCTGTTATCCCAAAGACTGCTCTCACAGGCCCGGATTTTTCTCAACGACAAAAATACCCCGGTATTCAATAAGGTTCTCAAAATTGTTTTTTCGATAAGGGAATACCTCATTCCACCTGACACTTCGTTGAACATTTCAGGCCAGAGTTCGAGGTTGATTTCCCAGCACCTGAGGAAAAGTTCAAGGTGCTCAGGCAGCAGGTTCTCCTTTGCAGTACAGTCTTTTTCTGAGAGTCTTCCGGTGGGAACGGCGAGAAGCGGATACACCATGATCCGGTATTTTTTTAAGTCATCGATCAGTTCCAGTGTTTTTGTTACGTCGTCGGAGGTTTCTCCAGGCAGCCCCATGATGAGCGTGGAGACAGGCAACCAGTTTGCATCATTAGAGATGCCTGTTGCCTGCGTAACTACTTCAGGCCACATTTCTGGTTTGAACGGTTTACACTTACCAGCCATGTGATCCTTCAGGAGTCTTGGGCTGCCCGTCTCCAATCCAACCTGGTAGCCCCGCCAGTTCTTCTTGTCCAGATGCATCAGCTCGCTTAGATTGGGTAACATTGTAGGTGCAGACAAGATGGAAGCAAACGCCCCATGGCTTACCGATACCTGTCTTACCCCTTCTGTATTCAGTACGGCTTTGAACAGATCCTCAACGGCTTGTTGATTTGGATAAATTCCGGTTGCCCCGTATCGGAAAATGTCTTCAGAGTGGAGGATGACAGAATCATGCCCGTGCCGGACATTAACTTTCACCTCCTCCAAAATGTCATCAATACGACGGGACTTCAACTGCGTAAGAGCTGGAATACAGAAGTCGCATCCTCTGCCGCATCCTCGGGAAGCTTCGACAAGACCACAGATCGTTGGCCCGACAGCGTTTGGTATGTCTTCTTCCCCTGCAGGGGTTCCCCTGACCAAGAGTGGCAACGGATTCCCTGCAATTGCGTCTTTAAATAATGAGCCGACGATATTCTCTGCTTCGCCAAGGACAACTGTATCGATCCCAAACGCCGTTTGCACATATCTTTCCATCAGCTGCCATGCGCCCGGGCCACCCACGATGACTTTGAGGCCGTCCTTCCTTAGAGCCGGCTTTTTCATAAGTTCAAAAAATTTGTGGGTATTATACGCTTTCTTTCCGCCAAAAAGATTTGAAAATGTGGACGTGACAGGCCCAATTCCCAGAGGATCAAAGGTAGTTATGCTCACTACCTTCGTGTCTCTGCCGACAGCCTTATTCAGGTAATCAGGATGGGCAATAATTACTTCATCTCTGCGAAAGCCAGATTCCAGAAGCTTCGCTTCAATCTTTCTCAACCCAACCGGAGCATAAACCACTTCGCCGTTCTCTTCATTTACCGGGACAGACGGGCAGAGAAAGTGGAAATAGAACCAGTCCGGCACATATCCTCGTGGAGCGCTGGCTGAGAACCCAAAGAATATATTCCCCGAATATTCACTCATGAGGGTCCTGTCAGAGGTAAGTACGATTGTGTAACCTTTTTTCATTCGCTCACCCCGATACCTTTTCCCCTGCTTTTCTCCGCTCAAGCCATTTGGAGAAGCTGCCGAACAGCGAGAGCACCGCGGGCATGACAAAGATCGCACCAATCAGGGAGAATGCCACAGCGATCAGGGTCGTTGTGCCGAAATTGGCGATGACGGGAAATGTAGCGAGGCAGAGAGCCGAGAACCCGAAGAACGTGGCAAGCCCCGAAACCGTGATGGCGGTGCCGATCTTCTGCACGCTTTCCTGGATGGCGGCGATGGGATCGTGCGTCCGCTCCTCCTCCTCGGCATACCGTTCCATGACGAGGATCGTATATTCGGCAGCGACCCCAATCGTCATTGATCCCAGGGTGGCGGTGAGCGGCGTATAGTCGATGCCCAGGATATACATCATGACAGCATTCCAGCCCACGACAAAAATGATGGGGATGATCGGCGAGACTGCATCGAAGTGCCGGTACACAAGGATGAGGAAGACGAAGACAAAGATGAATCCGAGGAACGTCATGGTCTCCTTGGAATCCGAGAGGGATCGCAGCAGCATGGTATACAGCTCAAAATTTCCTGCGGGAGTTATGGTAATGCCGATCGGGGGTTCGAGGAACCTGATATCCTTGTTCATCTGCTCTTTTAGGGTACTCTTTTGTCCCATTGCGAGTTTGATGGTGTTGAATCTGATGATTCCGCTCATCGATCCGCTGATACAGGTTTTTTTGGTATCATCCGGGATATTCTCCAGCACGGCATTGAGCCCTCCCTGAGTCTCCGGCATCACGTCGCCATTATACTGGAGAACATAGGTGGCGATGCTTGTGGATGCGGTGAGTTCCGGATGGTGCGACAGTTCGTACTCCTGGAACTCCTTCATCCAGATCACGGTGTCAAGGTCAGTCACCCGCGAACCCTGTACAAGGAAGTCTGCGGTATCGGTCGATCCCATGATGCGGGTGACCTTGTCGATATTGATCTTGGCCAGCATACCCGAGGGAACCATTGAGTTCTCATCCGATTGCACCGGGATGTTCGGATCGATCTGGAACCCAATCAGTGCGATAAGACCGGCCAGGAGCAGGACCGGTACCGGGTTCTTTGCAATCTTTACCGAAGTGTCCGTGAGAAACTTCCCATAGGAGAAGGAACTCTTCTTCCTGTTCTTCGTGTTCCGGTTTTTTTCCGGGTTCCCGATGATTGTATCGCACGCATCCGTCCCCACGGCATAGCAGGTGTCGGTTTTTTGCTGCTTGGGCTGGTATTTCAGCAGGAGACCAAGCGTGGGCATACCAATGCACGAAACCCAGTAACAGGTAAAAATCCCCATAATCGCCACGAGGCCGAACGAGCGGATCATGGGAACATCCGATACAAACATTGCAAGAAAACCCATGCAGGTAGCAAGCATCGCGTACATGACGGCAGGGCCGGTGCGGGTCACCGTTACCAAGACTGCATCCTCAATCGATCCCTTCCTGATCTCCTCGTCGAACCGGGCATGGAACTGGATTGCATAATCGATCCCAAGGCCGATCAGTACCGGGAAAGCCCCGATCACCGCCATGTTCAGGTGGATTCCGGCGAGTCCCATCAGGCCCAGTGAGATCACAAGACCGATCCCGACGAGGATGACCGGCATGAACCGGTACCGGACGTAGGAAAAGAGGATCCCCATCGTGATGATCATCAGGACCATGGCTCCTCCGATAAGGATGCCCATATTGCTCGTAAGTCCCTCCTTCATCTGCTGGGTGAATGCCGGGGTGCCGGAGATTTCCACTTTTATTCCAGCTGGCGGGTTGGAATTTTCGATAATCGATGCCACATTGTCCAGCACGGATTTCTGAACGGTATCGGACAATTTCGGGGCGAGCTGGATTTGGACAAGGGTAAGCACGTTGGAAGGTGCAACCTGTTCGCGGGTGCTTTTGGGAAGTGCATTGACCATGCGCACTGTTTCAGCCTTTGATGAGGGCAGCGCCCCGCCATTGGCACTTTTCAGCACGTCGACAATGCTGGTTACGCTCTGGATATTCTGTTGCTGCCGGAAATCCGTTTCGAGAGTATTGATATATGAAAGGACATTTGGGCTCATCGGGTCACTGGCTTCAACAATGAGAATGATTGTATCTGACTGGAAGTGATCTTCATATTTTGCCTGAAGGGCTCCACCGGGGGTGTCCTTGTCGATGTAGGTTTCCCACCCCGTCTCCATGCTAAGCATGGTCACTCCGTAGAGACCGATACAGAAAAGGACCAGGACCAAGCCGGCAACCAGCTTCGGCTTCCCGATGATCGTATTCGCGATGCCTTCAAAGAGTTCTTTTATCATCGGTATCTTTCCATATCTGGCAGTCGTCAACCAGGAACCGGTAACCTGTCTTTGTGCTGATGATCCCGCTCATCTTACAGTGACCGGTTCTCTCATTGCAATCGCTTCCCGTCCGGTGATTCGCAGCCGGGCCGCCACGGTGTCATTTATCATTGGGGGTATACTCAAGGGGGGTTCCACGCGAAATGCCCGCTAGCTGCAGTGTCCTGCCATATCCTGTTGCGTTTTCGGTGTTCTGCTCGCGCTACCTGAATCCTTTTCGTCTTTTTTCCTGCAAACAAATCGCCATCTTCTCCGGTATTTCCTGTGCAGTGCGGGTTTCATGTCCCTCCGCAATAATTAATGTACATTAAGATTATTTAATTATTAGTAAATTGGATTAATACACGTTAAGTAACTGGAAAGAACGAAATATGAATATACCGTAAACCCAAAAAAGAGATGAGAATGCCACGGATTAATACGGAATACCGCGAAGATGCAAAGAAAAAAATCATTGCTGCAGCTCTTGATGTAGCCGCCGAAATCGGGTGGGACGCGGTGACGCTCGATGCAATTGCCCAGAATGTCGGTGTTTCAAAACCCGCTCTTTACAGTTACTTCGAGAACCGGGAGGCGCTGTTGCGTGATGTGGTTCTCGAAGTAGTCCAGAATATCCAGGCCGGGCTTGAAACAATACTTGCACAGGATGAGGATATCCATCTCATTATCCGTAATCTCGCCGAGCTGCTCTTTGAGCAGCAGAAACCCTATGCGAGTATCTTCTTCCTGCTGCCTACCCGAAGGCCTCAGGATCCAAAATACCGTGGGGAATTTATCCACATCTTTGATAACTGCCGGATTCTCATCCGCGACTGCCTTGCCAGAGTGAAAGCCAGGGGAAACGTGTCGCGCGAGGTAGATCCCGATACAGCCACCTATATGATCATCGCAATGTCCATGGGCCTGCTCACCAGTTCCGACTTCCTGGAGATGGGTGTGGATGCGGCAAAAAAGATCTGGATCGATGCAGTACAGAGACTCCTGCTGATCGGGCCCGACAATACGCGGTGATCTTCACGGCATATGAACTCCCTCTTTCCACTATACTTCTCCCCACAGATTTCAATCCGGCAATACCTCCTTTCCAAAACCCCGATTCCCCCGGGCTCCTCACACGAAAAAGAACTTGCCGCAGGATTGGACCGGCATCTGGTAACCGGTGGTAATCCGGAAAAGATGGCCCGGATTTCCAGACCGGCCGGATCACAAAAAAAATCAGAGAGACAGAAAATTTCAGATTCTCAAGATTTTCCTATCAAAAATACACACGGTCAACAGGCTTATTAAGTCGGATTCTCTAACGGTGATAGGTGAAAAAAGAATGGATAAGATGGGTATTTTCGCATTGATTGCCGGGCTGGTGCTGATCGCCATCGGCGGATATGCAATCTGGATATTTTTGCCGGATGTCATTATCGCGGTCAAGGGACTCATCGGGATTGTTGTCCTTCTCGCCGGGCTGATGGCACTGGTATTTGGTATCCTGATTGTCAAAGAGTAATGGTTGTGGGCACAACCGATGGACGCGTGACGGCGGTCAAATAAAAGATCTTTTTTTTTAGTGAGCCTTTGTGGAGTGCGTCTCACGGTCATTCGTGGATATTCCCTGAGCACCTGTCCTGAACCAGCGGTTGGGGATACCGGTTGCGTTCCAGCGGTTTTCATTTGAAAGGAGATGGGGAAAAACAGGGAATTTTGTCCCGGTTTATCTCTTGTGGTGAGACAGACCGGCTGGTGATCGCTTGGGGGCAGGTAGTTTCGATCCTACACTTTCACGACAAAGCACTGGGAGCCGGCGGTTTCGACAACAGGTTCCTGCTTATCGACAAAGAACTCGTCAAACGCTTTCTGCACGCCGGGTGCCGTGAGATAATCGTGGGAGATGATCACGCCGCCGGAACTCATACGGGGGTAGAAGAACTCGATGCATTTTTTGGTGCTCTCGTACGTGTCCACGTCAAGATTCACCAGCGAAAACCGGGTATCTTTTACCGGCCCGGACGTGTCGGGGAAAATGCCCTTGTAAAAGTGCACGTTCTTTTCTGTCCCAAGATATGCCTTCACGCTGTCGTAGGACGCGGCAAACTTTCCTTCGTAGAACGGCCAGACCATATCGACATCGTCCACTTTCGGGAGCCCTTCGAACGTATCGAACAGGTGGAGGGGTTTGTCCCCTTTTGCCGCACAGATGATCTTTGCCGATCCGCCCTTGTACACGCCGACTTCCGCGATGTCGCCGGGCACTTTCTGCGTGATTTTTACCGCCATGTGGATATGGTACGCCTCGATATCCTCAAGGAGCAGTTCGGTTTCGGACTTGATCTTTTTTAAGGACGTGGCAAACTGCTTGCGATCGGTGCGCCCGTAATGGGAAAGCCTGCCCCGGTTGGCAATATCGTTGCCCACAAATGGTTCAAAAACTGCCAGTTTACGGAACTTCAGCAGGTACCTGCTGGGGGCTATTGAGTCAAAAAACCAGATAAAATGTTTCTTTGGGAACAGACTCATATCCTGATATATTCGCTGTGCCGGAATTATAACATAGCTCTTATAGGTTCAGGATCCTCCGCCTCATGCGGGGGTTTGTCGACAGGAACCCAAGGAGTACAGCGCCGCACAGGAGTATAACCGCAATCTCCGTGCGGGCGATGATGAACAGCCCGGAGATGTAGGCAACAACGACAGAGACCAGCCCCAAAAGTTTCCCCTCTTTGTACGCGCTGAAAATGGATACGATGAGCAGCAGGGTGGGAAGGAGGAGAAAAAGATACCGGAGCGTGGGGCTGGGGTAGACGGCGTCGGCGGTATTTTCAAGAGCCGATAAAAGGATGTCCTCCGGGTCAATGCCAATCGCAGTCCAGAGTCCCGAGAGAAAGCCAAAGCCGATGACCACCTTCCAGATATACCGGCGCGATCTTTTTTTCCCCATCGCCCATCATCCTGCCGGGGAGTATCCCCGCGATCAACTGGAAAAATACCGGAGATTGCTCCCGGGCACCCGTGTAAAACCGGGGTATGCCCGGATGAGGCAAAAAATCCGCACCATGCCTGTGTTTACCCGAGAGTAACTTCCGGCGGCCCGGCATCCACGTCCAGTTCGTCAAGAAATGGCATGAGTCCCGAGACAAAGGGGACTTCCCCGGCCCCCGGTTCTGCGTGCATATCTCCGATGACAACAATTTCAACCATCAGCGGGAACTCTTCCATGGTCCGGGTAAACGACGGATCATTTTCTTTGGTGAACTCAATAAACCGGTCAACCGGGATATAGGGCCGTTCAAATTCCGGCACATCCCTGTACTGGTCGATCACCTGCTCAATGGTATGGGTATGCACGAGCTCTTTTTCAAAAAAGAGATAGATCACGATCCCGTACTTTTTCGAAATGGAGTCCAGTTCGCGGATATCGATCTGTCTTCCACCGACAATCCCAAGCGACGCAATCTTTTCAAACGTGGTTGTCCCCGGGAGGCTGGCCCAGGCAGCGCTTTTTTCCATACAAAAGGTAGGATTTTAAGGGTAGTATAGGTATTGATTTTCAGATCTGGAGAATTCGTTGGTTTTTCATCTGAGACTCAATCGAGCCTGCGGGATATATCGTTGCATAAGCAACGGGTGAGGACGTTTTGCAGCTCTGATCCCATACGCCGCTTGCAGCACGTAAAAACAGGTAGAAATAACATCGTTCCCGCATGAATGGAAATGGTGCACGCAAGCGATGATGAGACCGGCTGCCGTACCGTAAAAAAAGTGAGCTTGCGCCTGCTCCCGTTCCTTTTCATCCTCTACGTGATCGCATATCTCGACCGGGTGAACTTCGGGTTTGCCGCGCTTGAAATGAACAGTGCGCTTGGGCTTTCAGGCGAAGTGTTCGGGTTTCTCTCGGGGATTTTTTTCATCGGGTATCTCATCTTTGAAGTGCCAAGCAACATGATGCTCCAGCGCATCGGGGCACGGGTCTGGATCACCCGAATCCTCATCAGCTGGGGGATCGTGGTCATCGTGACGGCGTTTGCCACCGACGCACTCCAGCTGGCAGGACTCAGGTTTATTCTCGGGGTTGCAGAGGCAGGATTCTTCCCGGGCATCATCCTGTATATCACGTGCTGGTTCCGGCAGCAGGATCTTGCCCGGGCCGTCGCCCTGTTCATGACCGCCCTGACAGTATCCACCATCATCGGCGCTCCTGTTTCGACATGGATCCTTGACAATATCCACTGGTTTGGCATGCCGGGATGGCGCTGGCTCTTTATCATCGAAGGATTGCCCGCCGTGATCCTCGGTATCGTTACATGGTGGTACCTCACCGACCGGCCGGAGGACGCCGGCTGGCTGGAACCTGACGAGAAGACATGGCTTGTTCAGGCACTTGCAAACGACCGGGCTGCGCACACCCCACAGAACGGGTCTTCGCGGTTCCTTTCCATCATCGCCGATCGGCGGATCTGGCACCTTGCCGCCATCTACTGCATGCTGACCATCGGGCTGTACGGCCTTGGGTTCTGGATGCCGCAGATCATCCGCTCGCTGAACCAGTCGTATAGCAATTTCGAGATTGGCATGGTCATGATGATCCCCTATTCCTGTGCATGTAGTGCAATGATCCTCTGGTCCCGGCATTCGGATACGACCGGTGAACACCGGTGGCACGTGGCAGTCCCGCCTCTTTTTGGGGGACTTGCCCTTGCCGGGGCGGGCATCTCGCCAGATCCCTTAGTCGCATTCCTCCTGATCATTATCGCGACAATCGGGGTCTTCTGCTGCTTTGGACCCTTCTGGACCCTGCCGGCCCTGTTCCTGAGCGGGGCAGCAGCTGCCATCGGCATCGCGTTAGTGAACTCGATAGGAAATGTCGGGGGATTTGTCGGGCCATCGCTGATGGGTGTCCTTGCGCAGACAACGGGAGGGATGCATGCCGGGCTTGTTGTTGTCGGCGGGTGCCTTGTCGCCTGCGGTATTCTCGCGGCGGCAGTCCGGGAATAAAACTCCGGGCAGGTTCGTTTGGGTAACCTGTTCCCCGCGACAAAACGCCCGGTTGCAGTTGGCGATCCGATGGCGGGAAAATCCGGATTGTTTCCCGTCCGAAACCCGGGACAATATTTTATACCAGATATATTTCGGTATTTTTAATAAAAATAACCTACGAGTAGAATAGTGTTCATATTCCACAGGCACCCTCCTTTAATGATCCTTGGGATACCGGTGGATGAACAGGATGTGATAGTTTCATGAAATTTGCCAAGACTACTCTTTTTGTCATCACGCTGGCCGTGATTGCGGTTTTCTGCGCCGGATGCGCCAGCACGAGTCCATCGGCACCGGCGGCGGGAACAACAACGGGAAACACGGCTCCGGCGGGTGCTTCACCAACAGCAGGATCGGTGGTAAGCGGGCAGTCGGTTCTTGGAAATGCCAACTACAACTGGATGGAGTACAAGACTGTAACAAACTCCGGCGGGGAAACGGTGACAATGATATACCGGTACGAGAAATCCGGGGCCTGTAAGATGACCATTACCAGCTCATCGATGCCCAGCCCGATGACGATGGACTGCTCATCGCAGGGTACACAGACTGCGTCGGAACAAAGCAATCCCAACGACATTAAATCAGATGTCCAGTTTACCTTTGTCGGCATCGAGCCGGTGACAGTTCCTGCCGGCACCTATGCGACGGCATCCAAATATTCCATCACCTCGCCACAGAGCGGGACGATGTATTACTGGACGGCACCCGGTGTCCCGGGCTTTATCAAGTACGAGGTAACAACCAGTGCCGGGGTAATGAAAACAGAGCTCAATGGCTGGGGATAAATCCTCTTTTTTTTAATTTAAGGGGTTAAAAAAAGGGCCCGGGGTTCCTGACCAGAACACCCATGGGGTGATAATATCCCCGGAATTGCGATAACCTGCATGCCGGTAAGAGAAAACTACGAACTTTATAGGTTTTTTAGTCCGCCCCGTGTTAAAAAAAATGTCTGCCGTTCTCACCTGATGAATCAGACATAGGTGAAAAGGACGGTCTGTTCGCTTCCGCCGGTAAATGTGCCGATAACATTGACCCGGTCAGCATCCGGCGTGCCGATGTAGGAGAAGGTATAGACATCGCCGATTTTTGGATAGGTCATCGTCCGTTCAATGGTCTGGCCGTTGTAGTTGTCAATCCTGATTTTCAGGCCGGTAAGGTAAGCAGCATCCTGCCCGCCGTTATACTGCACAATTACATCGCTATTTGTCTGCACTGCCGTAACGTTGATCTGCATATGGAACGTGGGAACCGGTGAGATTGCTGTTGTGGGGGTTATGGCAACACTTTGTGTCTGCACAAATGCCGGCGGTGCCGTGGTGGTCGTCGCGGGCTGTGTGCATCCTGCAAGAAGGGCCGCAAGAATAACGATACAACAAAGGAGAATGCGTTTCATACGCGTGAGTGGAAGAGACCGGCGGATAAACATTACGTTTTTTATTCCGGTGCAAACGATATGGCCGGGTTATGGCTGGTTGTTTATCCGCAAGTCCTAATATCCACCGGCGCAAACGGTACTAAAAAGACCATCCGTTTATTTTAAAAGTGTTTTTCATGATGAGTTCCGACCAACTGGCATCCGCACGAGAAAAAGAGCAGATCTGCAGCATATCCAGGCAGTTTGCTGCTGCGACGACAAAAGGCGAACTGGGAACACTTATTGCCAGGGAAACGGCCAAATATTCCCTTGCCGATCTCCAGGTTCTTGGCGGCAGGCTCTATGCAGAACTGGTCCGGCTCCCGGCATCGTACCGTAACCAGGTCCAGCCATACTTCATCGAGCAGATATTCGGGGCGCACCACGCACTCCTCACGATGTACCGGAACGGGTCATTTGGGACCATGACAGGCCCGATCACCGATCGCGAAACATTCTCAAAGTTCTGTGAAATGATCCCCAGGGGGTGTTTTGCATGGGACGAACAGGCAGAACGGACACCTTTTCCCTATTCCCCGAAACACCGGATGTTCTATTACCTGATGGCGGCATTTACGATGTTTGTGCTCGATCGCCCGGGTCATCCTGTCGGCATGCCGTTTCCCGGGGGTTTTGCCGTTGAAGAGCGCAGGGGAACGTTCTACTGCCTGATCCGGGACCGGGAAAAAGAAGTTTTTTTCTCTATCTGCAATTTCTGCCCGGCACTGCAGACCGAGGAGAATGCACCGTCTCCAGGGACAGTGCCGGAAAAACCCATTAAAACTGCAGGAATAACCGAAATTAAAAGGGTTTATTCCACGTTTATTGCCTCAAAGGATACAACTGAACATTTTGGGTCGTGAACCCGCTGGTATCGCTCTTATCGATACAATGTCATTTTTGAGCGCATTCGCTCATGGGTAAAAATCTCTTAAGAACAGGTGATCGTGTAAAAGGAAAGGTGATAGCAGCTTAGTATAGTTCCCGAGGACTCGCGTACCTCAGTACAATATACTACGTGAGTTGGCTTAACTGCTGGGTTCGGAATGAGACCAGGTGTTTCCCAACTGCTATGGCCGCTATCACCACATGTTTGCTTTTTTTTAGATGCAGGCGAAGAACTTGTATTCTTCCCCTCACCGGACTGCCGAAGCAGATCCAGTGAAAGCCAAGGTCCGGATTTGAACCGGAGTGTAGTTGATCTGCAGTCAACCGCGTGGCCGCTCCGCCACCTTGGCGACCGTGTAATTTGATACCCTATCCTCTATGTCAGGATATGATATATGGTTTTGCACACAGAATTTCGTCTGGGTTTAGCGTGGTGAGCACTAGTGATTGGACGTTAGTACTTGCGGACTGAACACGTCGTTACCTTCGTGCGTACATCCCAAGCCTATCAAACGGGTCTTTTACCCGTGTCCTGTAACGGAGTCTCTTTTTAGGCCGGGTTTCAAGCTTAGATGCTTTCAGCTTTTATCCCTTGGCGCGTGGCTGCTCGGCACTGCCTTGTCAGACAACCGATCGACTAGAGGCGCCGAATGAAAGTTCCTCTCGTACTATTTCATTCTTACCTTCAGACTCCAAACACTCCTGATAGATAGTAACCGACCTGTCTCACGACGGTCTAAACCCAGCTCACGATCTCCTTTAATAGGCGAACAACCTCACCCTTGGCCGCTGCTGCACGGCCAGGATGGAAAGAACCGACATCGAGGTAGCAAGCTGCCGGGTCGATATGTACTCTTGCCGGCAACGACTCAATTATCCCCGGGGTAACTTTTCTGTCATTTTTGGCCCCCACCAAGGAGGCTCAAAAGTTCGCTAGAACCGACTTTCGTCTCGTCATCCACTGCTGTGCTGAATAACGTCAGGCTGACTTATGCTCTTGCACTCTTCAGTGAGTTTCCGACCCACTTGAGTCAACCATTGCGCGCCCTTGATATCTTTTCAAGGGCGTCCCGCCCCAGGCAAACTGCCCACCTATCGGGGTCCTCTTCGCAGAGTTAGGGTCGTAGTCCCAGAAGGGTAGTGTCCCAATTGCGGCTCCACGCATGCTGGCGCACACGCTTCGATGCCTCCTACCTACTCTGTACATCCAGAACCACAACCCAGCGACAGGCTGCAGTAAAGCTCCACGGGGTCTTCACTTCCCCCTAGAGGTCTCTAGACTGTGCACTAGAATGTAAGCTTCACCGGATTCCAGTTAGGGACAGTAGGGCTCTCATTGATCCATTCATGCAAGTCGCCAATTAAGCGACAAGGTACTACGCTACCTTAAGAGGGTCATAGTTACCCCCGCTGTTTACAGGCCCTTCTTCCCGTTGAGCCGGGGTTTCAGGTACCTGCACTGAGCAGGATTCAGAGATTGTACTAGCCCTTACGGGTTTGCAATCTCCTATGTTGGTATTAGACAGTTAGAGCCCCCTGGTCACTGCGACCTGCTGTCTTCACAGCAGGCACTCCTTATCCCGAAGTTACGGAGCTAATTTGCCGAATTCCCTTAACTGAATTACTCCGACACGCCTTAGCCTTTTCAGCTAGGGGCACCTGTGTCAGTTCTCGGTACGGACATTTAGCGGCCTTTTCACGGGTCCCTGGGTGCAGCCGACTTTAGCCATTACAGATTCGCCCGCTTCTCGCCATTACGGCTCTCCACGGGGTTCGCTGCTTAGACGGCGCGACGACGCCGCTCGGCCTGCCCTGAGACGTCAGACGGATTGCTAAATGGTACAGGAATATTAACCTGTTTCCCTTTCGGCGTACTCGAGTTACGGTACGTCTTAGGACCGACTAACCCTCGGCTGACGAACATTGCCGAGGAAACCTGGCCCCTTCGGCGGCAGGGATTCTCACCCTGCTTTGCTGCTACTATTACCAGGATTTTCGTTTGCGAACGGTCCACAGGACTTTACAGCCCTGCTTCTGTCCGAACGCAACGCCTTCCTACGAGATTACCTTGCGGTACTCCGTGGTATCGGTGGTCGACTTGAGCCCCGTCAATTTTCGGGGCCCCAAACCTCGACTGGTGAGCTGTTACGCACTCTTTGAAGGGTAGCTGCTTCTAAGCTAACCTTCCAGCTGTCTTGGGCTTGGGACGCCCTTTAGTGTT
>JBDKTL010000038.1:0-36353 GCA_039698055.1 Methanoregula sp. | reverse complement strand
AAGCCTCACATGAGTCTCAACTGGGATGAACCGTGTAACGTCTTCTGGTACAAATTGCCTCCGGAGAGGATTTTGGATTATGCGAAGAAATGGTTATATGTGTAAAATTAATTCGGGATTCCACAACCTAACTGCCATGCACAATTCGCAAGCATCACTATTAATAACGCCAAAAACAGAATTGAGCCTGAAACCAATACATGCATCACCCTGTACAGACACCTTCCATCCCAACGGACACAGGTTCGTTCATTCGTACGGTTACTGCGCGGAGGGAAGCACTTCTTTCTCCGCTTGCGACAACGAGCACCGATGCAGTCCGGCGATATAATAAAAAACCCGAAGATATCCGGACACCGTTCTCCCGCGATGCAGACCGGATTATCCATACCCGGGCATACACCCGGTATATCGATAAGACACAGGTGTTTTATCTCGTTGAAAACGATCACATCACTCACCGGGTCATCCATGTCCAGCTGGTCTCAAAGATCGCCCGTACGATCGGGCGCTGCCTGCGGTTAAACGAAGATCTTATCGAAGCTATCGCCCTTGGCCATGATATCGGCCACATTCCCTACGGGCATTTTGGCGAAACCTGTCTTTCCCGGCTCTGCGAACGGTACGGGATTGGCAGGTTTTTTCATAATGTCCAGAGCGTGCGTTTTCTCGATCAGATTGAAGACTGTGACCTGTCGATGCAGGTGCTGGACGGGATTTTATGCCATAATGGTGAAGCAGACGATGTCCGTATCTCACCGGAACCCTGCCCCGACTGGCTGGCATTTGACAAGAAAGTGCAGGATAATTCGGAGGACATACGATCGCGGGCACCCATGACACTTGAAGGATGTGTCGTTAAATTTGCTGATACGATTGCATATATCGGGCGGGATTTGCAGGACGCACGCGAAGTAGGACTTATCGACGACGCGCCGCCCATCCCGGAGGAGTGCATCAGGATTTTAGGGACAAATAACCCAAAAACAATCAATGCAGTCATCATCAACACCCTCATCTATGATCTTCTCGGGAACAGCGACAGTGAAAATGAAGGATTCATCTCCTACAGCCATGATATTGAACAGATGCTGATCAAACTCAGGGCATTTTCAAAACAATGCATCTATGACAACCCGAAACTCACCGCAGAGAGGGGGAAAATTGAGCTGATGTACCAGACACTCTTTACCCATTATCTCGATGATATTGAGGATGATACCCGCCACTCAAAGATTATTACCGATTTTATGGATGCAGACTGGATCAGCCGGATCTATGTCCAGTCGGCAACACCCGCCGAGCTCGTGCGGGACTTTATTGCCGGGATGACTGACCGGTATTTTGCCAAACAATTCGAAGAATGCGTGATCCCGCGACATATACAGGGATCGTTTCCTCCATAAAGAAAACAATTGGAAACTCCCGCTCAAGCAGGGTGCCCCGGTACTACATCAGTCACACTTGCTTTTCGGGCGTGTCCAGCCGGTAAACCCACAGTAAATACAACCGATACCATCGCATGCCGGGCAGGATGTTTTCGGGGCCGCAACAAGAACCGTTCCCGTCTTGTTGCAATAAGTACATCCAAGCCCCCCGCAATGCCCGCAGGTCGCCGGTTCATACTTTGGTTCCTCATCAGTCATGCCATCCTCCCTATCATTCAGCATCCTCGTCCAGATACCGTGACAACGCATCGAGCAGTTCGTCTGCCGACTGGTACCGTTGAGCAGGGTCTTTTTCCAGGCATTTCAGGATAATTTTTTCGACCGCAACCGCCTCCGGGGTATATTCCGAAGGGGGAACCGGGGGTTCGCGGACAATGGCATTACCCACCTCAACGACACTGTCGCCCCCAAAGGGCAGTGAACCGGTGACCAGCTCATAAAAGACCACGCCAAGCTGGTAGATGTCAGTGCGGGTATCGGTCCTGCCAAATTCCTTGGGCGAGACCTGTTCAGGAGCTGCATAGGAGAGTGAAAAGCCGGCCACATTTGAGGTTTTCATCTCGGTCTGGATGACTTTGCTCATCCCCCAGTCAGTAATCTTAGGGACCAGATTTTCGGTCACTAAAATATTATGCGGTTTGATATCCCGGTGGATAAATCCGTGCGCATGGGCATATTTCAGGCCATCGGCAACACCGGAAATCAGATGTACTGCCTTCCATACGGGCAGGGGTTTTTTGACCGCTTCAAGCGTACCGGCGACATATTCCATCTCCACATAGGGAACCGGCAGGATGTTGACACCCAGCACTTCAACGATATTCGGGTGTCGCAACGTTTCCCATGCATTAATCTCATTTAAGAAACATTTGCCCGTCACTTCGTCAAAACTGATGGGGATTTTTATGGCGACACGTTTTTGATCTTTTTTTCGTGTCGCGGAAAAAACATACGCTACACCGCCCCGCCCGATATACCGGATATCAGTATATTTATTCTCAAGATCTTTTGGGAAATAGTGATAAAGTTCCTGACCTGACCCATATGTTTCGTCACGGTCAGGAAGAACAGGATCTGCAATGGTCGTATTCGGATCGGCGGTATCGCCAGAGTCTGAGACCGTTTGTGCATCGGGCTCATGAGAAACCGGATCGGACGTCGTGGGGCGGCGCCGGTTTTTTCGCCCGTGCAACAGGATGATCCCTGTAATGCCAGCCACGACAAGGATGAGGAAACCTGCAATGATAACCGACGGGACTTTGAAGGGGGGATTGGATACTGCTGAGTCCGCAGGGGTAACTGGTGAAGGCTGATCAACCGGGGACGATACATTGGCTGACGGGATGACCGTGGGGGTGATTATCGCTGGTATCACCGGTGCAGGTGTCGGAGTGTCCACCATCGCAGGCGAGGTGACCGGCGTAAGGTTACGGTAATATTCATTTGGATCCATCAGCGGGAAGGAATCGTACACATCCTGGTTGATGGGAAGAATGGCGTTTTTGTTCGCCCCAATAAAGATCGTATAGGGTGTGTCGCCAATTCCATCTTCATTCCGGTCTTTTCCTGTATAGTCGCTCCAGTAATTGCCCATCAGGCTCCGGATTTGTCTGCCCATATAGGAATAACTCATCAGAGAAGGCGATACCCATGACGGGGAGGTACTTTTGGAATTCACATTCTGGGAATTTGAAAACGTGTTGTGCCAGATGTGGTTTGTACGCGATGATCCGTCAACCGATATCCCGACAGAATTATCTGCGATCCGGTTATTTTCAAAGATATTATCCTGTGAAGATTCAAGGGTGATCCCGGATCGGGTACTGGCGGTGATGCGATTTCCCGTGATGGTATTATTATCTGCAGACA
This sequence comes from Methanoregula sp., assembly GCA_039698055.1. GTDB lineage: Archaea > Halobacteriota > Methanomicrobia > Methanomicrobiales > Methanospirillaceae > Methanoregula. The sequence continues at coordinate 33,036 of JBDKTL010000038.1, read as the reverse complement.
CCAGGTAGATGCCCTGTGCATTATTTTGAAAAAAATTGCCGGAAATGGTCGTATCGCGGGACAGCACATGGATACCGCTGAAGAGACCGCTGTTCTGGAGGGTAAATCCTTTCACGGTACAGCCATCCGCAAGAATTTCGATGGCATTACCTTTTTTCTGGGGATCAATAACCGGAGCCCCGCCTCCACTGTCAATCCCGGTCAGGAAAATTTTTTTGTCGATGCGGATGCTTTCGGGATACAGACCGCTTTCCACCGTGATGGTGTCACCAGGTGATGCCCATGAAATCGCATCCTGTATCAGGGTAAATTCTGAACCCGACGGTGCAACCGAAAGTTCTGCAGCCCAGACACCGGGAACACTGAAGAAAAACAGGCAGAGAACCAGACCGGTAAGTAACCAGCAGCGATCATTGCAGCAGGGTAAGAGGGAAGAGGTATTCATAATTTTTTTTATTTCTTCTTTTGTGCAGACACGTAATTCCTGAAAGGATGCTATTCATGCCGTTTTTGGCAGGATCATCAGAAGCCTGACACCAGGGACGCCTTTTGCCAGTTCAATAAGATCGCCGTCCTGCACCAAAGCCGGGACATTATTTTCCAGCTGCTGGTTGTTCAGCTTGGTACCCCCGGTGCTCCCGCAATCCTCGATATGCCATGTGCCACCTTCACGCAAAAACACCGCATGCGGTTTTGAGATCCGGGTCACCGCGGTATACGTGCCGTCAAGCACTACATCCTTATCGTCATTACTGTGAGCGTGGCGCTCGGTATCGATCCTGCCAATCCGTACACGATCATGTTTTAAGAGAAAAATTTTCCCATCGTCGTGACCACCCAGCACAATCGCCGCCGGCATATCACCTAGCACCTCTTTTGAAAGCGTTCCTTTCACGGCATCCAGACGCCGGGAGATCTCACCTCCGACGATCTGGACTTTTGCATTGGAAAAAAGGCCGAGATTGCGGATGATTGCCTCAAAACCTCCTGGCACAATCGAGTATTGCCAGACGGGATGGATTCCTTTTGATGTCGGTGCACCAAGACCCGCTTCTTTTTTAATTACCCCGATACCCAGCAGTTTATCGAGATGCTTTTTGGTATTTTCATAGCTGGTCTCGATCTCGTTTGAGATTGCCCTCGCGTCACGCGGTTTTTTCTCAAGAAGTTTGATAATCCGGAGACGGGCATTGCTCGAAAGCACATCGAGATACTCGGAAAGCTCATCGAGTGAATCGGTGTTTTCATCAGAAATCGTGGTAGGAGACCGGTCCGGAGTGTTCATATTCTTCCTGTCGGGTACGTTTTTGTTTTTCTTCCTATAACCCTATGCCCCATTATCCTATAAGAGCACATCATCCGATATTTTTGCCGGGGTTATGAGTGGGGATGCATTGATTGAACCAGGAAGTTATATGCTTCAACCCGGATCATTTGGGCAATTTATCCCTTATCCGGGATAAAATATAGATTTGGTGATGCATGGACCAATCTATCGTGTCACCAATCCAAAAAAAAAGCACGCAGGGGCGATCGGGGAACGATCCTTAGGGGTTTACCATGTTTCCCCTCATTGCCGTCCCGATCGTTCACGCCGCTGGTGCTGCAGGAATCCTGGCTGTCTCAATGGTTGGATAGGGAGAGCAGGCTGAAGTACCAGGGCACGTGCGGGGATATCCGGACCGCACTTTTCCGGACTCTAACAAAAAAAGATGGATGCAGCGGGCAGCCGCCTCACGCTGATCGCTGCACCCGAGGGAAAGACAAATGCCGGATTGACCGTGTAACTGCCTTATGGTGCATCGTACAAAGGACCAGTTACCACCGGTTATTATTCACAAACGCCTCCAGAATCATACACCACAAGCCAAAAAAAATAAAAAAAACTTTTTTTATATGAACATTACTGGTTCTTTCTCATCCGGTGAATACCGGCAGCGATCCCGAGAAGTGCAAGAGCTGCACAGGGAATAAAAACTGGTACCGGGGTCTGTGTCGGCGTAGGAATCGATGTCAGGGGAACCCGGGTCGTTTCCTGCGTGGTCGGGCGAAGAGAATACGTGGGAACCGACGAGGTCTGGACAGCGGCTGTTTCTGTTGGTGTTGTTGCCAGTGGCTGGGTGAGCACAACGCTGTCAATGTACCCGACAGCATAATTGTTCATGACACTGTAATCGCCAATCGATCCAAGGTAAATACGGTTCATCCCTTTCAGCTGGTCCCAGGTATTGATATAATAACTCCAGATCGTCCGCCCGGTCAACTTATCAGAAACCCGTTCTGTTACCGTTTTTGCATCGTCATCGTAGGTCACAACAACATGATAGGTCGTGTTCAGTTCGTAATTGATCGTCGGACCGCCATAGGAAGATGATGCGCTGCTTTTTTCATTGAGTTTTGCATTCTGGGTCACGACCCTCACCCACATGAGGTTGCCATATTTGGCATTGGTAAACTCCGTTATGACGTTTGGTCCTTTTAACCGGTCCATCTCAGTTCCGGAAAAACCAAGCCTGAATGTTGCATCCGTATCAACCTGCATTAACATGAGATCGTATTGGAGAGTAAATGATCCGCCATCATACGGTACCGGTATCTTAATGTATGCATAGTTGCCAGTCGCTGGTTCAATGCCAAAATGGTACGCACCTTTATTGGGATCCCAGTAATCTGAAGAAGGATTATTCGTCAGCCATTGGGGATCTTTGGAGAATGTTTCCTGGTAGAGGACTTTCTGGTTTGCATCAGTATCTGCCAGTACCGGTGCGATGCAAAAAAAGATACCTGCGGCAATAACAGCGACTAACAATATTTTTGAAAACTTCATACTGAATATACTCCCTCTATGGTGCAGGATCCCTTTACGGATATATTACGAAGATCGGATCGTTTTTCCTTTCAGGGCCTTTTGCACCATTGATATACTGGTACTATGCACCACCGCCATTTTTAAAAATATCGACCCGGCACCATGAAAACAAACGGGATATATTTATCTTCGACATGGAGTAATATCATAACGCAGAAAAGACCGGTGCGATAGTAGTCTAGCGGTAGGACAGGAGCTTCCCAAGCTTCTAACCCGGGTTCGATCCCCGGCTGTCGCATGTTTTTATATGGAAATGGATGTAAATCGCTGTGCAGTGCGTATCATCGCCGAGAACCGCAGGGGCGTTCTGCGGGATATCGCTACGGTGGTTGCCGAACATGGCGCAAATATCATCATGATCAACCAGGAAGTTTTTGATTCCGGCCCCTATACCGGCATGGGAGAACTCTATTTTGAATATGAGCCGGGGCCAAATCCGGAACAGCTTCTCAAGGATTTATCCGCGATCGATTCGGTCAAAGATGTCAAATCGTTCCAGCCATTCGGGGATATTTTTGGTTCCCGCGTCATTATCATCGGGGGAGGAGCGCAGGTCGCCCAAGTTGCGATGGGAGCGGTCAATGAAGCCGACCGGCATAATATCCGGGGCGAGCGGATATCGGTAGATACTATTCCGCTGGTCGGGGAGAGGACGCTTGCCCTTGCCGTGGACGCCGTGTCCCGTCTCCCCCGGGCATCCATCCTTGTTCTTGCCGGGTCGATCATGGGAGGGGATATCTCAAAGTCGGTCGACCGGGTGCGCGAAGCGGGGATCCCGGTGATCGCGCTCAAGATGGCAGGAACCGTCCCTGCCCATGCAGACCTTGTCGTCACGGACCCTACCCAGGCAGGTGTATTTGCCGTGATGCACGTGAGCAGCAAAGCGGTCTTTGATATCAACCGGGTCCGGGGCCGGGAGTTTTAAGATGGATATCATTGACCGGGCGGTCTCAACGCTCATGCACGACGGTCTCATTGTCTATCCTACTGAAACGGTCTACGGCCTTGGTGCAGATGCTTTTTCGGATGAAGCAATCGGGAAAGTTTACGAAGCAAAGAAACGCGATATCTCAAAACCAGTTTCAATTGCAGTCTCGGATTTTGAAATGCTGTGTGCTGTCGCCCGGCTGGATGCCCGCATGGCGGGTTTTGTCCAGACATTTCTTCCCGGTCCCGTCACTGTTGTCGTTCCCGCCCGCACTACGATCCCCATCATCCTGACCGGGGGTACCGGCATGATCGGTGTCCGCATCCCCCTGCATGTGCTTGCTATTGAGATCATCGAGAAATTCGATGCACCCATCACCGCAACAAGCGCCAACCTCTCCGGGGCAAAAGACCCGGTGACGCCGGATGAATGCACGGTTCCCCGCGATCTGCTCGTCGATGGCGGAAGACTGCCGGGTACGCCAAGCACGGTCGTAGACCTCTGTTCCAATATCATCATCCGCCGCGGTGATCAGGCAGAAAAAATCGAGCAATACCTCGCCACCCATTAAAGGATTTTTTTTTATGATGCCTGTACGCCTCCGGGATTTTATTGAAGATCCCGACGGATGGCTGTATGCAGTTTCGACCTATGATAACGAAACGGCGGTCGGCTGCGTGCTCAGGTATGTGCCTGACGCTGACGGCGAGCGCGTCAGCCCATCCGGTACACGGTATAAAAAATATGATTTTGAAGATGCGTACGGGTTGATTGCTGCGCGGAAACCCGGGTATGCAGGTCTCGTCCAGCGTATCCCGCATGGCGATATTAAAACTGTGCTCAAACCGGAAGAGGAGATATCCCGTATCGCCCGTGCACACCCCCGGGTCCGGAAACTGCTGGATATCTTCCGGCTCCCCAAAGGTGCTGTTGGCTGTACCGGTTCCCTGCTCTGCCAGCTGGAAAACGGCGCATCGGATATCGACATGGTGGTCTACGGAAACCACTGGTTTACTGCGCAGGCACTCGTGAAACAGGGTATCGCTGATGGAAAAATCGAGGGCATGTCCCCGGAAATGTGGCGCAAGGTGTACGAGAAGCGCAAACCGGCGATTTCCTACGATGCATTTGTGTGCCACGAAGAGCGGAAATGGAACCGGGGCCAGATCGATGGCACCTATTTCGATATCCTGTACACCCGCTCGTATGACACCATGAAGACTGCACCTTCCGGGAGAGGACCCGTGCTTGGCCGGATGACGATTGAAGCGGAAGTGACCGATGCATCGCTCGCGTTTGACAACCCTGCGGTGTATGAAGTCAGGCACGGTTCGGTGAGCAAAGTCCTTTCCTTTACTCACACGTACAGCGGGCAGGCGCAAAACGGCGAGACCATAGAAGCCTGTGGCGTCTGTGAACAGCATGGCAGCGAGCGCTGGCTGATTGTCGGCACGACACGGGAAGCGCCGGATGAGTATATTATCTCAAAGACCCTGCTCAGGCACGGGTAAAACGTACTTCTCTTTTTCATTGTATAACCGGATTTTTCGTTTCCTGGATCCGGAATGCCCGACTCCGCAGAAAAAAGAGGATTCATCATGATCCCATCTTACCGGCCTGCCGGCGGGAGCAAGGGAAATACCGGCCGGCATCCGGTCTGCACCAGACTTCGACGCGATCCTCGTACTGGTCCGGGAAGTACTCAAGATACGGGACGAAACGCAGTTTCCTGAGGATATGCTGCATAACCGGTCGCGGCATCACCACCCGTACATCGTACCCGTCCGACAGCCATTGCCGGAGCAGGGCCTGGGTATTTCCCTCATTGCGGTGCCGTGAGATGATGTAGTGCAGGTAGAGCTGGTGTTCGGGGTGGAACTCAAGCCAGCCGGAAAACAGATCTTCAGAAAAACCCAGTGCGTCACCATCAGCAGTTCCCGTCTCGATTCGTTTTGCCGTCATTGATATCACATCCATTCGTGGATTTGATGGTTGATGGCGGACGGATAAAAGTGCCCGAGTCTGCGCACGGTGAAAGTGAAAACCTGTTCATAAAAAAAAGCGGGAGACCACCCTGAGTCCTGTTGTGGATACGGTAATTCCCATGGAAAAAAGGGGGGATTATAGCAGTTCCGACAACCGGTGCCCGCTGCTCTCGCACCGCTCCTTGTGCCGGCACCGGTTGCAGGGTGCGTTCAGCGGATGGTGCGGGACATCACCTGCCTGTATGGAACGCACCGTATGGAGGGTTGAGAGTAACTGCCGCCGGTCCCGGGGCTGCACCGCATGGAACCGTGACATACCATCCGGAATATATTCCACATTGCCGCCATTCACTTCGGTCCCGGTCATCTCCTCAAGGCAGAGCGCAACACAGGCAATACGCAACCGGTCTGCCGCGTACGTGCCAAAGGGCATCGCCCCTGACGCCCGTATTACCGAGAACGTGCCATCAGAAGATACCCTGTCTGCCATGCCCACAATACCGTGTTTCTTTGAAATTACCAAAAGATCGGTCTGGACGGACGGTTTCCATTCCGCTGGCTGGCATTTTGCGATACAGGTATCAAGGAACGTGCGCTGCTCACCATCCATCGCCGGGTGGACTGCGAGCACCTCCTGCCAGATCGCTTCTGCATCAAGCGGCGTGCCAAGATGGTAGGAGATCTGTTTGCAGATCGCGTACCGGTCGGATTCCGTGCGCGGCTCGTTTCGCTCAAAATAATATTTCATGGCACATGCATGGCAGTACACGATATCGGAAATCGCAATTGCATCGTTGTTGCCGGTCAGACAGATCCCCTTTACAGCTGAATAGGAAACCCACCCGATTATACTTAACGAAAACGATCCCCCGATCGACACCAAAACCCGGATGAGAACAGAGCCCAATCTTTTCATACGATAACGGCACATGCTCTACGTATGACCACGCAGGAAATCTCCGTCAATATCCCGCCAACGCTCGATCCCGTGTACAGCAATATGATCCAGATCGCATTCAAGGATGACGAGTTCACGTTTATGTTCCTTCACCAGCTCCCGCAGGTCAACCAGGCGCGGGCAAAAGCGATCGTTTCCATCACCCCCAACCATGCAAAGAACCTGCTTGCCGTGCTCTCAAAAACCGTGCAGGAATATGAGGCGAAGTTCGGGGCAATCAACAGCACGTCGGATAAACAGCCCATCGATAACGTAACAACACTCAGCGGGTATTCTTAACTTTTTTTCCCGTTTGTCAGGCCGCACAACCGCTGCCCGAAACGGTCATTTTAAGGGAACCATTGATATTCATCTTTTTTTACTTCATCCACCATCGATCGACAATTTCTTTCCATGGACATGCAGGATAGATCCGCAAAAGCCCGGGGACGTGCCCATGGGTCCCGGGTCCGCTCGTCCCGGTTTTTTTTCGCGGGATCATGGGTGACCCCCCTAAGGGGTACCTCCCTGATCATGAGGTACCCCCCTTGGGGGGGTCTGTCGTACTGGGGGAGGTACCCCCCAGACCCATCCCTCCTTCTTTTCCATGGTTATTGCCTACGCTTCGCGTGGAGCCCTGACGGTATCCATTGCACCGTGGCCGTTCAAAAAGGGGAGGTACCCTGTCGACCCACCCCTCCCTGATCATGAGGTACCCCCCATGGGGGGTGGGTCACACTAAGGGAGGTACCCCTTAGGGGGGGTAGGTCGTACTGAGGGAGGTACCCTGCCGGAGGGTGGGTCGTACTGGGGCAGGTACCCCCTCAGGGGGGTACCTCCAGTACTGCCAAGAGTCCCTTGCCCCCACCACTCGTTGTGAGGATTCCCGCTGCTTCCCGGGCCCAATTTCACAACGATAATGTCCACCCGAGCGGGATTTCTAACAGGGTATGCCAGCGTACCCACCCCCCACGGATCATGAGGTCCCCCTCAGGGGGGGTACCTCTTGTGCGAAAATGGGGGGGGGAGATATCCGGGGCGGGAATAAGGCGCCGGTTTTTGTTAAGCGCCAGAAATTTTGATTTCTTCATTAGGTTTATAATTGCACAAGGCGATATTGTGAGGTAGTACGCCGCCGTGGCTTAGCGGCATAGCGGCTGATTCGTAATCAGCAGGTCGAGGGTTCAATTCCCTCCGGCGGCTCTGAATGAAACGGGCCGAAATTTGAACTCCTTTTGCGAAAATCTCTTCAAATTGCAGGAATTTGGTTTTAATTGAGTGCTATTATAAATAGCGTGTCAATAAATATTGAAAACCTTGAGATTTGATTGTTTTTGGAATTTGCCGATGGATTGGCGTTGTTTCAAGGAATTAAACTCACAGTTTAAGTCCCCACAACGGCTCTGAACTTTCAGGTACAGAGCCGCGCGTTTGTGTTGCGGGCACTACGTCTAGGAAGCTTAATTTATCATTTGATGCTCTAGGCTAGCATGTCAGAGTTTCATTATGTCAAGCATGAGTATGGGGAGGCATCGATCCAAAAAGCAATCGAACGCAATCAACTGACTGATGAAGACTCTGCATTAATCCTGGAATTTGTCGATGAGTTGTTTGCACTCCGGGGCATCTCATTGGGCAGGAGAAATAAGCTGATCTACGGCTTGGTCTTCTGGAGAAAATTTTTGCCGGCGTTTCGGAATACGACATACGCAAATCTGACTCATGCTATATCCCTTGCTAGGATTGCTAAAAACCCGAACGGGGAGAAGTACAAACAGAACACCCTCCACGATCATATCCTTCTCATCAAGCGTTTTTTCAAGTGGCTCATTGAAAAGAACGTTGCCCATCCGACAATAATCCAGGAGGGAGTAAATAAGATCAAGCAGCCTTCAGTCAAAAGAGTCACGAAATCTCATCGTGATATCCTGACAATGAAGGAGATCCGGCTTTTGGTAAAAAACGCCGGCACTCCCCTATACCGTGCTATTATCTGTATGCTGTACGAAGGTGGATTTAGGGCAAAGGAGATTGGAACCCTGACCTGGAACCAGGTCACCATTGATCAATACGGCCTGGCGATCCGGACTGATGTGAAGACCGATGTCATGCGGTACATCCGGCTCGTAAAAAGTAAAAAGCACCTGCTCGCCTGGAAACGTGTCTATCCTGGCGAAGATTGTGGAGAAAAGTATGTGTTTGTGGATCCGGAAGGGAATCCTCTATCTCATTATCATATGCTGCGACAGATCCGGAACATTGGCAGAATTGCCGGAATCAAACGAAAGATTACTCTCCATATTTTTCGGCACACGCGGATAACCCATCTGGTCAAGAGGGGAGTCAAAGATGATGTCATTAAACTGATGATGTGGGGAAATCTGAAGACCGAGATGTTCCAGACCTATGCCCATCTATCCCCGAAGGACATTGACGATATCGTGATCAAAATGCAGGGCGTCGAGATCAAATCGTTGCCAAAGGGACGACCACTTACTCATAAAACATGCAAAGCATGTGGGGAGATCAATCCGCCGACATACAAGTATTGCGGGAAGTGCGGGAGGGAGTTGTTGAGATAAAAAGAATAGATTATTGAGATCTACCAACAAAAAGTTAAGAAATAAATTTCATATTATCTATGAAAGAGGCTTCGCCTTTGGTTCAAAATCCCCTTCTGAAATATAGTATTGAAAAACTACTCAACGTAGCAAATCCTAGGGGGGAGTATTTTTTCAAAAAGACACATCTCAACAAGATGATCTATCTTTTATTCCTTCGTTTGAAGGAACGAGAGATCGATATCCAATTGCCTTATTACTGGTATCGTTATGGCAGTCTTGTAGATGAACGCTCGTTCGAAATTATGGTGGGTAATCCACTGAGCCATTATTACACTCACGATGGATCGACCAGAGCGATGAACAGAGTTCCACAGATTGAGATCGATGCTTCAATCAGAGCAGCAATTGATGAAGAGATACATGCTCTGGTTAGGAAATATCAAAATGGGAACGGGCTTTTCTTTAAAGGATACTTACAGCAGATCCTTGATGATGCGTATGCAACAGCCCCATACGAGTTTCAAAGGACATTTAATAGAGGTCTATTGAAGTACGCCGAACAGTTCAGAACACCGGTAAGGAAAAAAATTCCAGTATCCCTCCATCTCCAGGATAATGAAATTGCATCTATACGCGAATACCTTGCAATTTTGAATAATGATTTCAATAACGATTTTTCTGAAATTTTCGATTTATTTTTAGAATGGGAAGATACGATGCAACTTTCATTGAAATATGATCATAAGGTTGCGTTGAAGCTTCTGAATGAATATTGGGAATTCTTCGTCAATCTTTTGCGGATTAATAAACATGAAAACATCCCTCAATCCGAAGTTGACGAGTGGATACGAAAATTCCATGAACATGATCTCATCACATTTGAAAAGAGTTTGAAAAAGACACGAAATGATTTATTACTACAAGATCTCGGAAATTCTTCCGTTTCTGAAGAGATCGATCATTCTGTCGATCAGATCATGGACTATGCATTCCAGTTATCAATGAACAATAGGTCATCACGATAAAATGAACTATTTCCATGATTCTTCCGTGATACTCGGCTATATTTTCTGTGGCGCTGACCGATGGGGGAAGCGGGCTGCCGCGAGAATTAATGATCCGGTTCCAAATCATTCGAGTAAATATGTCTGGGAAGAATGTTTTGGTGCACAATACAATGATGGAAGTTTTGATGAGGGGAAATGTGGAACCATCAAGAACAAGATCGCATCTGAGGCGCGCAGGGTAATTTATCGAATTCAACAAAACATACCCCTGAATGATATTCTAGCAGAAATTCAACGACAGGATTTCAAAACAACTACTCTGTTTCGGGCATTATTCACTCAATACGGGGGGGATCCCCAGATTATTGAAAAGTTGAAGGTAGCTTTTCGTCGATTTGAAGGGTTATGTTATCAGCGATATTCTGAGGTCAATGATACCAATAAGATAACAAGACATTCACGGCGAAAGAGTTACAATGAGATATTTGCTCTTTTAAGCCAACATATTCCAGATACAGCAGATGTAGAAATTATCATCGACGGGCATCACTTAGCGACTCAACTTCCGGTTGTTCATCTCGTCACCGGAGATCAGGGACACATCTACAATAATACCCAACATATCATTGAAAACACTGATATCACTGGGGTTATCTGGTTGGGGAACTCCTGAATATTAGACTAAATTATTCAATGATTGGTTACTCATTAAAAACGGTAGTTCTTGATCAAAAGATTTTTTGAAATTCTTCAAATGCAGAAATAACTGTATCGTCAGAAGTATCACTTAACAATTTTTCAGGTAAATCGGGGGGTAACGTATACTCACTAAGAATCTGATCAAGATATTCTTGAATTTCCTTCCATACCTTTTTGATTTCATCACACTCATCAATGATTTCAGGAATAAATGTGTGCATTTGAGTGGCTATTGTAGAGAAATAAGGATATTTCACTGTTAAATCTTCAAAAATGACATCAAATGCAATTTTTTTGGCCAGATCTCTATCTATTTCCAATAATATTTTTATCCCTTCAACCTTTACCCCATAATCACTCGGAAGACCATATCCCCCCCATTCGCATTCTTTAATAGCTTTTATCGCTGCTTGTTTCGCTCCATTCACATCAGATAATTCCATCAGTTTTCGACTTAATATGATACATATATCTGAATTGTTGGAAATCCCTTCAAGTAATTCTTGAACCTGCTCCTTTGAATATTCAGATATAACATCAATTACCAGGGGTTCCCAATTCCGACGATATTTTATAGCTGGAAGATTCTGGATTAGAAGTGCTGGTGTAACCGGACGTTGAAGTAATTCTTGGGGAATTTTATCATCATAATCATATGTTGACGATTTTTTTGAGTTGACTAATTCTTTCAATTCATTGATGTCTAAACCAAATCTAGTAGAGTTAAAACCATTTTTTTCAATATTTTCAGCAATAATCAACTGCCATTGAGATATTGGAGACCAATTACCGTTCTGACTCACGGATTCAATTAAGTGCTTGATAATTTTAATGCAATATTTCTCTCCAGTATTTTTTGATTTGACAATGATTCGTTCAATTATCTGTTTATGGACGGATTCAATTTCCTCCGTTCCTAACAACATAATATCAACAAAAGGAATCACATCATCGATATCGAGAGAACAATCACTCTGTAAAAGTTCAGATAAATACAATTCTCGACCAAAGGTTTCAGAAAATATTTCCCGATCAATGAACCAACGTGTAAGAATTAAAGCTCGTTTAGGACTCCAAGGAAATGTAATTGAAACTAAATCTTCAGCGGCATATAGATCAGCCCGTTTTTCAACATACTCGTGCATTACGGAGATAATCTTAACAAAATAGGCCGTTCTTTCAATTCGTTTTTCTGGTTCAATTCGATTTATAATTTCCAACCATTTTATCCAAGAATTCAGTTGGTAGTCCTTACGAAAACCAATACCAAAAGAAGTTTGAATGGCTTTTTTCAGAAATTGATCGGATTTTCTATTATCATTAACTTGATACCATGTTTTTGCATAATCGAAATATTCATGCACTCTCTGATATGTGTCATAATATTCATTTGGACGCAGTAATATGGATGTTTCAAGGGCTGTTATTTTATTAATACTCCATTTCTTATCATATCCCCGATTATACAGGATAAAAATGAAATTTTCCCAAGTTTTTGATGACCAATATCTTTTATTATTTGCCGTATTCCATTCTTCATCGAGTAGTTTGTATAAAATCCGTATCGCAGGATCTCCGTGTTTAAGAACAGAATACACTAAAAATTTGAAAAACTCTTCTCTGGCTCTTTGAATTAAACTACCATTTGTAGAGTTATGAAAAACACGGAATTCTTTATTGTATAATTTTAGTATAGGTGAAAGGAAGGTTTCAATCTGGGAATCGTTTAAAGTTTTATTTAAATCACCCATTGCGGAGATGTATGCCAGGGTGTATACATTTCGCTTGAATTCAATTTGCAGATTATCGTTTACATTTCCGATTTCAGGGATGTCCTCAACCGGTTGATATTCGTCTCCTAAATAAAATTTTAATTTTAGATATTTGAAAAATTCAAAGAATATCAATTCAGGATTGGAGAATCCAGATGTATCAAATTTTAAATCAACATTCTTTAATGAAAGATTTTGTAAATATTGTTTTACTAATGGCAAATTTGATTCAATATTAAAAATCCCTGTTGCAAGAAGAATTATTCGTCTTGAATTGAATTCCGGAGTTTTCGGAGAGAGATATGAATCACCAACGATTCTTTTACCATTCTCAAGGAAATAGTGGGCATCATCAAGTCGCTCACACCGTTCCCAACACCAATAATATAAATTGAATTCATCCGATTCTAATGGATAATGAGGATATCTACAAATTTCTTCGGTAATTACCTTGACATCATTCCAACATTCGAGATCAATATATGAGATCGCTGCACGATACAACAATTCCTTCTGATACTCCTCTCTCCCTTCCTTTAATGATTTATGTGCCAAATGAGGGTTTTTCTGTTGACATCTTTTTATCAAGTCAATTATTTCGGAACTAGTCCTAAAATATGGAACTGAAGCGGCCCAGGTGTGCAATAATTCCGGTTCGAATCTTCGAGGATCTTGGATTAGTTCCTTTGCAATTAAAATGTCCACCGGTTCAGCCAAATCAAAAATTTGCCTTGCATCATCTTTCACGATATTTACAATATTTTTAGACAATAGTAATGCTTTATTTTGAGATATTTGAAGAACATTCCCGAATAGAATATGATTTAGACAGAGTTTTCTTTGATCTTTATATAATCTAAATAAAAGTGGGATGTAGGATATATCATCGAGATAATTTTGTCGTAACTCGTATTCAGTACCAATTAATAGTAAACGGGACAGAATTACAAAATTCTGTAATTCCTTTGCACAACCTAATGCAATATTAATATCATTTTTAATATCTGGAATTGAACGATAGTTCAAAAATTGATTTCTAAAATATTCCGGCGTTGCCAGACCAATAATCTCCTGATATTGTTTTGCGTTATAGCGGTGGAAAAATTCATCCCAAGTATGAATTAGATTATCAGGTTGTCTTATCGATTGTTCAACAAGTATCTGATGATAATGAATTGATTTTAATGGATCAATCACTCCTTGTCCGGAATCGCATGTTTTTTGGAGAACGAATATTCGAAAACTGTTATGAAAAAATGACCAAGCGTGCTGATCATATCTTTTAAAATAGTGAGAGAAACTTTTCTTAAGGTTATATATTGCTTTTTGCGAATACCATCCTTCAAACCAAGATATATCAATATCAGATTTGCATCTCGCTATTAAGCCGAATAATTCGAAAAGTTGTGAATTTACACTAACCTCATCCCAATAGGATTGGTATTGCTGTTCAATATTACCTGAATATTGTTGAGTGCTAGACAGAATCGTGTTAATGTCTTCAGTTGTTTGTGCATCATGAATCCTGTTTAAGATGTAATTTAACGCTAATGGATGCCCATCAGAGAGTGTATAAATACGAGAGATCTGATCACTTGTTGGAACCGTTTTAAAATTCGTTGCGTTAACGATTTCTAGAACGGCTTGACGGCTTAATGGCCGCATTTCGATTCTACGACCATTTCGCACTTCAGATTTAATTGCACTCAAAAAAATTTCATCGGTTTGGCTACCAAGGACAAAAATTATACCGTCAGGAATGGTTGTCGGATTGGGTAAATCGTTTAATAATGAAAATTCGGGATGTTGTTCTCTCGCAATGTGATCCAACCCATCGATTAAAAAAATAGTTTTACGATGATCTTTTTCCCATGCGGTATGAAGAAGTTGTAATTGATTGTGGAATCTCTTCTGCAAGATGTTCCGATCATATGAGCTTATACTGCCTCCTGAAGAGAAGCCCAACCGATCAAGTTGAAATATGATATCATGAAGAAAATTTTTTGCTTCTCCTCGAAGATTTACCGGTTCAAATGAATCTGGAATGAATGAATAATATTTAATAACACGTTCATTCCGGTTTTTCAAAGTCTGAGTTAAAAAGGTTGATTTACCCGATCCTGGCGTTCCAATAATTGAAATATATCCTTTTCCAGTTGTGCTAATTAACTGTTCGAACTCCTCATTTAACCCCTCAATTTGTTGATATGTTCTTTCATTAACAGGAAAATCATGAATATTTACAAGATGGTTTCTTTCTGTCCATCCTAAATATTCAAGAAATTCTTTCAAGGTATACTCAACTGATGAGCCAGAATCAGCGACGATTTCAATTAATTTACTTGAAATGTAGTTTTTTTCTTCAATCAATAAATTTCGATCATTAGTTGGTAATTCCTCAAACGTCGGAATTTCATATCCAAATTCAAGCTCACAATCCTTTACAAAATCATTAAATTCATCGACAGTAGTTAAACCTGAAGATTCTCTAAATCGATCCCATGCAGGCTCCCATTCAAGGGGTATCTGATATACTTCTCCTGGGAGCGAAGCATGGGCTTTATTCCAAATATGACTGATAAAGCCAGCAAAATGATATTGATTAGGAATTTTATCTCCAACAGGAATTGCCTTCGTTGTATTGGGAGAGGGATGATCTCGCATTATTAAATGAACAACAACGCGTTTCCCGGGGTTATTTGACCTTATTCGCTTCCATCCATCTGCAAGTTGGGACAGTAAGCTGGGGTTTCCTTTTGAATCTGTAGAAATCAAATCGTTATACGTCACTAATGAAGAATGTTCACTCCATTTTACTTGGAATGCGTCAATTCTATTTGGTGTAAGAATTTGAAAATCATCGACGCGACCCGCTTCAGGATCTGCTATACGTATTGATTCGAGATTCCCAAGTCTAATTGTATGAATAATTTTTATTGCAGCAATCTCGTATTGAGGTTTATAGCCAATAATTGCATTTCTTTCTCCCCTCGAAGGGGGATTGTGGTCGGCCATTAGATTATGTTCAGTGATACAATAGAAATGGCTATCGATTTTTATTCCTTTCACGATTTAGCATGTGTTTTAATTTTTCCATTAATTTCCATTAAAAATGAAATCTAATAGAATTCTAGTGCATGAGGTACTATCATAAATTGATCAACTACAGTTTTCAAATATTCATCGATTTCTTGACAGAACCATCCAATAATACAAAACGCGAATATCAGACTGTTTCCTTCTATTGTTAACAATAACCCCGGCATTGTCGTTTGTAAAATTTGTAGCAAATCGTTGGGCCGAACCAAAATCGCTATCCCAACAATTCCAAAGAAAAATAGTAGATATAGGAATCCTGCAAGGATCAATGATAGAACGAAACGAACACTTCTTTTTATCCAGATATTTAGGGGAAGTAACTTTTCTTTTCCTTTGAAAATAATAACCTCGTTATCATGAATAGTAAGAATCTCATTTTTTAAAATTGTAACATAGCCATTTTTAGTTAAAATCTTGAAATACCCCTCTTCGGGAGAGGGTAAAAAGAAAATATTCGACAAACGTTTAGATGAAAAAGAAATATGTTCTGAACAAATTCGTTTTTTAAGAGTTATATTCGAAGTATTCTCACATAAACTAATCAATCTGCAAAAACCGCTGAACAGAGTGAAGATCATTATCTCGATAAAAATTATCGACAGTAAATTTAACCCTAATAGAATGCCGACGATTGGTATGAGACAAATTAATACGAATACGAAATAAGAAAAAAAATCTTGAAGTGCCACAATACATCGAGCAAAATTATCAATAGGCTGCCAAATAATCGCCTTTGAAATTTTAATTTCCAAAAAATCGATAAGTGCTTGACGATTTGTATAGTTTTCTTCTATTGCATCAAATGTGAGCTTGAAAAAATAAGCGATTATTGCCATAAATAAAAAGAGGGCAATCAAACCAAGGATTTCAATGTATTTTTCATAGGGGTATTTACCCTGAAAAAAAGATGTAAAAACAATCGCAATAAGTAATATTATGATACCCATTCCACCCAAAAAACCATAAAGCAATTTTCTATTCTCGGTTTTTGAGAGCGTTCCCTCTTTTATTGAATAAAACAAATAGGCAAATACCCCGAAAGAACCCAATAATGCAATGATAGGCGAGATCAAATTAAAACCGGTACTATCCAAAATGGAGTTGTTTATCGAGGTGTTTACTTCATCTTGAGAGACATTAATTTGATTATTAAAGAAATTCTGTGTAGTCGAAATATTCGTTGTATTGAAAAAAGATGAAACGACATTTATTGTTGGATTAAAACTGATGAAGAGGGCAAGGATAATACAAATTACTAAGAATACAAAAATTCCTATCAATACCCAAATAAAAAGCGATATGGGATTATTTTTGACGGTTTCTTGAAAATTGATCATTAACAATTCTTCGAAATCTAATGATAATTAATGCTTTTGTACTGAAGCTATTCACAAATACTGCGAACATTATAGGATATGCATGCGCGATCCATCACGAATTCCAATAATAGTAGAAAAGCTAAAAGAAATCTGGCTGGCCCAACCGGATCTGCGATTCGGCCAATTGACATACAACATCTTTTCTCAAATTCCCAACACACGGAAAAAAGGACAGACAGAACTTGATATGTTCAATATTGAAGATTCTATATTTGAGGAACACCTAGACCGTATAATTGCAGAAGACAGACAGAATTAGATATGTTCCGTTTTGATGGTACGATCTTTGAGATACACCAAACCGGATAATTAAGGTAGGCAGACAGAATTTGATATGTTTCGGATTGATACTGCTATTTTTAATCAATTCTTCGACGATAAAATAATTAAAAAGCAGACCAAATTGTGTTTTTTGACCCCTGAAGTAAGTTTATATATCAGTTCCCTGGACAATTGTAGAAAACACAGATTTACTATATAAGATTTAACCCGTTTTTCGTAAATGAATTGAACTTTGACATACAATTCCCTCCGGCGGCTTAAAAACAAAAAAGTTGCAATCCTTCCTAAAAAGTAACGGGTTTATTTTTTCGAGATTTTTTTAGTGTCCTGACGGGTCACGCAGGCACCATTGATGGTGTTTTTGGCCTTAATTTTCGAGTATTGATCGTAATATGTATTCAAAGCAATTTCTGAAACTGGTATAAAACTATATCATATACAAGACGGTATTACTAAAATATCCCCCGAAAAAACGCTTTTTTTCGGGAATGCTGAAAATATATCAGGGAAACAGGAGTGTTTTACAGGGATAATTTGATTTTTCGGGATGATGAACCCGGGATAGATGCACGACCCCTCTAGGAGAGATAATATGAAATTCATGTACACAACCGCAGTTATTGGAGTGCTGTTCATTGCACTCCTCTTTTCAGGATGCACAAGTACATCCCAGCCGGTCCGGCTTGAGACCACGGTTCCCACGACATCAATAATGACATCGTCGCCAACACCCACGGCCTACGTGACCGCATCAGAACAATATTCCAATGCCCTGGCCTTAAACCAGTACGCCACCTTCGGGACCGGGAATGAACAGGGTAAGGCAACCGTGAACCGGTACGAAGTACGGCCAAACTACAACTGGACAGCCCCGTCATGGAACAGCCCTAGCGAGCAGGCCGCATCATCGCTCCCGTTAGAACTCCAGCGTGGTTACAACACGGAAACGCCACAGGCAGGCAACACCTTCCTGTTTTTGTACGTCACGGTCCAGAATACCGGCAGCAAAGATGTGTACGCTCCTTCACCCCAGCAATTTGTCGTCATGAGTAACGGGAAGGCGTACAGTTATTCCTCTGTCCACAGTTCCGATGTAATTATTGACCATGTCAACGACAAGCAATACGATTACCGGATAGGTACAGGAGGGACCGGCGGGTTCCTCCTGCCCGGTGAAAGCAACAAAGCAGAAGGATATCTCATCTATGAAGTCCCCGCTTCATTCTCCCCCTCCTCAACCTACGTGGTAACCAACCTTGATTACCAGAACCGGGCGGTATGGAGACTGGGCTAAAGGAATAGTACCAAGCCGGATCCGGTAAGCCGGACGCGGGGTGGATGACAGGCTCTGACCGGTCTTCATCCAGCCGGCAGACCGGATTTTCTTTTCCTTTTTTAACGCAGCCGGGAGCGGTGTATTCATCGGGCGGTTGTTATTCCAGCCCGTACTTCCATCCTTCTTTCCTGAGCGCCACCCGCCGTTCCCGGTAATCCGGCATCACTGACCTCACATGATTCCAGAACCGGGCTGAATGGTTTTTGTGCCGGAAGTGGCAGAGCTCGTGCACCACCACGTACTCGATCTGGCGTGCAGGAGCCATGACAATATTCTGGTTAAAATTGAGACGGTTCTTCGCACTGCAGCTGCCCCATCGTTTTCTCAGCACTTTTACCGTAAACGGAGGTACCGGAATTGCAAGGACCTCTGCATATTTTGCCACGTACTCTTCGATCCTCGCGATTGCATGATCATGGTACCACGCGATGAGTGCAGACCGGGCTGCCCGGGAGTACTCATCGGGCGGGAGTGTTGCCGGCAGCCCGACATCGATCTGGTCGCGGATGATCCGGACATGCGGCTGATCGGCGCACGCATGAACGGCAAGATGGTACTCCTGCCCAAGATAGAGGAACCGTTCGCCGCTGGTAAACTTTTTTGGGGCAGTATAGGGCCGGATCTCGCCAAACCGGCTGAGATGTTTTGCAATCCACGCAGACTTTTTTTCTATAAAGTCCCGGACAGACGCCCGGGTTGCCCGCTGTGGAGCACGGACTTTGACCGTAAGATCCGGGGAGATCTCAATCGCAAGTGTCCTGCGCCGGTCGCTGTAGTGAATGGTATAGGGGATCGTGGTGCCATTGCACAGGATGGTTTCAGGGACAGGCGTTTTGTTCATCAGGAGGCCTTTTTTAGTAGATCCCGGTATGTTCGCAGCACATAAAAACGGTTCAATCCGGGCAGGGAGCTGAATATAGTGTTCTTTGTGGACATGAAGTTCCAAAAAAATTCGCTGGTAACCAGATATATATTGGTTCAGCATCGTTATTACTCTGGATATCAACTACAGGTACACAGTATGGAGGACACCCACGAATCCCGGGCGATCGCCGAGGCAGTACGGGCACTGCTGTTTTTCCTTGCCGGGATTATTGTCATTCCCTTCGCGCTTGGTTTTGTGTTTAATGTCCCGGCACACGTAACGCTTGGCTTCATTGCCGCCATCCTAGTATTCCAGCCGTTTGCCGCTGCCGTTGGCGCAGGCCTGTCGCTGCCACCGGTGTTTATCATCGCGACACTGGTCTCTGTTGCCTTCTCGGTAATTTTTGGCATATTTGAGATCTGTGACGGGTTTGCAAAGCGATCCACCCGGTTGTCGCACTTCATCGCAAAGGTCAAAGGTATTGCAGACCGTTCGGTTTTTTTTAAGAAATTCGGGATGTACATGCTCATTCCCTTCATCCTTGTGCCCGGAGTCGGACTGTACGGCTGTGCGATTCTCGACTGGCTTTTTTATGGAAAAACAGTCCGGGGAGTGCTGGTGATCATGATCGGCTGGACACTCATCAGTTCCATTATCCTGGTATCTTCACTGGAGATCCTGCAGATGGTCGCATAAATCATCGGCCGGGCTTTATTCACCAGTTCCGGATACGAAAAAACCAAATTGACAAATCAGTCCTTTCCCTTCATGACAAGCCATTCATTCTCCCCGGCTTTTTTAAACCGGACAAGGACAAATTTCCCGGAAAATTTCCTGCCGTGCAGCACCACTTCAATCCGGTCATCCGTCCAGACAAGGGACTCATACACCCCGGTATCAGCAATTTTCACCTCACCGGCGCCATAATCCCCTTCCGGGATCGTGCCGGTAAAATCAATGTAACCGAGAGGATGATCGTCTACCGCAATTACCAGCCGGCGTTCGCCCGGTTTCTTCGGCAATCCTTTCGGCACCGCCCAGCTTTTCAGGACACCGTCACGTTCAAGCCGGAAATCAAAATGGTGGTGGCGGGCGAAATGGTCGTGGAGCACAAACCGGGCCGGGGGAATACCGGTCATGAATGCCTCACCTGCCTTGCCTGCATGATCAGGGTTTTTAATTCCCGGGCAGCAGCAGCGATATCCCGTTTCCCAACCACCGCAGATATCACCGCGATGCCATCTGCCCCGGCTGCGATGACGTCGCCCACGTTATCCGTCGTGATCCCGCCGATTGCCACCACCGGAATCGATACCGAAGCGTGGATCGCCCAAAGGACGTTTAACCCATGCCCCGGGCCGGCATCATTCTTGGACCCGGTGGAAAATGTCGGGCTCAGGGCAACGTAACTGGCCCCCTGCTGTTCTGCACGGATCGCTTCCTCAGCGTTACCCACAGAAACGCCGATGATAAATGCCGGGGGAGCAAGCTGCCGTGCCACATCCACCCCCATATCATCCTGCCCGAGATGCACGCCGTCCGCACCGCAGGCGAGTGCCACATCCAGCCGGTCATTGACAATAAAAATTGTCCCGGTTTTTTTGCAGAGATGGCAGATCCTGTCCGCCGTTCTGGCGAGTTCCCCGTACCTGCAGTGCTTGTCCCGTAACTGGATTGCATCTGCACCGCCGGCGATTGCCCGCTCTGTTATCTCTTCATGGGTAAGCCCGCCGGCAATTTCCTCATCGGTGATAACGTAGAGATCGTAGGACATAACAGTTTAGTTCATGCGTTTTGGACTTTTGCACACTCTTCAAGAGTCAGCAGATCGAGTGCCGCAAGTTCATCGAGAAGGTGCGGCTTGAACGAGCCGGGCCGCCCCTGCCGGGTCGCCGCCTTTTCCCCGGCAATCCCAAAAGCCGCCAGTGCACCGGCCGACGCAAGGACCGGATCGTCACAGACAGCCGCAAAAGTACCGACAACCGACGACGCCATGCACCCGGTACCGCAGATAATTCCCATCATCGGATCGCCGTTCTCAACCAGCAGTGTACGCCGTCCGTCGGTCACGATATCGGTCTCGCCACTCACGACAACGGTAATTCCTCTTTCCTTTGCATAGTCCCGTGCGATGGCAACGGGGTCGCCTTTGAGCCCGTCGGAATCAACGCCACGCACCTTTGCCTCCGCACCGGCAAGCACGCCAATTTCCCCGGCATTTCCTTTCAGGATCGTGATTTTGAGTTCATCGAGCAGGCGCTGTGCGCTTGTCGTCCTGAGCCGGGTCGCACCCACGCCCACCGGATCAAGGATTACCGGTATCTTTTTTTCGTTTGCCGCAGTCCCGGCAATAATCATGGACTCGATAATTGACGGGTTGAGCGTGCCGATGTTCAGCACAAGCGCTCCCGAGACTGCCGCCATCTCCGCTACCTCTTCGCGGGCATCTGCCATGACCGGGGCTCCCCCGGCACACAGGGTGATATTCGCGCAATCGTTGACCGTGACGTAGTTGGTGATATGGTGGACGAGCGGTCGTTTCACCCGGACACGCCCGAGTATGTCGGCAAATTCAGATCCATACATGAAGATACTCCGGAACGGCAGTTCATGGTGCCCGGTTCCTTTACTGTTACGTCAGTCACCGGATTATAAAAGATCGAGCCGGGCAACGGACAAAAAAAAGTGCTGGTTTTTTGCATAAAAATTACGTTATATCGCCCGCGTGATCTCATCGAGCGTCGCAACAAACAGATCGATTTCCTGTTCGGTCGTATACAGCGCAAGGCTTGCCCGCACCGTGCCGTCAGCGAGGCCCAGCTGTTCCATCAGCGGCTGGCAGCAGTGGTGCCCGGACCTGACCATGATGTCTGCGGCCTCGTCAAGTTTCTGGGCTACCTCGTGCGGGGGGAGGCCGTCCACGGTAAAGGATACCACGCCGATACGGTTTTTGGGTTCGGGTGGGGCATAGACATGGACCCGGGGATTTTTCATAAGCCCGTCGATCAGCCGGGTCGTCAGCGCTGTTTCATGCCGGTGAACGGCGTCCATCCCGATCTTTTCAAGGTACTCCACCGCCGCCCCAAGTCCGATGCCGCCTGAGATGTTCGGTGTCCCTGCTTCGTACTGCTGGTATCCCTCGGCGTAGGTAACTTTTGCCCCGGTCACCGATTCCACCATGCCCCCTCCGATAATGAAGGGCTCAAGGCATGCCTCTTTCATCCAGAGGACCCCGGTGCCGGTCAGCCCGAGCATCTTGTGGCCCGAGAAGCAGAAGAAATCGCACCCGAGTTTTTCCACGTCCACCGGCATGTGCGGGACGGTCTGGGCGCCATCGACCAGCAGGAGCACCCCGTGTGCGTGGCAGATGCGGGCAATCTCTTCGACCGGGACAACAACGCCAAGAACATTTGACGCATGGGTGACGGCGACCAGCCGGGTCGATGGGGTGATTGCCTGTTCAAGCAGCGCGAGATCGGGAACATAGCCGGTATCGATACCGACGACATCGAGCACGACGCCCTGCTTTGACAGGGCTCTCCAGGGCAGGTAGTTTGAATGGTGTTCGAGAACAGTCGTAATCACCCGGTCGCCGGGCTTCCATGAAAGCCCGTGAGCGACCATATTGATGGATTCGGTGGTATTTTTCGTAAACACGGTGATACCGTTTTTGCCGTTGATGAACTCCGCCACTTTTTCGTGGGCATGCCAGTACCGCTGGCTGGCAATCTGGGTGAAGCGGTGCACCCCCCGCCCGACGTTTGCCCGGTAGTGGTGCTCGAACTCGACGACCGCGTCGATGACAGGTTCCGGCGAAAAACTCGTTGCTGCATTGTCAAGATAGATGATATCGCCAAGGATCGGGAAGTCACTCCTGACAGCATCGATCGGAAAACTGTCGCCAACGCTTTTTGCCATTTCCGGTTTCATGATACTCTCTTTTTTTATTTCAACCGTCTCTTTGTGTTCCGGCACCGGGCCGGTGGTTAACGTGTTATCCTCGTTTACCGCAATCCCCCGGTTCCGGCACAGCTCCAGCATCTTCTTTGGAAGTGTCCGCCAGCGCCAGAGCCCCCACCGGGAATACGGGTCAGGGAGCCCTTTTTTCCTCTGCCACCGTAAAAGGAACTCATCCCAGCGCAGCGCCGTTTCCGGGTACGTCTCCCGGAGCAGTTCGTACTCGCTTTCAAGCATCGCGGGGCAGAGATAGCAGCCGATCCGCTCGATCCCCCGGTCATAGAGCGGGTTAATTGGTACGTTCTGCCACCAGAGATAGAGAAACACTTCAAGCGCCCGCCAGTTCCGTATCGGTGAGACATTGAGCTGAAGAGGATTTAGCGGGTTCTGGATCGCCTCCTCAAGGTCCGCCCGGTTCCATGACTCGTACCAGCGGTTGCCCTGCACCGTGACACACGGGCCGGTCTTTGCAAGCACGGTTTTGAGCGGGTTCTGTTTGAGGAACTTGCAGCACCAGCGGTTGTCCTTGCTTGGCGGCCCGGCTTTTTCTGCTGCCTGCCAGAAGTCCGTGGATTTTGGAAGAATGTCGATGCCCATGGATTTCACGAACTCGACCGTTTCGGGGAACTCGATACCGGTATCGATGAAGAACGCTTCGGTGACCCCGGCTTTTTTTGCGAGTGTGTAGACCGCGGTGCTGTCCTTCCCGCCGGAGAACGAGACGTTGATGACGGGCCGGTCCCGCATATGCTGCTTTATGGTCCGGATTGCCGCATGCTCGAGATTTTTTAAGTGGTACTTGTTCTGCTGGATCACAAACGCCCAGTCCGGGTTCTTGCCGGTTTTTGGTTCGATGGTATTGAGTTCCTTGACCCGGACCTGCCCGTCTTTTACTACCCCGGTGCCAAACCGGCCCCGGTATTTCAGGATCACAGTCCCGTCAGGCACCGGGTTTTTGAGCGGGAACTTTTTTCCGCCCATTCTTCCGCTCACCCGGTCACCGGCAAGATCCATATCGAGATCGATCATGCCTTTGGTGACATGTTTGATGATGTACGGCAATGCGTCCGGGATAAGATCGAGGTTGTAAGCACGGGTCACCGGATCAAAGGTCAGCCATGCAAACCGCTGCCCGTGGGCGATAACGAGATCGGCCCGGTCAACCCCACCGGTTTTATTAAAAAGCATGACGGCCTGGAGCGGGATGTTGCCAAAGCGTTCCCGCACGAGGGTTTTTATCAGCTGCATATCAGCCGCGAGCACCGGGCGTACATCGTACGGCTGGAGAAGTTCGATCGCTCTCCCGTCCGCACCGCACGCACAGCTCCTGCCGATCAGGGGCACGTTGCACGTATCGCACCAGTAGAGGATCTTTTTTGCCGGTGGCTCGCGTATCACACAGATTGATTGTGCGCCGGAAATGATAAGGGGTACGATGGGACACGACAAAAAAATCAAACCGGTAAAAAAGGTGAAAAATCGGTCTGGTCACTCAGGAACGGGTTACATTTTTACGGGAATTCCCACCGGCACTGATATTCAGCCGTTCATAAAACACATCCATACCCGGTTCTTTACCGAGGAATCCCCTGAGGAGGGTGTTGCCATCCTGCATGTTGCCGGGTTCAAGGATCCAGTGCCGGTAGGACATCCCCGTTGTGGTATTGGCAAGACCGTCCTGCCTGAACCGCTCAAAAACGTTTAATGCGTAAACCTTCGACCAGAGGTAGCTGTAATATCCCGCATCGTAGCCGCCCATGAAATGCCCGATGGTCGCCGGCTCATGCCCGCCTTGGATTGGGGGGATGCCCATCAGGTCAGCATACATCCGGTCCGAGATGTCGGTCACATCAACCGGCCCCTGTGCCGTGTGGAACTCCATGTCCTCACTTGAGATCATCAGCATCCGGGTATAGACCTGTCCTGCGTCCATGTCCCGTGCAGCGATGATCCGGTCGCGGATTTCAGCGGGAAGTTTCTGCGTGTGGTTGGTGTAAAGCCCGGAGATCGTATCGATCACTTCCGGCTGCCAGGTCCATTCCTCCATGGCCTGTGAGGGTGTCTCGACAAAGTCCCATTCGACATTCGTGCCCGAAAGGCTCGCGTAGGGTGCCCTAGTCAGGCTCGCGTGAAGCGTGTGGCCGAACTCGTGGAAGAGCCCGTCCACATCATCGTGCGTCAGGAGCGACGGGATATCCCCGTTTGGCGCCCGGAAATTGCCAACAATTACCGATACCGGAACGCTGTACGTCCCGTTCACCAGCCGGCCGGCAATGAGCGGGACCATCATCGTGTGCCCGTATTTTCCCTCGCGGGGGAAGAGATCGAAATAGATGTACGCGATTGTCCGGTTGTCGGTCGTGCCGGCGACCCGGTAGAGTTTCACGTCCGGCGACCACACCTGGGCGCCCGGCACTTCCGCAAAACTGACGTTGAAGAGCGGCCCGAACTCGTGAAACATGCCGTCGGTAACGACATCCAGCGGGAAATACTGGCGGATGGTTTCGTCATCGAGTGCATATTTCTGTTTCCTGACCTGCTCGTTCAGGTACATCATATCCCATGGATCGAGGGCCGTTGCACCCGGTGTGAGTCCCTGTTTCACAGTAAGGAGGGCTGAAAGTTCAGCATGTGTCTTCTCCTTGAGAGGTTCCTTTAATTCCGCGAGAAATGCGAGCACATTTTCCTTGTTCCCTGCCATGCGCCCGTCAATCCGGTAATCCGCCCACGTCGCATACCCCAGTTCCTTTGCGATCTCCTGCCGTACGAGGATTGCTTCTTCAAGGAGCCGGGTGTTCTCGTCCGCCTGCCGGTTGACAAACGCACGGTACATCGTCTTTCTCGTGTCGCTCTTCTTCGCATTCTGCATCACGGCGTAGTAATCCGGGTATTTTGTGGTGACAAGGTAGGTGCCGGTCCCGGTTTTTTTGAAGGTGGCAAGGGCTTCGGGAGGGACTCCCACGAGATCTCCGGCGGAAAACGTGAGTGTCGTATTGTCATTGTTCAGGTTTGCCGAGAACTGCACTTCAAGCCGGGTAAGGTTCTCTTTGAGTGCACGGACGTGGGCGAGCCGGTCATCGGGCAGTGCCAGCCCGTTTCGTTTGAACTGGCGAAGGGTCTCGTTATACAGCCGGCTCTCTTTTGCCGTGCGGGGGGTTGCCTGCCGGACCGCATCATAGAGATCGCGCCGGGTATAGATACCGACCGTGAACATCCCGGCTTTCTCTTCGCACGCGGCACCTTCTGCGGAGATTGCCGGGTCCGGATACACGTAACTCATGAGCGTGAGCGGCATGACCCGGTCGTTAAAACCGGCAAGAGTATTTTCAAAACGGAGAAGCGTGGTATCGGTCGTTCTTTTTTCCAGCGGGATTGCCGCGATCTCGTTAAACGACGCATTTGCCGAGCTGATCGCTGCATCGCACAACCCGGTGATCTCACCGGGTGCGTAATGGGACTGGACAGGTTCTGTCGGGTTACGTGTTGTCACAGGGGATACTCCGGTTGGTGCTGAGGGGACGAGAGGGGTTTTGCCAATGCCGGCGGGAAAATACATCCCGGTGATGATCACGAGACTGAACAGGACGATAAACAGGACAATAAGGTACGCCGGCCGTGGCATGATAGTTCATCAGTACTGGGAAGTGGTGAGGTAAAAGGAGATGGGTTTTTTTCCGGCAGGTGCCGGTTTCGGGCGGTCGTATTCCTGTTCCAGAAACGGAAACCGGGTTGTATAAATTTATCAAAACCATGCCGCAGATCAGGTACTGGTGTGGAGCAGGAAAAACTGGTACCCGTATTCGGAAAAATGATGGCGGTGCATCCCGATTTCCTGTTTCATGACCGCAATTATGGCACATGCATCCGCGTTGCCCCGGTATTTTTCTTCAAGCAGAGGTATTCGTGCGAGGAGCGGCGTGTAGTAATCGTCCCACCACGCGGATTTCAGGAGCGGGAAATCCGTGACGCAGCTATAGCCTGCATGTGCAGCGATCGTTTTTACTTCCTCTGCCGTTTTTATTGCCGGGTAATTCTGCTGCCAGAATACCCGGGATTCTTCAGAAGGGGAGTCCGTGAACCAGACCGCATCGGTAAACGCGAGAAAACCGCCGGGCCGGATGAATTTTTTCCATGCGGCAAGACCCTGTTCCACGCCGATAATAAAGATTGATCCTTCCGCCCAGAGAAGATCGTACGATGCGGGGGGAAACGGGAGTGCATCCATGGAGGCCCTGACTGTCCTGATACGGCCGGACACACCCGCTGAGAGTGCCCGTTGTCGCAGTTCTTCAAGGAATGGTTCATGCACGTCGGTTGCCGTAATCTGCGCATCCGGAGAGAGCCGTGCAAGATCGATCGTCTGCATGCCACTCCCGCAGCCGATATCAAGAATCGCCGGGCGGGGGGCAGTGCCGGAAGCCGTGAAAACATCTCTTTTGTACAGGCCGTGCTCCCCGGTCCCTGCCGGGGGAGCCCTTCAAAGAGGGTACAAATCATCGATGGGTCCATGTCCATAAAACTAAGAATGGCAAGATTAGATGCTTTATGGTTGGAATGCGGCCGGACAGGACGGCAATTAAAAAAATGTGCCGCCAAAAAACCGGCACCGTAAAAAATACCGGCATCACAAAATGAAATTGATTAAAGGGCTTGTTTTACGAGATCTTTTACGTCACTGGGGATGTTTAGCCGGTCAAGCGATTGGGCGAGCAGCAGCCGGGCCACCTGCTGGCCCCCGGGCGTTGCAAGATACGAATTGACCGCTGCCTGTCCCTCGGCAGAAGCGAAGTACTCGTGTACTGCCTGCTGGCCCTGGGGTGAGGCCAGGTATCCTTTGATCATTCCCTGCATACAATCGAATGGTGCCATTATGATTCTCCCGGATATGGTACGTACTTGAAAGCTTGGTTTGATAAAGCCCCTACACCAGAACGACTCATGCCCACAAGAGAACGTGCCTCTTACCACCCGCGGCTGTAGTCCCCGGCGCACGTGATGCAGACAATCTTCCCGTCCCGGACCCGGGCCCGGTGTTCGGCCACCATCTCCCCGCAGGAAGCGCACGGGACTGACCTGAAGATCTTAGCGCGATCCGGGATCTCCGGCTCTATGTCTTTTACGATATAGAGTTCTTCAACCGGGATCGTGAGGATCTTTTGGATCACTGCAGTCTGCCGCTCGTGGAATTCCTTATGCTCGGCGGGAGTTGCTGTTCCGTTCATCACTTTTACCCGAAGCGCTGAAGCAACCGGATCGATCCGCTCGATCAGTGGTTCGGGACGCTGGACCAGCCGGACTGCTTTTCCGGTTTTCCGGTTGATGAACGTGTATGCATGCTTGCCGAGATCGCGGAGGATCAGGTTGCCTTTCCCGACAGAACACCCGGCAAGGACCTGAACAGCATCAATGCCGCAGGCATCGTTCTCGACAATCGCAACCAGGTCCTCGTCTTTGGAACGTGCTGCCTGAAGGACGCTCATCGCATGCTGCGCCGCCCGGTACCCGAGCGCAAGCCCGGGACAGGAATGCCCGTGGAACATAACAGCGTCTTTGAATGTTTTTGGTTCTGGTGTCATGGGAAACATCACGCAATCAATTTACTTGAAGCGGGCGGGGTAAATTTTTTCCTGTTCAGCAGGAGGGATGAACGGATTTTTTACGTGCGGATGAAGGGAGATTATCGTAAAAAGAAATGATTTTTTTCAATCCGGGTGCGTCTCACTCCCCGAACTGCGCCACCGCATCGGGCAGGCAGTGAACTACCCCACGAATCCCGGCAACGGTCAGGGTCATGAGAATCGCATCCACCACTTCCTCTTTTGTCGCGCCCGCCGCTTTTGCCATCGGCACATGCGCCCGGACTGCTGAATCGTCGCCTGTCGATGCCTTGAGGGCGATGTAGATCAGCTGTTTTGTCTTTGCATCAAGCGCCGGCCGATTCACGAGCGACATTATCAGGCCGTTGAATGCTTCTGCGACTTCGGGTGCTTCTTTCCGGAACAGTTCCATCGGGTTCTGCGGTGTCATACCATGTCCTCATGTTCCTGTACTCTCTCCGGGTTTTTATGAACAGCGGAAAATAGAGCGGTAAGAAAAAAAAGTGCATCCTGCCAGCAGAATAAAAAGATGCCCCGCGATGGCGGGTCAACCCGGCGACTGCGAAAACGGTCTGCTGACGGCCTCTCCGCTTATTGTCCCGCCGGTATTATTCCACCCGGATTATCGCTGAAGGGCAGAGGTCAGCGGCGTCCTTTGCACAGGCTTCATCCGCGGGCGGAACCGTACCCTCGGCCCGGTTTTTTGGATCGGGACGGTGTTTTTCAATGATCCTGCTGAACGAATCATCGGGGTCTTCTTCGAACAAGTCAGGGCAGGCTTCCCAGCATGAGCCGCAGCTGACACAATTTTTACGATCAATGATCACTTTCATGCAACAACCTCGAATGGGTACATGAGAGTTCCCATCCAATAAACATGACCAATGAGGACACTTGTGTTCCCGGTAGGTCCAGCGGCTGAACCGGGAATTTTATCCAGAACCTTGTTCCCGGGCCGGGAATAATTATCGTAACCGGCCGTGTTGACAGGATCATGACGCCATGCGGGGTTCGTGATTTTCATTCGGGGAAAATTAAAAAGAGTAGGGCAATAGTCACCGGATTATCCTGCTACATTTTTGTGACGCTAAGGTATATAGGAATGAAAGTCCGAATGGGATAATCGGTGAGTACACCATGGTAAAACTAACCGCTGAAATGAAGGAAGCATTTGCAAAGATGAGGATCTTCCCGGTTGCCACGGCGTCAAAGGACGGCACACCGAATGTTGTACCGATTGGCGTAGTTGAACTGGTCAACGATGAGACGATCTGGATTACGGACAACTTCATGAACAAAACATTGTCCAACATCCGCCTGAACCCAAAGATTGCGATATATATCTGGGGTCCGGATATCAAGGGCTGTTACCAGATCAAGGGCGTTGCCGCGATCAAGTCAAGCGGCAAGGAATACGACGAGATGAAGGCAAAGCTGAACGTGAAGAACCCGGCACTGCCCGCCCGTTCGCTGATCATCGTCAAAATTACCGAAGTATTCGAATGCAAACCCGGACCCGGCGCCGGTGCAAAAATTATCTGATTCCCTTTTTTTAGTGATTAAAAACGCCAGCGTAATCCCCGTTCTGGCGCCAGACCCCGGTCACCCTGTCTCAACTCTCCTGCGATGGCCCTTTAAAACAGCATAACAACCAGCGCCGGGATCGTCACCAGGCTCAGCACGGTGGAGAGGAACACACCCTGTGACGCGAGCGTTGCATCCACCCGGTACTCTTCCGACAGCAGCACTGCATAGGCAGCAATCGGCATCGCAATCATGAGGACGGTTGTTCCGAGCAGGAGCCGGTCGGTGATGAATGGCGCGAGTGCGACATACGCAATGAGCGGGAAGACCACCAGCCGGCATCCGCAGATCGCCCACACCCGCCAGTCGCCGGCCAGCCGTGCCGTGGGGATGGTTGCCAGCAGGGCGCCAACGACGAGCATCGCAAGCGGTGTCGTGGTTTTTCCGATCCAGTCCAGGACCGTGTCGGCCGGATACGGGATGTGAATGCCGGCAAAGAACAGGAAAATTCCGATGAAGGATGCTAAAAGACCGGGTGTGAGCAGGATCTTCAGATCGGGTTTTTTGGATTTTCCCCCGGCAAGAAGCCAGACACCCATCGTGAATGCAAGCAGGTTGAAGGGCAGGTTGAACAGGATCACGTAAAAGAGCGACCCGGGCCCAAAGACCACTTCAGATACGGGAATCCCCATAAACCCGACGTTCGGGAAGACAAGCATGAACCGGAACACGCCCGTCTCGGGCCCCGTGGCGGGAATGAACCGGCAGATGACAAGACTTGCCACAAACGCGAGGCCATAATATGCAAACGCGACGAGCAGCATCTGGTCTGCCATGCCCACCACATTCCCGGTATTTGGCATCTGCATGCTCATGATCGTCAGTGCGGGAATAGCGATGTTGACCAGCACATGGGATGTCATGTGAACCCGGCTGGCATCCAGCACACCGCGTTTCCGCAGGGTATACCCGATTCCCATGATGACAAAGAGGGTCAGGATCGAGATGAGAACAGCAAAGAAATCCATAATCGGCCAGTTCTGTGTTTTTTAAATTATGCCGTTGATTGCGCACCGGCAAAGACCATGGGACATTTTTTGTATTTTTGGTGTGGCAGGGAACCAGGTTTTCCCGTCACGGGTACGCCCGCGTTAAACGCTCACGATGCCTGCACGTGAAACCCTCACCCGGAAATGCACGGTGAGGTATCATGGCGATAGTTTGTACATCATTTGTTCATGTCGTATCATATACCTTAAGACAAGGATAACCATCTCGCCGGGCGGATGGTTTTTTTTGGATAAATACTGATACGCAAGGAACGAAAAAATTTCATTGTCCCGTTCAACCATAGGCTTTAATGGTCTTTTAGTCTGTACCAGTAACTATGAAAAAAAGCACTATCCTCATTGTTCTTTTTTTACTGGGAAGTGCACTGATATGTGGCTGCACGTTTCCCGGATCGTCCCATCCGACACCGGCAGCCACCCCAACCACCAGTGCGCCACCTGAAACATCTGAACTGCCGACACCGGGCGTAACAGGCACGATCCCGGCATCGACCTACATTCCGCTTGAAACAATCTTAACAACAGAACAGACAACCCGGATTGCGACCGATAACCCGTACCTGCGACATCTTGAGATGACAAAACGCGTGTTCCCGCAAAACATCCCCAACTGCCCGATGCAGCAGGTATTCCCTGCCATCGCCAAGGATTCCAAATACGGCATCCAGCAGGTCGTTCCAAAACTTTCACAGGTTTCCGAGCACGAGTACCGGGATTTCCTGCTGGACTACACAACAGGAACAGGAGATAACCAGAAAATAAAAGATCTTCCTGTATGTGTTGGTGTTGTTAATCCAGAACCCAACTGGAATTTTGTCGAAGTACTAGTAGTCCTTGACCCGACAAATGTCCGGGCATCAAACTATACGATCTCGGTCAATGTCCGCTCTGATGGGGATGTTATTGCACAGTTCAAAACCACTCAGACGCTGGTCATCGATAAGCAGCTTGTCCTTACCAGTTATATCCCGATGAAAACAAGCGAGATGGATCTCTTTGACAGTGTTGACGTGACCTATACCCGGCTCACGTATTAATTTTTGGTGATTATGTAACATCCCGTACCAACACGGTTTCTTTCAACATCAAATCCACAAGGACCGCAAATAAATCTTTCTGACGGTTGTTGTATCTCCATTCCATCTCTTTAATGTAATAGAGGAATT
>JBDKTL010000037.1:0-65345 GCA_039698055.1 Methanoregula sp. | reverse complement strand
TAACTCGTTATCCTCGGGAACAAAGAATTTGTCAACACCTATTTCAGCAAGCCGTGCAGGTGAAAAATATTCCTGCATATCCTCTCGTGTTTCAATACAGTGGTTGAATGTGTCGAGATGGACGATGATGAAGGTTAGAGTGGGATCAATTTTGAGTGTCTCTTCAACATCGATGATGTTCATTACAATGTGACTGCTGTTCAGGAATTTGGGAGAACCTGCATTCATAATCAGGATTTCAGGATGGAATGTTTCGATCGTTTCCGCAATGGATTCATGGAAGATGGTATCTCCCGTGAAGTACAGGGTCGGTTCATTCTCTGAAGAGAGGATATATCCGCTGCTGGGGCCCATCATGTCGCCGGTAATTCCCGTCCCATGGTGCGCAGCGACCCGGGTGATCCTGATATTTCTGGTCGTTATCGACTCCTCAACCGGGATGATGTTGTGAAATCCATATGCGTCGAATGTATTCACATCCTCCGGCTGACAGATCAGTTCGATCTTTTTATCCAGCAGTTCCCGTGCCCTGTCATCGAAGTGATCCCGGTGGGTATGGGTGGATACTACCATGTCGACATCCAGCAGTGTCTTCAGTGGCGTGCTCAGGTCGACGAGTGGATTCTTTCTCCTGTTCGGTGTTAATGGAATCGGTGGATACTGTTCCTTTTCGCCAAAAACCGGATCGATGAGGATCTTTGTACCTGCATA
The DNA here is from genome assembly GCA_039698055.1 of Methanoregula sp. Classification (GTDB taxonomy): domain Archaea; phylum Halobacteriota; class Methanomicrobia; order Methanomicrobiales; family Methanospirillaceae; genus Methanoregula. The sequence goes on along the minus strand of JBDKTL010000037.1, from coordinate 64,634 downwards.
GGTCACCAGCGAAGTGGCATGCCGAACCTGTAAAAATTTCATAGTCTCCTCTGTACTTTATTATATTCAAATATAAAGGCAGATTCTTGCATCCCTGCGAAGGAGACCCGATTCAGTAAAGAAGGTCGGACCTCTCTTTTCCTGATATCCAAACCCGGTTGAAGACGGTGATTCTTTCAGTATGTTCGGTCTCATGGACGGTATATGCGCGGAACGGCCGACCCGGCAGCAGGAGAAACCAAACGCATTGCTCTCGAATCTGACAATTTTAAAAGAAATGAAACGATAGTTCCAAAGCCTCAGGCGAGAGTTGAACTCGCGACCTCGTCCTTACCAAGGACGCGCTATGCCACTAAGCCACAAAGGCAGGTTGCCTAGATACATTGTCAGTTTACCTTATAAAATATTGCGGAAGATTACCGGTAATTTTTTATTTTGCTGCTGATTTATTTTGATAATCACTCAAGTTCCGGCTCATTTTTTATGCAGATATTTTTTCCAGGGCACCAATACTTTCAACAACACCCTCTAGCGTCCCCACTTCGATAACTGCGGTGCCTCCCCCAGACCGCAGGGTCTTTACAACCGGGATAAAATCGATCGTTCCTCTCCCCACCGCAACGTGGGCATCTGCGGTACCATCATTATCGTGGATATGGTAATGCTGTGCAGGACAGGTAAGGAATTCTGCAAGGCAGTGATTCAGGTGCGCATGGCCCACGTCGAGTGCGAATCCGGCATCGCCGATAATGGGAAGTTCTTCGGGCCTTTTTAAAAAGAAATAGTCCCAGTTCCCCATGTTTTCGATATAATACCGGACAGACAGTTCATCGGAAATCCGGTTTAATTCCCCCATGGACCGGGCAAGTTGCCGGAGGGCATGATCCCGCTCATTTGGCCAGGCAAAATATCCCGGGTGAACGACCACCGCCGCATTCACGTCGCCGGCAACAGAAAAGCACTGCGCCATCACTTCAACGCTCGCTTTACGGATAGGCTCAAGCTGGCTTGCAATATTGGTTCCCCGTGAGGGTGCATGGATTGAAAACCTAGTCGAATAACTCATGAGCGGTTCGGCAGTTTCCAGAAAATGTTGCCCTTCGTCCATCACTTCAATGTGCCCCGTGAGCACAGCTAGCTGTTCCAGTGCGGAAGCAAGCGGCTGGTCGTGCAGGCAGAGCGTGGAGATACCGTACATACTACGTTTGAGGGTTATGGGGAGCGGTGCAATAAGGTTTCGTATTTCGCCTGCACCACATTTTCAGGTACGAAAAAAACCGCGACAACCAAAAAAAAATCTCCCGGAAATGTTATCCAAAACTAAATCCGGCAATGTTACCCTATGACCCTCGTGATTCAAAGCCTGCACGAATCCCCGGCTTTCATCCGGCATCGCAACCGGCACGGGGAATTGAAGGGTATTTTCCTGCCATACCACCGTTCATGAAGGAACAAAAAATTACAAAAAAAAAATTATGTCCTCATGTGGACATCGACCTGCTGGAAGGGGATCTCGATACCGGCTTCCTTAAACCGCTTGTCGACACGGCTGTTGATTGCATCCCTGACTTCATCGGGAATATTGTATGCCCGGGCCCAGACATAGACCACAAACTTGAGATCGGACGCACCGAATTCGACAAAAAACGCCTGGGGTCTTGGCTCCTCAACAAAAAAACCGGTATTTTTGAGTGCATCCTCTGCAACCTCAACAAGAATCTTTTTCACCAGTTCAACGTCGCTTCCATAAGCCGCCGATACGGGGATGGTCATCTTCACCATAGGGTCAGGCATGGAATAATTCATGACAACCGACGTGGTGATCTTGTTATTCGGGATAGTGACAATCTGGTTGTCGATTGTTTTGAGCCGGGTGCTGCGGGGCCCGATACCGACAACATCCCCGTAAAAGGAATCGAGTTTGATCCGGTCGCCAATCCTAAAGGGCTTGTCCATCGTGATGATGGCGCCGCCAAAAAAATTGGAGATGATATCCTGTGCCGCGAGGGCGACTGCCAGCCCGGCGATACCGGCACCGGCAAGGAACGGGGTGATATCCACACTGAATACGGAAAGAATGATCATCAGGGCGGCAAACCAGACGATATACCGGATTACCAGGGACAGCAGTTCCACGAGCCGGTCGTCCCAGTCGCCTTCAGACTGCTCTGTAATGACATGGCCATAGATATTGATGATATCGTGAAGGAACGAGGAAAGGATCCATGCTCCCATGATCACGTAGAATGTGGTGACGACACGCCCTTCAAGCAGCCACTGGTACTTATCCGGCAGGACGCCAAAATATTTGAGCGATATGTATACCGATATGACTATGATGGTGACCTGGACCGGGGTTCCGATTGCAGCGATAATGATATCGTCCAGTTTGGTTTCGGTTTCATCCGCTTTTGCTTTAAGCCAGCGAACGATAACCCGCGCAAGGAGCGCGATGACAACACCGGCGAGGATTACCAGCACGGCATAAATATAGTTCATGTCCGAGAATCCAACTTCCATATACGTACTCTTATGTGATTTCCGTGTAAATACCTATAAGATTTTTATGGCAGCGGTAAATGAGATCGCCCTGACACTTCGTACGCTCGTGGACCGGGATATGACGTTCATGCACATCTGCGGTACGCACGAAGCTGCGATTGCCCGCACCGGGCTGCGCAGTATTCTCCCAAAAAGGCTGAAGATTGTCATGGGGCCGGGCTGCCCGGTCTGCATCACGCCGCAGGGAGAGATCGACGCGGCGCTTGAGCTCGTTGAAAAGGACTGCATCATCGCCACGTACGGCGATCTCCTCCGGGTTCCCGGTTCGAAAGGTTCCCTTGAGTCCTGCGGCGGCGATGTGCGAATCGTGCAGGGGATCCATAAGGCCGTCGAGATCGCGCAGAAGACCGACAAGGAAGTCGTCTTCATTTCTGTCGGTTTTGAAACGACCGCACCCACGGTGGCGGCAAGTATTCTTTCAAACCCGCCAGAAAATTTCTCCCTCCTGTCCTGCCACCGGCTCGTCCCCCCCGCGATGAAATGGCTGCTCCAGCAGGGCGAGGCAAAGCTGGACGGATTTGTCCTGCCGGGTCATGTCTGTGCAGTGATGGGCTACGAGGAGTACGAACAGTTCCCGGTGCCGCAGGTTGTTGCCGGGTTTGAACCGGAAGATATCCTGCTTGGTCTTGTGATGCTGGCCGAACAGGTCCGCGAGGGAACGCACCGGGTGGATAATGCCTACCCCCGGGTGGTCACCCGGGAAGGAAATGTCAAGGCGAAAAAGATCATGTACGAGGTCTTTGAGCCGTGCGACGTGGAGTGGCGCGGATTCCCGGTTATCCCGGCGTCCGGGCTCCGGCTCAAACCGGAATTTGAGCAGTACGACGCCCAGAAAAAATTCAATATCGTGTACAAAAAAGTGAGCAAGCATTCCGCCTGCATCTGCGACAAAGTCCTCCGGGGCATTGCCGAGCCCTCGGACTGCAAGCTTTTCGGGAAAGTCTGCACGCCCCGGACACCGGTTGGCCCCTGTATGGTGAGCCACGAAGGTGCGTGCAAGATCTGGCATATGTACCAGGTAAAAAAGCAATAATTTTTGCCCATCCCTCTCTTTTATAAGGATGCGCACAAGATTAAGTAAGGTAAATCCGGCCTCGGTAGGGTAGTGGACATCCTAGAAGCCTCCGGAGCTTTTGACCCGGGTTCGAATCCCGGCCGAGGCGTGCATTTTTAACGCGAGGGGATTTTTAAAAATTGTTTTTTCATCCCTCATATTCTGCGTCATACCGATTGCCATGTCCTGTAGGTCACGTGTGTCACATATGCCCCCATTTTTTTTCCGGAAAAGTCTTATGAGGAAAACCATCCCGGGAATTGTAAAATTTTTGTCCACATTGTCCAATGCTGCATCGCCATTGCATGGGAAACCATCAGGGTTTTTATTCCGGGCAACCCGGGCAGATGTACCCTGTTTTTAGGAAAGTCTTACGAGAAAATTGTACAGAAAAAAGATCCCGGAAATGACCCTTACGTTGCCCGTGTTGCCCGGTTTTGAAATCGTGAGTTCCCCATTTTACTCTCCTGCTCCTTACTTTGATGCGGTTACCCCACACTTCGCATCATCTGACTTCCCTGTCGCCCGTATCGGTGTCGGGCCCGGTTCCGTCCCATGAACCAAAATGTCCCGTCATCGCTCACGATAAACGGGAAAGCCGGTTGCCGGTAAACGGGGGAACTTAAAACGCGACGCAAAAACAGCCCGAAAGATTTCCGGCACAATATCAGGGTTGGTTAAAAAATAATTTTGCTATCGTACCTGTAACGGCCGTGGAGAAACTTCTCATAAAAATGACCCGGCCGGTCAGCAGTGCTCGGTTACACCACACGAGCATCAGATCGCACGATGCGGTAGTCAATAATCCCCTTAAAAAAACACTCATTTTCTCTGACGTGAAATGTCGCTCTCCGGCGTGAGGGCGATCCGCAAAACAGGGGTTTTTACCGTTTTGACATACTTCAGCACGTTTTTTAAAAGATCTGCCCACAGAATGCTGCTATTAGGGTACATTTTAACGCCCGTTTCATACCGATTTCAGCCGAACGGAGAGATTTTGTGGGGAATTTCAAAAAGGTGTGCTGCAATTCGCTCATTTTTTTAAATAATTCAGGAAAAAGTCCATCCGGTTCTTTCCCGGTACCAGAAGTCACCGTCGGAGAATTGATCCGGAAGAAGAAGGGGGATCTCACATGTCCCGGGGGGTGTTTATCGATCCTTGAAACGTGGATGCTATGACAGAATTCACGTCGTTGTCCGACGAAAGGAACCCAAGTTTTGTTTTAAGGATATCCCGCCTCCCGACCGGGACGGGGAAACAATACTCACCAATAGGTATGCCAGTCGGTAAATCCTTCTGAAAGTACCGTCCCGTTATCAGGGTCTACGATGGCATAAGCAAGCCCGTACTCGGATGATGACGGAGATCCTACGGGCATTGAAAGCCAGAAATCCCCGGAATATGGATACGACCAGTCGATGTTTATCGATCCGTGTGAACCGTCGAGAAAGTCGCCGAATTTTTTTTGTGATGCCGGGATACCTGCGACCGATGATGCGGGACCCTCTGACCGTGACCCTGAAACTATCCGGAGTGCACTTGCCTTTTGACTTTCTGTAATTGGCGGTGCATGGGTGTAATCCGGACTCGCTGAAGTGGCCACGACTCCTGGGTTGACCCTGCATCCGTCCGCCCTGTCAACCGCCCCTGCACCACGAGTCTGAGACATGCATAGGTTGTGAAGCGTGGGAACTTTTACCACGAATGCTATCCTGTCTTTGTTCCCGGTGTACCAGGTGCCCTCAAAACCCACAAAGTCAGCGGGATTTACAAAGAAATTTTGTGCGTCAAGAACAATCCGTGTTGCATACGGAGTGTCATTTCCCGGTCCCCATGTGTTGTTATACCAAGAAATAACCTGGCCGGAAGAAACCGCGCCACTCACATTGAGACAGCTCTCGCCAATATATACGTCGCCGCCAGCCGGAACAGGAAATGATTGCCCATGGCATTGTTGCGTTTGTCCCGGAGCGGGGGCGACTCCCGGGGTATTCCCGCATCCGGGGTCAAGACCCGCAGTTCCCCGGCTGCATGCCGGTGCTTCAGCCAGCCGGCTCTTATCCTTTTGGGCCATGGCCTTGAGATCCATAACAAACGTATTGGACGGATCGATTGCCAGTGCCCGGTCGTAACAGAGGATTGCCTCATCATAGCGTTTCAGGTTGTGGAGGGCGACACCCTTTGCATACCATGCTTCCGCAAAACCGGGGTCGATGGTGAGAGCGTTATCGAAATATTCCAGCGATTCGTTATACCGGGCATACTGCGTGCTTGCGGTAAGTCCTTTGAGGAACCATTCCTTCGCTTCGGGATACGGCGTGGTGATCTCATCGGCTTTCACTGAAATTGCTATTGATGTCCCGCCGGACATTACAAAAGATCCCGTGGGTGCGGTATCTGGCAGACCCCGGGATAGTGAGGGATTCCCGGTTCCGGCGATACATCCGCTGGCAACGGCCATCATGACCGTAAGGATGCAAAAAAAAGTTGCCGGTCTCATACAGGTATACTCTTTTTTTTCTGATGATTAATCATTATGGATTATTCATCCGCAGTCCCGGTTGCGATCGCACCGTAATCACGTTTTTTTATCAAAGGATACCGCAACATTCCGTTAAATGACAGAAAAACCAAAAAGGGAACGGGCATTGCACCCGCTTTAAGAATCTTTTATTTCATCAATGAATGCTGCAATCTTTTTCACCCGTTCATCGTAATGATCGAGACTGACAAACACCCGGTCGTCAGAAATACGGATTGTCTTTAAGAGTGCCGCATCGTTCATCGTATCGAAACGTGAAATATTATTATCAGAAAGGAATTCGCGTATTTTTTTGGCTTTTATCTTTTCATAACTTGATAATGTCCTTGGTCTTCCGCGGGGCATAGTAAAAAAATGGCATGGATTGGTATATAAAATTAATTTCTTTTTAAAAAATTTTAGATTTCCTTGTGGCGAGCACCAAGCATACTGACGATTAGCAAAAAAAATAATGAATGAGATAACAAACCGGCAAAACAGCCTGCAAGCGTAGAAGGACCGGAATAAAAAAAAAGTTACATCACCTGCATCAGTGTTGCTGCGGTAAACCCGACAGCGGTGAGAACAAGGATGCCCATCACCATAAAATCCGCGGACCGGAATTTCCGCTCGCGAACCTGCGTCCGGTTGCCGGTGCGGTAGCCCCGCATGTCGATGGTAAGCCCCAGCACATTTGATCGAAGGAGCGCGTTTGACACGAGCGGCACCACGATCGGGGCGACGCTGCGGATCGTCCCAAGAAGGCCCGTCCCCGGGTTATATCCCCGTGCCAGCTGGGCTTCGTGGATCCGTTTCCCCTCAATCTGGAGCGTCGGGATAAACCGGAGTGCGATAATAAACATGAGGATGTAATCGATGGGCATCTTCATTTTTTCCATTGTATTCACGAGATCCCGTGGCTGGGTGGAGATCAAAAACAACTGGAATGCAAAGATCAGCACCATGAACCGCAGGGTCAGAATGAGGCCGATCTCAAGAGCACCCTGCGTGATGGGGATAAATCCGCCGACAACCGGAACCGCAGCGGGAATGACGTGGCCGAGCACCGCGCCGTTTGGCATCGTGATGACGGTGATGATGATAAAAAGGATGCTCATCACGATGACCAGTTTCAGCTGCTGGATGACCTCCCTGTAAAGATTACCGGCATATGCCAGGACCAGCAGCGCGATGACGAGTGCGGCAAGGAACGGGATGCTGGTCGACACGATGCACATGGCACAGACAAGGATGATGAAGGCAATTTTTGTAAACGGGTGGATCCGGTGGAAGAACCCGTCCTTGTGCACGTACTGGAGGATTTCCGCCATGCACTTCACCGTCCTGCCGGGGCATCGGAAATTATCCGGCCCTGCTCCATCGTGATCAACCGGTCGGCGCACCGGGATGCGATCTCCCGGTTGTGGGTGATGACGATAATCGTGTGCCCTTTCTGCTGGAGCCTGGTGAGAATTTCCATGACCAGCCGGGCCTCGTCGCCGTCAAGCCCCGTTGTCGGTTCGTCCAGCACCATGATCCCGGGTTTCATCGCGACGATACAGGCAATTGCCAGCCGCTGCCGCTCCCCGCGAGAGAGCCAGCGCGGGTAGAGATCCTTTGTATGCAGCAGTCCGACTTCATCGAGCGCCGCATCAATATCAGCGTCGCCGTTTGCGATCCCGAGATTTTTGAGCCCGAACGCGATCTCGTCCCGCACCGTATCGGCAAAAAACATGTGGTCCGGGTTCTGGAAGACAAGCCCGACGTCCCGTGCCAGTTCCGCAATGGAACAAGTCCTGGTATTTTTTCCCCGGATGATTACGTCACCCTGTGTGGGGGTGAGGAGCCGGTTGAACTGCTTGACAAGGGTCGTTTTTCCCGAACCGTTCTCGCCGACAACCGCAACAAATTCCCCCGGGAAAATCTCAAGGCTGATATCGTGGAGCGCCGGGACGTCGTCATAGGAATAGGACAGGTGCTGCACGGAAATGACCGGTGAACTTCCGGCAGGAGTTTTTCCCGTGTCGCGTGACTTTGCATCCCGGATACCGGAAAAGTCCGGGATCACGATCCGCCGTATCCGCTCATTTTTTAAAATCTCCTCCGGTGCACCAATTGCAGAGATCGCCCCGTTTTCCATCACAACAAGGGTATCAACCATCTCCCGGAAATGGCTGAACTTGTGCTCGACGAGCAGGATGGTCTCTCCCTGTGCTTTTAAATTCTTGAGGATCTGCACAATCCGTTTTGTTGCATGTTCGTCCAGTTCGGACGTGGGTTCATCGAGTATCAGCACATCATTGCCAAGCGCCAGTGTTGCTGCCAGCGCAACGCGCTGCTTCTGGCCGCCGGAAAGGTTGTGCGGGGAACGGTTCCTGAGCTCGACAAGATACGTGATGTCCATGATCGATGCAAGGCGCTCTTCGATGACCTCCGCAGACAGCCCCCGGTGTTCGAGTGCAGTGAGAATTTCTTCTTCAACGGTCGTAAAAATCAACTGGGATTCAGGATCGTCAAAGACAATGCCCACCTGCTTTGCAATATCCGACAGGCTGCGATAGTCCGCGACGTCCCGGTCGCCAAGGGTCACCCGTCCCTCTTTCTTTCCCCCGTATTCATGGTGGAGTATCCCGCAGGCTGCAAGGCAGAGCGTGGTTTTTCCGGCACCGGAAGGTCCGGTGACCATGATGCATCGTCCCTTTGGCAACGAAAGGGAGAGGTTGTGCAGTGCTGCCTGCACGGTGTGGGGATAGGTGTAACTGACGTTATCGAGCTCTATCATTCCTGCCCTCGAACCAGCACACGGCTTGAGGGAATGTAGAGGATCTGGACAACCACCGCGTTAAACACGGCAGTGATGACGACAATGGGCACAAAGACGATAACGAAATTCCAGAGATTGCCATTATATTTTGAAAGGACTGTCGCGCCTACCGCGATGATGGCGATGGCGGCAAACGAGAAACCGCTGGCAAGTGTTGTAAGGAAAGTAACAAATGCAGGAGCAACAATTGAACCTTTCTTTACAGTAGCGTAGGTAAAGTATCCTATCAGGCAACCTGCAAGGATTTCAAGAGCCAGAAGTATTCCAAAGACCTGTGAAATATCCAATTTATAGATATTTTGTATCTGAATCGTGAGAAGATACAGGACAATAATTGTAATAACAAAAACGGAAATTCCTGCAAGATGGGGTTTGAATTTCTCAATTCCGGATTTGGTTCCTTTGATTTTTAAGGCAATAGCGTAAAGGCCAAAGCAGACGAGCGCCCCGATCGGTTCGCTGATCAGGTTCGCGGGCGGGAACATGGAACTGGAGATCATCATGGACAACGCCCCGGCAACGATACCGATCCCCAGCGCTTCGTAGACTTTTGGCTGGATCAGGATGATTGCAAGACAGTAAAATGCAATGATCATATTCGGGGTCAGCGGCGTGTGGAGCATCGCGAGGAAATACCGCAGGATTGCGCCGATGGCAAGGAGAATTCCGACAATGGCAATATCTTTTGACTTCATGGTAACTCACATCCGGGAAGAGTAATGTGACCGCTGCGCAGCGTGAACCTGCATGTGATGATTCACCTGCTCTACGGTATCATACCTTAATGTATAAATCTGTTCATCGATGTATAATAATGTAACTTATGGGCAGACCGGGTCCTTGGCCTGACATAAACGATACTCATCAGGTAAGCCAGACGACCGGTAATTATTATTATCAGACAGGCTATGGAATCTTATAAGGAAGTACCGATGACAAAAGTGTTTGTAGTGTATTACTCGATGTTCGGGCACGTCCACCGGATGGCAGAAGCGATCGCGGACGGCGCACGCTCGGTTCCCGGCACCGAAGTTGCCATGTACCGGGTACCGGAAACCCTCCCGCAGGAAGTGCTTGAGAAAACCGGGGCGGCGGAATTACAGAAATCATTTACCCACATCCCGGTCTGCACGCCACGGGATCTTACCGTGGCAGACGCAATCCTCTTTGGCACACCGACCCGGTTTGGCAACATGTGCGGCCAGATGCGGCAGTTCTTTGATGCAACCGGTGGCATATGGAAAGCCGGGGCGCTTGTCGGGAAAGTCGGCAGCGTTTTCACGAGTTCGGCAACACAGCATGGCGGACAGGAATCAACCATCCTGAGTGTCCATACCACCCTGCTGCACCATGGCATGATTATTGCCGGCCTGCCCTATAGCTTTGACGGGCAGAGCCGGCTCGATGAAATCACCGGCTGTTCCCCGTACGGTGCCTCAACGATTGCCGGCAACGACCTGAACCGGTGGCCGACAGAAAACGAACTGGCCGGTGCCCGGTTCCAGGGCCGGCACGTGGCAGGAATCACGGCGAAACTGTGCCGGTAAAAATAATTATTTTCTCCGGATTTTTTTCACAGGAGAACCAGCCAGTCCAATGCGGTGAATACATCCTGCCTTAACCCATGAATGCACCGCACGTTTTTTTTAAAACCCGGCTTTTACAAACATTCATTACCTTGCCCCACGCTTTTTCGTAGTAGGGATACACGGGCATGGTCTTTTCACCGGGCAGCGATGAGATTTATCAGGAATCTCTGGCACTTCACGCGCAGCATCACGGGAAACTGGAGATTCGCGCAAAAGTCCCGTTCCGGAACCGGCACGATCTGGCCCTTGCCTATACACCGGGCGTTGCCGAAGTGTGCCGCCAGATTGTTAAAGATCCCGGCACGGTCTACAAATATACCTTAAAAGCAAACACGATTGCTATCGTCACCGATGGTTCGGCCGTGCTGGGGCTGGGAAATATCGGGGGCTATGCCGCTATTCCCGTCATGGAAGGTAAAGCGATCCTGTTCAAGGAATTTGCCGGCGTCGATGCATTTCCGATCTGTTTTGAGAATTACGAGACGGATTTTATCGACCAGGTAAAAAATATCGCGCCGGTCTTTGGCGGCATCAACCTCGAAGATATTGCCGCTCCGAAGTGTTTTGAAGTGGAAGATGCCCTGCAGGACATCGGCATCCCTGTCATGCACGATGACCAGCACGGGACAGCAGTCGTCGTTCTCGCGGCACTGCTCAATGCCTGTAAGGTCACCGGGCGGAAGTTCGAAGACCTCAACATCGTCATCTGCGGTGCCGGCGCTGCAGGATATTCGGTTACGCGTCTCTTAAAGTGCATCGGGTACGATCCGAATGTATGTATTCCGGTTCACGAGATTACCGTCTGCGATACAGAGGGAATTATCCACCATGGCCGGGACGGGCTCTACCACAACAAGTACAAGTTCATTTTGAGCCAAGAGACCAACCGGGCCAGAAAAACCGGGTCGCTTTCCGATGCCCTTGCCGGTGCCGATGTCCTTATCGGGGTTTCGGCGCCGCAGATTGTAACCGGTGATATGATCCGGTCAATGAACCGCGATCCCATCGTCTTTGCCATGGCAAATCCTGTGCCGGAGATCTGGCCGGATGATGCAAAAAAGGCCGGTGCCGCAGTTGTCGGGACCGGCAGGAGCGATTTCCCCAACCAGATCAACAACGTGCTTGCATTTCCCGGCATATTCCGGGGGGCGCTTGATGCCCGCGCGACAAAGATCAACGATGATATGAAGATTGCCGCAGCGCATGCAATTGCCTCCTGCGTCGCCAGACCCCGTAGTGAACGGATTCTTCCCAGCATTCTTGATAAGCGTGTCACCCGTGCGGTGGCAGCTGCAGTGGCAGCCGCAGCAGAAACATCCGGCTGCACACGGGCGATCTAGATCTCTGTAGGCCGGACGAGCGCAAAAAAACGTTTGCGTGCCGCAAGATCGATGCGATGTTATCAGAAACCTTTGAAAAAAAACGTTTTTTTTTACCGGATCTCGTGTTCGTACCGCTGGACTGTTTCGCTGCCTCTTAAGCAGAACTCATAATATTTCATGCCAATCTCTTTTGAGAATGCACAGGTCAGGCACAGGCACCCACGATTTTCTGAAATGCAGAACATGCTTTTTCCCCTGAAACAGTAAAATTTCTCTTCCTTTTCGCGGGCGCACCGGTTGTACGACGGGCATGTTGGGCATTTGCACGTGGCTATGATGTCGTGGAGCAGCGCTTGCCGCTCATGTGCATTTAGTTCCAGGTACCTGCTCATCCATTGTTCAAAGGTATCCGTACGCTTCCCCCAGAAAAAAACCGATTTTTACCCATACCCGGTGATCTCGTAATCGATCGCGGTGGAATTCAGTGCGCATTCTTTGCCATGCAGGATCACGTCATCGATCATCTTTTTCAGGAGCGCCGGATACACCCCCCCGACCAGTTCCTGCACGGGTTTTCCCCCGCAGAAGAATTTGAATGTCGGTGTGCTCCGGACACCGTATCGCTCGGCAGTCCACAGGTTCGTGGTGATATTGAGCCGGACAAAAAGGATTGCATCGTGATATTCCCGTGCAAAGTGGCGGAACGATGGCTCCATCTGGTGACAGAACGTGCAGGTGGGGGAGTAGAACATGACGGCAACCGGCATCGTCCCTTTCTCGACAATCGTCTCCCACTGCCGGTCGTCAAGTTCGATAACGGGATCCGGGGGGGTATCGGTACCTGCGGGTGCGGCAGTGGCGGGCGCCGGGTCACCCGCACTTGGGATCTCCTGGGTAAAAGGATGTTCTCCTGCCATACTGCACCACTCAGGAAATGATGAGGGGAGCCCGATGATAAAGTTTGTTATGGTGTGCCGTGCCGGACGGGTTAAAAAAATCCGGCTTTACGACCTATCGGGTTTAATTTTGTTTTGATTTTTTCATCCGGCACCATAATCTTTTTGAAATGACCGTGGCAGACGCCCTGATGCCAAAGGGATATGTATAACCAGAAACGAATCACTTCCCGTGACACGCATGAAAACCCCCCGCTCTATAGATCTGTACGCCATCGCAGAGAACGCTATGAAGCGCTATGGGTTTATCCCGAAATTCCCCGCCCCGGTACTGGAGGAAGTAAAACGCATTGCCGCATTGCCGGCCAGCGAACGCAGCAGCGGGAACCCGGCCCGTGACCTGCGCTCATTTTTGTGGTCATCGATCGATAATTCAGACTCCATGGATCTCGACCAGATGGAATACTGCGAGCCCGGTGCGGATGGCGAGATCCGGGTCTGGATCGCGATTGCCGATGTTGATACCTGTGTCCGGCAAAAATCCCGGGCTGACGAGTACGCGGCCCACAACGGCACATCTGTCTATACCGGCATTGTCACCTTCCCGATGCTCCCGGATATTCTGTCTAAAGGCATCACCTCCCTTCTCCCCGGCCAGGACTGCCCGGCAATTGTTATCGAATATACCGTGCTTGTGGATGGCAGTGTCCGGCACGGCGATATTTACCGGGCGACGGTTGCCAATAAGGCAAAACTCATCTACGAGCAGGTCGGCGACTGGCTGGACGGCCGCACACCCATCCCCGAATCCGTCCGGAACGTTCCCGGGCTGGAAGAGCAGATCCGCCTCCAGGCAGAAGCGACGATCCATTTAAGAAAATACCGGATGGCACAGGGAGCCCTTGACCTTGAAACGATCGAAGCCCAACCGGTCCTCGAAGACGGTGTCGTCAAAGACCTGGTTGTCCAGAGCGAGAACATGGCACGGCACCTGATCGAAGAGTTCATGATCGCGGCAAACGGGGCGATGGTTAATTACCTGGGAAACGCCGGTGTCCCGATGATCCAGCGCGTCGTCCGTTCGCCCAAATACTGGGACAAAATCATGCTGGTCGCCATGGCACTTGGCACCACCCTGCCGGAAAAACCGGATTCAAAGGCGCTTGCGGATTTCCTGATGCGGGAACGGGAGTCTGATCCGGCGCGGTTCCCTGACCTGTCGCTGACGGTCATAAAACTTATCGGGGCCGGCGAATATATGACGCTTGAGCCCGGCGAACCACCGTACGGCCATTTCGGGCTTGCAGTCACGGATTATACGCACGGCACCGCCCCCAACCGGCGCTATGTCGATCTGATCATCCAGCGGCTGATAAAATCCATCCTCGATCGTGTGGTCCAGCCGTATACTCTTGACGATCTTACCGAGCAGGCATTGTGGCTGACCGACCGGGAGAAAGGCTCGAAAAAAGTCGAGCGCTTTATGCGAAAAGCTGCGGCTGCGGTACTGCTGATGGACCGGATCGGCGAATCCTTTGAAGCCTTTGTTACCGGTGCCTCTGAAAAGGGGACCTATGTCCGGCTGATGGCGATCCCTGCGGAAGGCCGTGTCATCTCGGGAGAACGCGGCCTTTCTGTCGGGGATAAAATCCAGGTCAGGCTCATAAAAACCGATCCGGAAAACGGATTTATCGATTTTGAGCGGTTTGGCGGGAAACGGGAATTATCAGGGCATGCCCGCCAGTACCGGAAATTCTCTTCACATGGCCGGGGTCATCCCAGCAACCACCGTTAGGTTAGGTGCGAGGGCGTTGCAGGGCATGCCCGGCCATCACCACCATGTTCACCTAAAAAGCATATCTTTCCAGACAGCATAAAAATAAAAACAAGAGGGTAGTTTTGTGGCAAACCCGTACCTGAAACGTGGGGAATTTATTGTCCTGACAACGGACCGGCTGAGTGTCAACACGGTTCCGTTCGACGCGATTCTCACGACCGAGCGGCTTATTCTTGTCGACAGCAGGTACGGATCCCATGAACCGCAGGTTATCCCGCTTTCATCTATCCTGACCGTGAAAGCGGGGCAGAATGCCCGTGAGGATCCCGTCATCACTCTCACGTTCGGCACGACCTTGGGAGAGTCCGCCCAAAAACCCGTCGACCTTGTCTTTACCCAGCTGTACGGCGAGCAACGGGACCGGGAGTGCAATGACTGGGTCCGGAAATGTATCGAGCATATCGTGCTTGCCCGCAAAGCGCAGGGTTCGGTTCACAAGAGTGCGCGACAAAAAGAGACGGGGATGCGGCCGCTTGTCCGGCGCTTTGTCGCCCCGGAGATGATCCGCCCCCATACCACCGAAGATGCCCCGCCACCGGAACCGGAAGATTTTGTAATTGCTCCTGAACTGCTCGAAGAAGAGCCGGAGCCCGCCGGATGGGAGGAATTCTCCGGCACCACCGGAGACGTGAGCGGGGATGGCGGTTTCAACCAAAACCCTGACAAATATCCGCAACCTGATGAGCCCGGCGATGAAGTGGCAGAAGCGTTTTATCCCAAAGATGAGCCCATGGCCGGTAAGGTTCCGGTGCCAGAGCCTCATGTGGCCTCCATCTTGGCACCCGTGGAGGATGTACCTGATCCGGTAATTCCAATGATGGAATATGGGGAGTCCGGTGCCGGTCCGTCCCACCTTCCAGGTACCTCTCCCTCACCAAAACCGGAAATTCCGGCAGTACCAGACATGCCGGAAGGTATGCCGGAGATGCCGGAACCTGCCCAATCCACGGCCGTACCTGCGGATGGAGTTGGCGATCCAAAACCAGGTACTGCCGCTGCACCGGACGAGGGAAAATTCTCCGGCGTGCTGAAAAAACTGGCCTTGGCATCTTCATGGGATCAGGTGGCCGAACCGGAGCGTGAACCGGTATCATCTGGCGAAAGCATATCTGCCGCCGGGACTTTTTCCGGTGAAATGAAATCGGTTGATGAGATTGCGCAGACAGCGGACGAGCCGGGCCGCGAGGATCACACCTCCGTTCCAGAGACATTCTCCCCACCGGAGGAAACCCGTGATAACGGGGAACAACCGACGATACCGCCCGATAAAACCGATGCCGCCATAACCGATACGGAGCCAGTACGCAGCGGCACAATACCGGTTCCGGTCGTACCGGCAGAATTACCCGAAGAACCGGCGCCTGTCGTGCCGGAAATACTGATGACCGTGAGCGAAACGGAGCCGGCAGCTGACGGGCCGGATCGTCCGCATGAACCGGAAGATTTTCCCCCGAAAGGACACGGTGCTCCTGAACGGGCAGTACCCCCGTCACCCCCGGAACGCCGCATTACGCTAACGGCCGGTGTGGTACTGCTTGTCGTCGCATTGCTGGTTATTGCCGGTGCCGCTATCCTGCTCACCATGCCCATTCTCTCCAAAGATGTGCCGGCAAATGCGTCACCGGTGGTGGTGACCCCGTCAATCGCACCGGTTGTCACAACCACGACACCTATTCCCATTCCCCTGACCGGCACCTGGGTACGGGTCATGTATAATGGTACATTTGTCGGATCGATTGGAGACCCAAATTCCCTCCAGCCGATCTCCGGTACCGGCGACCAGATGTACTCCCCGCAGATGAATGGCGACCTCATCAGGGTCTCTGTCCAGAAACAGGACTATTACGGTGAGACGATCAGTGTCTGGATTTATATCAACGGCGCCGTCGCTGCACAGCAATCGACCCGGGTTCCCCACGGCACCATCGACCTGCTGATCGACACCCGTACCGGATACCCCCCGGGCGTGACAGTCCCGGTTTCACATGCCCCGTGACCACCGGTGGATTCAACATGATGGGCCGTCTGAAAAGAAATTATTGCGATACAATAACGGTTCTTATTCCGGTATGAAATTTTTTTATTGCAACAAAAATCCGGCCGACCTGCTTATCCGGAAACCTGCACCGCAACAAGATTTGATTTTTATTGGTTGTATCAGGTACAAAAACGAGGTTGTTTCGCTGGCACCCAATGGAGATGGATGGCAGTCTGATTTTTCAGGGTCATCGTAATCTGGGATAGAGGTATCAACCCCCATCATGAAACAAGAGAAATGTTTACGGATCTTACGAGAAGTCATTGACGAAAAAACAGATACGGGCTGACGGCTGAATCCCGGATGATGGGTGACGAAGGTTTTTTTGAGGTTCGCAACCATAAAAGCATATTGCCATAGAGCGCGAAAAAATAGTCGAGGAGACTGTAATCGTATGGGAAACCCGTATCTGGACAGTGATGAGTCCATCATTCTTGCAACGCATAATATCTTTATCAAATCCGTCCGGTCCGATGTGATCCTCACCAACCAGCGGCTGATTATTTCTGACAGCAGTCATGCACAGTTCCGTCCGCAGACAATCCCTCTTGCCGCTGTCATGACGATCACCAGCGGAGAGAGCGGACTTGGCCACCCGGTTCTCACGCTCTCGCTTGCCGCTGCACACGATGCGACCGAACCCCTTGAACTGATCTTTTTCCAGAAAGACCGTGAGCACCGTCAGCAGGAATGCGATGACTGGGTGCAGAAACTGGGCGAACATGCCGTTACTGCCCGTAAAAAAGCAGAACAGTCCGGCATCACCATGGGAGAGCTGGTGGCTGCCATCAGTGCAGAAAGGACCGCGGCGGCAGATGTGGCAAAAGATGAGCATACGCCGGCGCCTTCCGAACCGGACGCACCCCGCAAACAAAATTCGTTCTCCCGGCCGGCATCCGGCGTATCGAAAATTATTGCCATTGCCGCAATCATTATTGTTATTCTCGCTGTAGCCGGGGGGGTCTACCTGTTTACCCACACCCCTGCGGGAAAAACCAATGTGCCGGTGGTCCCGGTCACGACAACTGCAATCCCAACGCCCGTTCCTGCCCAGACCTCGCTCGAACCAGTCGTTCCCGTCACAACCGAGCCAGCCGCGTCACCGGAAATAACTGCCCTGCCCATGGCCACACCTCAGTTCATTATTCCGGAGACCGGTGTCTGGGTGCGGATCACATGCCCCGGCAACTATGCCGGATCGGTCGGCACGGCCGGTGACCTTCGTAAAGTCCAAGGAACAGGAGTCCAGTTCTACCAGCTGCCGGCAACCCCCGACTCGTTTATCGATATCGCCGTCCAGAAAGAGAGCGGTTCCGGGGATCTGCTTTCTGCAGACATCTACAACAACGGGGTGCTCGTCAGGCACGGGTCGACAACGGCACCAGAAGGGCTGCTTGAGATTCATTTCAATTTAAAGACTGCAACGCTGGCTGCAAGCGGCCAATAATCTTTTTTATATCCTCTTTTTTTTCATGCCTGACGATGAGGGACTCGTGATCATATATACTTCCCCGCCAATCATTTCAGTACGGGATAACGGACAATGGCTGCCAACCTGTTTTTAGAAATCTTTTTATCGCCTTCCATTTTCACTATTGTCATTGCCGCCGTAATCGCCACAATCGGTGTTGGCTATCTCATTGTCTGGTACATGAAATCATTAAGACGATTATAACCCGGCACGTTAAGAACAGATTATGGTGAATTTTTTATCCGGTGCTACCAGCGTAAAAATTCCATGGTAAAAACGTTCAGGCAATCTTCCTGTCCAGTCAGGTTAAAAAAAGGATAAAAATATCTGATTACGCGCTTGCCGCAGCCTCGTGTGGTGCTTTCCCGTGCACAAATTTTCGTACCGGGTTTTTATCCCAGACAAGCAGGCCATCTGCAAAAGAGAACGACTTCATGAACAGCACCCGGGTACCGGCGGCGACGCCGGACAGATCCGCGTTCTGGGGCACGATTACTGCCATCCCGCCAGTGGTCGCCTCTCCATACGTACCCCTGCCGGCAGTCCCGATTGTTTTGAGGACTTCCGTGGATATTGTCGGTTCAAATGAGACAAGCACCAGTACCGATTCTTTTTCTCCGTGGACGAACCGCTCGGCACTAAAGATTTGGCCGTACCCTTTCAGGTGCGTGACCGGAAGAAGTGTCCACCCGTCAAAACTGGAATAAAACCGGCTGATCTCCTGCTTCACAAAACCATGCATGACATCCTGCTCTTTTCCCATACTCAATCAACAGGATGTATTTTTACGACAATTAAAAAACCTATGTGAACATTTTTTTTGTATCCGGCACTGTATGCTGACACAGTACAGTCTTTTATATTGATAAACAGTATTTATCAACCAAAAGAATATTTTTCGCGTGCATCTGATGGTTACCAGGTACAGAAAAGGTCCAGGCAAGAAAGTGAGTGGGAGGAGTAAGCCTCCTTTTGTTTTAGCGGCATTCAGCTATGCGCCAAACCCGGGCAGATACCGAGCGATCGATTGCCCTGTTCTGGCTTGCACCCGCAGGGATTCGCCGTTTCATCGTATCCTGTTTTTTTAAATTGCGCTCAGCGAGTTACTCGCGCGAATGACCGCGCTTCTCGCCATAAATGGCTCAGTCGCATCATCGCTTAAAACAGGCCGTATCGTTTCTGTGCCATTGCCATGGCTCTCACCATCCATACGTGGGTATGGCTGCGTGCTCGGTGGGTGGGGGGACTTTCCTCAGCAGCATTTCGCTACCGTCAGCCGCTCTCTCCCTCTCACTAACATATTGTCCGGTGAACATAATTAAGTGCAGTGCCCGGGCCACCAAAAAATGCCTGCCTCATGCCGACAGGTACTTAAACGAACCTGATCATAAAAAATCACCATTGAATATATGGAGGCAGAGTGATGCTGACCAATGAAGAGGGGGAACTGGCATGTGCCCTTGCCCGCGATGCCATCGAGCATGCAGTCTCCAAAAAACCCGCAACCTCCATCCCGCTCACCCCGGTATTTGAAGAAAACCGTGGCGTTTTTGTGACGCTTACAAAGCAGGGGCAGCTCCGGGGATGTATCGGCTTTCCGTACCCGGTAATGCCGCTTGGCGATGCCATCCGGCAGGCAGCGGTTGCAGCCGCTCTTGAAGACCCCCGTTTCCCGCCGGTCCAAAAAGACGAAGTCGGCTCGCTGGCGTTTGAAGTCACGGTTCTTACGGTGCCGCACCAGCTGGCCTGCGAACCGGAAGACCGGCCGGCACATGTGAAAACCGGGCGGCATGGCCTTATTGTCCGGGGCAGGGGGACAAGCGGCCTGCTCCTGCCGCAGGTTGCAACCGAATACGGCTGGGACAGCCCAACCTTCCTTTCCCATACCTGCCAGAAAGCGGGCCTGCCCGGCGCATGCTGGAAAGACAAACATGTCGAAGTCCTCACCTTTGAAGGCCAGATCTTCCCCGGGTCGTTTTCGTAGAGAACCGTTTAACCTGTTGAAGAGCTCACTACATAGCGACAGGAGTTCTTCGTGCGGCATGGCGATCACGTTTGAAAGTTTATATAGTGATATTGCAGGGCGCTCCGGCAGGCTGGCTGCCGGAAAAAAAGCAATCAAAACCCCGGCGCTTCTTCCGGTCATCAACCCGCACCTCCCGCTTGTCACGCCCCGCGAGATGCAGCAGATGGGTGTGGAAGCGCTCATCACCAATGCCTACATTTTTTCCCAGAGCCAGCAGTACCGGGACATAGCGCTCGAACAGGGGCTTCACAAGGTCCTTGATTTCGATGGTCTCATCATGACCGACTCCGGTTCGTTCCAGCTCTCGGTCTATGGGGAAGTCACGATCACAAACGCAGAGACACTCGCTTTCCAGCGCGATATCAAAAGCGATATCTGGGTACCGCTTGATATCCCCACCTCCCCCAATGCCGACCGGGAAACGGCAGAACGGGAACTCGGCATCACGATGGAGCGGCTCCGCGAGGCAAAAGAGCTGTTCGGGCCCGATGCCCCCATTGCCGGGCCGGTGCAGGGCGGTATTTTCCCCGACCTCCGTGAACGTGCAGGTAAAGAGGTCAGCGACTTAGGCTTTTCGTTCTGCCCAATCGGTGCCGTTGTACCGCTCATGGAATCCTACCGGTACCGGGATCTCGTGGATGTCGTGCTTGCCGCAAAGCAGACGATATCGCCGTCCGCGTGCGTCCATCTCTTTGGCGCCGGCCACCCGTCCATGTTTGCGCTGGCAACTGCAATGGGCTGCGATCTCTTCGATTCGGCAGCATATGCGCTCTATGCCAGGGAAGGCCGGTATCTCACCACGCACGGGAGCTTTAAAATCAACGAACTCGCTGAACTGCCCTGCGCCTGCTCCGTCTGCCGCACGCATACTGCTGACGAGCTGCGCACTGCCCCGGATCGCGCCCGGCTGCTCGCGCTCCACAACCTTGCCGTCACGCTTGCCGAGATCGCGAGGATCCGGCAGGCGATCGTTGACGGGACGCTCTGGGAACTTGTGGATGACCGGTGCCGGAATCATCCCCAGCTGCTCAGCGGGTATCGGGCGCTGCTCCGGCAGGGAGCCCGTCTTGAAACCCATGACCGGGTCTCCAAGCGCCGGTTCTTCTACCGGGGCGACGAGAGCTGCGCCCGGACCGAGATCGTCCGGTGCCAGCAGATGCTGGCACGCCTGCGCCTCGGTGAAACTGTCCTTATCGCATCCGATGGCGGGATACGGGACGGGTACGATACAGTGCTGCTCTTCAAACCGCCCTTTGGCCCGTACCCGGCCGAACTTGGCGAGACCTTCCCGATCGGCCAGAGCGAGACGCCGGAATGGGACGAGACGCTTGTCCGGCAGGGCTGCCGGGGGATCAATGCCCTGATGGCAAGCCACCCGGACAGCCGGTTCTTCCTCTCCGGTTTCCAGCACTGGACCGACATTCTCCGGCAGGAGTGCGGCGATTCGTTTGAGGTGATCGATTGATCCGCGTGGATTTCCGGCGCCGGGACGGGCTTGCCCGCACCGGCGTGCTGACAAGCGATAACGAAAAGATCCTGCTGCCGGCGGCAGTCGAACCAGGAACCATTTTTCCGTCCCTGAATCACCGCCCGCTGACCAATGTCCCGCTCGCGGCACCGGCGAAGTTTGTTGCGGCATATATCCACAACGAGGGGGAGCAGCCGGTCAACATCCATCCGGTCCTTGAAAACCCGGCACAGAGCGGCGACTGCGTGATGGTGGGAAACTGGCATACGGCATCTGCAAACCCCCGCAACTATGCCGCGTGGCTTGTCGCGCTCAAGGAAAAAACCCCGCCGGATACCCTCTGGTATGCACCGGGCACGGCGCTTCCGTCAAATATCCATATGCTCTGCTATTCGGGATTCGATCTCTTTGATTTTATTGCCGTCGATCTCAAATCTGCACAGGGAGTGTTCTGCACCCCTGAGGGAGAGTTTGGTGCCGATGCCATGAAAAGCGGCATCTGCACCTGCGACGGGTGCCTTAACAAGGATCTCAGGGCGCACAACCGGCAGGCGCTCCTGCACGAACTCTCGCTTGTCCGAACATTCATCGACCAGTCGCAGCTCCGGGAACTTGTCGAGTCGCGCTGCCGGATGAACGCCGAACATGTCGCTATCATGCGCCACCTCGATTCGCAGTATACCCTTCTGGAACAGTCAAATCCTGTCGCCCGCAGTTGCGTGATGAAGGCAAACTCGGGGGAGTCCATGCAGCGCGTGGAAGCGAAACGGTTTGCCAACCGGCTGATCTCTCATTACCGGCCACCCAATGCTTCCGTAGCGGTACTCCTTCCCTGTTCGGCAAAGAAACCCTATTCGCTCTCCCAGAGCCACCGGCGGTTCCAGCAGGCAGTTGCCGGCCGGGCCCACGAACTGGTGGTCACCTCCCCGCTCGGGCTTGTGCCCCGCGAACTGGAGTGCTGTTATCCCGCGATGCACTATGATGTGCCGGTAACCGGCTACTGGGATGCAGAGGAATGTGCATTCATATCGGGCGTCCTTGCCCGGTATTTCAAGGCCCATACCTATGACCGTATCATCGCACACCTTGAAGGCGGCGCCCTGAAGGTCGCAGAAATGGCGGCAGCGGAATGCGGTATCACGCTTGAATATTCCTGTCGGGAGCACCCGGCAAGCGATACGGCGCTAAACTGTCTTGACCAGGCACTGGCCGGTGTGCGGCGGGTCAAAGACGACCGGCTGCACGGCATGCTCTCGTTCCAGTTCAATGCGGATATCGATACCCGGGGCATCATGCCCCGGGGACGTTTCCCGGAAATCTTCTATGCAAAAAATAACGTGCAGCTCTTCTCCCTTGACACCGGCACCGGTTCGCTCCGCCCGACATTTGACGGATGGAAACTGATCCCGGAAGGCTACCGGGTCTGTATCGACGATTTCATTCCCGAGGGCGACGTGCTCGCGCCGGGGGTTACCGATGCGGATCCGGAAATCCGTGACGGCGATGAAGTAATCGTTGTCGGTAAAAGGGCAATTGCAACCGGCAGGGCGGCGATGCCGGCAAAGGAGATGGTGCAGTCACACCGGGGTGTGGCCGTGCGTGTGCGTAAAATAAAAAGGCTTGACATCTAAGTTATGCGCTACACGCGCAGTGCATTATTTTGGAGTGAATACATTTGTACCGGATAGAAAAGAACGACCAGCTTGCCGACCGGGTATACCAGATGTGGGTCCGGGCGCCGCATGTCGCCCACCATGCACAGGCCGGGCAGTTTGTCATTTTCAGGATTGACGAGAAAGGCGAGCGGATACCGCTGACAATCTCTGCGGTTGACGGGGACTCCATCCGCGTCATTTTTATGACCATTGGAAAAACCACAACGCATCTTGCATCGCTTCGCACCGGCGAACATATCCGGGACGTTGCCGGGCCTCTTGGGAAACCCAGCGATATCCGAAACTACGGCACGTGCGTCCTTGTCGGAGGCGGTGTGGGCAGTGCGAACCTGCCCATTATCGCCCGTGCGGCAAAGGCGCTGGGCAACCGGGTGATTGGCATCATCGGCGCCCGCACATCTTCGCTCGTGATTGTGGAAGACGAGATGAAAAATGCCTGCGATGAATTCCTGCTTGCCACTGATGACGGCTCGCGCGGGTTCCACGGGTTTGCCGCCGATCTGCTCAAGCAGGTGATGGCAAAGGAGCAGGTTGACTGTGTCTGGATCATCGGCCCGGCGATCATGATGAAAGTGACGGCAGAATGCACCCGGGCGGCGGGCATCAGGACCTTTGTGAGCCTGAACCCGATCATGGTCGATGGCACGGGCATGTGCGGCTCCTGCCGGGTGACCGTGAACGGGGAGACGAGATTTGCCTGTGTTGACGGCCCCGAGTTCGATGCCCATGCAGTGGATTTCAATGCGCTGATGGGCCGGCTCCGCCAGTACCAGCCGGAAGAGAAGGATTCGCTTGAGCGGTACCAGGCACATCACTGCCACTGCGAGGCTGGTGAGCGCCATGCATGACCGTCCCATTGACGAGCGAATCCATGATTTTGGCGAAGTGGATACCGGCCTTGCTCCTGAGGAGGCGATGCTTGAAGCCGAGCGCTGTCTCCAGTGCAAAAAGCCGCTCTGCGTCAATGGCTGCCCGGTGAACATCGATATCCCGGCATTTGTCCGGGAAGTCGGTGACGGGAATTTCAAAAAGGCTGCTGCGATCATCAAGGAGCAGAACATGCTGCCCGCAATCTGCGGCCGGGTCTGCCCGCAGGAAGTCCAGTGCGAAGGGCAGTGTATCCTTGGCAAAAAGGAAAAGCCGATCGCGATTGGGACCCTTGAGCGGTTTGTTGCCGACTGGGAGCGGACAAACGGCCCGGTACTGCCGCAGAAGAAAGCATCGACCGGGCGCCGGGTGGCAGTCGTCGGGGCCGGCCCGGCCGGCATCACGGCTGCCGGTGAATTGTCCCGGCTTGGATATAATGTCACGCTCTTTGAGTCGCTGCATGCCGCCGGCGGCGTGCTGATGTACGGCATTCCGGCGTTTCGTCTGCCAAAGGCCATTGTCAGGTCAGAGATTGATGCGGTGATCTCTCTTGGCGTCGAGCTGAAGCTCAACCATCTGGTCGGCCGGAGCATTACCGTGCAGGAACTCCTGAACTTTGATGCGGTCTTCCTTGCGACCGGCGCCGGGCTCCCGTACTTTATGGGAATTCCCGGTGAGAACCTGCCCGGGGTCTATTCGGCAAACGAGTTTTTGACCCGGGTAAACCTGATGCATGCCGACAAATTCCCTGAATACGATACGCCGGTCAAACATGGCAGCCGGGTGGTTGTTGCCGGCGGCGGGAATGTTGCGATGGATGCCGCCCGGGTTGCCCGCAGGCTGGGCGGTAACGTGACGCTTGTGTACCGGCGCCGGAAAGAGGATCTTCCGGCACGGCAGGCCGAAACCCTCCGCGCAGAGGAAGAGGGCGTGAAGTTTGTCATGTGCGCAAACCCGGTACGGGTGCTTGGCGACCAGGTGACAACGGGCGTGGAATGTGTCCGCATGGAGATGTGTGCGATGGATACAAGCGGGCGCCCCGCACCCGCACCGGTGGAGGGCAGCACGTTTACCATCGATGCGGATATTTTTATCGAAGCGATAGGTCAGGGCCCAAACCCCCTCATGATCCGGGAACTCCCCACCCTTGCCTGCGAGAAACGGGGCAACATCAAGGTCGACGAGAACGGGAAAACTTCGATCCGCAAGGTATTTGCCGGCGGCGATATCGCTACCGGCGCAGCAACGGTCATTCTCGCTATGGGCGCCGCAAAGAAAGCAGCCCATGCGATTGACCGGATGCTCCGCGAAGAGTAAGCAGGGCAGGATTTTTTTTCCGTTTTTTTTTTAAAATCATCCATCAGGTGAGGGGGTCGCATGAGGGGTCTTGTTGGTACTTCCTGTGAGCAGGATTTTTTCCATTGAAGAATCGCCAATCCTTATCAGACCCGTTTTTCCTCACGTTCACTGGCTTTAAATCCGTATATCGCCAATAGTAAGAATCAAAATTTTGGAAGTGAAACACTCATGGATTTTGGATCGATTGGTACTATGGGCGGTGCAGTTGCAGGTTACATCTCCACCCCCGAAGGACAGGAAAAAGTCAAGGCTTTTTTAAGCTCACCCGACGGCATAAGCCTGCTGAAGAATTTTGCATCGACGCCCGAAGGGCAGAAAGTGATGATGAGCGTCCTTCCCTCGGTTCTTGGTGGGCTCAACCTCCCGCCCGGTGTTGCTGACATGATTAAAGGCGCACTCGGCAGTCAGCAGTAATTTTTTCCGGTCTTTACCGGAAATTCATCTATTTTAACACACCCGCAAGAAATTTTTCTTTACGGGTATTTTTTAAAGAACCGGCACTGTTCAAATCCTGTAATTAATCTCATGTATGCCTTGTTTTTTTTAAATCAACAAGTATTGCATGTCGTATATATGAGGGTTTAAAAAAGCCAGCGAACCCTTTTTTCCGGGCCGGTATCCGGCTTATTTTTTCCTGTTTTCATATTCCCCACCGGTGAATTACCAGAAAAACGGTGATCTTATATGGTTGCCGGATAGATTGAATGGTACGATAACGGGGGTGCAATCATCGAAGACATTATTCCGGTTCCCGACGGGCAGGTGGCTCGCAAAAAGCTCCAGTTTTTCTGGCTGGCAGACTGTTCGGATTCCATGCGGGGAAAAAAGATTGCCACGCTGAACCAGGCCATCCGCGAGGCGCTGCCCGAGATCCAGAAAGCGGTTGCGGCATATCCCCAGGTTGAAATCCAGATGCGTGCGATCAAATTCTCCGATACTGCATCATGGCATGTCGGGCCTGAACCCGTCCCCCTTGAAGATTTTTCCTGGCCGGAACTGGAAACCTCCGGGCTCACGGCCACCGCACAGGCAGTCCGCCTTCTTGCATCCGAGTTGTCCATCGAACGGATGCCCCGCCGGGGCCTGCCCCCGGTCTGTATCCTTATCTCTGATGGGTTCTGCACCGAACCGTCCGGGGACTACGATACCGCAATCGCAGAACTTGAAACCCTCCCGTGGGGCATCAAGGCAGTAAGGCTTGCCATTGCCATCGGTGACGAATCGGACTACAAT
Organism: Methanoregula sp.; assembly: GCA_039698055.1. Classification (GTDB taxonomy): domain Archaea; phylum Halobacteriota; class Methanomicrobia; order Methanomicrobiales; family Methanospirillaceae; genus Methanoregula. The sequence continues at coordinate 37,890 of JBDKTL010000037.1, read as the reverse complement.
GAACCGGAACTGGTAAAGTTTGTCAACCAGGACGCTGTCGGCCTCTTAAAAGCCCATTCACCGGAAGAACTGGTCGCGTACATCAAGTGGGCGTCGATCAGTGCATCGGTTGCTTCTTCCCGCGGGAGAAGCCGGGGGTCATTGGCGGCTGACGATACGTCCAATGTGGCAATCGATTCACCGCCACCACTGGTCACGACAAATACTGACCTGTTTTAATTTTTATCATGCCAATACCGCAAGAGTTTTCCTGTTCCTGCGAAACCTCCCTTGGGTGGGCGTTCGGGTGCAGCCGAAGGGGTGCATCCCATCTTCACGCACAAAAACCCTGCGAGGATGCATATGCCGTATGGAGCGGCTCGCTTGGCTCTACACCTGCACTGGCAATCGCTGTTGCCGATGGGCATGGGGATGTGCGGCATGACCAGAGCCAGTCTGGTGCTGGCATCGCGGTGCATGCAGCGCTCGAGGAGATTATGCTTTTTTGCCGGATCCACCTCCCTGAGCCGGGGCACGTGGAACTCTGTGCGGATTTCAAGACCGCATTTCCCCGCAGGATAACCCGCCGCTGGCGGGAGATGGTCGAAGAAGACGCAGGGCGCCGTGGCATCGGAGCCGGGACTGCGGACCACCCGGACGATCCGCTCACGGTCCGTTACGGGACAACGCTGATTGTCGCTCTCGTGCTTTCTGACGCAATCCTGCTTGGCCAGATCGGTGACGGCGACCTGCTCCTTCTCCGGCATGACGGTGTCATTGAAGCCCCGCTCCCTAAGGATCCGGCACTGACCGGCAAGGAAACCCATTCGCTCTCCTCAAAGGATGCACACCTGCTCTGGAGAACCGCGACGCTTGACCGGGATGCCGGTGGTGTCCTGATTGCCGCAACGGATGGGGTTTCCGATTCGTTTGGCGGCTCCGACAGCGAAGAGTTTTTGGTTTTTATCAGGAGCCTCGTCGGGCGGGTCCTGACTTATGGCATTGAAAACGTTGCCCGAGCGATGGCAGGATGGCTTGACCGGTATTCCGTGATTGCAAGCGGTGACGATATGACGCTTGTCTATGCCACTATCCACCCGTCCCGGGCACCGGATCAACCGGTGACCCCGCGTGAGGAACCCATCAGCAAACCCTCGGAGGGGTGGTAGATATACCGCTGCGCATCGGGGAGCGTCTCTCTGCCGATAATTCCGGGTATGAACTGCACGTGATCAAAAAACTTGGCGAGGGCACGCAGGGAGAAGTGTACCTTGTCGACGGCCCGGCAGGATTCCAAGCGGTGAAATGGTATAAGCCCGAGCAGGCAACACCTGAACAGATCGCTGCCATCCGCTATCTTGTGCGGACCGGCCCTCCCTATGGCCCGGCCGGGAAACGGTTTATCTGGCCGCTTGACCTGGTCACGGCCGACAAACCGGGATCGTTCGGGTACCTGATGGAGCGCATCGATACCGGACGGTTCGCAGAACTGGGGGAGGTCTGGGCGCATCTCAAGCCGGTGCCAAATTTTTCGGCGCTGTGTGCGATATCCTACGAACTTGCAAACAGCTACCGGGCCCTGCACCTCTCCGGGCACTGTTACCGCGACATCTCTGCCGGCAACCTGATGTTTGACCCGAAAACCGGTCACGTCCTGATCTGTGACAATGACAATGTCGGGATCAACCGCCAGTCCCGGTGCCAGGTATGGGGAACGATGGAGTACATGGCGCCGGAGATCATCTGCAACCAGACCGATCCTTCCAGCGAGACCGACCTCCACTCGCTTGCCGTGCTGCTCTTTTACGTCTGGATATGGCACCACCCTCTCCACGGCATGATGGAGTACCGGTTTCACTGCTGGGATATCCCGGCCAAGAAGAAAGTCTACGGGGAGGCGCCGGTCTTTGTCTTTGATCCGGATAACCCGGCAAACCGGCTGCCGGATGACCCGGATTACGATACGGCAAGAGAGCGCTGGGCGTTGTGCCCGCAAAAATTAAAAACAATGTTTACCCGGGCGTTTACCGATGGACTCATCCAGCCGGGGCGGCGGGTGACCGAAGGGGAATGGCAGAACCTGTTCCTCGAACTATCGGACGGGATCGTCCGGTGCCCGCACTGCCAGGCCGAGAATTTTACCGATACTGCCAACGGCCAGTACCGTTGCTGGCATTGCCATACGATAAACCCCCTGCCCCCAAGCCTGCTTATCCGGCGGCCCGGTGGCGACATCTCCCGGGTTCTTACGCTTGGCTCCACCATTCTTTCCCGTCACCTCGCATCTCACAACGGCACGGATGACGGTTCCCGGATTATCGGTGTTGTTGTCTCCCACCCGGCTATCGCACACGCAGCGGGAATACGCAACCAGTCTTCTGATCCCTGGCTCGCCACATTTCCTGATGGAACGATGACAAGCGTGCCGCCGGGCCGGGCGGTGCCGCTCAATCCCGGGACGACAATTACGATGGAAGGCGTGACCTCGGTAATCCTGTTGACGGACACCCGGGGGATGCCATGACCGATTCCATGGAAGCGATCTTAAAGCGGCTCCTGGTGCAGCACGGCTTTTCTGTTGCCCGCAATGCCACCCGGTGCGAGGGGCTGCTCCGGGACACCTGCCCGGATCGCAGCCGGGAAATTTTCATCCTGACAAATGCAGTCCGCCAGCGCATCCCTGACGATCTGCATGCCCCCCGCCATTCGCTGCCCCTGTCGCTGATGAAAGGGTTTCTTGCAAAGCGGCTGTGCAATGAACTGGGCTTTTCCGATACAGCTGCACGGTGGGCGGTTGACTGCTGGGCGGCGGCGCTGGATCTTGAAGAGATGCATGAAACGCCGGCAGCGATACCATCGCATCCCCCGTCAAACGGGAACAAGCCCGGCAGATCCGGGTCTGTCAGCCCGGAGATCCTCGCGCAGTGGGAGGACGATCTCAGGAACGGGACTCCTGCCGCACGGCTTGGTGCGATTGCCGGTCTTGCCGTAACCCCGGATGACGGGTGCATCGGGTTGTTGATCGGAGCGCTTGCAAACGATCAGGCAGATGTTCGAAGTGCCGCGTTTGATATCCTGTCCAGTCCCGGCATGGGTGCAACTCCCCATCTTATCGATGCACTTGATGCCACTGACGACAAAATTGTCTGGCGTGCGGCCCTTGCGCTTGGGGCACTGCGGGCAGACGCAGCAGTTGATCCACTGGTCGGCCTGCTCCAGCGGGACGGTATTGTACCAGAAGCAGCGATCTGGGCGCTGGGAGAGATCCGCAGTTCCCGTGCATCCACCCCTCTTCTTGCCCTGCTGAAACACCCGTCAGCGGCAATCAGCAGGAGTGCGGCAGAAGCGCTTGAGAAGATCGGGGGCAGATGAAGGGGGATTGTTCCGGCAGTTTCATGGCAGGGAAACCGGCATGGAATGTCAGGCCCCCTCACACCCGCAAGTATCCTTTGTTCCCTTATACCAGCGCTCCCGGAGCCAGAACGCAACATTGACCAGTCCAATCATGACCGGTACTTCCACGAGCGGCCCGATGACAGTTGCAAATGCAACAGCAGAACCAATCCCAAAAACACCGATCGCTACTGCAATGGCAAGCTCGAAATTGTTGGATGCAGCAGTAAACGAAAGACTGGTTGCTTTTTTGTAATTTACACCCATACGAAATGCCATCCGGAAACTGATAAAAAACATCAGGAGGAAGTAGACAAGCAGCGGTATCGCAACCCGTACAACATCAAGCGGGACAGTGACGATATACTCTCCCTTGAGTGCGAACATGACGATAATCGTAAAAAGAAGGGCAAATAGCGTGATGGGAGAAATTTTCGGGATGAATGCCTGTTCGTACCATTCCCTTGATTTCAACCGGAGCAGGGCAAACCGGGTGACGATACCTGCGAGAAACGGGATGCCGAGGTAAATGAAAACGCTGACTGCAATCTCCATAATCGTTACACTGACCACCGTACCGGCTGCGATACCCAGCACTGCCGGGAGCAGCGTGATGAAGAAGTACGCATAGACCGAGTAGAAGAAGACCTGAAAGACCGAGTTCAGGCCCACGATAGCGGCGCAATACTCGCAATCGCCGCCGGCGAGATCGTTCCAGACAATGACCATCGCGATACAGCGTGCGAGCCCGACAAGGATGAGGCCGTACATAAGGAGCGGCTGGTCCCTTAGGAAGATAACTGCGAGAACAAACATCAGGACCGGCCCGACAATCCAGTTCTGCACGAGCGAGAGCCCGAGGACTTTTGTGTCACAAAATACGTTGCGGAGTTCCTCGTACCGCACCTTTGCAAGCGGCGGGTACATCATCAGGATCAGCCCGATTGCGATTGGGATGGAGGTTGTACCGGCCGAAAGTCCGGTAATCATAACCGGTACTGAGGGCAATAAGTACCCGAGAGCGATACCGGCTGCCATGGCAAGAAAGATCCAGATCGTCAGGTAGCGGTCAGGAAATGAGAGCTGTTTTTTTGTCTCCATGCAAAGTTCCTCCCGCCCCCGCATCGATAATGTTCAGGTCGAGTTTCTTGCCAAACACTTTTTCAAATGCTTTTTTCTCGGCCTCCACTCCCCAGATCTCCAGCTGGCAGTTTTCCCGGGCCGTTATGTTGAGGTTCACGGCATTTTTTCCCGCAGATACCAGCCTGACATGGCAGACCAGCGCCGCGTGGCTCCGGTCAAGGCTCTCGCCAAGCCGGATAAAGAGCGAGAGGATACGGATCATCTCCTGATCGTGGAGGTCGAGTTCACGGATCCCGTCCGCTTTTTTCCCGGGGGTTTTCTTGCGGTGGAACCGGGCAAGGTTTGCCATGATTGCAATCTCTTTCTGGTCAAACCCGAGCAGCTCCGAATTTTTGATGATGTAATAGGAGTGCGCCTGGTGGTTGACGTAGGAGATAAACGAGCCGATGTCATGCAGGAACGTGGCGTATTCCAGGAGCTCGCGCTCGGCGTCCCCATACGTATGGAGATTGATCTCTTTTGCGCTGTCAAAGAGTTCGAGCACAAGACCGGCCACGGCCCGGGAATGCGCCTCGTTGATCCCGCAGGAACGCCCCAGCTGGAGCACGCTGCGCTGACGGGGCGAAAGTTCGCCAATCAGGGGGAAATCATCGAGACGCGAGAGGTAATCCGTAAGCAGGCCGTCCTGGAGCCCCCGCGATGTGATCGTAATCGTGGGGATGTCCAGCTCTTTCATGAACGTGTCAAGAATTGCCGCGCCGGCGATAATGATGTCGGCCCGCTCCGGGTTGATTCCGGGAATTTTCCTCCGCTCCTCAAGGGGCAGGGAGCAGAGCAGGGTGATGACTTTTTTCAGGTCACGGTACGTCAGCGTCTTTTCTGCCGAACCATTGCCGGAATGGAATGCCTTGTCGGCAATATCGGCAAGGTTCATGATCGTACCGGAACTGCCGATCATCAGGTCCGGTCGTGCGGTCCGGATCTTCTGGACTGAATGGATGATAACGTTCCTTATCTTCTGCTGGAGGTGTCTGTAGTCATCGGGGGTGACGGGCTGTAAGCCCCCGGAGGAAAAAAACAGGTTGGTCAGGCGGATAGCCCCAAGCTTGAAACTTTCCAGGTACTCGTACTCCCGCTGGTCGCCAAGCGCAATCTCCGTACTCCCGCCGCCGATATCAATGAACAGCCCGCGACGTTTTAAAAGGTGCATACCGCTTGCTACGCCAAGATAGATCAGCCGGGCCTCTTCCCGTCCGGAAACAACTCTGACGTCCAGCATCGCTTCGTGCCGCAACCGCCCGAGCAGATCCTTCTGGTTGTTTGCTTCCCGTGCAGCAGATGTTGCGACAGCGATAAACTCCTCCACCGCGAACGTCCGTGCCAGATCGGTGAATTTCTTGCAGACAAGGACGGTCCGTTCGATCGCTTCTGCTGTAATCTCCTCATCTTCAAATTCCCCGTCCCCAAGACGCACCTGCTGCTTTTGCCGGGTGAGAATGCTGTAGGAATGGTTGGGGTTGAGCCGGACAACGAGCATCCGGACCGAGTTTGTCCCGATATCGATAAAAGCGACAACACGCCCTTTCGGGCCCACGGTTTTCGACCTCACCGGATCACCAGCGGTTTTTGGAATACCCGGGCGAACCGGTCGCTTTTTGCCCGGGCCCGCGCCATTTCCATCGTCGCATCTCCGGTTGTGATCACATCGCAGGTAATTTCGTGGGCGCTCGCCGAGACCTGAAGCGAGGATACCGTGCCCTGCCGTAGGCAGTCGAACCCGTCAGCGACCCGGAGAAGAGCTGCAAGTATCAGCACCCGCTGCCGGTCAGTATGGGAAAACAGGGAAAAGAGCCCTTCTTCTGCATTGCCGGGCTTCTTCCGGGAGAGCCGGACGACAAGCCCGATGATGCCCAGTTCGGTAAACCCAAACGGCAGTTCCTCATCGGCAAGTACGAGAGCGTCGCTGCGGTAACGGCGGCCCTGCACACCCGGTGTCCTGCCGATGTTGTGAAGGAGCGCTGCATACCGGAGCAGGGTGCGGTCCCGTTCCGGTAAACCGTGGACCGGCCGGAGTGCGTCAAAAAACCGGAGCGAAAGCCCGGCCACATGAGCCCGGTGCGCCAGTGCGTCGACGGGGAAACTCGCGTGCCGGTTTACTGCGTTCTCTTCTGCTTCAGGTGAACCCGCCGTGGGTGGGGCACAGGTCACCCGTCTCCCGTCCACAAGGGTCTGGCGGATGCCGGCGGCGAAATCTGCCCGGTAGAGCGAATCCCAGAACCGGACGAACCGGTGGTACAGGTAATGGCGTTTTTGTTCCCGATCCGCAAGGAGCCGTTTCAGGGCAGGAATAGCTGCGGCGCCTGAAACTGATGCACCCGACAGGGTTTCACGCCGGGCCCGGTGCCGGGTTATATCGAGCGTGAGATGATCGATCCATACGTCGCAGTCATGGATATCGCCAAGAATTTCCTGGAGCCTTTTTACCTGCCGGATGGGTTTCTGTAAACCGAGCCGGTACAGGGGGGCATAGATCTCCATGGTGTAGCGGAGTTTTTTTGCGGCGATGCGCAGGGCATGGTGCTCTGCAATCGCATCCGGGTTGTGGACCCATGGTTCATAGACAAAAAGGTCCGTGATCCGGTTTGTTATCCGTTCGGCGGCAACCAGCGGAATGCCGGAGAGGGACGGGCGTCGTCTGAACCGCTTGTTTGCCGGGAGCATCTGCCGGAGATAATCGCTGAGTTCTGCAGCGACCCTGCGGCGTTCAAAAGTATCCAGCGCCGCGACAACATCGCCCTGAAGGCGGGCCCGCTGTTTTTGCAGCTGCACGAGAAGATCGCGTATCGCATCCGGGGGCAGGTGCTGGGGAACCACAACCCGGCCGGCCGTGCGTTTTTTGGATGTCCCGGTGGATTTCTGGTATTTCTGGAGAAATGCAATCTGGACATCCATATCCCGGGCTTTTCCCAGTGCCCCGGTGATCGCTTTTATCTCATGCAGCCATGCCTCATATTTTTTAGGAGGAAAACAGGAGGCAAAAAGGGGAAGTGCAGCGCGAAGCCGCCGTGACGCAACCCGCATGCGGTGGATATGCTCAATGTCTTGTGCAGTCCGCACACCGGAAATCTCCTTGGTAAACGCATCCATGAGCGGGAGCAAACGTCCGGCGCAGAAAAACCGTGTGCCGGTCTGGTCCTGCACGGGTTTACTGGCTGTCATTATACCATTCTCCCCGGTGCTGGAGGAACCATAGCTGGGCATTAACAGGTTCTGTGCCCGGGAGAAGAGCCCTCCGCTCATAGGTGCCATCGCTTTTAAGCATCCTTGCCTTGACCGTATCGCTCAACTGGACGGACAGGATTGTCGTGATGAGGGCTTTTTTTATCCGGGGATCTTCGATGGGAAAGAGGATCTCCACCCGCCGATCAAGGTTGCGGGGCATCAGGTCTGCGCTCCCGACAAACACTTCGTCGTTCCCGCCATTCCGGAAATAATACAGCCGTGCATGTTCCAGGAACCTCCCAACAATAGCACTTACGGTAATGGTCTCGCTCACGCCGGGGATGCCCGGGAGCAGGCAGCAGATGCCCCGTACCTGGAGATCGATCTTCACTCCGCTTTGCGAAGCCCGGTAGAGCGCGGCGATGCACATCTCATCGACAAGCGCATTCATCTTGAACGCGAGATAGCCGTCGCCATGCTCTTTCTGGCGGGCGATCTCCCGCTCGATCCGTTCAAGGATCGACGACCTCAGCGTTACCGGTGCCACGAGCAGTTTCCGGTACTGGTTGATCCGGGCATACCCTGTGAGGAAATTGAAAAGATCTGCCACATCGTGGCCGATGTCCGGGTCGCAGGTAAAAAGGCCGAAATCCGTGTAAATACGGCTGGTTGTCGCATTGTAATTGCCGGTGCCAAGATGCACGTACCGCCGTATCCCGCCTTTTTCCCGCCGCACGACCATGCAGAGTTTTGCATGTACCTTGAGGCCGACAACCCCGTACACCACGTGAGCACCCTGGTGCTCCAGCGCCCGGGCCCACCCGATATTATTTTCTTCATCGAACCGGGCCTTGAGTTCGATCAGCGCAGCAACCGCTTTCCCGTTCTCCCGGGCTTCGAGCAATGCGTGGACGATGGGAGAATTGGAGCCGACCCGGTAAAGTGTGATCTTGATGGCAAGGACATCCGGATCGTGCGCTGCCTGCCGGATAAAATTGACGACGGGAGAAAAACTCTCATAGGGATGGTAGAGGAGGATATCGTGCGCCTGGATCGCGGAGAAAATATTTTTTTCTTCGGAAAGTTCTGACGGTGTCGAAGGCAAAAAGGGTGGATCTTTTAAGTCCGGCCGGTCAAGCGAGAGCAGTTCCATCAAATCTGCCATGCCGACCGGGTGCCCCACCCGGTAAAGCATGGAGCTGGTGATGCCCAGTTTCTTTTCAAACATATGGCAGATATTGTCATGCATCGAACTGTCGACTTCAATGCGCACCGGGTTGCCCCGTGCCCGCTGCTCCATGACTTCTTCGACCGTCGTCAGGAGATCGGACGCTTCGTCCACCTCGATTTCAAGGTCTGCATCCCGGGTGATCCGGAAAGGAAATGATGCGACAACTTCGAGGCCGGGAAAGAGCATATCGAGGTGGGAGGCGATGATCTCCTCGAGGTACACAAAATGCACAATTTTATCGTCGTGATGGGCGGCATCTGCGGGATCCGGAACTCTCACGAGCCGGGAGAAGAGGTTGGTCGGAACCTTGAGCCGGGCAAACAATTCTTTCTGGTTCTGGTCCCGGACAATGATTGCAAGGTTCAATGAGAGGTTGGAGATGAACGGGAACGGGTGGGCGCTGTCAAATGCCAGCGGGATAAGGACCGGAAATATTTCATCGACAAAAAATGAATGCAGTGCTTTTTTCTGATTCTCGTCAAGGTCTGCGTAGGAGTGGATGAAAATTCCCGCAGCAGCAAGCAGGGGCAGGATCTCCTTATGCCAGCAGTCGTACTGGAGTTCGAGTTCAGGGCGCAGGGCCTTCTGGATGGCATCGAGCTGCTCTGAGGGGGTCATCCCGTCCGGCGGCGCTTTTAATACCCCTTTTGCTGCCTGCCGCTGGAGTCCCGATACCCGGACCATGAAAAATTCATCGAGATTGTTGGCAAAGATGGCATGGAATTTTACCCGCTCAAGAAGCGGGTGGCTCTCATCACGGGCTTCATCGAGTACATGGTGGTTGAACCGGATCCAGCTCATCTCACGGTTCAGGTATAATTTCGGATCGATGGGCAGTTGCGAGACCGGACTCATGGTATCACCTTTTTTTTAAGTGCCAATCCTGATGATGGCGTTTATCCATTCTTCCATTGTTCATTAGTACAGGGAGAATATAATCCTGCACCATTCTCGGAGGACTCTATAGTCTCCATAGCGTATCACGGCGTGCATTGGGATTTTTTTATTTTACGAATGTTTTTTATATTCTCCATCCCCACGTTTGTTGCGTGGTGAAGTCCATGAGTGAATGTTTTATTTGTTAATAACCTGCATTTTTTAGATACCACCTTACGGGACGGGGAGCAAACCCCGGGTGTTTCATTAAACCCGAACCAGAAACTTGAAATTGCGACCAAACTTGCTGACATCGGCGTCGATGTTATTGAAGTTGGATCTGCTGCCGCATCGCCCGGAGAGCGTGAAGCAATCAAAGTCATTTCCGGTGCCGGTCTTCCTGCGGAAATCTGCACGTACGTCCGTGCGCTGAAGCAGGACATCGATTTCGCGGCAGACTATGGTGCCGATTCGGTGCATCTTGTCATTCCGGTCAGCGACCTGCACATCGCAAAGAAGATGCGCAAGACCCGCGACGATGTTGCACAGATGGCGTGGAGCGCGGTCGAATATGCGAAAAGCCGGGGGCTCGTTGTCGAACTCTCGGGCGAAGATGCATCCCGCGCAGACCAGTCTTTTCTCCAGTACGTATTTGCCGAAGGTGTCCGGCGCGGTGCAGACCGGCTCTGCTTCTGCGACACGGTGGGCGTACTGACACCGGAGAAGATCGCACAGTATATCCCGCCGCTTACAAAGATCGCGCCGCTGTCCATCCACTGCCACGACGATCTCGGCTTTGCGCTCACGAACACGATCGCCGCATTAAAAAACGGGGCGTCCTGCGCCCATGTCACCGTCAACGGGCTGGGCGAGCGGGCCGGCAACACCCCGTTTGAAGAGGTCGTTATGTCGCTTGAAATCCTCTACGAATACCGGACCCGCATAAAGTGCGAGGAGATCTACCATCTCTCGTCACTGGTATCCCGCCTTACCGGCGTACCGCTCCCGGTCAACAAGGCAATCGTGGGGGAGATGGCATTTACGCACGAGAGCGGCATCCATGCCCACGGGATTATCCGCGAGCCGTCAACGTACGAGTCGATCAAGCCGGAGATGATCGGCAGGAAACGTCGGATTGTCCTTGGAAAGCACTCGGGCACAGCATCGGTCGAAGCGGCGCTTAACGAGATGAAGTATACGCCCACCGATCACCAGCTGACCGAGATTGTCGGCCGGATCAAGCAGATGGGCGACGCGGGAAAACGCGTGAGCGATACCGACCTGATGGCAGTTGCCGATGCCGTGCTTGCCATAGAACGCAACCCGGTGATCCGGCTCCAGCAGTTCACGGTCGTCTCGGGTAGCAGCATGATGCCGACGGCTTCGGTTACGCTGTTTGTCAACGGGCAGGAAATGACCGGCGCCGCAACCGGTGATGGCCCGGTGGATGCGGCAATGCAGGTGCTCAGGAAATCGATTGCCGATGTCGCCGATATCCGGCTTGAAGAGTACCACGTTGACGCGATCAGCGGCGGCACGGATGCGCTTGTCGAAGTGACCGTAAGGTTAAGTAAAGACGGGAAGATAATTACTTCACGAGGCGCACGCACAGATATCATAATGGCGAGCGTCGAGGCGATGATCGCCGGTATGAACAGACTACTTGAGGAACGGACATGAAGACCGGGGCAAAACTCTTCGTTGAATCATTGCTGCGCGAGGGAGTCGACACGCTGTTTGGCTACCCTGGCGGGCAGATCCTGCCAGTCTATGATGAACTCTATGATTCACCATTGCGGCACATCCTCGTACGGCACGAGCAGGCAGCTGCCCATGCCGCGGACGGGTATGCCCGCGCCAGCGGCCGGACCGGTGTATGCATCGCCACATCCGGGCCCGGTGCCTGCAACCTTGTCACCGGGATTGCCACGGCCTACATGGACTCGGTCCCGATCGTTGCGATTACCGGGCAGGTCCCGACGTACATGCTCGGCAACGACGCCTTTCAGGAATCGGATATCCAGGGCATCACGATGCCGGTCACCAAGCACAACTATCTTGTGAAGGATACGATGGATATCCCCCGCATTGTCAAGGAAGCGTTCTATATCGCGGGCACGGGCCGGCCGGGTCCGGTCCTGATCGATCTGCCAAAGGACGTCAACACCCGGGAAGTCAGGGAACCGGTCGTGCCGGAAAAAGTGTCGCTCCGTGGCTACAACCCGACGTATAAAGGAAACAAGCGCCAGATCGACAAGGCAATTGCACTGATCACCGCTGCCGAGCGCCCGCTCATCTACGCGGGCGGCGGGGTGATCTCCGCGAACGCATCGTCGGAACTTGTCGAGTTTGCAACAAAAATCGGCATCCCGGTCACGACGACCTTAATGGGCCTCGGGTGCATTCCCTGCGATCACCCGCTCAACCTCGGGATGCTCGGGATGCACGGAACCGAGTACGCAAACTTTGCCGTGACGGAATGCGATCTCCTGATCGCGATCGGGGCCCGGTTCGACGACCGGGTCACGGGAAAGATCGACACCTTTGCGCCGCATGCCAGCGTGATCCACATTGATATCGACCCGGCCGAGATCGGGAAGAACAAACGCGTGGATGTGCCGATTGTCGGTGATGTCAAATCCGTGCTGACTGATATAATCACGGGCTTAAAGAAGATCGGCGCCTGCGATGCATGGAACAAGAAGATCAAGCACTGGAAGCAGCACCACCCGCTCCGGTACGGGAAGGACAACGGGTGCCTGTATCCCCAGTTCATCCTCCAGCAGATGAACGAACTGCTCAAAGGCGACGCAGTGATCGTCTCAGAGGTGGGCCAGAACCAGATGTGGACCGCCCAGTACTTCTGCTTCCGCCAGCCCCGCACGTGGATCACGTCGGGCGGTCTTGGCACGATGGGCTACGGGTTCCCGGCTGCTATCGGGGCACATTTTGCCCGGCCTGATGTCCCGGTCTTTGATGTTGCCGGCGACGGGAGCATCCAGATGAACATACAGGAGATGGGAACGGCGGCGCAGTACAATATCCCGGTGAAGATCGCGATCCTAAACAACATGTACCTCGGCATGGTGCGCCAGTGGCAGGAGCTCTTCTACGACCGGCGCTATTCATACACCGAACTGCCATCGGTGGAGTTCGTGAAGATCGGGCAGGCGTACGGCATCGAGGGCATCAAAGTGGAGTCCTGCGAAGACGTGATGCCGGCCTTAAAAGCCGCGGTGGATCATGACGGGCCGTTTGTGCTCGACTTCCGGATCGAGCGGGAGGAGAATGTGTTCCCGATGGTGCCGGCAGGGGCAGCGATCAACGAGATGATCGGAGGGCATCCGCGATCATGAAGCAGCACACGCTTTCTATTCTCGTGGAGAACCGGGCCGGTGTCCTCTCCCGGGTAACCGGACTCTTCTCCCGGCGCGGCTTTAACATTGAGAGCCTCGCGGTGGGCCCCTGCGAGGAGCCGGACATGAGCCGGATCACGATTGTCGTGATCGGTGACGATGCGCAGGTCGAGCAGGTAATGAAGCAGCTCAATAAGCTCATAGATGTGATCAAGGTCTCGGACCTGACCGACAACGAGCGGGTCGAGCGCGAACTGGTGATGTTCAAGGTGACCGCCGACCAGGGAACGACCCGTGCGGAGATCATGCAGATCGCAACCATCTTCCGCGCCCAGATCGTAGACGTGGGGGCAAAGTCGGTGATCCTGCAGGTGGTCGGGGATACCGACAAGATCAACGCGATGGAGAAACTGCTCCGCCAGTTCGGGATCAAGGAACTGATCCGGACCGGGCGGATTGGAATTTTGCGCGGCACAAAAACAGTGACGAGCAGTAAGTAAACCTTTTTTTTTTGATTTTGTCTGGGTGGAAACCGGAATAACGGTTAAGAATTTTTGAGACGGGTTCAAAGAAATGAACTATGGGGTTTTAAAATTTTACTAGATGGAATATCAGTGTTTTCAAGCTGTGCCTTTTGTTGAAGACAAGGATTTTTTTGGTTCGGAGAAACTAATTTTTTTTATTTTTAAGGAATAAGCGCCATAAAAGAACCAAACCGTAACACATAACGTTACGGCATTTATAAAACACCTCTATACCAATCAACGGTCTGATCATCCATGATAAGCGAGTGCGAGTGGAAATCCCGCGACAGCACCGGGTGCAGCTGCTGACAGGAGGGCGGAGTACATGACACAATATCATTTCGGGCTGATTGCAGTGTTGCTGCTGGTGGCTCTCGCGATATCTCCTGTAGCCTGCGGATCGAACGATACGTGGGATCAGTCCTATTACCTGACGCATAAAGAGACCTTGGCCGGGCCAAAAGACATGTCACAGTACAACCCGCAGGTGACGCCGGTGCCCATCCGCGCCATGGATAAAGAGACCGCACGGCTTTACCCGAACGTATCCGTATGCGAAAAAGACGGGTGCCTGAAAACAGAGCCCTGCCCGTTCTCCTTCCTCCGGTGCGGACGCTCGCTTTCCGTCATGGTTGTGTATACTGCGAACGGGACCCGGCCGGGTCTGGCAGGATCTGTTGCCAGCGTCGGCATTTTCGGGGGACTTTCCCCTGAACAGGTATATGTGTACCGGGCCGGAACGCCGGGTATCTTCCTGCAATTCGATCCATATGCATGGGGTGCCCCATGAACGCACATGCCGGTATTGCAGTTGTCGTGCTCGCATGCCTCGTCCTCGGGACAGGATGCGCATCGGCGCCTTCCATGGAGAACCTGACTGCACCTGAAATTGCCAAACGCTATGTGCAGGCACAGGAAAGCGTGCAGGATCTCTCGGCAACGGTAGTGATTACTACGGACTATTACCCGGGCACAGACCTGTATAGTATCCGGGAAAAGGTACCGCACAACTTCAGGATCGAGTACCTCGCACCGGGCAGCGAGGCAAACGGGACCCTTGTTCTCTCCAACGGCACCTACAACGCAACGCTCACGGTCAGCGGGCCTGCCTGGCAGCGACACGTTCGCCTGCATGGACTGCATCACGGTCGGTTCTCCCCGATAACCTGCCCGATCTCTTCCTGTATAGGTCCGGACTGATGCAGGCCATGATACTGCGGTCGAAAATTTCCAGAAATTTAATCTCTGCGAATTTGTAAAAAATCCTGAAATTGGTACTTCAGGAAAGATCAGCGGTGTACTGGACAAGTACTCTCCCGGGGTCTCCCATTCCTCACGCGTTTTGGTATGCAGCAATCCCAATTCGTATCGTCCATGCCGGATGACACTGTACGGATACACTGTCCCCCCGCATACTATAGCAGGCGTTAAAAAAAATCCCGTGCGCCGTTACATTTCGATTGTGTTATATGTTAGCATACCACAAACTAATTAGGTATCATGTTTGGATTGCCGGATATTACCATTCTTGCCGTAGGTGGCGTGACGATTGTCGCCATCGCCGCACTGTTGTACTGGGGCCTGACCTTTGGGGGGCATGACTAAATGGCGGATATTCTTACTGTTATCGTCGTCACCCTGTATTTCCTGCTCATGCTGGGCATCGGCGTATGGGCGTCAAAGAAGATCAAGACAACCGAAGATTACCTTGTTGCCGGCCGCTCGCTGGGGTTCTGGGTATTTATCCTCCTCATGATCGGTGCGGTCTGCTCGGGCATGTCGCTTCTGGGTGTCTCGGGGCTCGGGTACCGGGCCGGCTGGCCTACCATGTGGGAACAGATCTTTGTCCCGCTCTCGATTGGCTTCTGCGTCATCTTCTTTGGCGTCAAACTCCATAATGTCGCAAAAACTTCCGGCTACGTTACTGTGCAGGACTATCTCGCCCACCGGTACCAGAGCCCGACAGCCCTGCGCTCGCTCTCGGCAATTGCCGGTATCATCGTCTCGCTCATCTACCTTGTCGGGCAGTACACCGCGATCGCTATCGTGCTGATGTGGTTGTTCCAGATCCCGCTCTGGCTTGCGCTCCTGATTGCCACCATGGTCACGATGGTCTATACCATGATCGGCGGTCTCTACGCGGTCGCGTGGGCTGCCCTCGTCCAGTCAATCATGCTGATTGTCGGGATCTTTGTCATGGCCCCGATCATTATCTTCTATGCCGGCGGATTTACGCACGTCAACGAGTACCTTGCGACCGTCAACCCGAACCTTGTCATGCCGTGGATGCCCAGCGGCGCATTCGCTCCGGCGTACGTGGTCTCGTTTGCAATCATGCTCATGGTCGGCCTTGCCTGCGCCCCGCACGTGATCAACAACGTGCTCGCGGTAAAGGATGTCAAGTACTTCAAGTGGGCCCCGATCGTCGCATTTTTGATCTACGGTGTGGCCATGTATCTCCTGAAATTCACCGGCCTTGCCGGGCTCGTCATGGTCAAGGAAGGCGTCTTTACCCTGCCGACGGTCCCGAACGCCTCGGACTTCATCATCCTCTACGGCATCCAGTACTCGTTGCCCATCCTCGGGCTCTGGGCAATCTTTGCGGTGATTGTGCTTGCGGCGGTCATGTCGACGACCGACCGGCTGATGCTGACCATCGGTGCAATGTTCTCGTGGGATCTCTACAAGAAAGTGCTCAGGCCGGACGCAAGCGACAAAAACGTACTCCTGCTCTCCAAGGTGATTGTGGTGCTCTCTGCGATAGGCACGATGCTTCTTGCGATCAACCCGCCCGAGATGCTTGCCAGCCTCATCTGGATGGGCATCGGGATCATGCTTGCCACGTTTGCCGTCCCGCTCCTTGCCGGTCTCTACTGGCGGGGCGCAACCCGGGACGGGGCGCTTGCGAGCATGTCCATTGGCCTTGTCTCGGCCGTGGTGTTCGGGGCCCTCAATTACTTCAAGATCACGGTTCTTGGTTACAACTTTGCAAATATCCCGGTGCACTTCTCGTTCTTCCCGTTTATCATTGCGATCGTGGTGATGTATGCTGTCAGCATGTTCACCCGGAAGACCGACGCGAAGATCCTTGACGAGACCCAGACCGGCTGGTACATCTCAAAACAATAATCCTTTTTTACCGGTAACGGTGTATTTTTATAAATTCTGCCCGCCAACAGTTGGGCAGTGAAAACGGCAATTCTCGGGGGCGGGCTGTCCGGCCTGACGCTGGCCCGGCTCCTGCACGAAAAAGGCATTGACCTTGTGGTTCTTGAAGCAGAGCCGGCGTATGGCGGGCTCTGCCGGTCCCGGACCGATAAAGGATTCACGTTTGACACCGGCGGGTCCCACATCATTTTTTCCCGGGATGAAAACGTTGTCGCGTTCATGCGGCAGATGATCCGGGGAAACGAGCAGCGGAACACGCGCAACACGAAGATCTTCTACAAGGGCCAGCACGTGAAGTACCCGTTCGAGAACGGTCTTGCCGATCTGCCGGCAGAGGACCGGTTCCTCTGCATCAGCGAATTTATAAAAACGCTCGTTGCCGTTGAGAAAGGCGATATCCCCGATCCCCAGACGTTCCGCGAATGGATTTGCTACACGTTCGGGCAGGGCATTGCCGACTGCTACATGATTCCCTACAATGAAAAGATCTGGAAATACCCGACAGACAAGATGTCGCTGCACTGGGTGGACGGACGTGTCCCCCGGCCACCGGTCGATGACGTGATCAAGTCCGCAATCGGAATTTCCACGGAAGGCTACACCCACCAGGCCGTGTTCTCCTACCCGCTGGACGGGGGAATCGAAGCGCTGGTGCACGCGATTGCAGAGCCGGTCAGGGCTCAAATCCGGTGCGGCTTTTCTGTATCCTCAATTTGCAGGGTTGGCGATCGCTGGGAGATCAGCGACGGGAACACTACAATTACTGCTGACCGGATCATCAGCACGATACCGCTCCAGCACCTCCTGCCGGCATTACCTGACGTTCCGCCTCGTGTCCGTGCCGCATGCGACGACCTGAAATACAATTCGCTCGTGTGCGTCAATATCGGTATACGGGGCCCGGTCCCGGACCTGTCGTGGATGTACGTCCCGGACCCGTCGCTTGGGCTGAGCAACCGGATCTCGTTTCCCTCCCATTTCAGCCGGCATGCGGCGCCCGAAGGATGCAGTTCGGTTTTAGCCGAGATCACGCACCAGCCGGGAGACGAAGTGTCACGTTTACCGGATGAACAGCTGGTCGAAGAGGTGGTGGGGACGCTCGCGGCAATGAATGTGCTCACAAAAGAACAGGTCATGTACTCGTCGGTTGTCCGCCAGCCGTTTGCCTATGTCGTGTACGACCTTGACTACCTGAAAAATATCCAGATTATCCGGGACTATTTCACCTCCATTGGCATCCCCCTTATCGGGAGGTTTTCCCGGTTCGAGTACCTCAATATGGACGGATGCATCCGCAGCGTTATGGATTTTGTCAGCGAAAATTATTAAAAAAAATCTCACCGGCTTATTTTTGGCAGCACGCTTATTAGCCGACAAAGTAAAAAATATACAGGAGTCCGCCTGCCCCATGATCACGGTCATCATCCCGACTTTTAACGAAGAGGAGAATATCGCCCAGTGTCTTGTCTCGCTGTCCCACCAGACGGTCCCGCGAAGCGAGTACGAGATTATTGTCGTTGATGGCGGATCACAGGACAAGACCTGCGAGATCGCACAGAAATACGCGGATAAGGTTTTTACCCAGACCAGCAAAAAAGTCGGGGGCGCCCGCAACGACGGGATCGTGGCAGCAAAAGGCGATATCGTGGCGACAACGGATGCGGACTGCATTCTTCCCCCGGACTGGATCGAACATATTGCAAAGGATTTCCTCAATCATGACGTCGTGCAGGTGTATGGCCCGGTGTACCCGATTGAAGAGGGCCTCGGCAACAAATTCTCGCTCCTGCTGGCAAACACGTTCTCCCGGGTCGGGTATTACAGCCGTACCTTCTATTATACGCTTGGCTGCAACACCGCGTTTCGTAAGAATGCGGTCGTGAAAGCGGGCATGTACCGGTGCATCGATGCCGGCGACGACCTTGAGATTGCGATGCGGATGAAGGACGAGGGAAAAATCCTGTTTGACCGGCGGCTCAGGGTCGGGTTTTCCATGCGCCGGTACCAGCAGTACGGAACATTCAACTCGCTTTACGAGTGGGTGTATATTGTTGCCCACGGCGGTGAAACCAGCAAATATGCCTACACCCAGAAAAAATACAAATAATCCTGTTTTTCCGGACGGGGATACCGCTGGCAGGGAAGTATCGCCGCCCGGCGATGAGCCTCAGGAAGCAGATCGGTCAGGAAAAACAGCGGCATTCAACGCGTGCGATTTTGCCCGGCTGATGGGCATGCATATTACCGGGGCAGGCGACGGGTATGCCCGGGTAGAGATGGACTGTACCGGGAAATGCAGTCCCCGCGGCGTTGCCCACGGCGGCGCAATCTTCTCGCTTGCCGATCACGCGTTTGGCATTGCAGCAAACTATGGCGAAACCGAACGGGTTGCCGTATCGGTGCACATCCAGTATATCGCCCCGGCCCACGGGAAACTTGTTGCGATTGCACAACGGGTTTCGGACAACGGCACCTGCGACACGTACCGGGTGATGGTGTACGAGGGCTCACGCACTGTTGCGGCATTTGAGGGTGTGGCGTTCCGGATTTCACCGTGATAATTAAGGGTTTTTTCCGACACTGAAATTTTTTTAAGAGGAATAAATGGCGAAGAAATTCAGCTAATAATTTTTGTGAGGGAACATAATTTTTTCTTAAAGGCAAATACTGAAAAGATGAAATAAATGTTTTTCATCGTTCGAACCGTCACTGGTGATGAAATTTTTTTTACGATGTGTCCCACCCCTGCAGGGGTCGCTTGAGGGGTCTCATCGACCCCTTGCTCAAGCAAGGCAGTTTTTTAATTCTCAATAATTGGCGATAATTATCGTTAAGGGTAATTTAAAATTCGGCACTGTAGAAAACCTCTTTCATAACACGCAAGTCCCCCTTCTTTGCGCCACCAGTCCCCCAAGGGGGACGGGGCGCAGTGCGATGATGCCAAAAAGAGGAAATACTCCACTATCGCGACCGGGGGCGTCCCCTCGGTGGCGGCGGAGTGCATCGTATCCGGGGGTATGGGGGCAGTTTGCCCCCATCAATAAATCAGAATAGAGAATCTTACAAAAATGGATCGGTGCGTTAAAACTTCTATTATGGTCATGCAAAGCCCATCTGCCCCCTGCATATTTTTACCCCTTTTTCTTCTCACCTACCCGCACCTTTATGTTCTCATGGTGGCTCATACACACGTATGACTGTTGAAAAAACAGCAGTAACCACCGTTGCCGGGCTCATGGCGCTTGCAGCCCGCACCGCGCCCAAAGCAAAGGGCGTGGACACAATCTTTGTTCAGGTTATCAGCCGCAGGAAGGATCTTGCGGCACTTGCCGGGACGATGTCTGCGTATGGGAAAAAAGCAAATCTTGGGTTTTTCCTCCGCGATGCAAAGAACATCGAAGCGTGCGATGCCTGCGTTCTTATCGGAACAAACGGTACCATGACCGGCGGCGTCAACTGCGGGGGATGCGGTTATCCCGGATGCAGTGAGTTTACGGAAGCGTGCAAACATCACAGCGCCAAAAAGACTCCCTACCCCGGGCCAAATTGTATCATACGGATCACGGATCTCGGCATCGCTGTCGGTTCTGCGGTAAAGACGGCACAGATCCACAATGTCGACAACCGGGTCATGTACAGCGCCGGTTGTGCCGCAATCGAAGACCGGCTGCTCGGGAAAAAATGCACAGTTGCCTACGGAATACCCCTCATGGCGTCAGGAAAGAATATCTTCTTCGATCGCCCAAAAGTTGAGTGATCCCCATGCCCATCATGATGATACGCGGCGGCGACCTGGATCTCGTGGAATATGAGTTCAAATCGTTCCTTCCCGGCGAGATGCCAAAGACGCTGGGCCTTGAGAAGAGAAAATTTACCCTGAAACCAAAAAAGGGAAAAATCCATGTCAAAGCACCAGCCCGGATCCACTTAACAGTACTGGACATGAACCGGTTTGCCCCGGACCATGCCGGGGGCGGCGGCACCGGGTTTGCCATCCAGTGCTACTGCACCGCTGAAGTGGCCTGTACGAAAAAAGGCGTTGTTATCGATTACGACCGTGCGCCAATTATCGAAAATTTTGTTGCGGTCTTTTCAAAGGCGGTTGGCTATAAGGGAGGCTTTTCTATCAAAGCCACCGACCACGAGCGCAAACACGTCGGGCTTGGTTCGACGAGCACCGTGATGATCGCCATTGCAACCGCACTCAACGAGGCAGTCGGCGCCCCGCTGACCAACACCGAACTCCGTCAGCTGATTGGCCACAATTACGTTGAAGAGACAAAAGAGAACACGATAGCGTTTGGCTTTGAAACTGGTGTGGGCCCGGCAGTCAGCACCACCGGCGGCATGGCAATCATGGGCGATGAACTTGCCCTCGTGTACCACCACCCGTTTGCGGAAGGAAAGCAGGTCTATATCGTTGTCCCGCCAACCGATATTTCCTCGGCCGGCACACAGGAGTTCGATCTGCTGATGAACAAGGCACGGACGCTCGATTACCGGGACCGGGAACTCAAGGCGTACCTGTTCCTGATGGATCTGGTGCCGGCACTGGAGCGCGGCGATCTCAAAAAAATCGGGGACGTTATCTGGGAAATTGAATTCCGGGGCTCCAAGCGTGCCGAAGTGGAGCACCACAGTTACCGGATCTACCAGTACATGAGCATGCTGCGGGAAGCCGGGCTGGAATTTGTCGGCATGAGTTCCGTTGGCCCGTCAATTGCAATTGTCACGACAAAAGACCGTAAAACGATCGAGAAGATCCTCAAACCCATCGGCCTCACCATCGCGATTGTGACAAAAGTCGACAACAAGGGACTGGTCATCACCCATAAACCCTGATTTTTCCCATTGTTTTCTCCCCGGTTCTGGGCAAATACGTTTGACGGGCGATGCCGTATAAGGTTACCGGAATTACTCACGTGCGTTGTCCGTCCCGTCACGGGGTTGTGTCATAGCATGCCGGGCAGTTCAGGGCATAATCCCGGATGCCCTCGTTCCATGGAGTGAACCCGATGCAGACCGCGGGTTTGGTGTCATGGATTTTGCAGTACACTTTCCCGTCGCCGGCCCGGAAATAAAACGGGCAGTGTGAAAGAGCCCTGCCACCGGGATCTGTCCAGTATTCGATGCGGGTGACCTGCGGCAGGTCGGCAAGCGATATCTGTGTGCCGCTGCACCGTTTCCGGCTGGCGAGCGTGACAGAAACGTGCCGGAGAATATCGTTTCGGCCTGATGTGATCCAGGGAACGAGATCTTCGATTATCCCTTTCTGGCCCCAGCCCCATTTCTCACAGCACCGGCCGCACTGCCGGCAGTCCTGTTCTGATATCATGCAGTATCCATGCAAACGTTAAAAAAAACTTGCCCGTCGTCGCAGTTTACCTTTATCTTTGCCGGCCGGAGCAAAAAAGATCGCGATGGATGCCCGGCCATAGTTATGCTCTTCCGGATTGGGACACCGGAAAAACGATGAATTAATCTTCCCGGAACTTCCCAACAGATGTGTGGAGCAAAAAATGAAACTGTCCTTGTATGGAACTGTCGTGTGCGCACTGGCGGTTATCCTTGTCTGCGCAGCTGGCTGCACAGTTCCGTCACCGCTCTCACCGCCAGCGGTTACCCCCGCCCCCACAGCCACCCTGCCGGTTACGGATACGGTATGCGGTGTGGAAAATTGCCATGGTCTTGAGATCCAGTGCGGACCACATCCGGCTGAAGTATGTACGGCCATGTTCGCGGCAGGGGACCAGTGCCGGAGATTTGCACACTGTTCAATAGTACAGGGTTCCTGCCAGCCGGTGTACGAACCACCATTTGAGCAGTGCAGAAACTGTGTGCGGACATGCATAAGCCAGTATAATGCCAGCCCGGTGCAGATGATGGAATGCCAGCAGAACTGCTAGTATAGCGCCAGGTACCGTTCACTGGTTTTATTTTCTGACCGTTTCCCCCTTTTTTAATTGCGCCACCACGTAATTTTTCCGGAAATACGGCTTTCACCTTACCCTTAATGAGGAGCGAGCGCAAATAGTAGTGACAGAACGGTGATTGATGGCGGAAATAAAAATCGTCGGGACTGCTCACGTCTCCCAGAAGAGTGTTGAAGAAGTCCAGTCAGCAATTGAAGAGTTCAAACCCGACGTTGTTGCGATCGAGCTTGACCCGGCACGGTTTTCCGCGCTCAAGAAACAGGCCCGGGACCCGACGGTTGAGGATGTCCTTGAAGTGAAAAACTTCAACTCGCTCCTCGTCCAGTGGCTGCTCTCGTACCTCCAGCGCAAGATTGGCGTGGACGTGGGTGTCGAGCCGGGCGCCGAGATGAAGGCGGCGATCGAAGCGGCGGAAAGCCATAATATCCCGGTTGCCCTTGTCGACCGGGACATCCGGCTTACGCTGCTGCGGTTCTGGAAATCTCTGGGGATTATCGAGAAACTCAGGATGTTCTACGCGCTGATCATCTCGATTGCGGAAGTGGACAACGGACAGGAGATCGATATTGAATCCTTAAAGGAGCAGAATGTCATCGACGCGGTAATGGAGGAGTTCCGCAAGTTCTCGCCCAATGGCGCACGGGCGCTGATTGACGAGCGGGACGCTTATATCGCCCACCAGCTGATCCTGTTAAAAGTGCAGCGCCCGGAGGGGCGTATCCTTGCAGTTGTCGGCGCAGGACACCGGCAGGGGATCACGAATTATCTTGACAAGCCAGAGACTCTCCCGCCCTTTGACGCACTTGCGCACGAGCCCAAATCATTCCCGTGGGGAACGATCTTCGGCTTCGCGGTCACGGCATTGTTTGCATTCCTGCTTGCGGCAATTGCATTTTCGGGTGTCGGCTGGATGGTGCTCCTGTATGCGTTTATCTTCTGGGTGGTCATCCACGGTGTACTTGCGGCGATATTTACTCTCCTTGCCGGGGGCCACCCGTATTCTGCGCTGACCTGTTTTGGCGTTGCGTGGATGACCTCGTTAAACCCGATGCTCCACGCGGGATGGATCGCGGCGTACGTGGAAGCCCGGGTAAGAAAACCCCCGGTATCGGATTTCCGCAAAATCTATGCGGCAGAATCTATCGGCGAGATGGCCCGTATCCCGCTCTTTAAAGTAGTGCTGGTTGCGGCGCTGGCAAATCTCGGGAGCCTGATTGGGACTGTCCTGTATTTTATCTTCGTCTTCCCGGTGCTCGGCATCGATCCGGGTGTTGTGATCTCTGCCGGTGTCCACAACATGTGGGCATGGGCAACCGGGTGGATGTAAGGTTTTTTCCCCGGATCCCACGATAAACCGGCATTAAAAATTCTCCTTTTGAATTTTTTCGGGCAGACACTTCCCCAGTCACTCAAGTTCCCGGATTTCCTGATCGATCCAGTCCTGGATAATGAGTTTCATCTGTTTCCGTGTCATGCCGGGGCAATACCTGACCCTGATTTCGATCTCCAGCATATCGAGAACCGGCTGGACGGATTTAAAATACGCCCCGGTGCTGGTAAATCCCCCGCCCTTTTCGATATGACGCACGATGAGCTGGTTCAGGTGAGTGAACTCTTCGGTAATCTCCACAATCCGTTCAAGACTCATGCCCGTCGCGATTTCCCGGAGGAACTGTGCATCGGCGGATGTGCTGGTATCTCCGGCACACCCGTTGCCCGGTGAACCGGCAGCAGAATGGTCGCATTGGTCTGGCATGATGTCGTGGTACCTCAAAAAAAAATTTTGTGCACGGGAAAAAAATGCTTTTTTTCCGGTACCAGATATCCGATGCGGCGGGCATAAAAATTTTCTTTTTTAATTTTTTTTACTCTGCGGCAGCTGGGTTCCTGCACAAGCACGCGTGGCAGAATAAAACAAATGTCGATATCATTATCCGCTTTCACACCTACGTTCTCCTCAATGCACTGCCGGCTGTGCATAAAAAAACCGGTACGATGGTGAACTACCCCATGAGCAGCATGGCACTCCTTGTTATCGAAGGCCTGTGGTGGACCCCCGAACAAAAACCCAAGCGCCCCTCAGTACTCGCATTTCTTGAAGGGCTGGAAAGTTACAAAGGCGATTTCAATATCTACTACTCCAACTTCTACGAGAAAGTCGGGTTCCGCCGCGCCCTTACCGACGATCTCATGAATACCCGGGAAGACCGGCTCTTCCTGTACGTCGCAGCCCACGGGACCGACAAGAGGATTGGCGGGCTGAAATCAAAAACCGGCATGAAGATCCCGGAAATGTTCCGGGTCGTCCGGAATGCGGCGAATTACACCAATATCGAAGGCGTGATCATCGGCTCGTGCAGCGTGGGCAACAATATCGGCGATTTCATCTCCACCACAAAAAATTCCCGGATTGCATGGCTGTTTGGCTATACCTGTGAGATCAGCTGGATGGCATCGACGCTGATCGATGTTTCGATTTTCGAGCATCTCATGAAACTGAAAAAAAGCGATCTTGCCAACCGGAAAAAAATTCTCAGCGCATTTATCAAAGCGCTCGGCCGGTTCAATGGCGATTACACGCTCTGCAAGATGAAGGGGAAAAATATCGCGCTCAAGGATGCGATCACGCTCGTCGTCCAGCCACGCAGCCCGGGGAGCAAGGCGCAGGACGAGACAAAGTACCTGCTCGAAAACCTTGGGTGGAATAAAAAATAAGGATTTTAGGGCACTGGAGAAAACCTCTTTTGTCACACGCAGCCCCCCCTCTTGCGCCACCAGTCCCCCGAGGGGGACGGGGCTCACGTGCGATGATGACGGAAAGAGGAAATACACCACTATCGCAAACGGGGGATATCACAGCGGCGCGAGCAACGGTGAGGATTGCCGTAGCCCAAAAAGAGTGTTATGGCAATTAAACTTTTGAGGATTTCTTTAAAGCCGATTTTAGCATGAATGAATAACAGGTACATATGCTGACAAACGATCGCGATAAAAACGAGAGAACTTTACACAAATTTTTCGTTTCTCATGTAGGGAACCCGATGATTTCGTGCCAATTTTTTTTCGCATGAATGACATCATCAGGGCATGTATTAAAAAAAAAAGAATTTTGTTTTGGCATTCACCACATTATTTATTGACGACCTGAGCTGGAGCAGGAGATGGTTTGGGGAGGAATGGCACGAGTGTTGCCGCCAGTTTTGCGACATCCATTGACTGGAGGACAACGTTGCCCGGCCCGGTGAGCGTGGTGACAAAGAGCCCTTCGCCGCCAAAGAGCACGGTCGAGACCCCGCCGGCAAGCGCGATGTCGTACTTCACGGTGTCTTCAAAGCCGACAACAAGCCCGGTCTGGACTTTGACAACTTCATCGGCTTTGAGCGAGAGTTCAATGATATCCCCGCAGCAGTGAAGGAACACCAGGCCGTCGCCGGTCATTCTCTGGAGGATAAAGCCTGCCCCGCCAAACAGCCCGGCCCGGATTTTCTGCGTGAACGCGATATCGAGATTCACCTGCTCCTCGCACACAAGGAACGACTCTTTCTGGGCGATGTAATCTTTCCCTTGCATGATTTTAACCGGGAATATTTTCCCGGTAACATTCCCGGCAAAGGCAACGTGGCCGGCTTTATCCGTGGGAGTGAACCGGGTCAGGAAGAAACTCTCGCCGGTTACCATGCGTTTGATGCCGGAGAGGATGCCGCCTTTCATCTGGCTTTCCATGTGCATGTTGCCGCTCATGTTCACCATCGATCCGGCTTCTGCAAAGAGTCCTTCGCCCGGTGCAAGCGTGCATTTTACCATCTGGAGATTGTCGCCAATGATCTCGTACTTCAGGGTCATTGCAATGAAAATGGTTCCGGGAATACAAATGTGTTGTGCAAATTTTAGTGGATAAAGAGGCGCCGGAAGGAACACGGGTAATCAGGATTTTTTAGCCCAGTTGTTCCGGCTTTTTTTTGAGAAACGGGAGGATCTTTACGAAATTTTTTTATTTGGATTATCTTCCTGAAAAAATCAGCGATATGTATGTCCGATTAACGTGATGTATCGTAGTTATTTTACACTTCTATCCATTACTTGTGAAGCATATGGGTCTCTTTTCGCATTTTTTTCTGTGCTGCAACAAAAGCATAGATCCGGATTAAATTATCGTACGTGTGAATTTTTCGGGTATCAACGAATTTACCCGAATGCCATAGTCATTACGAACGAGTAAAAAGGAAAATTTATGCAGGGGTAATTAGTTGTCTGACGTGAATCGCTCGTTCACCATGTATCATTGTGGCAATCAGTTCCGGGTAAACATGATTCGGATCGATCATTATGTCCTGCATTCAATCCGGGCGCGATACGGCACCGGATTCATCTCCACCATCCCAAACAAAGCCCGTATCGGGCCCCGTTTTACAAAGTCTGTGCAAATCTGTTATTTTGACAAACGGACGATTTTATCGTGCCCCAAAAGCTGGGTGAAATTTCGCGATCAGGGTGCGAAAACATCCAAACGGTGCGGAGGTGTTGGGATTTGCCCGTGTAATGTGAATAAGGGGCTTTTAAGCGTGTGCCGGATAAAAATTGTGCGGGGTTGGATTGTGGAACGGAGGCTGGAATGTGGCTGGTTTTACGACGGTGAGGAAACCGGGTGATTATTGCGTGAATTTCCCGGTATAGTTACGTTTTTCCCGGATACCCTGTGCCGCCAGATACCCGGTCGAAAAGGCCGCCTGGAGATTATATCCCCCGGTGTCGCCATCGATATCGAGCACTTCGCCGGCAAAATAGAGATGGGGAACCGTTGTTGATTCCATGGTTTTTTTGTTCACGCCTTCCCGTGCTACGCCGCCCCGGGTCACCATCGCGACAGAAAATCCTCCCGGGGCTGAAACGGTCAGCGGAAATTCCGTGCAGAGCGTGGCAAGTTTCGATCGCATCGCCGCGGAAAAATGCGCACATTTGATGTCGTCCGGGATTCCCGATAACATGAGGAGTTTCCGGTTGAGCCGCTCGGGAACCGGGTATGCGGCAAGGATTGTCCTCAACTGCCATGTCGGGTTTTCTGCTGCACGGGTAACCAGATCCTGCACAAATTCCTCCCGGGTCATCTTCCCGGCAAACGAGAGCCGGACCTCATCGCCGGGCCGGATGTCCCGCGACGCATCAAGAATCCCAGGGCCGGACAACCCAAGGTGGGTGAACAGGACATCCCCGTGATAATCAGAAAGTTTCCGGTGCTCCCGCCAGACCGAGAACCGCATGTCCTCAAACGAGATCCCCATGAGCGCCGCAAAGGGAAAATCCCGGATCAAAAGCGGTGTGAGCCCGGGGGCGATCTCCGTGACCGGCTGGCAAAGCGATCCGGCAAAACGGTACCCGTCGCCGGTTGATCCGGTTTTCGGGTACGATGCCCCACCGGTTGCAATTACCAGAACACCGGAGCGAACGGTAATTAGTGGCGTAGTGATGAGAAACCCTTCCGGTGTCGTGGTAATTTCCGTCACGGCGTTCCCGCACCGGATCTCCACTCCCCGCCGGCGGCATTCATCCATGAGAATGGCAAGCACGTCCGCGGCGCTCCGTGACTGCGGGAACACCTTGCCACGTTCTTCTGTCATCATCTCCAGTCCCCGTTCGTGGAAAAAGGCGATGAGATCCCGGTTCGAAAAACCAAACAGCGCCGGCCGGATAAATTTCTCCTGCCCCGGGTAATGCGGGAGGAATTCCCGGATTTCGCCGGCATGGGTGATGTTGCATTGGCCGGAACCGGACAGCAGCAGTTTTGCGCCGGGGCTCGTGTTTTTTTCGAGCAGGACAACCCGGCAGCCGGACCCGGCAGTCTTTGCTGCACAGAACAAACCGGCCGGGCCTCCCCCGATTACTGCAACATCGTACGATTCCACAGCCACCATCTCTCGTATAATGTGCCGTGCCGGACTTCTTGAAGTATTGCCCGGAGAGCACGTGAGGTCCCGATCGAAAATTCCGGAATTTTTTATCCGCTCACTTTACCGGCAACGATTATCCGGCACCCCATGAGAAATTATCCTGCCAGAAACCCCGGAAATTAAAAAAGGCAGAACTATTTTCGCAATAAAAAGAATTCATACTCTCTGTCGCAGCCAGACCGCATAATGGTGGCGCAGTTCGTCAGTCTCTTCAGGAGTGAAATCCTTCTTATTCATTCTGATGAGATATTTCTGCATTTCGGCAACAATTTTTTCTGCTTCATGGTAATCTTCAACTTCAAGATATGCCGGTGCCTTTGCCACCTCATAGGCAAGACCACATACCGGGCAGAGTTTCCATTTCTGGAAACGATCCCCGTAGGTAAATGTTTTGCACCCCGGACACCTGAAGATGAGGTACATGGTAAACCGTTCATGTGCGTTATCCTGATAAAAATATATCGATTGCAAAAATATTATTTCTCATAAACGCCAGAACCGGAAAACTGCATGTCGGGCACCACACCCCGTACGCACCGCCGGTTTCTGTTCCCGTCGCTCGCCGTCAACATACAACTTCTGTACAGAAATCCGCAAACGACCCCATCTCCCAAAAACCCGGTTCCTGTACGGCACCACACGCACAACGAAATCCCTATATCGACCGGTCAACTCATAGAACTGGTATGGTTCAGATTCAGGTCATGGGAGTAGAGGGACTCCCTCTCATCCGGGCCGGCGACAACCTCGCTGCACTGATCTGCGAGCGGGTGCCGGTGCAGGATGGCGATATCATCTCTATTGCGTCGACCATTTACTCAAAGTCCAAAGGCTATACCCAGGCGCTCTCGACCATCACCCCGTCGGAACGGGCACACCGTCTCGCAAACCTCAATGGCGAAGACCCCCGGTTTGTCCAGTCAGTTCTCGACGCATCGGCAGATATCATCATGGAGCACCCCTTCATCCTCTCCGAACTCCCGTTTGGTCATATCGGTGTACGGGCCGGAGTCGACCAGAGCAATATCGATGACGGCATGGTAATCTTCCTGCCGCCCGACCCGATGGGCGCAGCCGGTGAGGTCCGGGCAGAAATCAAAAAAATCACCGGTCGCGATGTCGGTGTTATCATCACCGATACCTGCGGGCGATCGTTCCGGCGCGGGCAGACCGGTAACGCGATCGGGTGGAGCGGCATGACCGCGATCCGGGATTTCCGGGGGGATACGGATCTCTTCGGTCACGTACTCAAGATTACCGAGGAAGCGGTTGTGGATGAAATTGCCGGGTTTGCCAATTTTGTCATGGGCGAAAGCAACAACGGTGTCCCGGCGGTCATCATCCGGAACTGCCCGGCATGGACGGGCCATGACAACCTCTATTTCACCAAAGATGAGGACCTTACAAGAAAAGCCCTGAAAAAAGAATGGGGTTAATACACTGTGTTCAGCACGAGAATGACAATACCGACTACAGCGGCAAATCCCATCACCACAAGCGGGTTGATGTGAATTGCACGCCGGTCCTCGCTCTCGTAATAATTTACCAGTCCAGCCGAGGAGAGTAATCTTCCACCTTGCTTCTTTGCCATGCAAATATATTTCATTTTTCAATATATAAAGGAGAGACACAGCATACCATGAAATCCCCTCAGGTAATCTCCGGGCAGGCACTCGTTGGCGACGAATTCTCCCTTGAACCGGTCGACATCGTGGTCGAAGCCGGCATGATTACCGGTATCGAAGCAAATCCCCGTGCGCCGCCGGTCTGGATCTGCCCGGCTTTTTTTAATGCCCATACGCACCTTGGAGATACCGTCGCGATGGATTATCCTGCACAGGGCTCCCTTGAAGAACTGGTCACCCCTCCTGACGGGATCAAGCACCGGCTGCTCGCCCGCACCCCCTATCAGGATCTTGTTGCCGGTATGCGGGCAGGCATCGGCGATATGATAGCCACGGGAACACGGGGCTGTGCCGATTTCCGCGAGGGGGGAATTAATGGCGTCCGGGCATTGCGCGAGGCGTCGGAAGGGCTGGGGTTCCGGGCAGAAATTTTCGGGCGGGATGGCGGCGAAGCTGAAGCAGACGGTCTTGGCATCAGCAGTGCCCGGGATGTCCCGGACGTGGAGGAGCAGGTAAAACAAGCGCGAAACCTCGGGAAAAAAATTGCTTTTCACGCGGGAGAGCGGGATGGCGGTGATATTGACGCGGCTCTCGCATTTGACCCGGATCTTCTCATCCACATGACCCATGCCACGCCACACCAGATCCGCGAATGTGCGGACCGGCAGATACCGGTTGCAATCTGTCCCCGCTCCAATTGGCTGCTGGGCGTCACTTCATCGGCACGGCACCCACCGGTTGCCCGCATGATCGATTGTGGCTGCACGCTGTTGCTTGGCACCGACAATGCGATGTTTGTGCAGCCGGACATGTTCGCGGAGATGGCATTTTTGCATACGGTGTACCACCCTGAGCCCCGGCAGGTACTCCGGAGCGCGGTTATGGGCTCTGCACTCATCGGAACCCCCGTTTTTATCGTGAAAGGAGCCCGCGCCGCCTTTTTTACTTTAGATCCTTCCCCCACCGCGCTCTGTTTCAGCCACGACCCTGTGACAACGGTCATTAAACGGGCCGGAACCGTCCGGATCGTCAATAGTGTTTTTAATGGGTAAATTCAATTAGACTGGCATGTTTGTTTTGGGTGATGCCGGTGTTTACTAGCATACTTGTTGCAATCGATGGTTCCACCGCAAGCGAGCGGGCTCTTGTGCGGGCTGTTGATGAAGCGAAAGTGTGGAATGCAAAACTCCATGCCGTTTACGTTGTGGAAACCGGGTTATTCTCCTCCCTGCCCACGGATAACACGGTTGAGATTATGTACCGTGTGCTCGAAAAGGAGGGAGAATCAGTCCTGAACACAGCCAAAAAAACTGCGGCAGAAAATGGCATTGTCCTTATCCCCCACACAAAACAGGGTCACGCGGGAAGCGAAGTCATCTCGCTTGCAGAGCAGGAAAAAACCGATCTCATTATCGTTGGATCTCATGGAAAAAGCAAGGCCGACCAGCTCCTTATCGGAAGCGTCAGCATGTATATTGTTTCTCACAGCCATGTCACTACGATGGTGGTGAGATCATAACGTCTGCTGTGACCGTCAAGGATTTCATGACATCCGATGTCGTGCATGTGGAAATACCCGGGAACCGCGACGATGTGCTCAAGATTCTCAAACGCACCGGGATCTCCGGAGTCCCGGTCCTGAAAAACAAAAAAATTGTCGGCATCATCACCAGAAAAGATCTTTTGTGCAAACCCGAAGAGACGCAGCTGGGGCTCCTGATGACGCCAAAGCCCATCTGTGTCGAATCTGATATGGATATCCATGAAGCCGCACGCCTGCTGATCACGAACCGCATCCGGAGGCTTCCGGTCGTTGAAGACGGCAAACTCATCGGGCTCCTGTCAGTTGCCGACCTGATCCACGCCATTGCCCAGATGAAGATCAAGGAAGAGATCAAAGACAAGTATACCAGCAAGACGTTTGCACTCTGGGAAGAGACCCCGCTCCCGCTGGTCGGCCGGATCATGGAGATCTCCGGTGTCGATGCCATTCCGATCCTCAACAATGAGAGCATCCTGCAGGGAATCATCTCCGAACGCGACCTTATCCGCAGCTCAAACATCGAGGATTCTGTCGGTGTGAGCGATTTCTCAAACGGCACCGATGACGATGAGTGGACATGGGAGAGTATCCGGGACAACCATACGATCAGTTTTGGCATTTCGCGGGTCCAGCTCCCGAACCGGCCGGTGAAAACGGCGATGGTAAAGAATGTCGTTGCCGTTCCCAAGAACTCCGAGGTCAGCGAGTGTGCATTGAAGATGCGCCGGTCCCGGGTCGATCAGCTGCCCGTAGTAAATGGCGACAAACGCCTCGTGGGCATGCTCTACGACCGGGATCTCATCAAAGTGCTCTGCCAGGACGCGGAGGAATAACCGTCTTTCGTGTCGTGGCAGTGCAAAAGAAATCCAATAAAAAGAAATTTTTTTTGTGTCGGTGCACCGATAGCAACCTTTAAATTTTATACTATCACCTAATACTTTAGTACGCTTTTAAAAGAATTTTAGCGTTAGTTTATTTTTAGAGGTGTAATATGCCTGAACAGTACCAGGAATCTATGAAAGGGACGACCACGATAGGTCTGGTATTTGATAATGGGGTCATTCTCGCTACGGAAAAACGGGCGACTATGGGATCGTTGATTGCCAGCAAGCGGGCAAAGAAGGTCTACCAGGTTGCCGATCGCATCGGTATGACCACTGCCGGCGGTGTTGGCGATGCCCAGCAGCTTGCCCGTATCCTCACCGTTGAATGCAACCTGTACCAGATACGCAGGTCGCGGCCGATCACCGTTGGCGCAGCGTCAACCCTGCTGTCAAATTACTTAAACCAGAACCGGTATTTCCCGTACTATGTCCAGCTGCTCGTTGGCGGCGTGGATGAAAAAGGTCCGAGCCTATATTCGGTCGATGCGATGGGCGGGGCAACCCGGGAAGACGATATCGTCTCAACCGGTTCCGGTTCCCCGATGGCCTACGGTGTGCTCGAAGACCGGTACCATGCGGACATGACACAGGACGAGGCAATCGATCTCGCCGTCCGCTCCCTGAAATCCGCGATGAAACGCGATTCGGCTTCCGGTGAAGGAATCCAGGTTGTCGTGATCACCAAATACAACTACACGATTCTTGGTGAAGATATACTGAAAAAATATCTTCCCAAGATCCCCGCATAACCTTTTTTTTAGGACGTTTATTATATGCAGATTGAAGAACGGCTCAAAGAGCTCAAAGAGAAGATCAACGATAAGGTGCCAAAAGGCATCGCGGTGACGCAGGTGGAATTTGAAGGTCCCGAACTCGTCATCTATACCGATGATCCCAAACGCTTCGCTGACGAAGCAGACTTAATCAAGATTCTTGCCCGCGATCTCCGCAAACGGATCGTGGTCAGGCCGACTATCCTTGAAGATCCGGAAAAGGCAGTCAACGAGATCAAATCCGTTGTGCCGGAAACCGCCGGTATCACCGATATCTTTTTTGACCCGGATACCGGGGAAGTGCTTATCGAGGCAGAGAAGCCCGGCGTGGTCATCGGAAAAAACGGGATCACGCTACGGGAGATCACCAAACACATCGGGTGGACGCCAAAAGTCGTGCGGACTCCCCCCATCGAGAGCAGCACGGTCAAGCAGGTGCGCCAGTATCTCCGGTCGGTAAACGAGGAGCGCAAGCAATTCCTCAGGACAATCGGGCGACGGATCCACCGGGATATCCCGGGTCGGGACGAGTCCAACAAGGACGCGACGAAAAAGGACAACTGGCTGCGGGTCACCACCCTTGGCTGCTGCCGTGAAGTCGGCCGGGCGGCATTCCTGCTCACCACTCCCGACAGCCGGGTCCTGATCGATTGTGGTGAAAAACCGGATAACTCAAATGGCACACCGTACCTGTACGTGCCGGAGATCCATCCGCTTGCCCAGCTCGATGCCGTGGTTCTCACCCACGCCCACCTTGACCACTGTGCGCTCATCCCGCTGCTCTACAAGTACGGCTATGAAGGGCCGGTCTATGCCACGCCGCCAACCCGGGATCTCTCCGCGATGCTCCAGCTCGATTATCTCGATGTCATCCACAAGGAAGACCGGAAAATTCCCTATTCCTCAAATGAGGTCAAGACCTATATCCGTCATTCCATCACGCTCAATTACGGCAGCGTAACCGATATTGCGCCGGACATCAAGCTCACCTTCCACAATGCCGGGCATATCCTTGGTTCGGCAATCGCCCACTTCCACATCGGCGACGGCATGTACAATATCGCCTTTACCGGGGATTTCAATTACAGCAAGAGCCGTCTTTTTAACCCGGCGATCAACCAGTTCCCCCGTCTTGAAGCCGTGTTTATGGAGAGCACCTACGGGGGCTCCAATGATTTCCAGCCTGCCCGGTCCGACGCGGAGGACAAACTCTACGAAACGATCAACAAGGTCCTTTCCCGTGGCGGAAAAGTGATTATCCCGGCATTTGCTGTCGGACGGTCGCAGGAAGTCATGCTCGCGCTCGAAGAGGGCATGCGCCTTGGTAAGATCCCGCCGGTCAAGATTTACCTTGACGGCATGATCCGTGAAGCAACCGCAATCCACACCTGCTACCCGGAATACCTCAATACCGATCTCCGGAACCTGATCTTCCGGGAAGGTATGAACCCGTTCCTTGCCGAATGTTTCCAGCAGGTGGATTCGCAGGACCTCCGGGAAAAAGTGATGGCCGGGGACCCCTGTGTGATTATCACGACGAGCGGGATGCTCAACGGCGGGCCGGTCATGGAGTACCTGTTGAACCTGGCATCTGACGAGAAAAATGCGCTGGTCTTTGTCGGTTACCAGGCGGACGGCACCCAGGGGAGGCGCATCCAGAAGGGCTGGCGTGAAGTGCCGATGGGCCGGAAAGGTACCATCACCATCAACCTGGAAATCGATACCATCGACGGCTTCTCCGGGCATTCCGACCGACGGCAGCTGATGAACTATATCGGGCAGATCTCCCCGCGCCCGGAAAAAGTGTTCTGCATTCACGGCGACGAAAACAATACGATCGACCTGGCAAGTTCGATCTACAAGCGCTATCACATTGAAACCCATTCCCCCATGAACCTTGAAACCTACCGCATGGTCTGACGACGTTTTGTTATGAAGATGCGTATTACAGTCAGTATCGGGATCTTTGCGGTGATGGCACTTTCCAATGCCATCGTCCCGGTACTGCCCGCATATGCCGAGGGTTCCACCTGGCAGGGCGCTATCTACGCCGCATATTTCCTGGGTGCATTCTTATCCACGCTGCCCGGTGGGATCTGGTCTGACCGGTACGGCCGGGTGCCGGTGATCCGGGCCGGGCTTTTCATCACTCTTGCAAGCGGCATTCTTCTCTCGCTTTTTATCTCACCGGTTCCTGTCATTGTCCTGCGGTGCGTTGAAGGGGTGGGGACCGGACTCTTTGTGGCGGCGGCGATGTCGTATGTGAACTCCCTGCCGGATCATACGAAAATGAGCGGGTACTTCATGGCGCTGCTCAATGCCGGGCTGGTACTGGGGCTCGTCGCTGCCGGCTGGCTGGCGGTCCGGATCAATGAGCCGGTTGCCGGCATTGTCCTGTTCACCGCAATAACCGGTATCGCTGGCGGACTCAGCCTGTTCATCACGGAAACGGTCCCGGCCCGGACGCACAGCAGTGCCGGCGTCTTTTCGGTGCTGCTCAAAGATTATCGCTGGATGTGGTACTCTTCCATCGTGCTCGTCGGGATCACCGGTGTCGTTACTTCGCTGTACCCGAAATTCTCGGGGGGATCGCCCGATATTGTCGGCCTCTGGATTGCCGGTATGAGTATTGCCACGATCATTGCCGTCATCATCATCTCAAGGGTACATCTGCCCCCGGTCCTGACTATCCGCTGGTCGGCAGTCCTGATGACGGGTGCGGTACTGCTCACGTTTGTTTCTCCGCTGGGATTCATCCTTATCGGGGCCCTTGCCGGTGTCATCATGATTGCCCAGATGGCATTTTTATCGGAAGTGCACGATCACCAGGGTCTTGCCATGGGGCTTTTTTCCACGACCAGCTACCTTGGCATGACAATCCTCCCGTTTTTTGCCGGGCTCATTGCAGACGCGGCAGGTTTCTTTGGCGGATTTGTCTTTGCGGCATTGTGTGCGGCTTCGGTTGCCATAACGATTGGGCAGTGCGGCTGCATCCTGTACCGGCCGGCAGCATGACGGGTGCAAAAGGCTTGGTGAAACAATATCTTCATCTGCCATAAAAGAGAATTACGCGGTATGCAATTGAAATTCATCGCAGCAATTCTTCTTCTCGTACTCTGCATCCTCGTTCCCGCAATACCGGCAGAGGATGCACAGGACTGGTACACGAAAGGAATGAATGCTGCAACCGTGGGGAATTACCAACTGGCAATTACGTATTACGATAATGCAATCGTACAGGATCCCCATTACGCAGCAGCGATGGGAAAGAAAGCTGTCGCGCTCAACGCGCTCGGACAATATTCGGATGCTCTTACGGTTTCAGAACAGGCACTTGCGATAAAATCAGATGTGGATGCCCTGAATGCCCGTGCTTTTGCGCTTTTCAAGCTGGGCAGGTATGACGATGCTGTCGATGCATACAACAATCTCTTTGCAGTAAAGACAAACCTGGCTGATGCTTACTGCAACCAGGGATCTGCATATTTCCATCTCGGTAAATTCGATAACGCACTGACAGATTATACCCGGTGTACCGCCCTCCAGCCGGGCAACCTTGACGGATGGAACCAGAAAGGACTGGTGCTTATGAGCATGAACCGGTACGAGGATGCACTCGATGCATTCAATCACTGCACCCAGATCACTATCAAGAATGCAGAGATCTGGAACAACAAGGGGCTGGCGCTTGCAGCGCTCCAGCGATACAACGATGCCCGGGATTGCTATGATATGGCATTAAGTATCGACCCCCTGTATGCCGAGGCGGCACAAAATAAAGAAGCAATTTCAGGTCTCGCGCAAGTATATCTCATAACCGCAAGCCCCACACCAACTGAAGTGCCGGTCCGTTTTGGCTCGTACACTGCACCGACGACAGCCCCTCCGGCAATCACCGTCATTTCGGTGGAACAAACTGCGTCCCCCACATATCAGCAGATAACCGCGGGCATAACCGGTACACCGGTTCCGAAAAAGACCACATATGCCCCCTTATCCCCGCTGGGCGCCGTGAGTGCGCTTGTCATTGTGGGAATTGCCGGTTTAGTCCTGAACCGGAAATAAAATATCCTGTTTTCCCGTAAAACTTTTTTATGGCAACTGACGGGTTGCAGACAGATATGCTTCCAAACGATCAAAAAAAATAATTTTCCCAGATTCCCGCGAAAGCATAATGGAATTATTGTTTCGTGATCACTCTCCGAATGTGGAGTGTAGTTTGATTTTTTTGGCTTTGTAGAAATGCTGAGTTCACAGAAGTAAAACAGTGACCGAAAGATCTAAGGTACAGTGCCTCCTTACTTTGTTATGCTACTAACGAAAAAGGAGGCAAAATAGTGTCGACAAACCGGTAT